>CAZNFG010000010.1:25590-37164 GCA_964572605.1 uncultured Eubacteriales bacterium
TGCAATAACTGTACATAAAAGTCAGGGAAGCGAATTTAAAGTAGTAATAATGATTATAACGAATGGACCACCAATGCTATATACAAGAAATCTTTTATATACTGGTGTTACAAGAGCAAAAGAATTGTTGATTATACTTGGCAAAGAATATTGCATAAATAAAATGATAGATAATGTAGAAATAAAGAAAAGAAATACAGGATTAAAGTTTAAAATGAATAAGTATATGGAAATTTTTAAGATGTAAGTATAGGGGGTAAAAATGAGGAAGATATGCTTTTTTACAATATTAATATTATTAATAAGTATATCACCACAGGTAATGGCGTTTACTGATGTGGAGGGCCATTGGGCAGAGCAGACAATAAGCAAAATGTCTGATGCCCGAGTCTTGAGTGGATATCATGGTGGCGTTTTTAAGCCTGATGATTATATGACTAGAGCAGAATTTGCGATTGTTATAGATAAGTTGTTGGGATTAAAAGATGAATCTGAAAGGTATGTTCCTGATATAACAAGAGACGATTGGTATGCAGATGAGATTAGAAGAATAATAAAAGCTCAAATAATGCAGGGAGATCAAGATGGATATGTCCGCCCTAATGATAAAATAACAAGAGAAGAAGCAGTAGTTGTTTTAGCAAGAGCTTTTAAAATTCAAAATCTTGCAAGTATTATTCCAAACTATGGAGACAGAGAAGAAATATCGCCATGGGCAGAAAGTGCAATTATTTCATTTGCGAAATATGGATACATAGATGGTTATGAGGGTAATTTATTAAAACCTAGAGCAAATATTACTAGAGCAGAAGCAATAACTATAATTAATAGAATTATTCCTAATATATTGACATCAAATGTTTATGAAGGCACAATGAAAGGCACAGCTTTGGTATTTGATAATAACGTGGTACTAAATAGTCTAACAATAAATGGAGACTTAATAATTTCAGGAGGAATAGTATCTACATTAAAAATAAACAATGTCGAAGTAAAGAATAATTTAATTTTAGTAACAGATATAGCTGACTTGGAAGAAAGCATCAAGATGTCTGGCAAAAAATATAAATTATTTGAAGAACAAGAATTCGTTGGAAAGTTTTATGAAAACTATGAATATGGAATAAAATTTGCAATACCTTCTACAGGAACTGTATCTGACGATGGTGCTAAGATAGATTTTAGTAAAAAAGATCTAATAGTAATAGATATACAAAAAAATGATGAATATTATTTAAAAAGAGTAGATACAATAGCAAAAGAAAAAGCAAAAAAATATGATAATCTATTTAGAATTAGTGAAGAAAGGGAAATTTCTAATGCTAATTATGTACTTTTAGATGATAATGATAAGTCACAAATGATAGTAATAAAAAGAGATAATATTGTTTATACAATAATCTTCTTTAATATTGAAAGCAAAAATTTAGTAGATAATGTATTGTCGACAATGGAGCTATTCGAAAATGAAAATGTTAAAGATATAGAAAAAATAGTATATAAAAACCAAAAACTATCTCTTAAATTTACTTATTTAGAAAAATATGTTTCTGTGGACGATTCATATAATACTGGCATAATAAATGCAGAAGATTCATTTTTTAATATGTTTATACAAGTAACAACAATATCAGATATGGATAAATATACTTTTAATGAAGTGAAAAGTCTACTTAGACAGTTAGCAAAAAAAGATGGTGAGGTTGTAGATACAACAGTACTTTCGGTTATGAACAATGATGCAGTAAGATTTAGAATAAAAAATGAAGAACAATTAATAGATTCATTATATGTTATCGTTGGAAATAACCTATATAAATTTATATTTATGGGAGACGAGATTTCCATGAATGAAATTGGTACAAGATTATTCGACAAGATAATAAAAACAATAGAATTTTAAAAAAATGGGGGAAAACAAAAATGTTTTTCTCCTTTTTTATACTTAGATTACATAATACGGAGGCTAAATGATAGAAAACCTGTTAAACTTTATTTTCCCTAATCATTGCGGATTTTGTGGAAGAAAAATTAATCAAAGATGTACTTGTGAAAAGTGCATAAGTATATTAAAATATTATAGAGGTGTAATTAATATTCCCGTAAAGAAGACAATATATTATGATAAGTATATAGGACTTTTTCAATATAAGGGTGTATTAAAGAGAAAAATGTCTAATCTCAAGTTTAAAAATGACAGATGTGTTGCAAAAAGTTTTGGCGAAATAACAGCAATGAAGCTTTTGGAGCACAATATTGTTGCAGACATAATAATTCCTGTTCCAATTTCAAAGAAAAGACTTTTTGAAAGAGGATATAATCAAACTGAGTATATTGCAAGGTATACCTCAAAAAACACTAACATAAAAATGGATGCAAGATTACTACTAAAGATAAAAGATAATATTAGACAAAGTGGTCTATCAAGAATAGAAAGAACTAAAAATGTACACGGAGTTTATGAAGTAGTAGAAACGGAGAGAATACTTGGCAAGTCAATTATACTTATGGACGACATTTACACTACGGGAGCAACACTTAATGAATGTGCAAGAATGCTTAAAAGAGCAGGAGCAAGGTCAGTGATTGCGGTGACTATTTTGTACGGTTTTAGTGGGAAAGAAAGGAGCCGAAATAGCTGTGGATGAATTAGTTGAAAGCATATTAGATTATATAAGAAAATCATATACAGATCATGCTATAATGATTAACGGCGAATGGGGCAGTGGAAAAACATACTTTTGGAATAATAAGGTAAAAAGTAAAATCGAAAGTACAGAAATCAATGGAAAGACATATAGAACAATATATATGTCGCTTTATGGTATTTCAAATTTAGATGACATTAGCAAAAAAATATTTATAGAAATGAATCCAAATTTAAATAAATCAATTAAGAAAGTTTTAGAAACAAGAAATATGTCTAGTATACCTGAATACGTAAAGACAGGAATAGATATGGCTAACTCATTTGGTTTTATGCAGGTAAATGATAGAATAGATTATTCAAAGTTTTTTGATATCGACGATAAAGTGTTATGCTTTGATGACCTAGAAAGAGCAAATGTAGATGTTATAGACGTTTTAGGATATATAAATAATTTCGTTGAACATGACCATATAAAAACAATAATTATTTGTAATGAAAAAGAATTATCAAAAAAATTAAAAAGCACAAATGTTGAAATGAAAACATTTATTGCAACATATATTTTAAATAATGAAGGAAAAATAAAACCAGAATTAAATGATAATGATAATAGAGAAAATAGCAATGAAGACCAAGAAGATAAGCCAATGGTTGAACTTATCGAAGACAAGATTGAACATATTTTTGATAAAGCAAATGATTATGAAAGAATTAAAGAGAAATTAATAGGTGAGACTTTTGAATATATACCAGAGTTCGCATATATAATAAATGGAGTGTTGATGCGCTATGAAAGCAATCCAGCACTTATACAATTTTTGCGTAAAAATTCAACAATAATAACACAAACATTTAACAGAAGCGGAACAAGAAATTTAAGAATACTAAAACATGCGTTAAATGATTTTCAAAAAATATTTGAAATAACTCAGAAATATTATCCAAACACAAATGATATAGTATTAAAATCTTTATTAATTTTTACCATTGCAATTTCATTTGAAATTAAAGCTGGTAAGGTTACAAAGGATAAATTAAAGGATATTAATTCTTTAGAAGAATATAAAACAATTCTTGTTGCATCAAAAGTTTTAAAAGATAATAGACAATTTTATATAAAAGAGTTTGATAATAACTATTACTTTACATTTAAAACAGATTATAGATTTTTTAAATTTGTTGAGAAATATGTTAGAACAAGAATATTCGATATGAAGACTTTTAAAGAAGATATGGAAACCATTGTACATCAGGAAGATAGAGCAAACATATCTAGCTATAAGAGATTACTTACAGAGGACTATTGGAAAATAGAAGACAAAGAATTTAATAAAGTAGTATCAGAAACATTAGAAGATGTCAAAGCAGGTAAGCTACAACTTGCAGAATGTTTTAAGCTATATATAATATTTAATTTTTTTATTCAAAAAGGATTAGTAGATATTGATCAAGAATATCTAAAACTAACTTTTGTAAATGGAATGAATATGGCAGCTTCAAAATCTCAGTACTGCAAAGATATAGATGCATATATGTCTGGTACAAATTTAATAGATCCAGATGACAATATAAATTATATATTTGAACATTTTAACAATTTAAACCTTCAAACAAAAGAAAAAGAATATATAGAAACAGCAAAAAAATTGCTTGAAATGATTCCGGACAATGTAGATAAAATGGCGGAAGAATTTGCAGATAATTACTTAGATATACCTATAATGAAATACTACAATATGAATACTTTGTTTGAAAGAATATTATTACTTAACAATGAAGATATAGTGCTTGTAAAAGATTTAGTAGAAAGTAGATATCAAAAAGTAAAAGATATATCGAATGAGGAAAGAAATTTAAGACTTCTAAAACAAGCAATGGAAGAATATATAAGAGGAAAAGTACCAACAATAAAAGTAATACTTATAGAAGATTTTATTAAGACATTAGATATGATACTACTTAAGAAAAAAGAAAAAACAAGGAAAACCAACAGAAAAAAGGCAATAGAAGAAAGTGAAGCTGTTTAATAATAAAGCCCCCTATTTGCTCTAAAGCAAAATAGGGGGCTTTATTATTATTTTTCTGTAATAACTGTTGTATCAATGCCATCTGAAATAATAACAATGTTTCCGCTTTTGTTATTATAAAATTTGGCATTTACACCAGCTTCTTTGGCAAACCGTTCTGTATTACCAGATGAATTTGCCGCTACGAGAATAATCTCAGGACTTATGACTTGTAGAGCTTCCTTTGTAATGTAAAAGTCTCCACATTTCAATCCATGGTGTGGAAATTGTAAGAGAGTTATATCGCGGAGTTCATTTTCATAGTCGTCAATTAATTGTACACTGAAGCAATAATCTCCAGTGAAGAAGAAGGATTGACTCTTATACTTTAATATAAAGTTTAACGAGTCATAGTTGCTGGTCCCATTGCTGAACTTGTAGGGACCAACGCACAGAATTTGGAAATTCCCGAAGTCGTATGACCTACCATTTACCATTTGAATGTAGGTAAAATCACAATCGGGAGTATACTTGGCGGGTAGTGAATCCGTAACAGCCATGATTTGATCGACTGAGAATTCATTGCAGATTGCAACCATATTATCTACATGATCATCATGATAATGTGTTGCGATGTAGGTGTTTATATTTCCTACACCTTTACTTGCAATGTAATTCAAAACCTTGTTACGGTTATTTGATTCACCTCCATCAATAAAGATGGAAACTTCCCCACAGCGGATAAGATATGCGCTTGCACACCCTACATTTATCTGGTGGATCTCTAGGTTTGGAACTTCCGGAATCGGCTCAGGAGTTGTTTCAGATGTCGGTTCTGGTGTCGGTTCGAATGCTGGCTCAGGAGTTGGTTCAGATGTCGGTTCAGGTGTTAGCTCAGGTGTCGGTTCAAGAGTTGGTTGAAGAGTTGATTCGGGTTTCGGTTCAGCCGTTTTTGTTGGTTCCTCTACGGGGAGAGTATCAACAGTAATCCATTGCTCAATTGTTTTAAGCAACGACTCGGTCGGCAGTAGGCGAATCAGAACACAGGAGATCAACACGATAAGCAAAATACTAGTCAACTTATTCCGTTTCATGCCGTTATTCCTTCCTTTCATAATATATAGTTAACATGTAATATTATACCATAAGTTTACATAAAGTTCAATAAAAACCTCCTCTTTATATGTCCAAAAGAGGAGGTTTTTATAAATTATATAAATTATTGACCAGAATATTCACCAAGTACAACTTTTACTGTTTTAGTATGTCCTTCTCGTATTAATCCAATTTCAACTTCATCACCAACATTATAGTAAAGAACTTCAGCGCTAGCAGCAGAAGCTGAAGAAACAACTTTTCCACCAATTGAGATTATTATATCGCCTACTTTAATATCAACTTTTGATGCGGGAGAGTTTTCAACTACTTTTTCTACACGAGCACCATATTGTATTTGTTGGTAGAAATAATCAAACAGACTTCCACCATAAGGGTTAAAGTTATTTAATGCAGAAGCGGAATCCGACAATTCTATACCAAGATAAGCTCTATTTTTTGCATAACCATGAGTAAGTAAGTCATCAATAACAGTTTTAATATCATTAACAGGAATTCCGAAGCCCAAACCTTCTACATCATAACCAATAGATTTTGCAGATACGATTCCAATTAATTCACCATTAGTATTAAACAAACCACCACCTGAGTTTCCAGGGTTTACAGCAGCATCAAATTGCATTAGATTTACCGTGCTATTATCTATAACTATTTCTCTCTCAAGAGCACTTACATAACCATAAGTAACTGTTCCGCCAAGTTTACCAAGAGGATTTCCTATTGCTAGCACGAAATCTCCAACTAAAGTCTTAGAAGAATCACCAATCACAGCAGAGGTTAAATTTGAAGCTTCTATTTTAACAATAGCAATATCTGTTTTTGAATCTTTTCCGATTAGTTTAGCTTCAAATTCATCACCACTTCTCAATCTTACAATAATTTTCGAAGCACCAGATATTACATGATTATTTGTTATAATGTAACCATCGTTTGAAATAATTACTCCGCTGCCATTTCCTGTAGAAGTATATTCTGATGATGAATAAAATGGGTTTGTATTTGATGTATACTGTGTTATTTCAACTACTGAGTCAGCAGTTTTATTAACTACACTAGCAAGTGAAATAGGGGTATATAAAGCACTTGGATTATTTGCTGCTAGATTAGCATCTGAAGGATTAACTTCAAAATATTTATTTGTTACTTTACTATTTTGCATAAAAGCAGAATAAATACTGCCACTTGCAAATCCAATAGAAAGTATTAATAATAACAAGAAAAATTTTCCAAAACCGAGTAGAGCTAGAACGGTGTTTTCCTTCCATTTCTGCATAAATCTTGTCACGTTCAAATTCATTCATAAAAGACATAAAAATCATCCTTTCTTTTTTGTAATATCAATCTTGAATAATACTTGAAAATCTAATATACTAATCATAGATAATGTTAATATATCAACATCAAGCTAACATGTATTATATATTAAAGTAGTATGAAATTCAATAGTGATAAAGGAAGAAAAATATGATGAATTCGATAGAAGATATTATAGAATTGCATAGGCACAGAGGAAGTATAGAGGATGCTTATGTTAAAATACATATAGATGAAAAAGTATTGAACTTAAATGTTTTTACCTTAAAAGTAACGGCTATAGATGCAGAAAAAAATGACGTTGAAATATGGAACGAAAAAATAGAAAAAGAAATTGAAAAAAACAAAGAGTTAGAAAAAGAAGTAAAGGAATTTATAAGTTTATTTGAATTATTAAATAAATTAAAAATAAAATCAGGTGAAATAATAAAAACTGAGAAACCAGATTTTATAATAAAGAAAGAAAATAAAGTAATTGGTGTTGAGGTAACAAAGATATATGTTGGTTATGATTGGGCAATACAAAAAATGGAGAAGGAACTTAAAGAATATAAAATACCGCCAGAATATGCGGAAGGATATTTAGAACATAGAAGATTCGCAGACAAGATTGAACTTTATACAGACAAAGGTAAATTATATATATCTCCTAAAGTATTACCTAAATTAAACCAAGAATATCAAATTATGATAAAAAATAAGATATTTGAAAAAATTAGAAAACAAATAGACGATTATGAAGAATGTGATAACAATATTATATATGCCGACATAACAAGTCCTGAATATTTTGAAGAAATAGCTAATTTAGATGGGTTTTTAAATGAAATGATCAATTTTGTAGAACATTTAGAAGGAAATTTAAAACATGCGATGTATAATTTAATAATAAAAATAAATAATAAATATATTGAATTTAATTTAAGTGAACGAAAATATCAAATAATATAAATTGAGGAGGACTAGTAATGAAACGCTTTAACGAGATTGACCTACTGTCGAGCACAAGAATAAACGAAAAAGAAATGGATAATGAAATAAAGCTAGAAATGTCAGTACTTAAAGGATTAGATATTTTTACAGATGCTCATGTAAAAGGTGTTGCAATGACAACTTCTGCAATATGCCAAAAGATGCAAATGCCATATGCGGAACATAAAAAACATGTGCTTATAGCGTATCTTCATGATATAGGAAAAATAAAGATTCCTCCTGAGATATTGCAAAAACAAGCAAAACTAACAGATGAAGAATACGAAGAAATGAAAAAACATACTGTATATGGATATGAGATGTGTATGGAGTATAAAAACTTTAAAGGCTATGCTGTATGCGTGAGAGCACATCATGAAAACTTGGATGGAACAGGATATCCTGATGGATTAAAAGGTGATGAAATCCCACAAGAAGCACAATTAATAAAAGTTGCAGATGTATATGATGCATTAACAAAAAGAAGACAATATAAAGATGGATATAAGCAAAGTGAAGCATTAAAAATGATGAATGGTGATGTAAAGGCAGGAAAGATGGCAATAAAATATTTTGTATATTTACTAATGGTTGTCTTAGATGATTTGAAAGATAAGTTAAAAGCACACGAAAAAAATTTAATGCACTATGAAAACAACTTAGAAATATTACACGAATTAGAGAAAATATATAAACAAATATATGATCAAGGACTAAATAGAAAGTTAGAAAAGAAGCTTAACAAATTTGAACTAGATCCAGGTTATGATATGAGCACAAATGCTAATTTATTAATTGTAAAACAAAAAGCTCTTGAAAAAGAGATGGAATGGTATGAATTGTGCAAGAGTGAGATAAAAGAAATAACAAATATTTTTGAAGAGGCATATAGAATGATGGAAAATTCTATGGGATAATTTTAATATAAACAAATTTTTAGAAGGGGTTATACCCCTTCTAAATTAAAGTTTGGAACATATTCTTCTTCAAAATCTTCTAAATCTTGAATATA
Source organism: uncultured Eubacteriales bacterium (assembly GCA_964572605.1). Lineage (GTDB taxonomy): Bacteria > Bacillota > Clostridia > TANB77 > UBA1234 > UBA1234. Next base: position 34,661 of record CAZNFG010000010.1, read on the forward strand.
ACCATTTTTAATAGTTGAAGCAAATTCTAATAAATATTTATATTCTTTTTTAGATAGTTTTCTTGAAATATCTTTAAAATCTTTTGCCTTATATGTAGGAAAATACTGAGCCATCAAACTTACATATACATTATCTGATATGTTACTATTAATCCATTCGACTATTTTCTTCGTCTCTATTAAATGATTTGGCAGACATAAATGTCTAACAATTACACCTTTTTTCATGATTCCATTTTCGTCAAATATAGGATTTCCAACATTAGATATCATTTCTAAAATTGCAGAAGTTGCGATCTTAAAATAATTTGGTGCACCAGAGTATTTTATTGCTGTATCATCATTAAAATATTTTATATCAGGTAAATAAATATCTATATAATCTTTTAGTAATTTTATCGTCTCAACAGTTTCATATGAATTAGTGTTATAAACAATGGGAATAATAAGCCCATTATTTTTTGCGATTTTTATTGCTTCGATTATCCCGTAAACATACGGAGTGGGGGATACTAGGTTTATATTGTGAACTTTTTTATTTTGAAGTTCTATAAAAATTTCTGCAAGTCTCTCAGAAGATATTTCTTTTCCAAAGTTATTTTTAGAAATATTGTGATTCTGACAGAAGATACAATTTAAGTTACAACCAGAGAAAAACACAGTGCCAGAGCCGTTTACACCGCTTATGCAAGGCTCTTCCCATTTATGAACAGAAGCTAGTGCAACCTTTAAACTACTACCACATTTACACTTACCTAGTGAAAAATATCTATTAACATTACATTTAAACTCACATAAATTACAAAAATCAAGCATAAAAAACTCCCTTTCAAAGGCTATTATATACGGAAGCACGGGTTTTTGCAATCATATAAAAATTAATAAAAATATTCATAAATCCTTTGACCGTGAAGGCAAAAATGATATACTTAATATAAGATATAAGTGACCTAGAAGTAAGCAATTTACAAATAAAAATAATACTATTATGTGAATAAAAATAAATTGCGAATGGGCATAAAAGATATGCCCAAATTATGGAGGGAGAATGTTGGTTATGCTTATTATACGAAAGAAAAATATTTTTAAAATACTGTTTGCATTTTTGTTTTTTATAATTATGATACCCAGTGTGAAAAATGCATGTATATGTGGGGCTAACGACTATAGATATCCAACCGGTTGTAAGATTTGTGGGTATTACTATGGAAAGGGTAAATGTAGTGGATGTACAAGTACAGATACAAGATATCACTATGAGCACAAGGATGCTTCATTGATTCAATGTTATCCAAGAATAGCTTGCACAAATTGTGGAGAAGTATATAGATGTTGTTGTAAAGACTATTATGCTCATGAATGCCATACTCACAATTATAATATAGCTTGCTGTGCTAACGGTAACCAATGTTCTTGCGGAGCAAAAAATCATTCTTCATGTCATTCGCACAATTATAATGTAGCTTGCTGCTATAATGGTAACCAATGTTCTTGCGGAGCAAAAAATCATTCTCCGTGTCATTCGCACAGTTATTCTGCAGGAAACTGCCAGAATCTTAAAACGTGTGTATGTGGCGCAACAAATGGATATGGAAGTCATTCAATGGGGAGCTGGCAACAAAATAATTCAACAACACATAAAAAACCTTGTACTATATCTGGATGTACTTATATAGAAACGGAAAATCATTATGATAATGATAGTAATTATGCTTGTGATGTTTGCGGTTATGACTCACGTACTCCAATAGCAAAACCATCAGCAGTTTCTGGCCTTACGTATAATGGAAGTAGTCAAACTGGAGTATCAGGTGGAACAGGATATACATTAAGTGATACAACAAGTGCAATAGGTGCTGGATCATATACTGCAACTGCAAAAATAAGTGCTGGATATAAATGGTCAGATGGAACAACAGCTGATGTGAGTATAAATTGGAGTATCGCAAAGAAAAGTATAAGTACTACTTGGACAAATACAAGTTTTATATATAATGGTGGATCACAAAAGCCGACAGCAACTGTATCAAGCGGAGTAACTGGTGAAACGATTAATCTGTCAGTTACTGGAGAACAAGTTAATGTAGATGATTATACAGCAACTGCAAGTATAGGAAGTGTAACAGGAGGACAAGGAAGTGCAAATAATTATACATTAACAAACATAACTTCTAACTTCACAATAGCAAAAAAATCAATAGCAGTAGTGTGGAATGGTACAACATTCACATATAATGGTACAGCTCAAGGACCAACAGCTTCAGCAGAGAGTGGAGTTACTGGAGAAACGGTTAATATAACAGCCACAAAAGAAATAAACGTAGGAAGTTATACTTCCACTGCAAGTATGGTAAGTGTAACAGGAGGACAAGGAAGTATAAATAATTATACGTTAACAAATACAAGTTCTAACTTCACAATAGCAAAAAAATCAATAGCAGTAGAGTGGGGAGGTACAACATTTACATATAATGGTGCGGCTCAAGGACCAACAGCTTCAGCAG
>CAZNFG010000011.1:0-36766 GCA_964572605.1 uncultured Eubacteriales bacterium
TGGATACATATAGAAAATTGTATTTTTCTTTTGAATATATTTTTTCTTTATTTTTGTTCTGTTTGATTTTAGATCGGGTAAAGCTTGTCTACAATACTTATCTAATTCACAAAAAATATTTTGACAATCAATTAATTGCAATGGTCTATTTCCGATTCTTGTAAAATGTAAATTTAATCTCTTAAATTCCTCATCTTGATGTTCATACATATATCTAATAACATCTTCGTTACTTAAATTACCTTTATCTATAAAACACTTTTTTATACCACGTAAAGATCCTGGCCCAGCTATTGTGAATTCACTTTCTTGCCAGTCAACAACATTACTATAATTTATATCTGTTACTAATTGATATGCCATAAAATTACCAATTAGAGGATATGATTTTATAATATCAAAAGCCTCTTTCATAGAAGTACTCTTAATTATTTTATCTTGCATTTTATCTTGTATAAACATTTTATTTAAAAGAGCTAAGTGATTATCATGTTTCCTGTCATATCCAAAAGCTTTGTTTGCACAACTTATATAAGCATCGTTATATATTTTAATACCATTTGATATTGCACTTTCTAATACATTTGAAAATTCATTTACTTTAAATGTTTTCAATGTAATATCTTGAAAATGTTTTATTAAAAGATCCCATGTTGATTCTTTATTAAACAACTTAAATAGTAATATTCTAAATAAAATATCTTCGCTTGAATAATCTTTTCCATTATATATTACATTTTTAAGGAGATATTGACTAACTCTATCATTAACGCGATAACTATTACAAAATTTATATTCTTGCAATATTTTGTCTAGAGTCCATGGTGGTGGTTCATTATTTAATTTTTTTATAAAGATATTTTGTCTTTCACAAGCAAAATACCAATATAGATCATAAACTTCTTGCCTTTTTTTCATATAATTTTTCCTCACTATTTTTTATCATATGGTACAAAATTAAAATCAAAATATGTATAATATCCACCCTTTGGCAGATTCAAATAATTTCTTATAGCTGTATTTGCTTTTTGAGATAATTCATTAATTCTAGCTGGATTATTATCTAAATTTACTAGAGGATTAATATATCTGGTTTTACCATTAACGCATACGCAATACTTATCTTCAACAAAGTCATTAGTTTTATAAACTTTAGTTGTTTCTTGAAATATCTTAAATGCGCTAGATAAATATGTATCATTACATGTAGATATTTTATTTATTACTTCTTCTTCAGATAGAGTATATAAATCATCAATAGATAGAAAACCTGCATGATGCATAGATTTACACATGTCTGCGAGAAACTGCATAACTGTCCTGTCTTTATCGCTTACCCATTCAGGCCACAACTTAGAAATAGTATTAATATATTCTTCGCAGATGTCTTTACTTTTAAATCCTAATTCATCAATATCATTTTCATTTTTTACGATAATTATGTCATTATATATTTTTCTTATCATATCTAATTCCCAAACTCTATGAAAAGTTAAGCCACTTGAAAAAGTATATTCAAATCTATCTGCAGAAAGTTTTGGGGTAGCATTGTCAGCAATTGGGTATTTTTTATAATCATCAACTTCTTCTAATAAAATACCATCTCTATCAAGTAATCTCATAATACTTTTTGAGTTTCTTATTATCTCGCTAGTTCGTTCTTCAGTTGATTCTTGATTTTCAGAATCTCCATTCATAAAATCGATACAATGTTTAAAAACGGGAGTTGCGATATCATGAAATAGTCCTGATAATGTTTGCTTTTTATTATGAGTAAAGTTCCAAATAATAAGAGCCACTCCAATACTGTGCTCTAGATTAGAGTAAAAGTACTTTATATCAAAACATTTAGAATAATCTGTACCACAACACATGCTTATTTTAGATATACGTTTCATTTCGGGAGTGTTTATATATTCCAATAACCATACGGGAAATTCCGGTGATAATATTTTAAAATATTCTTTAATTTCATCATTTAAATTATCATAATAATCATTCATACTATTTTTTCTCCATTTTTTCTTTTATTAATTATATGATGTATATATTAACCATTTGCAGTTAAAATCATAGGGTTTACTTCAAAAACAAGTATATCATGATGAAAATTTATATTAAAGTGGTATTTACTAAAATTATTTTTAGTGATAAAATCCTTATTAGCTAGAGAAATAGAAAAAGGAGAAATTTGGATGAGATATTCAGGCGGAGATAGAATTTGTAATAAGTATAGGAAAATTACATAAGAATATATTAGGGATGGTGTTTTTTTTCACCATCCTTTTTGTAGGAAAAAAATAAGGAGGTATTTTATGGAACCAATCGTACTTAAACACCCACTAATTGAACACAAACTATCTATTTTAAGGGATAAAAAGACGGGAACAAAAGAATTTAGGGAGATAGCAGAAGAAATATCTATGTTTATTTGCTATGAGGCAATGAAAGATGCTAAATTAGAAGAGGTGGAAATAGAGACACCAATGGAAAAAATGGTAACTCGGAAGACTTGAAGAAGATAACTATGCATTCATACCAATATTAAGAGCAGGTTTAATAATGGCAAATGGAGTTATTAGGGTAATACCAAATGCCAAAATAGGGCATATAGGATTATATAGAAATGAAGAAACACTAGAACCAGTTAGATATTATTACAAAGTACCAAAAGATATAAAAAATAGAACAGTATTGCTACTAGATCCAATGCTTGCAACTGGTGGAAGTGCAACAGATGCAATATCTATGATAAAAAAAGAAGAGGTTAAAAATATAAAGTTTTTATCAATTATTGCAGCCCCAGAAGGATTAGAACGTGTAAAAAGAGAACATCCAGATGTACAAGTTTATACTGCAACAATAGATAAACATCTGAATGAAATTGGATATATTGTACCAGGACTTGGAGATGCTGGTGATAGAATATTTGGAACTAAATAAAAAGTATTATTTGAGGACGGAGATAAATCATAAAATTACAAAAATTTTTATGAGTTTGATTCGTCCTTAAATAGTGTTTTTTAGGAAAAGATGTTTTATAAAAAGGCTATTTTTGTTTTATAAATTATGATATAATCCAAAATGAAGTAGGAGGCTAATTATGGCTAATTATGAATATTTAGAAGAAGTAGAAAAATATGGAAGAGATAATAAAATACCTATTTTACTTGATGATACATTGGATTACATACTAAATATTATAAAAGACTTAAAGCCTGAGAGAATACTTGAGATTGGAACAGCAATTGGTTATTCAGCTATATCTTTTTCAAAATATTTAGCAGAAAATGGAAGAATTGACACTATAGAAATAGAAAGCCTTCGCGTAGAACAGGCACTTAAAAACATAGAAAAAGTTGGAGTGAAGGATAAGATAAGAGTACTTGAAGGTGATGCACTGGATATATTACCATATTTAAATGAACAATATGATCTTATATTTATTGATGCATCTAAAGGAAAATATGTGGAGTTTTTTGAACACGCATTGAGGCTTTGCAAAAAAGGTGGGTTAATACTTGCTGACAATGTCTTATATAAAGGTATGGTAATGAGTGATTACAATAAACATAAACAAAGAACTGCAGTAACTAAATTAAGAGATTTTATAGATTTAGTGATGAAAAATCCTAACTTAGAATCTCAACTTTTAGAAATAGGCGATGGATTAATAATTAGTAAAGTTAAAATTAAGGAGGAATAAAAAGTGAACAAACCAGAATTACTTGCACCAGCTGGAACTTTTGAAAAAGCAAAGATAGCCTTTTTATATGGAGCAGATGCAGTATATGCAGGAACAAATAAATTATCTCTTAGAACAAGAACTTCTATGGAGTTTGATGACTTAATTAATACAGTCAAGCTTGCACATTCACTTAATAAAAAAGTTTATGTTGCAATGAATATATATGCAAGAGATGATGAATTTGAACTTATAAAGGAAGAAGCCGGGTATTTAGAAAAAATTGGTGTTGATGGAATAATAGTTTCAAATGGTGGCGTATTAGAAGTAGTTAAAGAGTATGCACCAAACACAGAGATACACATAAGTACACAGGCAAATGTTACAGATTTAAACACTTGTAATTTCTGGTATAAAAATGGTGCTAGCAGAGTTATTTTAGCTCGTGAACTAAGTAAAGATGAAATTAAATATATAACAAAAAATAAACCTAATGGATTAACAATAGAAATGTTTGTACATGGTGCAATCTGTTATAGTTATTCAGGTAGATGTTACATGAGTGATTATATGGCTGGACGTAGTGCAAATCATGGTGATTGTGCTCAACCTTGCAGATGGGCATATAATCTTTATGCAGAAGAAATTAATAAACCAGGCGAAATGATGCCTGTTGAATATGATGAACAAGGAACATATATATTTTCATCAAAAGATTTATGTTTAATAAAAGATATTCCTACATTGTTTGATATTGGTGTAGATAGTCTAAAAATAGAAGGCAGACTTAAAACAGAATTTTATGTTGCAAACATTGTTCATGCATATAGACATGCCATAGATGATTATGCAAATGACCCAGAAAACTGGAATCCAGAAAAATATTTTAATGAAGTGGATAAAGCGAGAACAAGAGAAACTTCGACGTTTTATTTTAATGAAAAATATAATCCTAAGGTACAAGATTATTCTGGAAAGCAATATAATCCAAATTATGAATTTGCAGGAATTGTATTAGATACAGATATTAATGGAATATCTACAATTGAGATTAGAAATAAATTATCTGTTGGAGATAACCTAGAAATAATGTTGCCAGAAACGCTAGAACCAACATCGATGAATATTGAAAAATTATATGATTCTGAAACTGGTAAAGAAATAGATACAGTAAACCCAGGAGTTAAAGAACAAAAAGTAAAGGTAAAACTACCCGTTGAGGTTAAGGTAGGATATATAATTAGAAAATATAAGAATTAAGATAGGAGAGATAAATATGGAAATAGGAATTGTGGGATTGCCTAATGTAGGAAAAAGTACAATGTTTAATGCTATAACAAAAGCTGGAGCCGAATGTGCAAACTATCCGTTTTGTACGATTGAACCAAATGTTGGTATAGTTCCAGTACCAGATGAAAGATTAGATAATCTAGCAAAACTTTATAATCCAGAAAAGACAACTCATGCAGTTGTTAAATTTGTGGATATAGCAGGACTTGTAAAAGGAGCATCAAAAGGAGAAGGATTAGGTAATAAATTTCTATCTCACATAAGAGAAGTGGATGCAATAGTTCAAGTTGTAAGATGCTTTGAAGATTCTAATATCGTACACGTTGAAGGTTCAATAGACCCAATACGTGATGTTGAGACAATAAATCTAGAACTAATATTTGCAGACATGGAAGCTACAGATAAACGTTTAGATAAAGCAATAAAGATGTCAAGAGCAGATAAAAAATATCAAAATGAAGTGGATGCTTTAAATAGAATTAAGGCAGCACTAGAATCGGGAAAACTTGCTTCTACAGTTGCATTAAATGATGAAGAACAAGATATGCTTTCAGATTTATATTTATTAACATCAAAACCTATGATGTATGTTGGAAACTTATCTGAAGAACAACTTAAAAATATTAAAAATGATGAAAATTTTGCTAAACTTTCTGAATATGCAAAAAATAATAATAGTGAGGCAATTCCTCTTTGTGCAAAGATAGAAGAAGAACTTGCAAGTTTAGAAAATAACGAAAAAGATGAAATGCTTGAATTAATTGGAATAGAAGAACCGGGACTAGATAAATTAATAAAGGCAAGTTATAAGTTGCTAGGACTTATGTCTTTCTTAACAGCAGGAGAACCAGAAGTGCGTGCTTGGACAATTAAGATAGGCACAAAAGCACCAGCAGCTGCAGGAAAGATACATTCAGATATTGAAAGAGGATTTATAAAAGCTGAGGTAATAAGTTACAATGAACTTATGGAATGTGGATCATTAGTTAAAGCAAGAGAAAAAGGACTAATAAGATTTGAAGGCAAAGATTATATAATGAGAGACGGAGATGTGGTTTTATTTAGATTTAATGTCTAATTTTATTGTTATATTTTTTTTCTTATAATATAATATTCATATAAATTACGGAGGAAAAAACATATGAAAAAATTACTTACAGTATTGATGTTCATAATACTGCTAAATAAATTTACATTTGCAAGTGTTGATGTACCAGAATACATAAGAATAAAAACTGGGGACAACACTATAATCGAGCTTGATTTAGAGGAATATTTATATGGTGTTGTTCAAAGTGAAATGGGAATTAACTACAAAGCTGTTGAAATGGAGAATTCGGCACCTGTACCTTTAGATGCTTTGAAAGCACAAGCGATTGCTTCAAGAACATATGCAGTGTATAACATATTGGCAAAAGGCGAAAATGCAGAGTATCATGTAACTAATACAACAAGTAATCAAGTATATAAAGATGTTAATGTTAATTCAAATGTTAAAAAGGCAGTAGATCAAACAACTGGACAAATAGTAATATATGATGGCAAGGTTGCAAATACTTTTTTCTTTGCAACTAGTGGTGGACATACAGAAGCTTCAGAAAATGTATGGACAGCAGAAATACCTTATTTAAAAGGTGTAGAAGACGAGTATGAAATAAATGTTAAAAATCATACTACATGGATTGCAACATACACAAAAGAAGATCTAGAAAGATTATTCCCAGAATTGGGAACGGTTGAAGATATTAAAATAGTTGATCGCTCTGAAAATGACAGAGTTATAGAATTAAAAATGGTTGGAAAAAAAGGAAATAAAACGTTGACAAAAAATACAATAAGAACTGTTATGGGATCAAGTAAATTAAGAAGCCAATGGTTTGAAGTAGAAAAAGAAGGAACAAATTTTGTTTTTAGTGGCCGAGGCTTTCGGACATGGAGTTGGAATGAGCCAAAACGGAGCAATAGGTATGGCTCTTGAAGGTTTTTCGTATGATGAAATAATAAAATGGTATTATACAGATGTAAAGATACAAGGTTTTACTAACGAAGAAGATGAAGAAGAAATAATTGAGGGAGATAATCCTGAAGAGGAAGAAATGAAACCTCTTTTGAAAAAATATTCAACAATTTTTAGTACAAATTGGTTACAAGAGTATATTAATGGTTAGCAAGACTTAAACTTAACTAAAGAAGGTAGGTGGTAAGTATTAATATAGGAGTTGATATTGGTGGACGTCATATAGGGATTGGACTAGTTAATGAAGAAGGAAATATAATCAAAAAGGTTATAATTGATTATGATGAAGAAACATTTAATGTACAAAAAATTTTTGACGAAATAAATTCTTTTATTTCAAAACTAAAGGATTATGACATAGAAAGTATTGGAATAGGAATACCAGGAATAGCAATCGATACATATATTGAATATACGTGTAACTTGCCACTTAGCAAAGTAGAAATAAAAGATTATATTAAAACTAATATACCAATATATGTTTCTAATGATGCAAATTGTGCAACAATTGCAGAATACAAAAAAATAGATAATGAATTTTATTCAAACTATGCATTTGTAACTATTGGTACTGGTATAGGTGCAGGAATTATTTTAAATGGGCAAATATATATAGGAACAACAGGTTCTGCTGGAGAAATAGGTCATATGGTTATAGACAAAGATGGTCTTCCTTGTAAATGTGGTAGAAGAGGATGTTTTGAACAATATGCTTCAATCGGAGCACTAAAAAGAATGACAAATTTAGATTCATTAAAAGAAATATTTTATTTAGCAGAAAGAAATGAAGTTATTCAAGGAGTGTTAAATAGTTATTTAGAAAACTTGTCTGAAGGTTTAGCAAATCTTATTAATATGTATGATGTTGAAATGCTAGTCATAGGAGGAAGTCTCTCAGAATATAGCAATGAAATATTACATAAGTTAAAGAGTAAAATTATAAGCAAAATATATAATAAATATTCATACAATTTTGAAATTAAGACAGCGGTATTAGGAAACGATGCGGGAATATTAGGGGCATCTCTCCTAAGCCAATATAATATTAAAAAAGAGGAGTAAATAATGGAGAATATTTTAGAAGCCTTAAAAAAAATAACAAACGAGAAAAACATTCATGTAAATGAACCTATGAAAAATCATACATCATTTAAAGCTGGAGGAAATGCTGATTTTTTAGTAATTCCAGAAACAAAGGAAGAATTAATTGAATGTCTTAAATTAAAAATACCCAAGATAGTGATTCGGTAATGGTAGTAATACACTAGTTAAAGATGGAGGAATAAGAGGGCTAGTTATTATAACTAAAAAACTTAATAAAATAAGTGTAGATATAGAAAAAGATATAATTGAAGCAGGAGCGGGAGCATCACTTTTAGATATTGCTATTGTTGCAAGAGATAATTCATATACTGGATTTGAATTTGCGTCAGGTATACCGGGTTCACTTGGTGGAGCGGTAAGTATGAACGCTGGTGCATATGGTGGCGAGATAAAAAATGTTGTTGTAGAAACAACATATATTGATGAAAATATGAATATAAAAAGTCTTGTGGATCATGAGTTTGGATATCGTAGAAGTTTTTTTACAGGTAAAGAATGTGTGATTCTTTCTTCTAAGATTAAATTAGAAAAAGGCAAAAAAGAAGACATAACTGCCAAAATAAAAGAATTAGCAATAGCCAGAAAAACAAAACAACCTTTAGAATTTCCAAGTGCAGGAAGTACATTTAAAAGACCTGAAGGCTACTTTGCGGGAAAGTTAATCGAAGATTCAGGATTAAAAGGATACACTATTGGTGGAGCTCAAGTTTCAACATTGCATTCGGGTTTTGTAATAAATAAGGATAATGCAACAGCCAAAGATATATTAGACTTGATTAAGTATATTCAAAAAACAGTTAAAGAAAAATTTGATGTAATATTAGAAACAGAAATAAAGATAATCGGCGAAGATTAATAGTGGAAGGAAACAAAATGAGTAATTTTTTTGAATGGTTTAGTCCGGGGTTAAAACTTAAACGTTGGTTTTTATTAATACTAATTGGAATAGCTTTAATTAGTTATAGTATTGCTAATTTTGCAACTAAAGATGAGGTTTCTATATCAAACTTCATATTATATGGAATCATTTTTATAATTGGGTTTGCAGCGGTTATGATGAGTTTTGTAATGTCACAAAGAAGAATATTACAAGCTATAGCTGAGGCAAATGCAAATCCAAATGGAAGAAATGTAAATCTTAAAAAATTAATTTTTGATAAAAAGATGTTAGATAAAAATATAAAGATAGTAACTATAGGTTATGGATCTGGACTTACGACTTTACTTAAAGGATTGAAAGTTTTTTCAAACAATATAACAGCAATTGTAAATGTTGTCGATATTGAGAAGAAAAATGATGATATCATAATGATTCAAGACGTAAAAAAAGCAATAGCTGCATTATCTAATAAAGAAGAAGTACTAGAAGATTTATTTACATATAGAATTAGAAAAGGGATGTTAGCAGGAAGAAATTTAGGAAATGTATTTTTTGAATTATTAAATGACATGTGTGATGAAGATGTTTCAAAAAGTATTGAGTACATGTCAAAGATACTTGCGATGCGTGGAAATGTTTTACCTGCGACATTAGATAATCTTACTATAGGGGCACTCTTTAGTGACGGTACAAGAGAAATAGGAAAAGGAAATATTAAGAAAAAGGTAGAAAAAAATGAGGCTACAATATCTAAAATATTCTTGGTACCTGACAGATGTGTGCCTGCACAAGATGTAATTAGGAGTATAAAAGAAGCTGATGTAATTGTAATTGGACCTGGTAGTTTATATATGGGAATTATTCCTACTTTATTAATAAGAGAAGTTGCAGATGCAATTAGAAAAAGTAAAGCAACTAAAATTTTTGTATCTAACATAATGACAGAAAAAGGTCAAACAGATAATTTTGATTTATCGGATTATATAAATGAAATACATGAACACGTGGGTAAAGGATTGTTTGATTACGTTATATATTCAGACAATGATGTAATGCCAGAATATGTACGAAGATACAATAAAGAAGGTTCTGATATAATAGACATTGATAAGAGCGGAATTAAAAATATGAAATTAAACCTTATAATAGATGACTTAGCAACACTTGATGAAAAAAATCTAATAAGGCATGATTCACTTAAGTTGGCACAATGTATTTTTAAGATAGTTTGTGATAATATGGATTTAGAAGATAATGATAAAGCAATAGAATATTATACAGCAAAAACTAAAATGAAAAAAATGACACAAAAAGATAAAAAGAAAAGTATATTATTTAGGGATATAAAAATAATATCAAACAGAAAGAAGAAATAGAAGTTCCATAAATATAAACATAGGAGCGTGTATTTATGAAAGTGACTAAAGATAAGATTGAACAGTATAATCTAAGTTCAAAGAAAGAATGGCTTTTAACGAATGGAATTGGAGGTTATGCTTCAAGTACAATTATTCGGACAAAACACAAGAAAATATCACGGATTATTATTTGCTTCAATGGGAGAAAGTGGAAACAGATATTTAGTATTGTCAAAAATAAACGAATCTATAGTCGTTGGAAATAAAACCTATACAATATCAACTAATCAATGTAATGATTTTATTGAAGATGGTTATATTTATCAGGAGTTTTTTAGACGCGCATTTTTACCAGAATTTCAGTATAAAGTTGGAGATATTGAAATAAACAAGAAAATAGCAATGAAATATGGCGAAAATAAAATTGCAATTGTCTATAAAATAAGACCGGGTAATAATGATATTACTTTTAGATTACAACCACTTGTAAATTATAGAAGCTTTCATACTACAAGGAACTGCTATAATTTAGAATATGATTCAAATGATACAACAGTAAATGTTAAATTAAATTCGCATAAAGATACTTTACATATGAAAACATCAAGTGGTTATTTTGAACAGTATGATAGGACATATTTTAGAAACATGTTTTATAATATTGAAAAAGAGCGTGGTTTTGGTGCTTATGAAGACCACTTCATGCCAGGTGGATTTGTAGTAAATATTCCTAAGAATAAAGAATATATTTTTGAATTTATTGCATGCGTCGATAAAAATAATAGTTTTGAAGATAAAGTAAACGCATCAGATATAGTACTTTCAGAGAGCACAAGATATGAAAAAATATGTAAGATTGCAGAGGCAAATACTTTAACAGAAAAGCATCTTGTAGTGTCAGCAGATAATTTTATTGTTAAAAGAGGAAACAGAAAAACGATAATAGCTGGTTATCCATGGTTTGGTGATTGGGGTAGAGATACATTTATTGCATTTGAAGGAATTCTTTTAAAAACGAATAGGTATATAGATGCAAAAGAGATAATTTTAAGTTTTATTCCATATATTAAGCATGGACTTATACCGAACTTAATTGATGAAAATGGTGCAGGTGCATATAATACAGCAGATGCATCACTTTGGTATATAGATGCGATATATAAATATTATAAATACACAAATGATTTAAGATTTATTGAACAGACTTATCCAATAATTTTAAATATAATAGATTCATATAAAAAGGGAACGGATTATGACATAAAGATGGATCCAGAAGATGGACTTATATTTGCTGGAAATAACGAAACACAACTTACATGGATGGATGCAAAAGTTAATGGATATATCCCAACACCTAGAAATGGGAAAGTAGTTGAAATTAATGCTTTATGGTATAATGCTTTGAAAATTGTTGAAGAATTTTCAGATTTACTTGGCGAAGATTTTTCACCAGACTTAAGCGCGAAAGTAAAAGTATCTTTTGAAAAGTTTTATACTGATTTTGGATTGTTAGACGTAATAGAACCAACAGATTATAAAATTAGGCCTAATCAAATAATTGCATTAGGACTAGAATATTCACCTTTAGATGATAAGAAAGCAAAAGAAGTTCTTATGATTATTGAGGAAAAACTATATACAAACAAAGGATTAAAAACATTAAGTTCAGATGCTGAAGAATATAAACCATATTACGAAGGCGATTCATTTAGTCGTGATGCTAGTTATCATCAAGGAACGGTTTGGCCGTGGTTATTACAATTTTATTTTAATGCATCTAAGAAATATACAGGAAAGTATTGTTTTTTGGAAGATATTGAAGAAATGATACAAGATAATTGTATAGGAAGTATATGTGAAATATATGATGCAGAAGAACCAAGAAAAGCAAAAGGAGCACCATCGCAAGCATGGAGTGTTGCAATGGCTTTGCTAAATATATGAGAAATGGAGAAAGATGAATGATAATTATTGGAATTGATCCGCGGCTACGCAATAACACGGGTATGCTGTAATAGAATACATCGGAAATCGTTTTAAGCTAATTGATTCTGGATCAATACAAACTAAAGCGGGTGAACCGCTTCCAAGAAGGCTTGCTAAAATATATGATGATATGACAGAGCTTGCTATAAAATATAATCCAGAAGCAATAGCAATAGAGGAGTTGTTTTTTAACAAAAACACGACGACAGCAATATCAGTGGCAGAAGGAAGAGGAGCAATTTTAATAGTGGCTTCAAAACAAAGTATACCAATTTTTGAATATACGCCGCTACAGGTAAAACAGGGAGTTGTGGGCTATGGAAGAGCGGATAAGAAACAAGTTCAAATGATGGTAAAAACAATTTTAAAATTAGAGAAAATACCCAAATTAGATGATACTACAGATGCAATCGCAATTGCTATTTGTCATGCACACAGTATGAAGTTTGCGAAAGAAATATAAAGATATAAAAGGGTGTATGTAATGAATTCAAATTTGTATTTAATAACAGGTGATGAAACTTTTGAAAAAAATGAAGTACTAGAGAAAATAAAAAACAGTTTTGATGAGGAATTAGTAAAAGGTATTAACTATATTACCTTAGATAGTAATTCTATTTTTAATCTTGAAAATGAAATAAATACATATCCCTTTGGTTTTTCTAAAAAACTTATAATAGTTCGAGTTGAAAAAAAAGAAAAAGATAAGAAAGAAAAGAAAGACGAAGAAGAAAAGAAAGATAAAGAAGAAAATTCAATAGAAAAAGAAGATTGGTTTAATGAAAGTTTAGAAAATGTATTAGAAAAAATGACAGATGTTGTTGTAGCTTTTTATGGTGAATTTCAAAAAAGAAGTCGTATTTATAAATTTATTGAAAAAAATGGAAAAGTCATTATATGTGAAAAAAAGAAAAATTACGAGCTTTTATCTTGGAGTAAAAAATTTTTTGATGATGAGAAAATTAAAATTTCGAGTTCAGATCTTACCTACTTAGTTGAAATTTGTGGAAATGATAAGTTGTTTTTAAAAAATGAAATAGATAAACTTGTATCTTATGGAATATTTAATAAAAAAATTAGTAAAGAAGAAATAGATGCATTATGCATAAGAAACTCTGATGTTATAATTTTTGAACTTACGGACTCACTTGCAACAAAAAACACTAAACGTTCATTAGAATTATTAAATGAACTTTTGAAAAATAAAGAATCAATACAGATGATAACAATAATGATAGCAAGACATTTTAAATCGCTTCTTGTTGCAAAAATGGCACTTGCAAATAATAAAAATGTTTCCGATGAACTTAGAGGTAAATCGCCTTATGCTTGTAGTAAATACACAAATCAGTCAAAACTTTTTTCAATTGAAGAAATAGTTAACATTATTAGATCTTTGGCAAAAATAGATATTTCTTCAAAAACAGGATTAATAGATTTGCGAATAGGTCTTGAAAATGTGATATGCATGTAAAATTTATTAGCTAAATACTATCTTAAAAAGATTATAAACAATATTTACGATTTTTTTAGATGATATTTAGCTGTTTTTGATTTTGTAAAAAAGAAATCGGTTCGAGAAAAAGTGTATTTAATATATAAATTTATTGAATGTTTTTTTAATTTAATGTAAAATCAACATAGAGAGTGTTGAGAAGGGTGTGAGACAATGGGAGTACAAAATAAGGTCAAAGAAGTTGTTAGTGGCTTTAAAAAGACGCTTAATAGTATAAAAAACTCTGTTAAGTTTTTTGCGTCACAAATTGGGTGGATAGTTTTAATACTAATAGCAGTTGTTATTTTGGTTGTTGTAATAGTAATACTAGTACAAACTATAGCAAGGACTCTTGGTGAATGGCTTGGAATGGATATGGGTACCCCTTCGGCAGAGGGAGACTATAATTATCTTGTTTCAAGTATTGGATATGCAGGTTATGATTCATTAATAACTGAACAAAAATGGCAAGAGTATATTGCTTTTGAATATGCTGTATTAATGGATGTTGCAGAATATATAGCAGAAGGACAGGAAGCTTTTGCAAACGACGAATCAGACTCGTATACTTTAATTAATAGTGAGAAGAGATACAACCCAAATAGAGGTACAAATAGAAGTGAAACAATTAAGAATCCAACATATTTACCACTATTGCCAGTAAAATGTGACTATGATCTTAGAGGAATAACAGAAGAAAACTGGAGAAAAGCAGTAATGGAAGGCCAAGCATCACCTAGATTCCGGTTTTAAAGATCCAGGACAAGTTGAAGCTGAGCGGTGGTTTTACTTCTTATGGCGGCAATAGAGATGTACAACCCCCATGGATAACATATGAATTCAAAACTAACCCTTATGATGAGGCTGTTGGATCGTATGTACCTTATATTACAGTTTTAAAAGAAGGACTAGACTATAATTACTATAGTGTCGGTGCGGAAGATCCTAAATATTACGGAGAAGAAGGTAAATATTCCTCAGAAAATAACCTAGGAGCTGATGGAAGTCAAGCTAATGGTGGTGTCTATATAGGAGAAAAAAATTCAGGAGATGTTAATTTGTTAGAAGCACATTATGGCTTAAATATGATTAATATGTATCTACCTTTTTCTGCCGAAAGTACAAAGAAAAAACTTAAAAATAATCCTAGCGCAGTTAATCCATCTGACAAAGGCAACTGGTTAGAAGCAGATGCAGAGTTTCCGCCAGAGTTGGTCTATACAACGCAATATGAGTCGGTTGTATATAAGATGCCACTTCAACGATTAGTAGATAGATATTTACCAAAAGCAAGTTTACTTACAGCTTGGTATCTTGTGAAAGATAATGATGTTGCTCCGGATAAAGATATAGGTAAAGAAAAAGATAAGTTGACAGATACAGTATTTAATGTAGATGAGCTAATGACAGATATTAAGAATATATACAATAAATATTGCTGGAGTGAAGAAAATATATCAAGGGAACAGGTAGATGCAGTACAATATGATAAAGATGGAAATGTAATAAGAGATGAAAAAACAGGAAAAGCTGAAATGAAGAATGTTGAACTACCTTATACAGCAAAAGGAAGTAACGAACAAACATTTATTCATTTTGGTCAGGCAGGTATTGAAGCCAACTTATTTCATGTTTTTGTACCTTATTCAGGAAAAAATATAAAACCAGGAGGACCTAAAGCACCTGAATATATTACAGGAGATTCAGAAGAAACTACAATACCAGTAGTTACAAACTTCCTAGCAGAAGATGCTTATTTTTTAGATGAATTTTCTGTTGAGATATATTATGAAGCTGAAGAGGTGGAAATTGTTAATAGCTTTGTAAGAACTCTTTCATCAGGAGAGCCATTAAATGAAGATGGATTATCAGAGTTGCAAGAATATAAGGAATTAGCGTTGAGGTATCTTAGAAAAAATAGTGAGGGATATTATTATCTTCCTATCAATACAGTTGTTCCTACAAAAGTAAGCCATAAAGTAAAAGAGTTGGAAGGCAAGAAAATAATAGGTCAAAGTATTTATAAAAAATCAACAAGGACATCAACAAATAAAAAAACTGTAGTAATTCCATATTCAAGTGGTGATGCTACTACTAGTGGTACTCTTTCAAACATTATTTTACAAGAATGCATTAAACTTGCTGAAACGGAACTTATGAAAGATCCAATTGCGATTGAGGCAAATAAACGTCATCAAGAAGCACAAGAAGAACAAATAATAAATTACGAATATATATTTGCTCCTGACGAAAAAGAACAAAGAAACGGTAAATGGTATGCTCAACCTCTATTTGATATAGAAAAATATGACCAAACTATACCATTTTATAATTTTGGAATTGGTAATAGAGAACATGTGGATTATTTCATTGGTTTATATAATGAATTAATCCTTGCAGCATTTGAAAATGCTGCAAAAAGTGGTGGCAAATTGCCAGAGAAAATCTTAGAATATGTAAAAAGCGATGTAGAAAAAGAAGAAACATTATTGCCTGAAACTATTAAAGTAATAGGCTATTCAGGTGGTAATCCAAAATATAGTAATAACATTCCGCTTTTTGATATACAAGAAGAAAAAATAAACTTAACTATGGATGTACCACAAAAAAGAATTTCTGTTATGCTTGTTATAGATGTTCAATCTTGGGCAAAAGAAGCAACATATACAAACGATATTACTAACAATCATTTTTATCATGATAACTATAGATATGTTATTCCACATTCATTTTTTGGATTTGGAGTAAGAGTATTTCAAATAACAGAAAATCCATTATTTAGAACTAATACATATGAAAAGTATTTTTCGGACCCTGAAGACACAGAACCTGCAATAAAAGAGGCAGATATAATAAATATGTTACTAAAGTGGGAAGAATATGCAGATGGTGGTAATGTAACAGCGTATAATTTTATGCGTGATTTATATAAATTAGTCTTATATATAAGAGATTCGGGAGGCGTACTATCTACAGCATATAGTTATTTATATATGCCAGAAACCATATGGGGATTTGACGAGGGTGTTACCCAAGAAGCTTATTGGACAGAAAGATTGGCTGCAGGAATACATAGTCAAGACCCATTAACAGAGGAAGAACAAGAAAAATTTATTACAAAGAAAAATGAAATATATTGGCAAATTGTAGATTATAGAAACTATGAAGAATGCCAAGATGGCGACATAACTAGAGTTTATGCACTATTCCCATTTGGTAGTGCTTATACAAGAGCCTACTATATGGAAGAAGCACTACGGAAAAGGAGAATTTCCTGATGGTGAATATAAAGAAGGGCATGGAGGTGCAGACTGGACCTCAAGAGCAAAATCAGGTGCAATATTAAAAAATCAAGACAATATAGATTCTATTGGTGGTAAAATTTATAATTACGAAAAAAGAAGACTTACATTGAATAAAATTATGAATGATTCATTTATAAATAAGACAACTAGAGCAATAAAGTATCTAAATGGTGAAGCAAATCCAGGGCTTGGTGTTACAAGTGCTGAAAGTAAAGCAACACAAGAATTGAATGATTTGTTAAATGAATATACTATAAATTCACCAATTGTATCAATTGCACCAGGTCTTGTAGTAAAGGCAGAATATAATTGTTATGGTGGATTTACGGCTGGAGTTGTACATAATAAGACTAGTAATAGTCGAAGTGCAAGATCTAGTTATGTACATATGAAAAGATGGCCACAAGTTCAAGTTAATGATATAGTAGGCGCTGGTACTATTGTTGGTTATGAGGGAACAACAGGAAACAGTGGAGGAAACCATTTACATATGGGACTAAGAATAGGTGGAGCAAGTGATTCTCCATCAGAGTATATGGCACCAATATTTTCACCATTTTTCAATAAAGAAAAATGTGTGGAAGTTATAAATGAATTTTCTGGAATTGATAATAGACTTATAATGTCATCAGAATATTATTCATTAGTTAGGACTGTACTTATGGAAAAAGTATTAGATGACAGAAACAGAGAATTTTATGAGATTGGTGAAGGTATTGGACGAGGCGAAATACCAGTACTTGCAACAGCTTCATTTTCTGGAGATGAGCCTGATTTATATGTAGTATTTGCAGCAAGTGATCTAGCAAGTGGAGATAAAATTCGTGGCTATAGACCAGGAGGGGCAACCAAAGAAATAATTGTTAAGGTAAGTGGAGTTTCTGCACCAGTTTATTATAAGTGTAAAATAGAAGAACCAGAGGAAAAAGCTGCACCGAAAAGTGGAGATAAAATAATATATTATCTTAAAGTAATTGAAAAAGAAAAAATAAATATTAGTGATGTTGTTTTATCTGCAGGTATAGGTATAAAAGTAGATAAAGAAGCATATGAAAGTAAAGAAGTGGTTTGGGGCAATAACGTTCCATTATCACCACTTGTTTTGGATGAGTCAGATGCATATGACATTACTTTATTAAATACGCAACGTATATATTCTGGAGAGCAGGAGTATCCAGCAGAAGAAGTTGATTATGAAGGAGAAGATGTACGTGCATCAAAAGATTTCTTTGGTGAAGGCAGCTGGGTAAGAGATGAAAGAAATAAATTACCAGTGAGTATGCTAGTTAACATGTCAGATGTAAATGTAGCAGGAGTTGTGCCATTTTATGATGGACCAATTAAACTAGGTCAAACAGTATATGAAAGCGAAAGTAACGACTGGGGAATTGGTAAAATGAGTGGTGATTTAAAGAAATTAGAAACGGCTTTTGTAATGAGTGGATTAGATACATCACAACAAATAAAAATAGATGGTGTGTTTGATGAAGGTATGGTAACTGCACTACAAAATGAGTTTATTATTAAAGTAGGATCTTTAGGTGGTGGATTTAGTATAGGTGCAGCTGGTGGAGGACAACTAGGAAACATTAGTTCAGAAAATGAGTGCTTTGATATAACCACTGTTGTTAGCTGGAATTCATATTTGATATATAAAAAGAGCTCAATAATGAGGCAAGTTGCAGAAGAGGCAATAAATAGGGCTGCATCTATTGGTATTAGTCCAAATTATATTAGAGCTGTAGCACAACTTGAATCAGGTTTAATACCGCAAAATGAAAGTCATAAATTGTTGTATGTGCATGATGAAGATTTACCTGTAATCGGTTCCTATGACCCTGCACTTGCAGTAGAGGGCGTTTATGGTAATGTTTGGGTTGTTACTTGGAGAGGAGAAAAGAGAGTTCTAAGGAGAGCACAGGGATTAATGCAAATAACACCAGGAGAGGGAAAAGCTCTTTGTGCAAAAGAGGGAATAACAAACGTTGATGCAGTAATTGCTACTATCAGAACACCATATTCAAATGCGTTTCTTGCTGCTAAATTATTATCAACACATATGATGGATTATGGAATAAGATATAGAAGTGAAATGAATGCTGCAATCTCAAGTAATCCTAATTGGAAAAAATTAAGAAATGCAACAGGAACATCAGAACTTATGTTGATGAAATTTGCAATGGCTTCAGAAGCATATAATAAAGGTGGCGTAAGAGAGGCAAAAGCAATGGATATATTGAATACAATGCAATTTGATGGTAATAGCGTAACTATAAGTCCAACCGCCGGAGTGTCAGATAATAATTATGCGGCTATAGTTTTAACAAATTATGTTGGAAATGTACGTCAATTTGGAATAAGGTAATAAAATAAAACCTCCTGAAAGTTTTTATAACTTTCAGGAGGAATATTTAGATTAATGTAAAGGAAGGTTATTCCATGGAAAAAGAAAAAATAAAAAAAGTAATCATTATATTGCTTGCTCTAATTTTTGTTTTAATACTTTCGGAAGTGATTATCAGATTTATTTCACGTAGCGTTGAAAAAATTAAAGTAAATATTGAAGATAATAAAAAAGATGAAGAATATCAAGACACTCAAGAATATATACAAGAAGTTTATTTGGAAGACTGTATAGATAAATCAATAAAATTACTTAGATCAGGCGATTATGAAAAATTATACGAGTTATTAAATCCAACATATAAAGAATATATGGAGTTTAATTCAATAGAAAGTTTTATAACGTATTTAAAAAATTATGTAAAAGACACTGAAACCGTTGAGTTAGACGATTATTATATGAACTATGGAAAATATGTTTGCACATTTTCTGGAAGAACTGCAGTCGGAACAAGCAAATACAAAGTTCTGATAGAAAAAAATATAAACGACACTTCTGAATATAATTTCAATATAATTTTTGATGATATAAATTACATTGAAACTTATGACACATATCGTGCAATTTATGTAGATAATATAAAATATTCTTTGTTATATAAAGTTTCAAGTAAAGATTATTCTGATATTATTATGAGTATTACAAATAATACATCAAAAGAAGTTAAAATATCTTTGAGTGATATCTTCTTAACTAAGTCAGATAAGAAAAGATACTATCCTAAAGATTATGAGGAAACAGAACATATAATTCCTGCAGGAGAAAGTAGTAGAGTAAAGTTCAGATTTTATGATACTTTATCATCTACAATGCTAGATAAATATATAGATTTTACAGCAAAAATCAATGGAAACATTTCTAGTTTAGATCCTATACAAATAGTTATTGAAGAAGAATATTACGAATAGACTGGGGGAATTGTTTTGAAAAAATTACAAACATTATTTTTGATCGTAATTATATTAATAGTTGTAATTATCTTTTTAAATACAACGATAGAAGATTATGGTGATAAAAAAGATAGTAAAAATATGGTAGGAGAAGTTTCTGCAGGTGGGAGACTAAACTATAAAGAATTTTTAATATTGGCGGAAAACACGGTGGGAAAATATTATAATTTAATTAAAGAAAAAAAATATGAGGACGCATATAATCTACTAACCCCAGAATACAGAAAATATATTTCAAGTGGTGACTATTTATCACAAATTGAGAAAACAGAAATTAATAGCTTTCAAGTAAATGATATTGTACAAATAACAGAGTATTTCTATGAAGCTTTTATGACTATAAATAATGAAGATAAAAAAATGCTTATAAAAATAGAAGATGATAAATTTTCGCTTTCACCTGATGAATTTTTGACGTATATAAATTCAAATGAACAAGTGAAAAAATCTGATGTTACATGTGAACTAAAGGGATATGAAGTTAATTTATATAAATGTATATTTAATATAACATTAACAAACAGTAGTGATAAAGATGTGACATTTTCTGATGCAAGTATAACCATGGCATCTGGTAAAATTGAAAGAACTATAAATGAAGATTATTTTGTAATAAAAGCCAATTCAACAGCAGACTTTGATATTGAATTTGAAACAGTTATGGATTTTCCAGAATTTTTTGAAATGGAACGCCAATATGATGATGATGAGGTAAAGAAATATACATTTGAGCTATAGTAAATATCAAGAAATAAAGGTATTTTACTATTGATTTCTTTAGTTAAATAAGGTATAATACATCAGAACCTTAAGCTAGGACTAGAAGAGAATGTTATCTCCACTCTTCTATATCGTGGTTTGTGGCGATTATAAGCAAAGTAAGGAGGTTTTGAAGATGGACAAGAATAAAATTATCAAAGAGTTCCAAACTCATGAAGGTGATACTGGTTCACCAGAAGTTCAAATTGCTCTACTTACAACAAGAATTAATGACTTAACAGAGCATTTAAAAGTTCATAAAAAGGATAATCATTCAAGAAGAGGACTTTTCATGATGGTTGGACAAAGAAGAGGATTACTTAAATATCTTGAAAAGAAAGATATCGAGAGATATCGTACTTTAAAAGAAAGATTAGCAATCAGATAAGATTTAAATAAGGGGGGGTAATTTAAATTACCTCCCCTTAAAGCTTTTTAAATTAGGCAAAAATGGAGTATTCTATTATGTAGGTGTAATTTGTGGGCATCAAAAAGATGTCTAGACATTACAACTACAAAGAATGCTCCGAAGAATTAAAAATTTATTAAAAAGGAGAGAAAAAATGTTTAAGAAGTATACTTTAGAGTTAGCAGGAAGAATGCTAACAGTAGAAACAGGAAAAATGGCAGGACTTGCTAATGGTAGCGCATTAGTAAGATATGGAGATACTGTCGTAATAGTTAATGTAACTGCATCAAAAGAGCCAAGAGAAGGAATAGATTTCTTCCCACTTTCAGTAGATTATGAAGAGAGATTATATGCTGCAGGAAAGATACCGGGAAGTTTTATGAAAAGAGAAGGAAAACCTTCAGATAAAGCAGTTTTAGTATCAAGAGCAATTGATAGACCAATTAGACCATTATTTCCAAAAGATCTAAGAAATGATGTATGTGTTAATGCATTGGTGCTTTGTGTTGATGAAGATTGTTCACCAGAAGTAGCGGCTCAAATTGGAACATCTATAGCACTTTCAATATCTGACATACCATTTTATGGACCAACAGCAGCAATTAGCGTGGGATATGTTGATGGAGAAATAGTGATTAATCCAACATTAGAGCAAAGAGCAAAAAATAAGTTGAGCTTAACAGTAGCTGGAACAAAAGAAAAAATTTCTATGATAGAAGCTGGAGCAGACGAAATTCCTGAAGATATTATGTTGGAAGCAATTATAAAAGGACATGCTGAAATTAAAAAAATAGCAGAATTTATTGAGAATATTCAAAAAGAAATAGGAAAACCAAAATTTGCATATACTTCATGTGCAGTTGATGAAGTATTATTTAAAGAAATATATGAATTCGCTAGTGAAAAAATTGCCAAAGCAGTACAAGAAATAGATAAAGAAACAAGAGATAACAATGTAGCAAAAGTTACTGCGGAAATAGAAGAATATTTAAAGGGAAAACATTCTGAAGAAGAGTTTGAACCAATTAAGAAAATGTTAGGCGAAGCTGTTTATAAGCTAGAAAAGAAAACAGTTAGACATATGATTCTAGAAGAACAAAAAAGAGTTGATGGAAGAGCAATAGATGAAATAAGACCACTTAGTGCAGAAATAGACATATTACCAAGAACACATGGTAGTGCAATGTTTACAAGAGGACAAACTCAAGTGTTATCTATAACAACACTAGGTACAGTTGCTGATGAACAAGAATTAGATGGATTAGATGAAGAAGAATCAAAGAGATATATTCATCACTATAATTTCCCACCATATAGCGTTGGGGAAGCTAGACCTTCAAGAGGACCAGGAAGAAGAGAAATAGGACATGGTGCACTTGCAGAAAGAGCATTAGCTTCAGTTATTCCTACACAAGAGGAATTTCCATATACAATTAGGGTTGTATCAGAAGTACTATCTTCTAATGGTTCAACATCACAAGGAAGCATTTGCGGAAGTACACTATCACTTATGGCAGCAGGAGTTCCTATAAAAGAGCCTGTAGCAGGTATTTCAACAGGCCTTGTAACAGACGATAATGATAGAAGCAGATATGTTATGATTACAGACATACAAGGAATTGAAGATTTCTTTGGAGATATGGACTTTAAGGTTGCTGGTACAAAGAATGGTATTACAGCAATACAAGTAGATATAAAAATTGATGGATTAACATATGATATAATTAAAGAAGCATTTGAGAAAACAAGAGTAGCAAGAATGTATATTCTAAATGAAGTAATGCTTAAAGTTATAAATAAACCAAGAACAGAGATTTCAAAATATGCGCCAAAGATTATTACTATGACAATTAATCCAGAAAAGATTAAAGATGTTATAGGAAGTGGTGGAAAAGTAATCAATAAGATTATTGCTGATACCGGAGTAAAGATAGACATTGAAGATGACGGTAGAGTATTTATAGCTGGACAAAATCCAGAAATGGCTAATAGAGCAAAAGAAATAATTGAAACGATTACTATGGACTTAGAAATAGGAAAGATTTATCAAGGAAAAGTAGTTAGAATTATGAATTTTGGAGCTTTTGTTGAAATTGTTCCAGGAAAAGAAGGAATGGTTCATATTTCTAAACTTGCAAAAGAAAGAGTTGAAAAAGTTGAAGACGTTGTAAGTGTTGGTGATCCTATAACAGTAAAAGTTATTGAAGTGGATGATCAAGGAAGAGTAAACTTAATGAGAATAGTTTTATAAAGATTTAATTTACAAATTGGTAAACAAAAAGGGGTGAAAATACCTATGAAAGATGATGATATTAAAGTATTTGCGTTTGTTGGCGCAAGTGGTACTGGAAAGAGTCATAGAGCACAAATGGTTGCCAAGAATAATGGAATTGAATATATTATAGATGATGCAATCTTGATACATAATAATAAAGTTGTTGCGGGAACTTCAGCAAAAAGAGCAAGCACAAAAGTAGAGTCTGTAAGAAGAGCTCTTTTTTCTGTGAATTCGCAATCTGAAGAAATGATTGAAGCTATTAAACAAAAAAAACCTAAGAGTATTTTAATACTTCGGAACATCAGATGAAATGATACAAAAAATTATAAAAAATCTTAAATTACCCACATTAACAAAAACTATTCGTATAGAAGATGTATCTTCATCTGATGAAATAGCTTTAGCACGAAGCGTAAGAAAATCTGAAGGAAAACATGTAATTCCTGTTCCAACTTTTGAAATTAAAAAAGATTTTTCAGGGTATTTGTTAGATCCACTTCAAATATTTAAGTGGAAAGGTAAAGGAACAACACCTTTTATGACTGAAAAATCAATAATAAGACCAACATTTAGTTATTTAGGTAGCTATACTATATCTGACAATGTACTTAGAAATATCATTGAATACACAAGTAGAGATATATTAGGAATATATAAAATTCAAAAAATTGTAATAGATAATTTTCCTGACGGAATGATAGCGTATATCGATGTTATACTTGAGTATGGTTTTAATTTGAGAGATATAATGAAAGAAATGAAAGATAAAACGAAAAAAGAAATCGACAGATTAACAGCTATGAATGTGTTGGATATTCAAATAACAGCTAAGGGGCTACATATTCCTGGAGAAAAGGATAATATAAAATGATCCAATACATGGATCATTTTTTCTTATTTTACACATAATTTACATATTATTAAAAACCTGTTTACAGCTTCATTATATGATGTAACTGGTATAGTAATACTTACTAAAATATGCATTGAACGTGAGTTTGTTATAATGTTGCGCTGCTCTGCAATATTGGTGACATAATACACATTCATTTTATGAATTATTAGGTGATTTCGCACGTTATCTAATAATGTTTAAATCATGCATATTATTGTATATTATTATAGTAGTACTTCTTTTTGATGGGGAAGAAACTAAAATTAAGATGCTTGAGTTCCAAGAGGCGAAGAAATACTAAGCTTTGTCTCTTGGACGACGCATTTAAAGAAGGATGTGAGTATTATTAAAAAGATTTTAGTTGTGGATGATGATAAAAACATTTGCGAATTGTTAAATCTATATTTAAAAAAAGAAGGTTATGAAGTTGTTTTTGCTTATGATGGCAGTGAAGCTGTTAGCAAAGCTAAAAGCGAAGAACCTAACCTTATATTGCTTGATGTAATGATGCCGATTATAAATGGTTGGGAAGCATGCAAATTAATAAGACAATTTACAGATATACCAATAATAATGCTTACAGCACTTGATACAACAGAAAATAAAGTTCAAGGACTAAATATAGGAGCAGATGACTACATAGTAAAACCATTTGAACCTTTAGAAGTTGTTGCAAGAATTAATGCACACATAAGAAGAGAAGAGAAAAAGGGAGAAGAAGATTTTACAGAAGTTTCAAAAGTTTCTGTAGATAATATCTCAATAAATATGGAAAAATATGAAGTCAGATTAGATGATAAAATAATAAGTGACTTAAAACCAAAAGAAATACAATTATTGTTCTTTTTCCTAACAAATAGAAACCAAGTTTTTTCAAGAGAACAACTATTAGATAAAGTGTGGGGATATGAATATTTTGGAGGAACAAGAACAGTTGATGTACATATAAAAAGCATAAGAGAAAAATTAAGTAGTCCAAATAACAAATGGGAAATTAAAACCATTTGGAATGTTGGATATAAATTTGAAATATAGTAAGTAATAATAAGGATGTATTTATGTTTAAAGGTATTTATTTGAGATTAGTTACAACATATTTAACTTTGTTTGTAGTAATAGTAATTATAATATCATTCTTTAGTATTTCTTTGTTCTATAAAGAATTTACTAATCAAATTGAAGACAACTTAGTTAATGCTGGTCTTAAAACCAATAATTTGATGGAAAGATATTTTAATAATGAAATAACAAAGTCAGAACTCACAGCATGGATTGATGCTATGGGTTACATTTCTAATATCAAAATATATATATTAAACCCAGATGCAACAGCACTTGAGCAAATATCTAAAGAAAATACTTTGAGCACAAACGAACAAATAAAACAAGATATAAAAAGTGCAATGGATGGAAAAGATGTAATTAGAATGAGTTCTATTACTCTTACTTCGGATTCAGATGAAGTTGTTTATGCAACGATGCCAATAAGATATGAGGAACAAATAAGTGGAGTAATAATGATATTTTCTCCATTCACGGAAATAAATAATTTAATTAAAGAAGCAATATACACAATAATAACAGTAGTGATTATCGTTGTTTTGATTGGAACATTAGCGATACTTAGAGTGTCTGTAAATATATCAACACCTATTAAGCAAATAAGTGAATATGCAAAAGAAATAGGAAAAGGCACAGATGTAGCGGATGTAGTAATAGATACAAACGATGAGATTGAAATGCTTGCCAATTCTTTCAATGAAATGAAAAAAGAAATAGTAGCTACAGAACAGATGAGAAAAGAGATTGTAGCAAATGTATCACATGAGCTTAGAACACCACTAACATCTATTATAGGATTTATAAAAGGTATACTAGATGGTGTTGTGTCAGAAGAAGAAGAAAAAAAATATTTATCTATTGTCTATGAAGAAGCAAATAGACTAAAAGAATTAACAAAAGATATAGTAGATGTTGCTAAACTTGAATCGGGAAGTAGCAAATTAAATAAAGAAAAATTCGTATTAAATGAATTAGTTCAAGATGTATATTTTGAGCTAGAAGAATTAGTTAAAGAAAAAAATCTTGATTTTATTCTAGAAGAAAAAACAAAAAATATTTCAGTAAATGCAGACAAAGCTAGAATAAGACAAGTATTAATAAATATTATAAATAACTCTATTAAATTTACTGAGAAAGGGTCTATATCTATAATTATAGATTTATTACAAGATAAAGCAAAGATATTAGTAGTAGATACAGGCATAGGAATACAAAAAGATAAAATATCATATCTATTTAATAAGTTCTATACGGCAAATGACTATGGCACAGCAACTTCACGGAGCGGGATTAGGCCTTAACATTGCAAAAAATATTATAGATATGCATAATGGTGAACTAAATATAGATAGTGTTCTTGGAAAAGGAACAATTGTAACAATAATATTTTAAATTTGTTTTTTAAAATAAAAAAGAAAGGATGGTGAATCTATATATGAATAAAAAATTTGATACTATAACAATAGTGTTAATGGCAATATTAGGGGTTATTTTAATAAGCGTTATTTATAATTATTATTTAAAAACAGAACCTAAATCTTTAAGAATAGATTCATCAATGAACGATATAAACACTGATAGTATATATAGCGGCGATAAAGTTATAATTACTTCTAACCCTGTAATTTCAGGAGAAGAAATCGGACAAAATGCATCAGAAAACTCTGGAGAAAGTGGAGACAGCATAATAAAACCACAAAATGAAAATCCAACAGATAATAATACAAGTCCAATAATTAGTTCAACAGGAGATATATCTAGTATAGAAAAAAAAGAAGTTTTAAAGGAATTAGACCAAACATTAAAAGAATTACTTGATGTTATAGATTTAGTAACAACAGTAGACGAAACTCGCTTAGGCACAGAAGAAAGCGAGGTAGTTCAATGATAAAGAAGATTATAATAACAATATTACTAATGATTACAATAACAGCACTACCAACTTATGCAACTGAAAGTGCTGATCCGGGAACAAATATACCGGTTATGAGCATGGAAGAATTTACTCTTATGATGCAAGCAAAAGGTGCAAAGGTAGAAATAATAAAGAAAAATAATAAGCAAATAACATCACTAAAGACAGATTTAAAAAATGCAATATTGGAAGCTGCAGAAAAGGTAAATAATTTAAGGATTAATATTTCTGCAGATAAGATATCTGATGAAGTAATAATTGAATTAAGAGAGTTACTTGAGTTTTTGCAAGAAGCTAAATCAACACTTGAATTAGATGCACAAAAAATATCTGATGAGATAAATGAGATACTAGACTTAATATCTACAAAAGGTATGCAATTAGATCAATATGACCTACTGATAGAAAAACAAAACACAGTAATAGTGAAGATGAAAGAAATATTAACAAGAGTTAATGAAATATAGATTAAAAGGATAAATGCCAAAAGGGAACTGACCTATATCGGCAGTTGTCCTTTTTTTTATTTTTAGATTGTTGAAAAGGTCATTTTGCATTATAATATCTTTGAGGTGTGTGTATGAAAAATATGGTAAAAAGTGTATTGTCTTTTTTTGTCTTTTTAAAATATAAAAACATCTGGAACATTAAAGAGTATTTAGTAAAGAATAATATAGATAGTGGAATAATTGCTACTGTTTATGACTACTATATACATAAAGAAGGTGGTTATGTCGGAATAGGTGCTGAATTTGCAAATAGACCCTATATGCCACATGGATTTATGGGTGTATTTATATCAGATATGACAAAAATAGGAAAGAATGCCGTAATTTTTCAACATGTTACAATAGGAGCAGATAGATTAACTGATAGTGATAATCAAGGAAATCCAGTAATAGGAGATAACGCATATATTGGCGCTGGTGCCAAAATAATTGGAAATGTAAAAATAGGAAATAATTGTAGAATAGGTGCTAATGCAGTTGTGTATAAAGATATGCCAGATAATAGTGTAGCTGTATGTTCACCTACTAGGATAATACAAAAAGAAAAATTAGATAATAGGTTTATTGTGGCAAACAAAGATGGAAAATTGAAGGTATATGAAAACGGTGATTTTCATATTCTTGAAGAGGGAAAAAAAGAGGAGAAAGTGTAGTATGTCATTTTTTGAGAAGATAAAAGAAGGATTAGCAAAAACAAAAGCATCTTTTGATGAAAAAATAAATAATGTATTCAAAAACTTTAGAAAAGTTGATGAAGAATTATTAGGGGAGTTAGAAGAAGCTTTAATTCTTTCAGATGTTGGAATGAATACATCTGTTAAGATTATTGATGAATTGAGAAATAAAATTAAATTAGAAAAAATTATAGATGCTGATGAAGTTAAGAATGCACTTCGCAGTATCATAAGTAATATATTATCCCAAAAAGATAATTCTCTAAATATTGCAACAAAACCTTCAGTAATATTAGTTGTTGGTGTAAACGGTTCTGGAAAGACTACATCTATAGGAAAAATGGCTGCATCTTTTAAAGAAGAAGGAAAGAAAGTTTTAGTTGCAGCTGCAGATACTTTTAGAGCTGCTGCTATAGAGCAATTAGAAATTTGGACTAATAGAGCAGGAGTGGAAATATTAAAAAGACCAGAAGGCTCAGATCCAGCATCAGTCGTATTCGATGCTGTTCAAAAAGCAAAAGATGAAAAATATGATATATTAATAGTAGATACTGCTGGAAGACTACATACTAAAAAGAATTTAATGGATGAATTAGAAAAAATTAAACGTATTATAGGTAAAGAATTAGGAGAGGCATCAAAGGAAACACTTATAGTACTAGATGGAACATCTGGACAAAATGCATTAATACAAGCAAAAGAATTTTCAGAAGTTACAGATATAACAGGAATAATTCTAACTAAATTAGATGGTACCGCAAAAGGTGGGGTCGTTATTGGAATATGTTCAGAACTTAACATACCAGTAAAATTTATTGGTGTTGGTGAAAAAATAACAGACTTACAAACATTTAATTCTGAAGATTTTTCAAAAGCGTTATTAGAATAAAGGGGAAAATATATGAAAATAGGATTTATTTCTCTGGGTTGCAGCAAAAACCTAGTGGATACAGAAATGATGATTGGGTATTACACAAAACAAAAATATGAAATTGTAGTAGATCCAAAAGATGCAGAAATAATAATTATTAACACTTGCGGTTTTATAGAATCTGCAAAGAAAGAAGCAATCAACACAATACTAGAAATGGCAGAATATAAAAAAGAAAATTGTAAGAAATTAATTGTTACGGGTTGTTTGGTGGAAAGATATTTAGATGAATTAAAAAAAGAACTACCTGAAGTAGATTTATTTATACCAATTAGAGACTATGACAAAATATTTGAAGTGTTAAATTACCATAACAGGGTAATAGCTACCGGAAATTATTTTGCGTATTTAAGAATTGCAGATGGATGTAGCAATAATTGTACCTACTGTGCTATACCTAAAATACGTGGACCATTAAAAAGCAGAGATTTTGATGATATAGTAAAAGAAGCAAAAGAGTTATATAATAATGGTTATAAAGAATTAATCTTAATTGCACAAGATACAGGTAGATATGGACTTGACTTATATGAAAAACCTAGACTTGCTGAGCTTTTAAAAGAACTATGTAAAATAGACTTTATGTGGATTAGATTCTTATATACATATCCAGAAATGATTACTGATGAATTAATTGATGTAGTAAAAAATAACGAAAAGATTTGTAATTATTTTGATATACCAATTCAACACATATCAGATAAGGTATTAAAAAGAATGGGCAGAAAAGGTAACAAAGAATCAATTAAAACTGTAATTAAAAAGATAAAAGATGAAATTCCAAATAGCGTACTTCGTACATCGCTTATTGTTGGCTTTCCTGGCGAAACAGAAGAACAATTTGAAGAACTAAAAGAATTTGTAAAGGAAACAAAGTTTAATCGATTAGGGGTATTTAAGTATTCTATGGAAGATGAAACTGCTGCCATAAAGTTAGATGGTCACTTAGATGAAGAGATAAAAGATAAAAGATATAATGAAATAATGAAAATACAACAAAAGGTTTCAAAAGATCTTAATAAAAATTTTATTGGAAAAACATTCGAATGTATTATTGATAATATAACTGAAGATACAAAATATTATGTGGCTCGTTCATATATGGATGTACCAGACATAGACGGATTAATATTTATAGAAAACGATAATAAACACAAAATAGGTGAGTACATAAATGCAAAAGTAATAAAAACAAAGAATTATGATTTAATAGCAACAATTGTAAATGCATAAAAAAAAGGAGGATTTATATGAATTTACCAAATAAAATAACACTAGGAAGAATTATATTAATACCATTTATGCTTATTATCCCGCTATTTAATATTGAGGGTTCATTATTTGGAATTAGTAACAGCAACTTAATAATATTAGCAATATTTTTAATAGCTTCATTTACAGATTATTTAGATGGATATTTAGCAAGAAAGAACAATATGATTACAAATTTCGGAAAGTTCTTAGACCCAATTGCAGATAAACTTTTAGTTCTTGCTGCCCTTATAATGCTTGTTGAAACAAATATGATACCTGGATGGATTCCCATAGTAATTGCAGCTAGAGAATTTATTGTTTCTGGAATTAGAATGCTTGCAGCAGGGGAAGGAAATGTTATAGCAGCAAGTTGGCTTGGAAAAGTAAAGACAGTATCACAAATGATAGCAATATCACTTGCGTTTGTTGACACAAATGCATTTTTTGCTTTTACAAATGGTCTAGTTACAGGATGGGCCTTAGTACTAAATATTTTAACATCACTTTCAATGTTAGTTTGTGTTGCAACAACAATATGGTCAGGGACTGATTACTTTATTAAGTCTAAAGAAATAGTATTAAGAAATAAATAATCAAAGTGGAGGAACAAATGAACAAGGTTGAAAAAAGACTTAATGAGCTTAAAGAATTAATTTCATACCATGCAAATAAATACTATAACGAGGATGCACCAGAAATTTCAGACTTTGAATACGATATGTTAATGTTAGAGCTTAGAAATATTGAAAAAGATCATCCGGAACTTATAACAAGTACATCACCTACACAAGTATTAGTTACATCTGGCGCAGTTGATTCTCATTTTAGCAAAGTTACACATAGCGTTGCAATGCAGAGCTTACAAGATGTGTTTAGTACAGAAGATGTTGTAAGTTTTATTGAAAGAATGGAAAAAGCCGTTGCAAATCCAATTTATGTTGTTGAATCAAAAATAGATGGTCTTTCTGTAACACTAGAATATGAAAAAGGAATTTTTGTTAGAGGAGCAACAAGAGGAGATGGAATCGTTGGTGAAGATGTGACATTAAATCTAAATACAATAAAGGCAATTCCAAAAAAATTAAAAGACAAAATTAGTATTAGTGTTAGAGGAGAAGTTTATTTACCACGAGAAAATTTTGAAAAGATAAATGAAGAAAGAGAATTAAATGGTGAAAAACTTTTTGCAAATCCAAGAAATGCAGCTGCAGGATCACTTAGACAATTAGATCCAGAAATAACAAGAAAAAGACATTTAAGTATTTTTATATTTAATGTTCAAAAATCTGAAGATTTGAAATTTACTTCACATTATGAATCATTAAAATTTCTTGAAGATCAAGGATTTAGTATTTCTCCATTTCTAAAAAAATGTTCTAACACAAATGAAGTGATTAATTCAATAAATGAAATAGCAGAAATGAGAAATTCTCTTCCGTTTGATATAGATGGAGCTGTTGTAAAGGTAGATAGCTTAGAACAAAGGAACGAAATAGGAATGACAACTAAAGTCCCAAAATGGGCTGTAGCATATAAATATCCACCAGAAAAAAAAGAAACAATTCTAAAAAATATTGTGCTTCAAGTTGGTAGAACAGGAGCAATTACACCAGTCGCGATATTAGAACCGGTAAAATTAGCGGGTTCAATAATTTCAAAAACAACTCTTCATAATGAAGACTTTATAAAAGAAAAAGATATACGAATTGGTGATTATGTTTTAATTCAAAAAGCTGGAGATGTAATTCCAGAAGTAAGTGAAGTTTTAAAAGGAAAAAGAATTGGAAATGAAAAAGTATTCAACATGCCAAAGAATTGTCCTGTATGTGGTTCTGAAGCAGTTAGAGAAGAGGGCGAAGCTGTATTAAGATGTACAGGAATTGAATGTCCTGCAATGTTATTTAGAAACATAGTTCACTTTGCATCAAAAGAATCGATGGACATAGATGGACTAGGACCAGCAATTGTTGAAACATTAATAGATAAAAATCTTGTTTCAAATATTGCTGATATATATGATTTAAAAGTAGAGGATTTGATAAACATTGAAAGAATGGGAGAGAAATCTGCAAATAATCTAATAAATGCAATAAATGAAAGTAAGAAAAATTCACTTGAAAAACTTATTAATTCTTTTGGAATAAGACATATTGGATCAAAATCTGCAAAGACACTTGCTAAGAACTTTAGTACTATGGATAGAATAATTAAAGCAACAAAAGAAGAATTGAGTTCTATAAATGAAATAGGTGAAGTAATGGCAAAAAGCGTTGTACAATTTTTTGCAAATGAACAAACATTAGATCTAATCAAAAGATTGAAAAGCGCTGGAGTTAATATGGAAAGTACAAATCAAGTAATAGATGATGACAGATTTTCTGGAAAAACTTTTGTGTTAACAGGTACACTTCCAACATTAACTAGAATAGATGCAACTAAGACAATTGAAAAATTTGGTGGCAACGTATCCTCTAGTGTTTCAAAAAAGACAGATTACGTATTAGCTGGCGAAGATGCAGGAAGTAAATTAGATAAAGCTATAGAATTAGAAGTAAAAGTAATAGATGAAGAAGAATTTAAAAAGATGTGTGAATAAAGTTCCAATTTGGGGACGGAGGAAAATTGTAGAAATAGAAAATTTTTACAACTTTGCTCCGTCCCCGAATAGTAATTTTGTCTTCAAAAAAGGAGAAATTAAATGAATGTTTTTCTAACTACACTAAATACTAAATATGTTCATACAAATATTGCACTGAAAGTTTTATATGAATCGATAAATAAAAATGCAGTATTAAAAGAGTATACAATAAATGAACCAATTGGAAATATATTAAGAGATATGCTTAGCTTCAATGCAAAAATCTATGCTTTTAGTGTATATATATGGAATATATCAGATATATTAAAAATTGCAGATGTTATCAAAACAATTAAGCCAGATAGTATAATTATTTTAGGAGGACCAGAAGTCACATATACAAGCAAAGAATTGTTAGAAAAATATGTATTTTTAGACTATATAATACAAGGGGAAGGTGAAGAAACATTTCCCAAACTTATAGAATATTTAGAAGAAAAATCAAAGAAAGTTCCTGAACATGTAACATATAGAGATGGAGAAAATATAGTTGTCTCAGATATTGGAATTGTATGTGACACAAATAAAATACCAAGAATAGCAAAAAATATTGTAGAAAATTACGATGGAAGAATAGTATATATAGAAACAGTAAGAGGATGTCCATATAATTGCAGTTACTGTCTATCATCTACAATAAGAGGTATAAGACCATTTGATATAAATAGAGTAAAAGAAGAATTATTGATACTAATAAATGCAAAAGTAAGATTAATTAAGTTTGTTGATAGAACTTTTAATTACGATAAAAAACGTGCACTTGAAATATGGAAATTTCTAATTGAAAAAAATATTTGCAGTGAATTCCATTTCGAAATATCTGCACATTTAATAGATGATGAAATGATGGAATTTTTAAAGAGTGTGCCAAAAGGAATTTTTAGAATGGAAATAGGAGTACAGTCTACAAATCCAGAAACAATTAGTGCAATTAATAGAAGTACAGATTTTGATATAGTATCAAGAGTATGTAAAGCATTAAATGAAATACGGAAATATTACAACGCATTTAGATTTAATTGCAGGGCTTCCATACGAAAGTTATGAAAGATTTAAAAAGTCTTTTGATGATGTATATAGATTAAATCCTACAGAATTGCAACTTCGGTTTTTTAAAACTATTAAGTGGATGCAAAATAACAGATGAAAAAGATATATATGAGTATAAATACACTAGCTATCCACCATATGAAATATTACAAAACAAGTTTATATCTTTTGATGAAATATCTAAGTTAAAATATGTTGAAGAAATGGTAGATATATTTTATAACTCAAGAAGATATAGAAATTCATTAAAATATTTGTTAGAAAAGTTTGAATCACCATTTGATTTTTATTACGAAATATCTGTTTATGCAAAAAATAATGGTTATTTCGAAAGAAAAATAAGTGCAGAAGAATGGTTCGATGTTATATATAAGTTCTATAAAGAAAAAGGTTATAAAGACTATGGTGAATTTATATTAGATTTAAGAAGAGATCACTTTGAAAACTTTGGAAATAAGCGTAGAAGAGGATTAGAAATATTTGAATAAATAAAACTTAGATTTAAAAGATAATTGACATAATGAATTGATCGGGGTATAATGACTAAGTTATAAATTAAATGCTATCTTGTTGTCAATAATTTGACAGAAAGGAAAAACAAAATGACGGATAAGCTAAAAAAACCTGATAGACTTAAAAAGTTGGAAAGATTACTCTATGACGAAGAATCTGGTCTAATACAACAACTTACATACAGTTATCCTTCACCTTATGATGCATGTGCAGAAAGTATTGCTGACGACTTTTTAGAAGAACTTGATATGTTTCTTGAGGAGAACAAAGACAACAAAAGAAAGCTTAACAAACTTAATTATCTTGTAATCGGTCTGGTTTCAGATATTGTAATGAGACCAGAAGAGTTTATTCCAATGTTCTTAGCCGAAATTTGCATAAAATTGACAAATCTTTAAGAATATGACGTGATGAAAAAAATTTTCTATAAGGGAGTAAGAAGACATATGCAGGACTATGCTATGGCAAATCGCAAAAATGTATTAGAACGAATTAGAGAAGGATGGTGTACAAGAGAAGAATGGACAGCATATGAATGGTTACGCTATGAATTACAAAAAAACGCTGTAAGACACCGGTCATCTAGTAGTTTTTTTGGTTCTATTTTGCTTGAAGTGCCAACGTATTATGCAATGGCGGTGGAAAAGTTCATGTATGATTTGAATATCCCATTGCTTAGTAAGACACCATATACAAACGTCAGGACTTCACAAGTCTTTTCTGTTCATTTGGAATACAAAACCAGGGATTTTGGTTTTGTAAATATACCTTTATGATTTTTTAATTAAAGTGGCTGAGAAAAATTTTCTCAGCCATTTATAATTTATGATATAATTAAAAATAGTTTAAATGTCTTGAAGAAAATATATGAGATTTTAATATTCTATTTATATAGGAGAGCTAATATGAAAACATTAGAGGAAAAGATTGAAGAAATAAAAAAGATTAATAATGACGATTCAGAATTTATTGAAAGCATCTATAAATATGCTAGTGAAAAACAAGAGCTAAATGATGTGAGTAACATTATAAAAAGTGAGTCAGAAATAAATAACGTTGATAATAATATTCTTATTATTAACGTTAAGGAAATATCTAAAACGCCTATATGGAACACAGTGATGCGAAGAAAAATATCTAGTATTTTAAATCAAATAGAAAAAGAAGAAATTATTAATGCGAAAAACCTTAAACAAATAATTAAAACTAATGAGGCAGAACCAATTAAAGAAGAAGGTAAATATACATTAGACGAAGTTGTAAATAAAATTAAAGAAACTGCAAATAGTAATAAGAATCTTAAAGTGTATTATTTAGGTACTGAGTTCACAGATGAAGAAATATATATAATAAATGAACTAAATAAATTAATTACTGCTTTAAAAATGGAAGATAATAGACT
>CAZNFG010000012.1:0-34185 GCA_964572605.1 uncultured Eubacteriales bacterium
CATTTGGTTTTTCTTCAACATTTCCTTCCCCACTAATTACTTGAATGATTGGCATACCAAATTTTTTTGCAAATGCCCAATCTCTATCATCATGTGCTGGAACTGCCATTATGGCTCCTGTTCCATATGATGCTAAAACATAATCAGATATCCATATAGGAATTTCTTTATTGTTTACAGGGTTTATTGCCATTACGCCATCTAGCATAACACCAGTTTTTTCTTTACTCATTTCTGTTCTTTCGAATTCACTCTTTAATGCTGCTTCTTTTTGATAAGAAATAACAGCTTCCATATTTTTTATATTTAATTTTTCTAATATTTTATGTTCTGGAGACAGTACCATG
Source organism: uncultured Eubacteriales bacterium (assembly GCA_964572605.1). Lineage (GTDB taxonomy): Bacteria > Bacillota > Clostridia > TANB77 > UBA1234 > UBA1234. The sequence continues at coordinate 348 of CAZNFG010000012.1, forward strand.
TATGTAGCACCAAACAATGTATCTGGACGAGTTGTATAGACAATTAATTCTTCATTTGTTCCAGCTATCTTAAATTTAACTTCAGCACCTTTAGATTTTCCAATCCAATTTTTTTGTTGTATCTTTACTTTATCTATAAAATCTGTTTCATCTAAATCATCATATAACTTTTCCGCATACTCAGTTATTTTAAGCATCCATTGACTCTTAACTTTTTGTACTACTTCTCCTCCGCATCTTTCGCAAACACCGTTTACAACCTCTTCATTTGCAAGTCCAACTTTACAGCTTGTGCAAAAGTTTATTGGTATTTCTGCTTTATATGCTAAACCATGCTCATAAAGTTTTAAAAATATCCATTGTGTCCATTTATAATAATTAGGATCAGTAGTATTAACTTCTCTACTCCAATCAAATGAAAACCCTATTTTCTTTAGTTGTTCTCTAAAGTGGTCTATATTTTGTTTTGTAACTGTTGAAGGATGTATTTTGTTCTTAATCGCATAGTTTTCTGTAGGAAGTCCAAAAGCGTCCCAACCTATTGGATATAAAACGTTATAACCTTCCATTCTTCTTTTTCTACTAATGATATCTATTGCAGTATTACTCTTAGGATGCCCAACATGGAGTCCATTTCCTGAAGGATATGGAAATTCTATCAGCCCATAAAATTTTGGCATTGTAAAATCATTTTTAGCTTTAAATGCTTCTTCCTCTTCCCATATTTTTTGCCACTTTTTTTCAATTTCCGTAAAATTGTAATCCATGTCTATACCCTCTTTCAACTGCTATGTTTCATAATTTAATATGCTGAACCAATTATTATTGTAAATTTAACATTTGTTTTTTCTTCACTTTCTTCTATAGTTTTTATTCCAGAAAGTTCTTTTATTTTTGCAAGTTCTTCAACTGTATTTTTTCCATATGTTATTATTCTTGAATATTCATTTTTTGTTGTCGCATAGTTTCCTATTTTTACTACATTACATTCATTATTATTTAATTTTTCTACCAAATCATTTAGTTTAGATATCTTTGCATTTGCATTTAAAATTTCAACTCTTATGCCTAAATCCTCATCGTCTTCAGATGTGTTTAAAGGTAGTTCCTGCTCTTTTTTATCATCTCCACTTTTGGAAATGTCGCCACTAGAACTATTTAGTTTTTCAACTTCTTCCTTACTCATTAAAAATAGTTCCTTTACTAGTTGCTTTGTTTCTATTGCATCATAGAAATAATATGACAAATTATATCCATTTGGGCTCATTGCATATTTAGCTGTTCCGGGTAAAGTGTCCATTCTAATTCTATCCATTTTAATTGTAACTATATCATCAATATATTCAGATATTGTTTCTTTTGTTAAATCTGTTTTTGTTCCTTCTAAAACAACTTTTATCATGTCATTTATCTTGCTTAAATTTTCTGCTTTTAAAATTTCAGATATCAAAGCCTTAACGAATTGTTGTTGTGCTTTTATTCTTCCAATATCTCCATCTATATATCCTGTTCCATCATTATTTTTTCTAAAACGAACAAATTGTTCTGCTTTAGCCCCATCTAATTCTTGAGTTCCTTTGTTCAAATGAATATAAAGGTTTTGATATGGATCATCATAATTCATATTTATCGGTACATTTACTGTAACACCACCCAATACGTTAACTACCTTTTTCAATACCGATGTGTCAAATACTAAGTAATGATCTATATTAAGTCCAGTTATTTCTTCAACTTTAGCCACTACTTTTTCAGGATATTTTCCCATATATATTGAATTTATTTTTCCATCAACTGATGAGGTCCCAACATTTGTATCACGTGGTACTGATAAAAGCGAAATTTCTCTTGTATTGGGATTATATTGACAAATCACAATATAGTCTGTAAGATGAGCATTTCTTCCCATAACTAGGCAAGTAAAGTTTGGTATTACTTCTTTTTCTCCAGTTTTTTCTTTTATATTGCCAGTTAAGAATCTTATTATATCAGTATCTTGTTCTTTTAAGTCTCTTTCAAAGTTTTCATAAAAAAATGCTATTGCACTTCCTATAATTATTATTGATATAAAAACCACCAAAACAAGCAAAATTTTAGCTATCATTTTTAAATTTTTCATTTAGCAAAGTACCTTCCCTATTAAATTAGTATATTCACTGTACATAAACTCAAATTATACCAGATTTTTTGACATAATACAATAACATTTTGTTCCAAGATATCCTAAAAAATAAGACTTATCAGCAGGTTATTATAGTACATACCTGATACCAAAGTTGAAGTATTTATCCCTTCAATTATAAATTCAATATTGGCAATATTTGTCACAAAATATATCATTGCAAGAATCAAATATATCCTAAAAAGTCCCATTAACGCTCCCAAAACAAGACCCGAAAGATTATTAATTTCTTTTAAAAATGGTAATTGCATTATTCCATCTAAGACAGCAATCACAATCCATAATACAAGTCTTACTATCACATATATAATTATCCAAGCCAATATATTTATAATAGATACCGCGAGTTTTTCTCCAATTGTTTGTACTGTATTTTGTTTTATTTCCTCAAAGTCTACAAATTGATTAACTGCTTCTGGAAGATTCTCAATTATTTTTGAAGTATTATCATCTACTTTTATAATGGTGTTTTCACCACTAATATTAAACATAGATGTAATATTATTAGATATTACATCACCAATTTCCGTGTTATTAATTAAATATGTTGCAACAAGCTTATAAAAAGAAAAAGCAAGTACTATTGCGATTATCGTTGAAATGAATCCAAAAAATGTTTTTACAAATCCTTTTTTATATGCTACAAACGCAGCTATAATTATAATTAGTATTGCCACAATATCAATAATTGTTCCAACCATAATAACTCCTCCTATATTTTTAGTAATTCTATTTTATCTCTAAATATTAATGCTGCAACATTTCCATTATTAAATAGTACAATTGACTTTAAGTTTCCGTCAACCTTGCATTTTTTTATAAGTTTTGCATTTGTGTTAACTACATATATTTCACCATTTACTTGCATCACAATGTTTTTATTTTTTGCAACTAATATTGATGGAACATCTTCGATTTCATATTTCTTTTCACTTATATTATTTTCCTTATATTCATAAACAGATAATTCATAGTTATTATCAAATATACCATTTTCCAATCTTGAGATTGTTATTAAATTGTTTGAATTTTCTATAGTTGCCAAAGAAATTTCTTCATTAGAAAGCTCTACAAAATTGTTTAATACTTCTCCATTATACACTAATGCACTTTGATCTGTTAATACAATTAGCTGATTTTTATTGTCGAATTCAATCCTTGTGACCAGGCTTCCAGATAATAGTTCAACCTTACTAACTCCTGTTTCTCCTAAGTTATTTATATCAATAATTTTTATTGATGATTGCACGCTAATTCCTTCTGCATCGATTTCTGCAATAGCCAATTTTTTGTTATCGTTTGAAATCTTTGCATCAATTGCATATGTTGATGCTAAATAACTAGTAAACAATTCTTTTCCTTCTGGATTAATCACTTTTATTGAAGATTTATATCCTGCTTGTTTATATATAATTGCTGAATATCCATTTTTATTAACCGATACATTTAATATGTTTCCTGCAACTTCATCTTCCCATATTTTTTTGCTACCATTTAGCATATATATTTTATTAGAATTTTTAGTTGCTACGATACAATAATCTCCTGTGGCATCTGTTATTGCTTCGTTTAACAATACACTCTCATCAAATGTTTCTTTTGCGGTATCTGAATATCCTTTTATATAATTATTACCAACAATTATAAGTTCAAAATCTGTTCCATTTATGTCCAAATAATTACCTATTTGTACTGTACCGTGAAGATTCGCTAAAAACGGCAACTTCACCGTGTGATCATCATCTTTATTTCATCAAAATACCTATATCCCATTACTAATACAATTATTATTAATATTATAAGCAATAGTTTGAAAAATTTTTTCATCTTTACTCCTTCTTTTTTTTAACTTTTATCTGTAAAAATAATATCATAAAGAACTGAGCTATTCCTATATATCCGAAGATTGGAAATAATATATTTATTAGATTTGAAAACCCAACTTTTGAAAGTAATATTGCTGCAATACACATAAATACAACATTTCTGTTATATTTTTCTTTTTTCTGCATAATTAAAAAATTATACCCTGTTGAAAATGCAGTCGTAAGTATAGCAAAAACAATTACAAAACTGTAAAAATATTTCATAATTTCGCCATTCATGCTAGCAATTTTAAGCATTGGCATTTCAAGTTGTGTAATTTGCGGATAATATATATTACATATATTATAGATTATATATGACATTACAAATAGTGAAGCACCAACGAATATTCCTATTGTAGAAATTTGTAAATTGTTCAATTTGTATTTTCTAAAATTTGTATATAGTGGTATTAAAACAATTGAATTATAGCTTGTGTAAAGTATTGCAGATAATATCCAGTTATTTGTAAAGAAATTACTAATTTCTTTTGCACTATTAACCGGGTATGCAACTGGATCATACTCTTTTATTCCCAATAATACTATTCCTATAATCATTAGTGGTACAAGTACTACATTTGATTTTTCTATACCTTTAAAATTCATAAGTAACATTCCAGCACATATTATTCCCGAAACAGTTGCACTAATCCAATATGTTATGCCGTACGTTTCTTCAAAGAATGCAGCACTTCCTGATACCATAATGCAAAAAGCTAAGAATGAAAAAATCTCTGTTACCCTCGCTATGCACTTATTATTATGAATTAGTTTTTCATAGGAATCTATATCATTTTTATTTATGAGTATTAGTACGATAATAGTAATAATAGCAAGCAACACACATGCAAGAATTATTCCCAAAAAACCATTTTGACCAAATCTATTAAAAAAGCTTATGATTTCTTGACCAGACGAAAATCCCGCGCCAATTACTGTACCTATAATTATGCATATACATACTAATGCCTTTTTCATCTATTCACCCCTAATTAACATTTTTAACTTCATTTAAGTTCATTTTCTACTATGATTATACCATTATTGCTTAAATGTGGACAACTATTTTAATTAAAATTGAAATTGCTCCAAACGGCTATCACGTAGGTGAATTAGTTGTTTTCTTAACGTTATATTGCTTTTTTTCACTTTTTCTGGTATTATGTCTATACTATTTGAATAATAATAAGGAGAAAATAAAATGATATCATCAAAACAAAGATCATACTTAAGAGGAATTGCACAAAATTTAGAACCTATTTTCCAAGTTGGGAAAAACGGTGTAAATGAAAATCAAATTACGCAACTAATTGATGCTCTAGAAGCACGTGAAATAATTAAAATTAATTTACTTAATACAACCCCTGACAGCAAAGATTTAATTGCAAACGAAATTTCTGAAAAGACTGGCGCAGAAGTTGTACAGCTAATTGGTAAGAAATTAACTATTTACAAAAAATCTTTAAAGAATCCTAAAATTGAATTACCAAAATAAAAAGAAGACCTAAGCAAAAGCTTAGGTCCATTTTTTGTTTTTCTTTAGTTTTTTTATTTCTTCTTTTGCATCTTTAATAATCATTTGTACATTAGAAACTACTTTTGTATCTAGGAATTCTTATGTACATTAATAGATTCTCATTAAAGCTGCAGCAGCTTCTCCTCTTGTAAGGTTTTTGGTTGGCTCAAGTAATTTAGAAGTTCCATCTTTCATTCCCTCAAGTAAATCGTACTTTGCTGCGTGTAATATCAAATCTTTTTCATCTTGTGTAAGATCATCTATGTCTGTGTATCCTAAAGTCCCAATTTGATTTTGAGCTATCCTTTTCATGTTTATCTGTGTTTTTGCAAGCATCAAAATCGTTTCAAGTCTTGTAATTGGTTCATCTAATTGCTCTTTTGTATATTTATTCTTATCTATAACTTTTTGCATTTCTGCAATAGTAACATATGGACCATACCAAGTATTATATTCTGAATCTATATTTTCAAAATCAAATGTTCTGTTAGTTGCAAGCCCTATAAGCATTTTAATGAATTCTGCTCTTGTTATAGGTTCGTTTGGTTTAAATGTGCCATCAGGGTATCCAACCATAACACCTATGTCAGTAGCCTGAGTTATTTCTCTAGCCGCAAAATGTACATTTATAATTTGACGACCATTAGAACCATATGTTATCCATGTTAAATCAGGATATTTATATTGAGCTGCATATGACATTGTAAATAGCGCTATACCAAGCGTTATAACAATAATCGCGCATATAATAATTTTTTTCATTGAGCATTCCTCCTCTATTCGTTAATTCCTCTATATTGACATCATTCTATCTGTAAAGCACTAAAAATACAATCATTGTAATCATATTGTAATATTTATTTAATAGTCTTGTAAAAAAGCTGTACTTTTAAGCCTTTTCGTAGTAAAATATGGGTGTTTAGAGACAAGATGATATGAGTAATTGTGAAAAGGAATTAAATTTATGTATGTAATAACCAAAAAACAAGCTAGAACAAGAGATAAATATAAAAAGAAAGGTACGTTATCTAATAAAATTTTAATATATACACTTATATTTTTATTGTTTTCAGCGTTTTTTGCTTTTAATGATAATATTACTAAGGCTGGTAATTCGACATCAGATATAAAAGCGATGATTTACCCGGTCCAGATTCCTTTGTATCCACAAATATCTTTTATACAAGATATGAATGGTGTAGAAACAACCTTTACTAAGCTTGCAAAATATACAATAGCTGGTAGAGTTGTTGAAGAACATGACTATTCAAAGCCCATGACAGATTTTTTAGAATTAGTTGCTGGAAAGACATATTACAACGAAATTGCTTCAAAAGATATTGCAATTTCATTTGGTCCTCTAGCATTAGAAAAAAATCATAAAAAAATGACATATATTATGACTGGAACACGCAGAATATCATATGCCGTTAATGATCCAAGTATATATAACGAATTAGGAGATATTAATGAAGTAAGAACATATGTCACTAATAATCATCTGATTCCGGCAAATTCCGATATTGAAAAACTAATACAAAAAATTAGCAAAGATGATTATGTTCAAATTACCGGTTATCTAATAGATGCGGTTTGGCAAAACAAAAATAATAAATATGCAATATCTTCTAGTCTTTCAAGGTATGATACAGGTAACAATGCATGTGAAGTTTTATATGTTGAAGATGTAAAATGGATTAAATAAAAACAAGGCTTTAAGCCTTGTTTTTTAATTGTTTTTATATATAAAATATGCTATTCCACCCATTAATAAAATTATATTTATTACCCCTCCAAACGTCATCAATAAAACAAGATATAAAATAAGACATCCTACCACCCAGGCAATCTTTCTTTCCATAACTATCTTTCCTCCTTAACACTATTCCTTGTTTTGTCCTAATTGCATCACTGGCAATGAAAAGACCACTGATTGTGCAGGAGAATTTTTTCCCGCCTCACTCATTATATTTTTCATTATATCATCTCTTTTTTTTGTATCTGTTACAATAAATATCATCTCTTTTTCTGCTCCAACAGTTACTCCAAAGAATTTCTCAGAATCACCTGTTCCGTGTTCCCCTGGCGTGTATTACTGTACCCCCAGGTGCACCACTTTTTCTTGCTATATCCATTACTGTATCTACATATCCTCTATTTGTTATTATAAGTATTAACTCATCTTTAAATTTATATGACTTGTTAGTTTCTTTGTTTTCTCCATTTGATGATACAATTTCTTCAAAATGCTCCATAGTATTTTTACCTCCCACACTGGAAATTGGTACTGCAAAAGCAAATATATTTCTTACTTTTGATTTTAATTTATTTATAACTTCTGTTGCTATTTCAATTTGTGTTACGCTAAATGTTATACATTTTTCTTTTTCAGCAATTCCCAAATAATTCAGTATAACATCTGTAGCTGTACCTCTTCCATATCTGCCAAGCGTCATAGGAATATTATTGTTATTGAAAAATGACATAACTTCTTCACTTTGATCTCTTTCTATAATTGTTATCATCATAACTAGCTTAAGCATTCTTCCCACTCCCACTCTATTTCTATTATTTCATCTTCAGTCAAAATTACTTCATCTTTATTAGTTTTATTTTGTTTTAACTTAAATACTATACCCGATATCTGTATTGATATAAGTGGCATCATTGCTACAAAAGCTACTATACCAAATGCATTTGCTAATATATTTTCACCTAATGCATTACATATTCCAACAGAAAAAGGAATTAAAAACGTGGTTGTTATTGGACCAGATGCAACTCCACCAGAATCAAATGCTATTGATGTAAATATTTTAGGAGTAAACAAAGATAATACAAGTGCTATTATATAACCTGGTATTAAGAAATACATTATTGATATGTTCATTAGTAGTCTCGTCATAGCAAGGCAAATTGCAAGAGCTATACTTATAGACAAATTAAATTTCATCGCTTTTTCTGGTATCGCGCCATCTGTAATTTCACTAATTTGCTTTACTAATATATGAACCGCTGGTTCTGCAATAACTATAAAATACCCTATTATTATACCTATGGGAATTATAATCCAATTGTAGTCTAGTGCTGCAATTTTCCCACCTATTAAGTATCCTGCTGGTAAAAACCCAACGTTTGCACCAACTAAAAATAAAATAAGTCCAATAAATGTATATAAAGTACCTATAATAATTTTCTTTATTTCTTTTTTTGGCAAATGTAAAACAAATATTTGATATATTACAAAGAAAGTTAGTATTGGTAATAAAGCTATAAAAACCTCTTCGATATACTTTGGTAATGAATTAATAAATATCATACCTATTTCTTTTGAATTATTTACAGCATTTATCATATATGTTGGTATTGCTGTCTCAGTTATATTCCATATCATTCCTAATATTAGCATAGTAATAATTGGACCAATAGAACAAAGAGCAACAAGTCCAAAACTATCATTATTTTCATTTTTATTATCTCTTATTGATGATGCTCCAATACCAAGTGCAATAATAAACGGAACTGTTATCGGGCCTGTAGTAACTCCACCCGAGTCAAAAGCTATTGCCCAAAAATCATTTGGTACAAAATACACAATACAAAAAGTAATAGCATAAAAAAACATAAGCAAATATGAAATGTTTATTCTAAAAATAATCCTTAAAAAAGCAATTACAAGAAAAATTCCCACACCTATAGCAACCGCAAGCGTTGTTATCTCGCTTGGTATAGATGAAATTTGACCTGCTAGTACTTTTAAATCTGGTTCAGCAATTGTAATAATTGTACCTAGTACAAAAAGTATTAGTATTACAACAAATATATTCTTTTTCTTTGCAATATTTGCTCCAACTCTCTCGCCTATTAGTGACATTGATATTTCTGAACCTAATGTAAAAAGCCCCATACCCAAAATTAGCAATACTGTTCCAATTAAAAATGATGATATAACATCTGATGGTAATGGTGCTATTGTAAACGAAAGTATTAAAATAATAGTTGAAATTGGCAAAATTGCAGATAATGATTCACGAATTTTTGATTTTATCTTTTCGTTCAATTTTAAGTCTCCTATCATTTATATTTACTGCATTTTAAGTATATCATTAATGTATTTTACTAACAATAATTTTATTCAATATAAAAAAAGAGTCGAATGTTTGACACATCTAACTCTTTTATGGAGCGGGAAACGGAGCTAAAATATCTAAGAACCCTTTTTCTTAAATATACAAAAGTGTTCTATAATAAGCGTTTGAAGCTTTTATTCTTTTCCAATTTATTCCTAAATTAACAACATTATTCACATTTGCGCTATCAAATAAGCTACCATTTTTTATTGTATCTACATATTGTTTTTTTTGCTATTTGTTCTTTTGGACTACATTACTTTTATTGTAGTATGTTAATCTGGATTTGCCATCATTGCTGAGACTGATACTGTTGGGTCTTTCACCAAAATTTCTGCTGCTTTGAAATAATCCTTGTCCTCCCCTAGATATAAAAATTTAAATAAAAAAAACTACCTCTAACGAGATAGTTTTTGTGTCCAACTTATTTGTCACCTTTGTCAAAGAAATTCCTCTTGTTTAAGAGATACACTATTGAGAAAATGATGCAAGCAGATAATAGTAATGGGAATAACATCCTAATGGCTATTTCCACACCAATGAACGTGCCGGCAATGGCCAAACCAAAAAGGTATCCAAAAGCCATCGGTGCCACCTGTGACAAAGTTTTCTTGAACATGTTTTTCTTCCTCCCAATTATTGTTGTATTTTTTTTTTGCTCGACCGAAGGAATATAATAAAAAAATTATTATATTATATATTATATTATAAATTATGTTAACTGACAAGTTATAAATGTCTAAGAACACTTTTTCTTAAATATATAAAAGTGCTCAAAAGTATTCTTGAATAAGCGTTTAAAGTCTTTTTCCTTTTCTAACTTATTCTTAAATTAACAACATTATTAACATTTGCGCTATCAAATGCGCTACCACAAGGAATAAAAAAAGAGTCAAATGATTAACACATCTGACTCTTTTATGGAGCGGGAAACGGGGCTCAAACCCGCGACCTTCGCCTTGGCAAGGCGACACTCTATCAACTGAGCTACTCCCGCATGTATTTTTCTTATAAACAATAGTATATTACAATATTTTTTATTTCTCGTCAATATGTTTTTGGAGGCGCCAATCGGATTTGAACCGATGATCAGGCTTTTGCAGAGCCGTGCCTTACCACTTGGCTATGGCGCCTTCTTTTGCCACTTCAAGCGGCAGTTTTTATTATAAATTATAATATATCATATGTCAATAGTCGTGTGAAAAATCAAGGTTTGTAGAGATATTTGCTATATTATATTTCTAAGTTTTTATTATTGGAAATATATTACATTTTATTAATTTTATTTACTACTTCGTTAATAACATTTTCTGGCGTTGATGCACCGGCTGTTATTCCAATATTTTTACCTTTTAACATTTCAGGTTTTATATCATCACTTGATTGAATAAAATAAGTGTTGGGAGAGATGTTTTTAGCTATTTCATATAACCTATTTGAATTTGCACTTTTCTTATCCCCTATTACAAAAAAAGTATCACTTTTTGCAGATAATTTTCTTGCATTTTCTTGTCTTTGATTTGTTGCCATGCATATAGTATCAAATATAATGCTATTTTTTGAAGATTCGCTTATTCTATTTGCTATTTTTACATATTCCTCATTATTAAATGTAGTTTGCGCCACTACACATACTTTATCACAATTAGTAAGTTGATCTATCGTTGAAATTACTTCGTATTCACCGGTCTATCCATCCAATTATTCCTTTTATTTCAGCATGATCTTTATCGCCGACTATAATTATCTTATAACCATCTTTTGAATATTTATATACTATTTCATGAATTCTTTTTACATTCTTACATGTTAAATCAATTATATTCAATTCACGTTCTCTGTATTCTTGTATTGTATCTTTTGATACCCCATGTGCTCTTACTAAAATTGTACTATGATATGGAACACTAGAAAGTTCTGATACTATTTTTAATCCTTGCTCTTTTAATTCTTCAATTACACGCTCATTATGCACTAGCATATCTAAAGAATAAACTATCTTATTTTCTGCTAGTGCTTTTTTTGTTTTCTCTACTGCATTTTTTACACCATAGCAAAATCCTGCTGATTCAGCTACTACTATATTCATAAAATTATCCTACTTCCTAAATTACAAGATTATTAATTTGCCGTTTTACCTTTTACTTGTTTTATTGTTCTATCTAACATTTCATAACTCTTCTCGTCTAGTTGCAATTTTGCTTCAGCTAATGAGATTTTTCCTGATATTACTACGTTTGCAAGTGCATTTAATAAACTCATATTACCTTTATCAAATCTTGATTGAATTGCATCTTCGATTTCAGATTTACTAAATTTTTCTTTTCTAATGTATCCAGATATTACATCATCTACAATCATTATCTCTGGTACCATTATTAATGTTCCATATACTCCTCTAATAAGTCTTTGAGATATAACAGCTTTTAATACTGAAGATACTATATATTTAATAGTTAATTGATCTGAATAATCATAAAAACCTATTAATCTATCAATTGTTTCTGAACAAGATCTTGTATGCATGGTTCCTATTACTAAGTGTCCAGATTCAGCCATTTCTAAGGCAGCATCCATAGTTTCCTTGTCTCTTATTTCTCCGAATTACTAGTATGTCGCAGTCTTCTCTTAATGCATTTGTAGCACCTTTTCCAAATGTTGGACAGTCGCCACCTTCGCTTATTTCTTTTTGAATTATAAGCGATTTGTCTGACTCATGCATATATTCAATTGGGTTTTCAAGCATTAATATTTTCTTATTTTCTGTTTTATTTATTTCATTTACTAGCGCATTTAATGTTGTAGTTTTTCCTGAATTTGATTTTCCTGTTACAAGCATTAATCCTTGTGGTAATCTTGCTATTTTTTTAACTATTTCAGGTAATCCTAGCTCATTAAATTTTGGAAGATCCCTCTTTATTATTCTTATTGTAAATATAGGATGTCCATTAGACTTTGAAATATTTACACGAAGCCTCATGTTCGAAAACTCATAATTTAAATCTAGCTTTTTTTCTCTTTCAAATATTGCATGTAACTCTAAATTTCCACCAAGAAAATGATCATATATCCAAAATACATCTTCATTTTTTAATTCATTGAATTCTCCTAATTCTATTAAATCTCTATTAATTCTAAGAATAGGTCTTTTTCCCTTTACCAAATGTATATCTGAAGCTTTTTTCTCTATTCCAGTTTCTATTATTTTATCAATTTCCATCTTTCTTATCATCCTTTCATTCTCATCTAATTAAGAATTATATACCAATTAACACATTTTTGTCCATAATCTAAAAAAAAGACGATAAAAATCGTCTTTTTATTTTTCCTTTAATCTTACTGGATCATATCCGCCTCTTTGCCATGGGTTGCATCTAAGTATTCTCTTTATAGCCATTATTATTCCCTTGCCAACACCATACTCTTCTATTGCATCTATTGCATACGTTGAGCAAGTTGGATAATAGATACACGTTCCATGCCACGGACCAGGTATTTTTTTATATATATTTATTAGCCCTATTACAAATTTCTTAATCATATTAAACTCCATCTTATTTTCGTCTCATTGGAGAAATAAATTCTCCCATCGTAACTCCATTTGATATTCTCTCTTTTTCAATAAGTTCCGATAGCATACTTCTAACCTTTTCAACATTTTTAACCTTCTTTATTTCTAAAACAGGTGATGTTACATCTGCAGAATGACATATAATTGAACCAACTCCAAATAATCTGTCAAACAACGTCATCTGTAGTGTTATATCCATTATTCTATATAGTCTGATTTCTTCTTCTTTTACAGACAATATTTGTATTCTTTTATATAATTTGTCTTCATAAAGAGTATATCTTGTAAATGATATAGGCCATCCAAATATAGGCCTTTTTTTATCTGTCCATAATGATTTTCTTTCTTCCATTATTTCTCATTCCTCTCGCTTTTTTTACTTTACTGTCCACATTTTAGCATATTTTTGTGAATAAATCAATATTTTACATTGTCTATGTCAACATGTTATAATCTATCTAGGTGATATATTTATGGATGTTTCTATAGTAAAATGTATTGATTACTCTGAAGATATGGTATCAGACTCAATTCTTAGATTAATAGATTTATTAGGTCCCTTAGATTTCATAAGGCCTAACGTTAAGGTTGTTATAAAAGCAAACCTTGTATCAGCACTGGAACCAAACACTGCTGCAATTACACACCCAGCTTTGCTACGTGCTCTTTCAAAATTTCTAATAGAAAAAGGAGCAATTGTAACAATTGGTGATAGTCCTGGCGGTATTTTTAGCGAACAACACTTAAATCACGTATATAATGTAACAAATTTAGATTGTCTTAAAGATATAGGTGTAAAGTTAAATCAAAATTTTGAAAGAAAATATACAACATTTGAAAATGCCAAAGTTTTAAAAAACTTTTTCTATACATCATATTTGGATGATGCTGATGTGATAATAAACTTTTGTAAGTTAAAATCTCATGCAATGATGGGAATGTCAGCAGCTACAAAAAACTTATTTGGTACAATTCCGGGAATGTTAAAACCAGAGTATCATTATAGGTTTCCTAATCACGCAGACTTTGCGAATATGTTAATTGATCTTAATGAATATTTTAAACCTTGTTTAAATATAGTGGATGCTGTTTATGGCATGGAAGGTAATGGTCCAACAAAAGGTGACCCAAAGTTTATCGGTGCAATACTTGCATCAAGGGATCCATACAAACTGGATTTGGCATGCGCAAAAATTATTGGTTTAGCAAAAGAAGATGTTCCAACTTTAGAAGCGGCATTTCAAAGAAATTTAATTCCAGCAAATGCAAATGAGTTATCATGCAATGGTGATTTAAACAATTATATTGTAAATGATTTCAAAAACATTACAAGTCACACGGGAATACTATTTACAGATAGACCAAAATTGTTGCAATCATTTTTTTCTTCTTCACTTAAATCAATTCCAAAGTTATCAAAAAGTAAATGTGTTGGTTGTAAAAAGTGTTTTGAAATGTGCCCTGCAAAAGCAATAACAATGAAAAATGGAAAGCCTTCTATTAATCGAAAAATTTGTATTTCTTGCTTTTGTTGTCAAGAGTTTTGTCCAAGAGGAGCAATAAAATCAAAACGACCTTTTGTTGCTAGACTCCTTAATTAGTTTATGTAATAATATAATCAAACTAATCTAAGAATTGGAGATGTCGAATAAATATGAATGAATTACTTTTAATATTATTTTTTATAGTATGCCTATTTATACCTAACATTATCAAAATAGTGCCTCCAAATACTACTATTATTATAGATAGAAACACTCATTATTTAAAGACGAAAAGTCATGGATTTTATATATTTTTACCTTGGTGCGATAAGATAACTACTGTTATTTCAAAAAATCCTATGTATCGCAATTTAGTTGAATATTATGAAGCAGAAGACGGTAATATATATTTTGTTAAATTAGGTTGTGTTTATCAAGTTTCAGACATAAATAAAACATTAAAACTTCTTTCAACCCTTAGAAGAAGTATTGATGATATACTTAAAAGTTCTGTATATTTTGCAATGGCTTCTTTAAAATCATTTGATATTTCTGAATATTTAGAGAATAAAGTAAAAGAAAATTTAATAAAAGAATTGGCTTCTGTAAATATAACTTTGAGAAAATATTCACTTTCTTCTTTTATTTCATCTAATCAAAACGTTCCAGTTTTTAAACCTCATATAAGTCGTGGTTATAACGATGACCTAATCTCAAATAGTTCGTCAAACAATAATGATAGCCCAATACAAATGTATTAGAATTAGAAAGAGTACGTTAAGAAACGTACCCTTTCTTTTATATAGCACATCTAGCACACGGTGTATATCCTTTTGCTAGTGCTTCTTTTAATGTGATTTGATAATAAGTTGCATTGTTACATTGTTTTAATTTATGGTATTTCTCACCACTTGCAGAAACATATACTATTTCATCTGTATTTTCTTCTAAATTACTTTCTTTACTTGTTTCTTCTTTAGTTTTTTCTTCAAAAATAACTTTTATTTTTTCTTCGCTTTCTTCTTTAAACTTTTCTGTTTCAATAATTATTGTATCATTAACAAAATCTATATCGACGTCTACCATATTTGCAAATTCTCTAAGGCATACATATGTGCGGCCTTGATAAGAAAGAATTGGCATCTCTGATGCATAATCTTCCTCATTAATTGTTATTGGATAACAAGAAAAATAAACTTTTTTTACAAGTGTTCCTGCATAAACAACACTACAAATGGTTACAACCAATATAACAATGATTGTTAATATTTTCCTATAATTTTCTTTCATAAATCATTCCTGTCTTTCCATATATTTGTAATTTTTTCATTTTAAGGTACTTTTAGTCTATTATTTAAAAATTTTTAGGTCAAGTAAATTAGTTCTCCATATTTCGACCTAAAGTAACATAAACAAATAAATTGCAAACATTGACTTCGTATTATATAATGAAATTGACATTCAATGAAAAGGAGTTTGTTTATGGAAAAAAAGATTAAGAAAAAGTGGGGAGATCGCTACGATGGTAGACGTGTACGTCACTCAGATCCCACAAATGTCGTTGTTCCTTTTATTATGCGTGACAGAAATGACTCAGAGGTATTATTTGATGCAGAAGTAGATGTAAGTAGAATTGATGATATCATCCATGATCGCCGTGCAAATGGTGAAAATATTGCATTTTTAGATTATTTCTTGGCAGCTTTAGTAAGAACAATCTCACAATATCCAAGAATTAACAGGTTTATTGCAGGTAGACGTCTTTTTGCTAGAGATTCAATCGATGTATCAATGGTTGTAAAAAAAGATTTGAACATTAATACTGAAGAAACACCTGTAAAATTTACTTTTTCTCCAGATGCAACAGTTGATGATATATCTTCTCAAATTAGAGATATAATATTATCAAACAAGGGTGGAAATGAAATTAAAAACGATGCTGATAGATTCATGAATATCGTTAATAGACTTCCTAGATTTTTATTTTCATTTGCTATTTGGTTTTTTAGAATAACTGATTTTTATGGGATTATGCCAAAAGCTATTCATAAACTAAGTCCATTCCACTCTGGTATATTTGTAACGAATATGGGTTCTATTGGAGCTGATCCAATTTACCACCATATTTATAACTTTGGTACAGTTTCTGTATTTATTGCAATTGGAGTAAGAAGAAAACAAAGAGTAATAAATAAAGACGGTAAGATTGTTGAAAGAAAAATGTTAAAACTAAGATTTGTAGCTGATGAAAGAATCGCAGATGGATTTTATCTATCTACTTCTTTGAAATATTTTACAGGTCTTCTTGCTAGACCTGATGTATTAAGTCAAAAACCAGAGAAAATTGTTGAGGACGACCAGATATAATCATAATTAAAAATTTTCCAACAAAACAAAGAGAGAAGTTATTAATAGCTTCTCTCTTTGTTATTATAAAATATAATTAATTCTTTTCGACTATTTTTTATTTAAGCAATTATTCTAATTCAAACGCACCCGTGTATAATTTATAGTACGTTCCCTTTTGCTCAAGCAAGAAATCATGCTCTCCTCTTTCTATTATTTTTCCATTATCTAAAACTATAATTGCTTTTGCATTTCTTACTGTAGATAATCTGTGAGCTATTACAAATACTGTTCTACCACTCATAAGTTTGTCCATACCATCTTGTACGATTGCTTCTGTTCTTGTATCTATACTAGATGTTGCTTCATCTAATATCATTACCGGCGGATCTGCAACAGCAGCTCTTGCTATTGATATTAGTTGTCTTTGTCCTTGTGATAAACTTTCTCCATTTCCTGTGATATATGTGTTGTATCCGTCTGGAAGTCTACTTATAAAACTATCTGCATTTGCTAGTTTTGCTGCTTCAATAACATCTTCATCTGTCGCATCCAATCTACCATATCTGATGTTCTCCATTATAGTTCCTGTAAATAGATTTGTATCTTGCAATACCATTCCAAGTGAAGCTCTTAAATCATTTTTATCAATATCTTTTATATTAATTCCATCGTACAATATTTCACCATGCCTTATATCATAAAACATGTTGAGTAGATTTGTAATCGTTGTTTTTCCTGCCCCTGTTGCGCCTACAAATGCGATTTTTTGTCCTGGTTTTGCATAAAGTGAAATGTGATCTAACACAATTTTACCTTTTTGATATCCGAATGTTACATCATTTATTTCTACATGACCTTTTAATTCTGTATATTTAACTTCACCATTATTGTCTATTTTCTTCCATGCCCAATTTTCTGTATGCTTATCTACTTCAACTATTTTCCCATCAACAATCTCTATATTTACAAGCTTTGTAGTACCTTTATTTTTCTCATTTTTTTCATCCATTAAACTAAATATTCTTTCTGCACCAGCAATTGCCATTGTTATAGAGTTTATTTGTTGTGATATTCTAGATATAGGCATATTGAAACTTCTACTTAGTTGCAAAAAGCTAATAACTTTTCCGAAGCGTTATAGTTCCAATGTTTTTTACAATTAATAACCCACCAACAATTGCTATAATTACATATTGTATATTTGCCATGTTACCCATTATTGGCATAAGGATGTTTGCCATCGAATTTGCATTTGTAGAATTATTGCACCATCTTTCATTTATTTGATCAAATTCAGCTTTTGATTTATCTTCATGGCAGAATACTTTTACGACCTTTTGTCCGTTTACCATTTCTTCAATATACCCATTTAGTTTTGCCATCGAACTTTGTTGTTCTACAAAATATTTTTTACTCTTTGTTGCAACAACTTTTACAACATTTAGCATTATAAATAGCATAACAATTACCATTAATGTTAAATAAATGTTTGTAAAAACCATCGCTATAAACACTGCAACTATAGTTATCAAAGAAGATATTATTTGTGGTACGCTTTCTGAAATCATTTCTGTTAATGTATCCGTATCATTTGTATAATGGCTCATAATTTCGCCATGTGTATGTGTGTCAAAATATTTTACAGGAAGTTTTTGCATTTTTTCAAACATTTCATCTCTTATTTGCTTTAAGATTCCTTCTGTGACTGAAACCATTATTCTAGTGTAGAACCATGTTGAAATGGTTCCTATCAAAAATATTAATCCCATCAAAGATAATGCTGAAAAAAGTCCTGAAAAATCTGTACTATTATTTTGTACTAACGGTGTAATATAATCATCCACTAAAACTTTTATAAAGATTGAATTTGCGACACTGGTAAGAGAAGAAATAATTATACCTATTGTAACTAATACCATTGTCAATTTATGTTTAGCAAAATATTTAAGTAGTCTTTTAATTGTTTCTTTTGCATTTTGAGGTTTGAAATCTTTCTTTTCTTCATTTAATTTAGACAATTTCATTTCCCCCTTTCGTCTGCGATTCATAAACTTCTTTATAAATCTTGTTGTTATTCATTAGGTACTCATGATTGCCTATTGCATCTATTTTTCCTTCATTTAGTATAATTATTTTGTCTGCATCTTGAATTGACGAAATTCTTTGTGCAATTATTATCTTTGTTGTGTTTGGTGTATGTTCTTTTAATGCCTTTCTTATATATGCATCCGTCTTTGTGTCCACAGCACTTGTTGAATCGTCTAATATAAGTATCTTAGGTTTTTTCAAAATTGCACGTGCAATACAAAGTCTTTGTTTTTGACCTCCTGATACATTGGTACCGCCTTGTTCTATATATGTATCATATTTATCCGGGAAATTTTCGATAAAGCTATCTGCTTGTGCAAGTCTGCATACATTAACTAATTCTTCATCAGTCGCACTCTCATTTCCCCAACGTAAATTTTCTTTAATTGTACCAGAAAATAATTCATTTTTTTGAAGAACCATTGCAACTTCATTTCTTAATGTTTCCATATTATAATCTTTTACATTAATGCCACCAACTAATACTTCTCCACTTGTCGCATCATATAGCCTTGGAATCATTTGAACAAGGGTTGTTTTAGAACTACCTGTTCCTCCAATAATACCAACTGTTTCTCCAGATTTTATTTTTAAATTAACACCATATAGTGCTAGTTTTTCTTTATCTTTTATATAGCTGAAGTCAACATTCTTAAATTCTATTGATCCGTCTTTAACCTCCATTATAGGATTCTCAGGATTTTCTAAGTCAACTTTTTCTATTAATATTTCATATATTCTTTGCATAGATGCTCTTGAAATTACCAGAATAGCAAATACCATAGAAAGCATCATCATACTAGCCATTATCTGCATTGCATATGAAATTACTATCGTAAGCTCTCCTGTTGTCATTTCACCCGCAACAATTGCATGTGCACTAATCCACGAAATAGCTACCATACCTGCATAAATTGCAATTTGTAAAAACGGTCTATTTAGTGCTACCATTCTTTCTGCTTTTTTAAACAAATCATAAATCTTTTTAGATACTTCTCTGAATTTTTTATTTTCATATTCTTCATTAACAAATGTTTTTACAACTCTGATTCCTCTTACGTTTTCTTGAACAACATTATTTAACTTATCATATGTTGCATATCCCTTTTCATAAATTGGAAATGCATATTTAATTATTAATATGAAAACTGTTGCAAATATAGGTAAAATTCCAAGTAATACTAAACCTAAATTTGTATTTATCTTAAAAGTCATAATAAATGAAAAAATCAACATGAGTGGTGCTCTAAATGCAACACGAGTAAGCATTTGAAATGACATCTGGACTTTTTGGACATCTGTTGTTAATCTTGTTATAATACTTGCTGTAGAAAATTTGTCTATATTTGCAAAAGAAAAATTTTGTATCTTATGAAATATGTCACGTCTTAAATTTTTTGCATAACCCGTTGATGCTTTTGCTGAAGTTTTTCCCGCAAGTACTCCAAATGTTAAAGATAATACTGCAAATACAACAAGTATTTTTCCAATATTTAATATTACAGCCATGTCACTTTTTTCAACGCCCAAATCTATTAAATCTGCCATAAAATATGTTGTTATTATTTCTAGTATTACTTCTATGGCAACTAATATAGGTGTTGCTATTGCGTACTTTTTATATTCTCTTACACTGCTAAATAATTTTTTAATCATCTTACCTTTTGCGATATTAATTTATCGTTTTCCCCTCCCCACATATATATTCTCCGTTTATAAACCTTATCTTTGAACCATATTTAATTTTTTCATATAATTCTTTAGATATCTTTATACCCCATAATTCATCTTGTGTTTCTTCTATTCTGAGATTCATCTTAGATTCGATATCATCATCACTTTTGCCACAAACTATGTATTCTCTTTTCTCATCTTTAAATAATTTCCTTTTGTCTTTTATTTTTTCTATTGCATCTTCTTCAATTTTTTTTATTTTACATGTCATTTCATCATTTATAATTAGTTTCCCATTTTTTATTATAAGAATATCACCAATTTTAATATTCTCAGGAAATTGTCCCTTATCAATATTTTTATGATTTTTATCTGTCTTTGTATGTTCTTGTACATAAACCATATTTGTAGCAGTTATAATATTTTTCACGAAGTAACATTTTTCACTTTCTAAATTACCTTCTATAACAAATCTCTTTAAAGTTTCATTAATTTTTTCATTTAATTCTTCTTTATCTTTTCGTGAAAATTCTATTTTATCTTCCGTTAAATAGTCATTTATTTTTTCTTTAATGTCATCACAATTAATTGTAACATCATCATTTTTTATAATATCATTTATTCTTAAATTCATATTGTTTCCTTTCTTGCTATATTTAGATTTCTTTATGCCAATTATTTATCAAATTATCCTCGATTTTCATATTTCCATATCCCGTTCCAATATGTTTATCGTTATTATTTTCTCCATGATAATCAGTACCTCCAGACATATATAGACCATACTTATGGCAATACTCTTTTAAGATATTGCTTTGTTCTTCTGTAAATGTTGAATGGTATACTTCTACTCCATCGATAATTTTTTCTTTTCTTAATTTGTCTAAGAAATTCATATGATCTTCTATCGGATAATAAAACAGATGAGCAATAAAAACTTTTCCACCTGCATTTCTAACCTTTTCAGAAACCTCATAAGCATTTGGATAAAGAAAAGAAAAATCTATATAAAGAGGAAAATCTATTCTGCAGGTCGCTGCTCTAAAAAACATTTTTGAATTTTCCCACTCTTTATCTTCAAAGAACTTTTTATTTTCCGGATACTTGATTATAGAATTATATATAACATCTACTGGCCACCCCATTGATCTTTCATAAAATAATCCATTTTCAATTTTTATACCATGTTTTTTTGAAGCCTCTAATAATATTTCAAATTCTTTATTTAAATCTAAATCTTTTTCTTTTACATATCTTGATTCTACCCAATTTTCTAGTTTGTTAACATCAAAATCATATCCTAGTAATTCAAATTTATATTTTTCAATAAACCTACAATAATTTCACCATCATAATATTTCGATACATCAAATGTCTTTAGTTCTTTATAAGCATCAATCGTATCGTGATCAGTTATGGAAATCATACTTACATTTGCTTTTTTTGCTTCTTCTAAAGTCTTTTTTAAATCATATGTTCCATCCGAATAAGTTGTGTGAATGTGTAAGTCTATCATCTAATCGCCCCTTTAATATAATTCTTTTACATCCCATATTGTTCCATCTGCAGTGTCGCTTAATATTATTCCTTTTTCATCTAATGAGGCTCTAATTTTATCTGCTGTTTCATAATCCTTGTTTGTTTTTGCAGCAACTCTTTCTTGAATCTGAATTAAAATATGTTGTTCATCCAAATTCATTTTACTAATATATTTCTTCTTCATTTCTTCGATAAAATCTTGTGGGTTTTGTGTAAAAAAACCTAATATTTTATAAGCATCTTTTATTTCTGCTATAATGTTTTTCATCGTATTTGCTGTCGCTTCTTTTGTATCTTTTTTTGCTGTTTTTATCGCATTATTAGCGTATTTAAAGTAAGCATGAAGGTCTGCTATTACAGTGGTTGTGTTAAAGTCATCATCCATTGCTTCAATAAATTTTTCTTTTATTACTTTTGAAACATCATCTGATAATACTTTATCTTTATTATCACTTCCATATTCTTTTATATAGCTTTCCATTGCTTTTAGGGTATTGTAGAAATAGTACATATGGCTTTCTGCAATTTTATAGTCACTGTCTAATATATCGATATCCGAAGTATAATGTTTTGAGTGCATAACATATTTTATCACCTCATAATTATATAACTTTAATGCATCTCTGATTGTTAATGAGTTACCTAACGATTTACTCATTTTTTCTCCATTTATTTTTATTAATCCACAATGTGACCAATAATTCACAAAATTGCATCCTGTTAAAGCTTCACTTTGTGCTATCTCGTTTTCATGATGTGGAAATAATAAATCTCTACCTCCACCATGGATATCTATTGTTTGTCCCAAAGTATCAAGTGCCATTGTTGAGCATTCTATATGCCAACCAGGTCTACCTTTACCCCAAGGTGAATCCCATGAAACTTCTCCCTCTTTTGCACTCTTCCACAATGCGAAATCTATTGGATCTTCTTTTCCTTCTTCAAGCTCTATTCTTACCCCATTTAAAAGATCATCAATATTTCTATGAGATAATTTTCCATATTCTTTAAATCTTCTAACTCTATAATACACATCACCGCTTGAAGTAACATACGCATAATCTTTTTCAATAAGTTTTTCTACAAAATCAATTATTTTATCTATGTATTCCGATGCTTTTGTTACGACATCTGCACTCGAAACATGTAAATCTGCCATATCTTTTTCCGTTTCTGCAATCTGTTCTCTTGAAAAATCTAGTGCATCAACTCCAAGCTCATTTGCTTTTTTAATAATTTTATCATCAACATCTGTATAATTACGAACATATTTAACATTATATCCTCTATATTTTAAATAGTCAGTAATCATTGAATATACAATTGCTTGACGCGCGTGACCTATATGACTTAGATCATATACCGTTATTCCGCACGCATACATATTTATATTATTCTCTTTTATTGGTTTTAATTCTTCTTTTTTGCCAGTCATTGAATTACATATTTTCATAAAACTACCTCCTAATTTTTCTTTTCATTATTTTTTCTAAAGACAAAGAATCTGCTGAGAATATAATTTAAAATAATAATCAATCCTGTGCAAAATGTCTTAATAATTAGCTCATCTATTTTAGTATACTTATTAATTGCCCAAAATAAGACAACCTCTAATACAAAAGAAATCTCTCTACTTATAAAAAATTTGATAAATTCTTTGTCCTTCTCCTTATTTTCAACATTGCTTTCAAATACATATTTTCTATTAGTATAATATGCAAAAATTATAGCAATGGTTATTGATAACATATTCGAAATATTCTCGTCCAAGCTTGGACAGAGTGTCCTAAAAAGCCAAAATGTACCTATGCTTATTGTCGTAGTCAATATGCCAAAAATTAAATATGTTACATAGTGTTTTAAGCCTCTTTCGTTTTCCTTAGCATTTGTTATCATGATTTTATCAAAATCTCCTTTATTATGTAGTAATTGCCTGAATAATTATACCATTTATATTGACTAATTTCAATTATAATTGTATATTTACGATAAGGAGGGATATTATGAAAAAAATAAAAGAAATAAAAGACAATTTAGGTAAAAACATTGATATCAAGGGTATAGAGAATAAAACCAAGTCATTTTGGTCGGAGTTCAAGAGCTTTGCTATGAAAGGAAGTGTCATTGACTTAGCTATAGGTCTAATAATTGGTTCTGCATTTACAAGTATTGTAACTTCCTTAACAAAAGATATTATTACTCCAGTTATTAGCTTATTAACTGGCGGATTTAACTATTCTGGTCTATTTGTTTCGTTAGATGGCAATACATATGCCTCTCTTGCAGAAGCAACGGAAAAAGGTGCGGCTGTTTTGTCATATGGCAACTTTATAAACGCAACAATAAACTTCTTAATAGTGGCTCTTGCTATATTCATAATTTTCAAAAAAATACTTGCACCAAAGAAAAAAAATGTTGTTGTTGTGCCGACTGAAAAAGAATGTCCTTATTGCAAATCAACTATAAATGTTTCAGCAACAAGATGTCCACACTGTACATCAACATTAGAGTAGTTTTTTCTTAAGTTAATAAATATGATAATATATTATTTTATTTGATAAAACAAAAGTTCCTCAATTTGCAAAGCAAATTGAGGAACTTTAAATTTAAAATAATTTTACATATGGGCTTTCTGGTGAATCCCATCCTGGAGGTAATTCTCTTTCTGGTTCATTAACCTCTGGCTCTGGTTCAACAGGTTTTGGAGGAACAACTACTGGTGTTGATACCTTTGTTCCAACCTTAACAATTTTATTTGTAGGTATATATTTATCTTTAGAAATAAGAGTTCTTGAAATTTCTTTACCATTTGAATCTTTTACAATTTTATATGCTTCTGAAATATATCCTTCAACAGGTTCTTGAACTACTTTCTTCACTCCAACTGCTAATGTTGGATCTTTTTCTTCTACAGTTTTATAGTCTAACTTTTCTATAACAACTGATTCTATTTCAATTATTTTGTCATCTTTTTCTTTAATTCCTTTTATACTCATAGTTACTATTCCATTTGCGACAGATGATTCTATCATTATTGGATAGTTTTTATTATTTTTGAATTTGAAATCAAACACTCCTTCAGAAATTGTTGCATCTAAACTTGGTTTGACATATTCTACGTACATTCCGTGTGCTGTTCTTTCTGTAACTTCCAAGTCTGACATTAAAACTATGTTATATAGAGTTGATGATATTTGGCAAATTCCTCCACCTATTGAGTTTACTACTTTTCCACCGGCAAAAGAGTGTCCTGACAAATATCCATTTGCAATTGTTCTAGTTCCTATTGTTTTGTGAAAAGAAAACTCTTGCCCTGGATATATTATTGTTTCATTGCATCTAGTTGATGCAGTAATCAAGTTTTGTACTCTATCTTTATCTGTTTGATCATAAACAGTTGTGTATGTAGCAAATGTATCTTTAAATAATTCTGTATCTAAGTCAGCTATTTTAACTTTTGGTTCTATTAGAGTTAATTTTATTGTCATAGTTTCGCCACTTTTCAACTTAGAATACTCTGCCTTTGAAGCTTCTAAATCAAAATCTTTTCCCTCTTTTTCTACTATAACTTCAAATTTTTCTCCAGACGTAAATGAAGCATCTTGTGGTGCAACAAATACTTTTTCAAATAACTTATCAAAATCTATTTTTTCACTTTCTGAATTAATTACTGGTATTTTTACTTCTGTAATATCATTCAATATTGCAGTATATATATACGTTTTTAATGTTTCCTCATCTATTTTTAATCCATCCTGACCTTTTGTTATAACTATCTCGTCATCTTTTTCTTCATAAATATCATCAGCTGCAATAGCCTCATTTTCACTCGCAATCTTCGTTAATATCCCTGAATATACTTCACTATTTAAATCATATTCTAGAGAAAACACTCTATTTTTAAAATTACTGAAAAGTATTGCAAAGTTATTTTGTAATAAATTGCCCTCTCTTCCATAATTATAAGCTTGCTCTATAACTTTTTCTGCGTTACTTGCAGCAAAACCAAGTTCCTTAGCTGTATATTTATAAGATTTTCCGTCCATTAATAATGTAATCGATTTATTTCTATACGAATTCACATATGCTTCTATTAGCTGTTCTGCATCATCCTTGCTTTTATCTCCAACATCCACCTTTTCTATGAAAACATTTTTAATAATATTCTCATTTCCTTTGTTATTTAATGCAAATATTGTTGAAACAGCTATAATCACACAAATAACTAAAAGCAATAATACTATCTTAAACATTACCTTATCTGATGTTCTGTTCATACCATTATTAAGTATTTGATTCATAACTACCTCCAAATCACTTCAAAATCACCATTAATATTATACTGCAAGATTACATAAAATGCAACTTATTACACCAATTTATTCAACTATTTAAATAAATTATTTCTACCAAATTTCTCACATTTTTTTCTAAAATTTTCTAATATTTTGTCAAAATACTTGCAGTTTAAACCGATTATATATATAATTGGTTTAACAAAAGATAAATAAGGAGTGGGAATATTATGCCTGTAGAAGAAAATGTTTGTTTTAGCGATACAAATTTAATAGAGGGAAGAACCTCAAAGCTTACATACAAAGGTTTCTTGGCGACAAATGGTGCAAATGAAATATATGTGCATTATGGTTTTGGTTTGTTATGGGAGAACCTACAAGAAATAAAACTAGATAAAGTTTGCGATAATACATTTGAAACAGAAATAACTTTATTAACAGGTGATAGTATTAACTTCTGCTTCAGAGATGAAAATAATAACTGGGATAATAACTCAACAAAGAATTATTCTATGGCTATAACAAAAGAAGAGGTAACTCTTACAAAAGTTGAGAACACTGCCCTTGATGTTCCGAGTCTTAAAAGATCTTATATCTTTGCTAAGAAAATTAAGATTGCATTCTATAAAATAATTACTTTCTTACCAAAGGTATTTAATGGCGACTTAAAGAGAAAGATTAAAGAATAAATTTTGGAAAGATTAGGTCAGCACAATTAAAAGGTGCCGACCTATTTTTTAGTGTAAATTTGTGTAAAGAGGTGTAATATGAAAACTGTTTTAGTAACTGGTGGGTCTAGAGGAATAGGAAAAGCTATAGTTGAAAAGTTTGCAAACAATGGTTATAATGTGATTTTAAACTACTCAAAGTCTGAAGAAGCGGCATATACAATTGCTGAAAAACATCCTAATGTCAAAGCTTTTAGAGCCGATGTTTCAAATAGAAAAGAAGTTCTATCTATGATAGAATTTGCAGAAAACGAGTTCAAAAACATAGATATATTAATAAATAATGCTGGTATCTCTTCTTATGGACTTTTTCAAGACTTGTCAGAAGAAGAATTTAACAGACTTTTCGCAGTCAATGTAAATGGTGTATTTAACTGCACACAAGCAGTTTTACCTAAAATGTTATCAAGGCATGATGGTAAAATCATAAACATTGCATCTGTTTGGGGATTAGTCGGATCTTCAAATGAAGTTGCTTACTCTGCTTCAAAAGCCGCTATAATTGGAATGACAAAAGCACTAGCTAAAGAAGTAGGTCCGAGCAATATCCTAGTTAATTGCATTGCCCCTGGTATTATAATGACTGATATGGTTAGCGATTATTCTGTTGAAGAATTTGACGCAATACGCTCAAATATACCACTAGACAGAATTGGTTCTAGTGACGATATAGCAAATCTTGCCTATTTTCTTGCAAGTAATGAATCAAGCTATATTACAGGTCAGGTAATTTCGCCTAACGGTGGGTGGGTAATATAAATTTAGTTTAAATGGAGGAATTTTAGTGGAACTTATATCACTTTGTGTAAAAATATTTTTTTGTAGAATAATTGACGTTTCATTGTCTAGTTACAGAACTGTTATAATGGTTAAAGGAAAATCTGCACTTTCTGCTGCAATTGCCATAGTAGAAGGATTAGTGTGGTTTTTGGTTGTTAGAGAAGCTTTAACATATTCTTCAGAGAACTTTTCTGATACATTATGGATTGCTCTTTCTTACTCATTAGGGCTTGCAGCTGGTATTTATGTTGGATCACGTATAGCATCAAAATATAGTGGTGGTATGGTACAAGTTCAAGTTGTTACGAGTTCAAAAAATGATACTATTATAAAGAGTATTCAAGAAGCAGGTTATGCATTGACTGTTGTAAATGGTAATGCAACAGGTTTTTCTGGTGAAAAATATATGCTTTTTGCGGAAATTAAAGATTCAAAATTAGATAATTTCAATAAGCTTGTTAGTAAATTAGATGACAAAGCATTTATTATGGTTAATGAAACAAAGTATGTTTATAAGGGTTTCATTAAAAAATAATAAGAGATTGACTTTGTGTAGTATTTTTGTTAGAATATAACTTGCATTTCATGCACACGGTGGGTGTAGCTCAGTTGGTTAGAGCGCCAGGTTGTGGCCCTGGAGGCCGTGGGTTCGAATCCCATCATTCACCCCATCTATATATTGGGCTGTAGCCAAGCGGTAAGGCACCAGACTTTGACTCTGGCATCTCGGCGGTTCGAATCCTCCCAGCCCAGCCAAAACCGCGTTTAAACCCCACTTCTATATAAGTAGAAGTGGGGTTTTGTTTATTCTTCAATGAAATTATCTGGTGTTTCTCCTAAGAAAAAGAATTCGCCATCGATAATTCTATAATAATGAATTATTTTTGGATATGATTCCAGACCTTTTTCAAAACAAATTTTTAGTTCTTGATATTTATCATTTTTATCTAAGTCAACTATTGATATAGCTTGATCCCAACTTTTTTGCACTCCTTTTCCACTGCTTCTATATGTCATTAAGTTATTTCCATTTATTTGTGCAAAATCTTTTTTTCTTTTTTCTCCTGTTGCTATATCTTCTCCGATATAATATCCAAAAGTTATATTACTTACTATCCCATCTTCAAATTCATGTTCAATAGAATATTCAACAAATTTCTCTATATTCTTCCATTCGTTATTAATTTCATCGTTCTCGACTTTTTTGTTTTCCTTATTAATTACTACCGGTATTTCTTCATATTCTTCTGGTATTTCCATTGCACCCTCTTCTAGTACCTCTTCTTGTGTTGTATTGTCTATTACCTCTTCCGTTGAAACTTGATTATCGTCCTTCTTTTTACATGCAACTAAAGAAAAAACTAAAACAGTTACTATAAGAAATATAAGCAAATTATTTTTTTTCATATTTTTTTCCTTTCTTTATATTATTAAATGTCTTCCGGCAATATAATTGTAAGCGAATCTTTGTCCATCGTCATTGCTTTAGATAATCTTAATGCTTGATTATTAATTGAACGTTCAAATATGTTTCTAACAAATCTTCCATTACCAAATCTTGCATCAGATTTAGCTATATCACACATTTGACCAATCTTTCTTAATGCATCCTCCGTGATTTCATAACCGGCCTTTTGATACATCTTTTTGGCTATTGTTAAAAGTTCTTCAATTGAGTAATCTTCAAATTCTATAACATTTGGAAATCTAGACATAAGCCCAGAATTTGTATCTAAGAATTCTTTCATTTCTTTAGTATATCCCGCTAGTATTACTATTAACTTATCTCTGTTATCATCCATTAATTTTATAAGAGTATCAATAGATTCTTTGCCAAAATCACTATTACTACCTTGAGAAAGTGAATATGCTTCATCAATAAATAAAACTCCATTGAAGGCTTCCTTAACCTTTTCAGTAGTCTTTATTGCAGTTTGTCCAACATAACCGGCAACTAATCCTGTCCTATCTGTTTCTACTAAATTATCAGTTGAAATAATTCCGTAGTTTATATAGCATATTAGCAACAGCTCTTGCCATCATTGTTTTACCTGTTCCCGGATTTCCTGTAAATATCATATGAAGCGATTGTTCGTCAGTAGTTATCATACCAAGCTTTTTACGCTCGCTCATTATTTTTATTCTAGCTGCTAACGTTCTTATGTAGTTTTTTGCTTTCTCTAATCCAATAATACTTTCAAATGCCTCTTCATAATCATAATTATTGTTTTCAGTTTCGTATTTTTTACCAATATCTTCTGGAAGAATAACATTTATATCCGTTGCAGTAACTTCTTCTTGTTTTGCAATTCTATTACTTTGGTTCCTAATTATCTCATCAATCATATTGCGAATCATTCTACCATTACCAGACTGAACAGTTTCTTTTTTCTTATTAAATCTAATTTTATCTGATACTAATTCTTTTGTTTTTTCATCACTTAGCTTAAATCCTCTATCCTTTAATATTTTTTCAAATATTTGTATTAACTCATCTTGAGAGTAATCTTCAAATTCAAGCTTTAATGGAAAACGAGATTCAAGTCCCGAGTTTATTTTTAGAAAATCTTTCATTTCTTTTTCATATCCTGCCAATATTACTAAGATTTCCCCTCTATGATCTTCCATTAATTTTATAAGGGTATCTATTGCTTCTTTACCAAAATCACCTTCTCCACCTTGAGATAATGAATATGCTTCATCAATAAACAACACTCCACCTAAAGCACTATTAAATACATCTGTTACTTTTGGAGCTGTCTGTCCAACATATTCTGCAACTAAATCAGCTCTGGCCACTTCTACTAAATGACCCATTCTTAGAAATCCCATTTCTTTTAACATCTTTGAAACAAGTCTTGCTACAGTGGTTTTACCAGTACCAGGATTTCCAATAAATATCATATTTAGAGATTGTGTAACATCTGTTGTAACGCCTAAATTTTTTCTTTTTTCCTGTGCTCTCAAAATATTATATTGATTACGTAGAAAATCTTTTACTTTTTCTAGTCCAATTATCTGCGTTAGCGAAGCCTCCAGATCAAATTCTTGATTTTTTTCTAAATTGAAATCTACAAGTTTTAAAGCAGAATAATCCACTTCATTTTCTTTTACAATTCTCACCGCTTGATTTGCGATAGCTGTTTCTATTGTGTTTCTGACAAGTCTTGCATTTCCATTAGGATTTTTTCCGCTATATATTTTAGATTCAAAATAATCAATAAGTGCGTCATAACATTCACGACTTATTACATATTCACTTTGTTTTGCAATTACTTCTGCTATTTTATACATTTCATCAACAGTATAATCTTCAAAGTCGATTATATTTGGAAATCTAGATTTAATTCCTTCTTCTCTTCTTAACATTTCTTCCATTTTGTCTTTATACCCAGCAAGTATTACAACAATATTTTCTCTATTGTCTTCAATAAATTTAGTTATGGTTTCTAGACATTCTATTCCAAATTCGTCATTTTTTGAATTTAATAATGAATAAGCCTCATCAATAAATATCACTCCACCAATAGCTTGGGTTAATTTTTCTCGTGTCATAATAGCTGTTTCTCCGTGAATGGCTTCCCACTAAATCAGCACGCGTTACCTCTATAAATTGACCTCTTTCTAACATTCCAAGAGCACTTAAATATTCAGCAACTATTCTTGCCATAGTTGTTTTACCTGTCCCTGGATTTCCTGTAAATATCATATTAAGAGGCAAAGGTGCGACCTTCATTCCTGCACGTTCTCTCATCTTTTGTGCGGCTATATTACTCTCTAATTTAAGTAAATATTCTTTTACTTCATCTAACCCAACAATAGATTTTAGTTTACTTTTAACTGCAATTAATTTATTAGATACTTTATTTTGATTTGAATCATCGAGTAATATTTTTTCTTCACCAACGCAAATCATCATAAACCCTTCTTCAGCAGTTAAAACATTTTGAAGCTTATTATCAAATTTACCTTTTAATTTATACTCAGTAATTGGTTCAAATATTTTGTTTTCAATTAAAAGATTTATACCTTTTATACCTGTACTATTATTATAAATACTATTTAAATACTGAGTGATTTCTGGTGTGTATGTTATAGTGATGTCTAATTCTTTTTTACACTTTGTCTTAAACTGATCAAGTGCCAATTTAACCATTTGCTCAATTTCTTCTGGAGTAAATTCAGTTATCTTTATTATATCTCTTATATTATCAAATATATCTTTTCCAATTATATTTTCAAATTCACTTTCACTTTCTTCGGTTATAAATACAAAATATTCCCCATTGGTTTTTATTTCTATGACACCTTTGGGTGTATTAACTTCAATTCTTCCATATTTGCAAAGATTCTTTACAAACTCTTTGCAAGACTCACTACCCAACTCTAGATTTTCAAACACTATTATTCCATTATTACCATTTGCTTTTTCAATATATGTATTAACAAAATTTCCTAACGATTCTTCTTTCTTATACATATTAAAATCAAGAATTTGTGGAACACCTTTTAATAATTTTTCTTTTCTCATTTCTTCAGAAATATCGTTCATCAAATCCTTAACTAATATATTCTCGCTAGAAAAAATTATCATAATATTCTTTAAAAATGCATTTGATTGCTTTATTATAAACGGCCTCTTATATGCTAGTACAAGGTTACTTACGAAATCTTTTCTAGAAACTTTTTGTAGCATTGCTTTTTGAATATCTTCAAAGATCTCATTTATATCTCTCTTTTTTACCTTTTTTTCGTCTTCTCTTTTCTTAGCTTCTTCTTCGTTATAAATCAGAAGATATCTTTTCTCGTTTATCTCAAATGTTTTCTTATATTGTTGAATTACTTTGTTTTCTTCTTCAGTAATATTTCCTCCACTTTTCATAAAGCTAATAATCATTCTTAATGAACTATCTTCATATAAATCTTGCTCCGACATCGGCATAGATGCACAAGTATCATCAATTACATTTTTAAGTCTTGAAATCAAGTTTTTATTGCTTTCATGTCCAAAAGAAAACCCACCTTTACTTTCTTTTTTATAAAACTTGATAAGATACTCATATTGTTTTTTTGTAAGATTTTGATTCCTCAAAAACTCTTCCAAGAAGTTTAAAAATTCTTCTTTATTACCATCATGTGTGCGTGCAATATTTGCAAAAATGGCTGTAAAACAATACGCAACCTCCGGTGGCACTTCTTCACTTTTATTCAATTTTCCATTAAATATACGTATAACACTACTACATCTTGGGCATTTTATCGATGTAGCTTTTGGCAGCGTATTTATTTCATATTTACAATATGGACATTCCGGGATTTTTGCCATTACAACACACCATCCTTTTCTATGTATTATAGTATCATTTTCAAGATTTTCAGTCAATTGATTTGATGTTAGAAATTGTATATTTATAATAGTTTAAGAGATATTATATAAAAGTAGTTTTTAAAAAATAAAAAACATTAGAAACATGGATTTTGGAGAATTTATAGAAAAAGTTTTGAAAAGTATTGCAACATACCTAATAATTTTATATTATGGTCTCTAGCTAGACATTGGGGTGTCGCCAAGTGGTAAGGCATCAGACTCTGACTCTGACAGTACGTGGGTTCGAATCCTACCACCCCAGCCAA
>CAZNFG010000013.1:0-32114 GCA_964572605.1 uncultured Eubacteriales bacterium
ACTATAATATCTTTTTTTTGCATTTCGTCAATCTTTGAAAATATTGGATTTCCTATGTTTCCACCAAGATAGCAATTATATCCTTCTGTACATAATATATTATATATTAAAGTTGTTGTTGTTGTTTTTCCATCACTACCTGTTACAGCAATTATTTTACCTGGGCATAGTTTTATAAGCATCTCAATTTCAGAAGTAAGTTTTGCACCACGTTTTATTTCATTTTCTATTGCAGGTAAATCTGGTCTTATTCCTGGAGTTCTAAATATAATGTCATATCCATGCAAATTATCCAAATAATCTTCACCTAATGAAAAATTAACGCCTTGCAATACATATTCTTCAATAAGTGCTTTACCTAATTCATCTTCCGTTTTCTTGTCAAACACAGTAATATTTGCATCTAAGTCCATCAAATATTTTATAAGCGGTGTATTACTTACACCCATGCCCATTATTGCAACATATTTTCCTTTTATATTTTTTTTAAACTTTTCTAATGCATTATTTTTATATCCCATTTTTATCTCCCTTAATTAATCGTCTCCAAAACATATTCCGACTCTTCTAGCTGTTTTCATCCAGTCTCCATCTAGATCCACTTGTTTAATATGTGAAGATTGTTCACCTATTTTTGTATCTTTTCCAGCTACTTCATCTAACGATACATGTGTAATCTTGCCATCTAGTAAAGTAACCATTTCACTAAATTTTTCTTCAATTGCAAGTTGCATAGCCATTGAGCCATATTCTGTACAAAGTATTCTGTCATATGCTCCTGTATCGCCACCTCTTTGTATATATCCAAGCATTGTACTTCTTGCTTCTATTCCAGTTAGTCTCTCAATTTCTCTTGCAACAAAATCTCCAGCTCCTCCTAACCTTACTTTATCTGGACTATCTCCAATAGTTGATTTAACAGAGATATCTCCATCTATGGATTTTGCGCCCTCTGCAACTACTATTATACTAAATTTCTTACCTTTTTCTGCTCTTTTTTCTATTTTTCTTCTTATTGAATCAAATGAATAAGGTATCTCTGGTATCAAAACAGTGTCAGCTCCACCTGCTATTCCTGCAGCAAGTGCAATCCATCCTGCATATCTACCCATAACTTCTAATATTAAAACTCTGCCATGTGATTCAGCTGTTGTTTTTATTCTATCAATTGCTTCAGTTGCAACTTCAACTGCAGTATAAAATCCAAAAGTTGTATCGGTTAGAGGCACGTCATTGTCTATTGTCTTTGGAACACCAATTACATTGATTCCACGTTTTGTAAAATCTCTTGCAGATTTTAGTGAACCATCACCACCAATTACAATTAAGCAATCATAATTGTCTTTTTTTAATCTTTCTGCAACCTCGTGCGATTTATCTATGTATTCTATATCCCCATTATCTTTTTTAACAGGTATAGAAAAAATATTTGTTTTGTTATTTGAACCTAATATTGTTCCACCTTTTGATATTATATCTCCTGTGTTTTTGAAATCTAATTTAATGTATCTGTTTTCAAGAAGTCCTTTATATCCTTCTAAAAAACCATATGCTTCAACTTCCGATTGTTCTGCAGTTTTTACGATTCCCCTTATTACTGCATTAAGACCTGGACAATCTCCTCCTGCTGTTAAAATACCAACTTTTTTAATCATGTTTATATTTCCTCCTTATTTTCTACTCATCTTATGTGTTTAATTTTCCCACCAAAAAGGTTCATTTTCTTGATTGTCCTCGTCATCATTTTCAACTTCATCATCTTCTATTTTTTCATCCGTATCTTCATAATTTTCTGTAATGAAATTACCATATTCATCTACTTCAGCATAATGCTCAGGTAAATTACAATAATCAAAAGGCATTTCATATTGAAAGTCATTTGGCAATACAGAAGGTTTTTCTTCATAATTTCTATCTAAACATACTATTTCCGTCGTTCCACTTTCTTTTATACATATTGGATTTGCAAGCAAGTTACTTTCTTTGCACACAGTTGCAAGTGCATGTATATTACACGACTCTTTAGGAATAGTTTCTTTTGAAAATAGTGCCGTTATAGTTCTATCTCCTCTTGGATCATTTCTACATAAATCTGTTGGAAGTAATCCTGAATCTGCACATACTTGGTATGAAATAACACCAGATGGTTTTTCAAAATCTTTATACTTAAGTCCTTCATGAATTTTTGACATAGTTGCTTTCCAAATTTTCGCTGCAGGATTGCCAGTCATACTAACAACTTTTGGTTTGTCATATCCAACCCAAACTGAAGCAATATAGTATGGTGTATAACCTACAAACCATCTATCTTTTGAATCATTTGATGTGCCTGTTTTACCTGCAATGGCCATTCCAGAAAAGTTAGCTGAGCTTCCTGTTGCATTTGAACCAGTGATTACATCTTTCATCATACTTGTTAATATATATGCAGATTCCTCAGAAATAACTTCAGTAAGTTCACTTGTTTTTTCAAATAAAACTTCACCATTTTTATCTTCAATTTTTGTATATAGCTTTGGTTTCCAATAGATACCCTTATTAGCTATTGCAGCATAGGCACCTCCGTGCTCCATTGGAGATATACCATTTGTTAATCCACCTAAAGCAAGTGCTGCACCAGATATATCATTATTACTTATTGTTGTTATTCCAAACTTTTTCAAATATTCTTTTGAAGTTTGGACACCTACTTCTTGAAATGCTTTTGCAGCTATTATGTTGCTAGAAATTTCAATTGCTTTCCTGACAGAAGTTAAACCTCTATATCCACTATAACTATTTAATGGTTTCCATGTCGTTGTAGAAGAAATTTTAAATGATACAGGTGTATCATCAAAAGTTGTTGCAGATGTAAATATACCTGCATCAATACCTGGAGCATATACTCCTAATATCTTCATTGTAGAACCTGGTTGTCTTGGAACATATACACGATTTAATCCTCTTAAAACAGTTTTTTCTCCAGCACCACCCATTAAACCTACAACATTGCCCGTTTTATAATCCATAACAACCATAGCAGATTGCACTTCTGGATCATAACTACCATTTGACAATTTAAATAAGTCTTGATTTAAATATTGTTCTTCTAGTATATCTTGAATTTTTGGATCAACAACAGAATATATTTTCAATCCATTAGAATATATCATTCTTTGAGCCATTACTTTAGTTACGCCCAATTCTTTTTGTAAATCACTTATTAATTCAGTAATAATTGAATCAACATAATAAGAATTGCTTGAACTAGCTTCTAGTGCACCCATTTTATATACAAGTTCTTGTGCTATTGCTTCATCATATTGTTCCTTTGTTATTGAACCTAATTCTAACATTTTCATAAGTACTAGTTTTTGTCTAGCTTCTGCTTTATCTGGGTTTTCATGTGGATTATAACTACTTGGTGCTTGAGGAAGTGATGCAAGTAATGCACATTCTGCTATAGTAAGATCTTTTGCACTCTTATCAAAAAATGTGTATGATGCAGTTTCAACGCCGTATGCTCCGGCACCAAAATAATTTATATTCATATAAAGTTCAATTATTTGATCTTTTGAAAGTACACGTTCAAGCTGAATTGCTCTTACCATTTCTCTAACTTTTCTTTTCCAGCTATAACTATTATCTTCAGTAACTTGTTTTATTAATTGTTGAGTAATTGTACTCCCACCAAAATCTGATTTGCCGCCATGTAATAGATAATTAAATGTAGCAGCTGCAGATCTTTTTATATCAACACCAAAATGTGTTTCAAATCTCTCATCTTCAATTGCAATAATTGCTTTTGGTAAGTAAGGTGAGATATCGCTAAGTGATGCATACATTCTATTTTCAGAATTGTATAAGTTTGCAAATTCATTTCCATCTTTATCATATATAACAGTTGTCAATTCACTTACTTCAAATTCTGATAAATCAAAACCGTCCGCTCCATTAATTATAGATATTATCGCTCCAATAGTTATTCCTACGAATGCTAAAAACATTATTAATATTGTAATTAAAATTACTTTTAAAACCTTTAATCCTTTTTTCTTAGTCTTTTTTTTACCACTGTTTTTTTCTTTGTCATTATTTGGCATTATTAATGCGCCTCCCTATAATAATTCACTATACGATTATATAATAGTAAATGAAAAAAGTAAATAAAAGAAGATATATTACATTAAACATAAATCCTCAATTCCAGTATAAGGAATTGCTCCTTCTTTTATAAGTTCATTAGTTGTTTGACTAAGTGGAGAATTTATTGGTCCGAGGAACTGCATATACTGTTTTTCCCTGATCTAAAGCATAATCTACTGTTATTATTGTTCCACTTTTACTTGCAGCTTCTACCACTATTATGTCATCAGATATACCACTTATAATTCGATTTCTTGCTGGAAAATTCATTGGACTAGGTTTCGTTCCTATAATATATTCTGATAAAATTAAACCTTTCTTTGCAATATTTTTATATAATGCTTCATTTTCTTTTGGATAAATTTGATCAATTCCGTTACCCAAAATTGCTATTGTATTTCCATTTGCAAGTAGTGAACCAAAATGTGCATATGCATCAATTCCCATTGCTAGACCACTTACAACATTTATACCTTTATTTGATATATCTTTTCCTATTTGTGTTGCAATTTTAATCCCATATTCTGTTGGTTTTCTTGAACCAATTACTGCAATACTTTTATTTTTAAGCAAATTTATATTTCCTTTGTAAAAAAGTATCATAGGTGGATCATATATTTTTTTTAAGTTATCTGGATAATCACTATCTATATATTTTAAAAGCTTAATATCATTAATGTTCATAACTTCTTCTAAAATTTTTATCTTATTAACATCCATTTTGCTTTCAATTATTTTTTCACAAACTTTCTCTCCAATACCATTTATAAGCATGATATCTTTTTTTGATGCATTATATATATTTTCCGGTTCATTAAAAAAACTTAATAATTTTTTTGTTCTAATACTACCAAGCATTTCAATACTTGCAAGCCATAACCAATAATTCATTTTTTTCCTTTCTTTAATTAAATAGGGACAAAAATTATTAATATTATTTATTAACAATTTTTGTCCCCATATATTTATATATTTATTTTTTTTGTTTTTCATATGCTTTAATAACATTTGCCATAAGTGTAACTATAGTCATTGGTCCTACCCCTCCAGGAACTGGTGTTATATATTCACACTTATCTTTTACCTCATCAAAATCTACATCTCCAACTATCTTTTTGCTATCTAAAATTCTATTTATTCCAACATCTATTACTATAGCTCCTTCTTTAATCATATCAGCAGTTATAAACTTTGGTTTTCCAACTGCAACTACTAGCAAATCAGCGGTTTTTGTTATATCAGCTAAATCTTTAGTATGAGAATGACATATTGTAACTGTTGCATTTGCATTTAATAAAAGCTCTGCCATAGGCCTTCCCACAATATTACTTCTACCAATCACTACAGCATGTTTACCAGTAACATTAATATTATATTCAGATAAAAGTCTCATTACTCCAAGTGGTGTAGAAGCAGAAAAACATTCTTGGCCTTGTACTAATTTTCCAAGATTAATTGGATTAAATCCATCAACGTCTTTTTCTGGAGAAATTGATTTAAAAGCTTCCAAAATATTTAAATGATACGGAATCGGACTTTGCAATAATATGCCATTAACCTTTTCATCGTTATTTAATTTGTTTATTAATTCTAACAATTCTTCTTGCTTTGTATTTGAATCTAAATGGTATTCAGTAAAATCAATACCTAGTTCTTCACACATTTTATGTTTTAATCTAACATAGATAATAGAAGCTGCATCTTCGCCAATTCTTATTACTGAGAGATTTGGTTTTTCATTCATTTTGCATATTTTATCTTTTAAATCATTTCTACATTTTTCTGCTATCATCTTACCGTCAATTATTGTCATTTGTATCACTCCTCGTAATTATTATATAAGAAAAATTTTTGCAAGTATTATTATTCCAAAAATTACTCGATATATTGCAAATATTTTTAAACTTCCTTTTTGTAGGTACTTAAGTAAAAATTTAATTACAAATATTCCAACAATAAAGCTTGTTAACACACCTATGAAAAATGGAATTGATAGTATAAACTCATCTAGTTTATATATTGTTGCCGCAAGTACGATTGGAGCTGACAGCATAAACGAATATTTTGCAGCAGATTCTCTATCAACACCCATACTTCTTGCTGTTGTCATTGTTATTCCAGAACGTGATACGCCTGGTATAAATGCAAGTGCTTGAGATAAACCAATTATAAATGTTTGCTTAAAATTCATTTTTTCATATGTGGTATCTGATTTTGATTTTTTATCTACAAAGTAAAGAATAATTCCCATTATAATTAAAGCAATTGCAATTATTAATGGTTTCATTAATAAATCTTCAAAGTATTTATCTAATATAAAACCAATGATTCCTCCAGGTATTGTGGCAATAACGAGATATAGAAAAATTCTTCCTTGGAAATTGTCTTCTTTTTTTATTACCTTTTTATAGGCACCAACAAGCATTGCTATCCAATCTTTAAAGAAAAAACATGCAATTGCAAGTAATGTACCCGCATGAAGTGCTACATCAAATGCTCCAATGTCTTGTATATCCCATAAAAGCCATGGTAATATTTTTAAATGTGCAGAACTAGATATCGGTAAAAGCTCAGTAAGTCCTTGGACGATTCCTAAGAATAATGATTGCCAAACTGTAAAAGTCATTTCTATAATTCCTCCTTTTATTTATCATTTGAATTAAACTTATCCATAAAATTAAATTCGACTTCTTCTTTTGGTTCTTGTATTTCTATTTTTGCCATTTCTGTTTCATAATCTTTTTTCACTTTTTCATCAATAGCTTTTTCTAATTTCATTTGCGCTTGTGAAACCATATGTATTCCAACTAGATAATCTTTAATATTCACGAACAATGGCTCATTTTCTGCCTTATATCTAAAGCCTGGATCCAATTCAATTGCGTATTCAATATTTGTAATTGCAGTAATTTCATCGTTTCTCAAAATAGAAATCTTTGCAAGTTGGTAATATGCTTTAGCTGCTATATCTTTATCAAAAGCTGATTTTTTCAATGCTGCTTCAGCTTCTTCCATATCACCTTTTAATAAAAATATTTGACCCATACTAAAATATGATTCATATAAATCAGGTTTTAATTCAATAGATTTTTTGTAACATTCTAATGCTTCATCAAAATCTCTAAGCTCTGTTCTAACTATTCCCAAACTATAATACAATTGATAATTTTCTGGCTCATATTTTATTGCATCTTGATAAACATGAATTGCTTCATCATATTTATTCTGTGCACATAAAACTAAAGCTAGAAGTTCAGAAGCTGGAGTATAGTCTGGTTTTATTCTTAATGAATTATCAAGCATTATTTGTGCATCTGTTTTTTTATTTAACTCATTAAATATAATACCAATTTCATAATATGATTTATAATCATTTCTATTTAATTCAACAGCTCTCGCAAATCTGTCAAATGCCGTTCTTCGATCACCTTGTGCATTATATGCTTTTGCAATTCTAACGAATGTCTCGCTATTTTGACCATTTCTGCTTATTGCTCTATTATATTTTTCAATTGCCTTGTCATACATTCTTTTCTTAAAATAATAATCACCTATTTTAATGTCAAGCTTTTCATTTACATCAATTTTAAAATAATCTGTAATAAAAATTGCATAAGGAATTATTATTGAAAATACTGCAATAAACATTTGAATCAATAAATTTGGATAAACTGCCTTTATAATTGAAGCAATCTCAACTATTATAGATATAATTTGAAATCCAAGTAATAGAACATATAGACTATTTTTCGAGCTTAAATATTTTTTGCCCACATATACAGTTAATAATATGCACATTAATGCATACATAATTCTTTCTAACAACATCTTACATACTTCCTTTTTATAAACTTGATCATTTCTAATATCAATTTTTCTTTAGCAAAAAATAACACTCTATTTATGCTTGATTTTATACCATAGATGCCTAATTTGTCTAGTTTTTTGGGAAAATTATTGATATATTCCACCGAATTATGTATAATGAATACATTATGAAAAATATATATATTGATAAAAACCCTAAAAAGGTAGTTGAATACCTTTTAACAAAATTTAATAAGTTAAGAAAGAGCACTATTTACAAAGCTTTGAGAAATAAAGATATTCGAGTTAACGGTGTAAAAATTTCTGAAAATGTTGACTTAAATATTGGTGACGAGTTAACAGTTTACATAACTGATGAGTATTTATATGGTACTACTTTACTTACAGATGACCAAATAGTTTACAATGATGAAAATATTATCATTGTAAATAAGCCTCAAAATATGCTTGTTGTATCAGAAAAAGATGAGGTTGGTTTAGATACTTTTGTCTCAAAACATTTAAATAGCAATGTATTTCCTTGTCATAGATTAGATAGAAACACTTCACGGTTTAGTTATCTTTGCTAAAAGTCAAGAAATTCAAGAAACTTTGTTTGAGATGATAAAAAAGCGCTGTATTAGAAAATTATATAAATGTACAGTTTATGGCAAACCAAAAAACAAGACTACTACTCTTACTTCTTATTTATTTAAAGATAGTAAAAATAGTCTAGTAATTATTAGTAATGAAAAGAAAAAAGGTTATGTAGAAATTGTTACAAAATATTCGGTAATAAAATATAATGATGATAACACAACTGATCTAGAAGTCGAGCTTATAACACGGAAGAACTCATCAAATTCGTGCACATCTTGCGCATATAGGATTTCCAATTATTGGTGATGGTAAATATGGAATAAATGAGGTTAACAAAAGATTTAATACTGATTGGCAAAAATTATCTGCTTATAAATTAATATTTACTGATGCTTATGGTAAATTAGAATATCTAAAAAACAAAGAGTTTGAATTATGTTAATTCAAACTCTTTCCATATTCCTATACTTTTCGGTAATAATTCAAATTTCATTATTTCATTTTTTATTGGATGTTTAAATTCCAATTTGTATGCCCAAAGCGCAATTTGTATACCCTCTCTACCTTGTCCATACTTTTGATCGCCAACTAATGGATGACCAATACTTGCAAATTGAACTCTTATTTGGTGATGTCTTCCTGTTTCAAGGTTTATTTTTACTAAAGAATAGTTTTCATTTTCTTTTAGTACTTCATAAGAAAGTCTAGCAAGTTTTGCATCTTTTTTTTCTTTTGATACTACTCTACTTTTATTTAGTGCCTCATCTTTTAATAAATAATCTTCAAGTATTCCTTTTTTTTCTTTTAGATGACCTTCAATAATAGCTAAATATTCTTTTGAAAAATCTTTTATTCTTATTGATTCAGATAATCTTCCGGCTCCTTTAGATGTTCTGGCAAATACCATTATTCCGCCGACTGGTCTATCTAACCTATGTACAAGACCAACATAAACCTCGCCTGGTTTGTTATACTTTTCTTTAATATATTCTTTAACCATACTTAGCATATCTATATCTCCAGTTTTATCTGCTTGAGATGGTATATTACATGGTTTTTCAACTACTATAATATGATTATCCTCATATAATACATTTAGCATTTTATTCCTCCCAAAGACCATAAATACCACAAGGTAAGATAAGTTCACTACCCGTCATAGGCAATCCAATTTCTCCACATGAAAATTTACCCTTATTATTAATAGTCATTTTTAAGACATTTTCAAGTATTGTTGATGAAATACCAGTTGTATATGAATTTATTAGAAAAAATAGTGGCTTATCTGACAACACTTTTGAACACAATTCAACTAAAGTATATAAGCTTTCTTCTATATTCCAAATTTCTCCGTTTGATCCTCTACCATATGATGGAGGATCCATTATAATTGCATCATATTTATTGCCTCTTCTAATTTCTCTTTGAACAAATTTTATAACATCATCAATAATAAATCTTACGGGTTTATCGCCTAATTTTGATGATATTATATTTTCTTTTGCCCAAGCAGTCATTCCTTTTGAAGAATCAACATGACAAACAGATGCTCCAGCATAAGCACAAGCAACTGTTGCTCCACCTGTATATGCAAAAAGATTAAGTACATTAATTGGTCTATTTGCATTTTTAATTTTATTGATCATAAAATCCCAATTTACAGCTTGTTCTGGAAATAATCCAGTATGTTTGAATCCCATAGGTTTTAAGTTGAAAATTAAGTCTTTATATTTAACTTGCCATGATTTTGGTACATCTTTTATATATTCCCATTCTCCTCCACCAGACTTACTTCTGTGATAGTGTGCATTTGCTTTCTTCCATAGCGTAGGATTTGATTTATTTTTCCAGATAATTTGTGGATCTGGTCTTATTAACATTATATTTCCCCATCTTTCAAGCTTTTCTCCATCAGCCATATCTAATATTTCGTAATCTTTCCACTTGTCTGACATAATCATAAGTTCTTCCTCCTCTTATAATCTAGTGTCTAGTATACCATATATCATGGGAAAAACAAACAAAAAAGGGTCTTATTATTACAAGATACTTGTCTTT
The DNA here is from genome assembly GCA_964572605.1 of uncultured Eubacteriales bacterium. GTDB lineage: Bacteria > Bacillota > Clostridia > TANB77 > UBA1234 > UBA1234. Next base: position 10,591 of record CAZNFG010000013.1, read on the forward strand.
CTAAAATACTTCATATAATATAGAGTTTACAAGGAGTAGATTTATATGAATAATTATGTTTACAAAATACTGTCAATATTGATTGTTGTTGCTATGTTCTATATTATTTACTTAGAGGCACTTGCAATAAAATCATATTTAAAAGACACGAGTTCTGATGTTTTAGAAAACGTAGATATATTAGAAGATGAAATTTCAGGTGAAAGTCGGAGATATTAATTTTGCTCAAGAAATTAGTGAAGAAAATTCTTTTAAAGATAACAACACAAAAGATATTGAATTTAAATCATTTAATGATCTTCTTCCTAATACTTATCTTGTAAAAACTTCTAATGGTTTGCCATTTGAAAGCACTATATCTTTAGGTGAACCTGAAGAATATTCCAAAAGTATTCCAGGTATTACTACTTTTAGAGGAAATAATTATAGAGACTCTGCAACATATGGAATTCAAAATATAGTAAATAAAACATTAGAAAAAAAATGGACACGCACAAACGGTAATACTGATAACTGGACTGGAGTTGGTTGGAATGGACAACCTGCAATAGTAAAATGGAATGATACTTTAAAATCACATATGAATTTATATGATGAATTTAAAGAAAAAGAAAATTTTATTGAAGTAATTTATGGAACATTAGATAGCAATGTTCATTTTTATGACTTAGAAACAGGTTCGAGTACCAGGCCATCAATAAAGCTTAATAGTTCAATTAAAGGTAGCGTAACAATAGATCCTAGAGGATACCCTCTTCTATATGTTGGGCAAGGCATAAATGAAGTAAGTGGTGAATCAGTTCCTATGGGATATCATATATATAGTCTTATCGATGGTAAAGAACTTTTATTTATTGATGGTAGAGATAATTATGCATATTCAGGCTGGGGTGCATTTGATGGTAATCCAATAATTGATTCAGAAACGGATACTCTTATTCTCCCTGGTGAAAATGGTATTATTTATATTGTTAAATTAAATACCTTATATAATGAATCTTTAGGAACTATTTCTATTGATCCAAATATAACAAGATATAAATATACTGTTAACTCAAAAACTGGTGGTACAGAAAATGCTATTGCAATCTATAAAAATTATGCATTTTTTTTAAATAATAATGGACTTCTTCAATGTTTAGATTTAAAAACTTTAACTCCTGTTTGGTTTTATGAAATGGGTGATGACTGTGATGCAACAATTGCAATTGAAGAAGAAAAAAATTCGATTGTACTCTACGCAGCTACAGAAGTTGATAGACGAATGATGGATTCACCTGCTTATGTACGAAAGTTTAAGGCAAATACTGGAGAATTAATTTGGGAATATTCATGTGATTGTATTTTTGATGCAGATGTAAATGGTGGTGTTCTTTCATCACCTGTTCTTGGGAAAAACTCAATTTCTAATATGGTTATCTTTAATTTTTCAAAAGTAACTAACAAAAAAGATGGAAAAATGGTGGCTTTAGATAAAGAAAATGGTTCAATAATTTGGGAAAAAGATTTAACATATTATTCTTGGAGTTCACCTGTGGCTATTTATAATGAAAAAGGTGATGCATATATAATTTTTTGTAATTCTATAGGACAAATACTTTTAATTGATGCAAAAACTGGTGAAACAATATACACTTTAAATACAGGTGGTGGAAATATTGAAGGTTCTCCTGCTGTATACGAGAATATTTTTGTAATAGGAACACGTGGAAAAAGAATATATGGAATTGAAATAAAATAAGAAATAGAATAAACGATTATTAATAAATACAAAGGCCCTTTCTGTGAATCAGTAAGGGCCTTTGTTTATCTTTAATTTTTTATTTTAATAATTGTACTTTTTCGCCATTAGAAGAAACTTTATATATATTAGTTTTCGTAATGATTTTGTCTATATCTCCACTACTTTCTTCTACATCCCCACTAACTTCTTCTATATCTCCACTACTTTCTTCTTTATCTTCATCTAGTGTAATAGGTCTATTGTACAACATATCTTCCGTTACTTCTAAATTTGTAGAGTTTGTATAATATATTTTATAGTATATATTATTATCAATTGTTGCTATATCTAAAATATTTGCTTTTGTTAAATTTCTAGCATCTGTTTCAATAGTAGTAAAATATTTTCCACCTTTGTAAAGTTCTAATTTATTGTCTTTTAAGGTTATAGTATAGTTTCCAATAAATTCTTGATTTACATTTCCTATAAATTCTTCCGGAACTGTACTATCTTCTTTACAGATATATTTTTTAATTGTACCATCATCTTGTACACTCAAAAAATATATATTATCCTTATTATCATTTTTAAATATTGAAATGTTTTTGTATTCTTTTAAACTAATTATTTCTTTCTCATGATTTTTTTTGTCTATTCTATAAACAAAATTATTATTATTTTCTGTTGCCAAATAGAATAAATAATCATTTGTTGTAAGAAAATCGTTAATCTTAATGGTGTTTTTTATATTACTATCATATATAATAATTTTCATTGTTGATTTATCTACGCCGACGATTGTTTGTATACCATTTTCATTAACCGACTTAAAATACAACACATTTTCGTCTTCACTTAATTTTGTTAAGTTTCCAATAATAATTTTCCCATATCTTTGTGGTTTATATGTGTCTGAAAAGTATGGAACATTATATAGGTTTCCATCAATTATTACTAATGCTTTGTTTGCATCTATATACTGAATATCACCCTCACAAAATTTCTCATATTTCAATCTATCTTTAAAATCAATCATATACGTATTGCCAAATTGTTTATAAAACATTTTATTTTCAAATATAATAATGTTACTATTATACATTTTTAAACTTTCTATTTTTAATATTTGTTCACCGATGCTTGAATTTTCATCCTTTGCAGATGCTACATGAAGATATTTGTTTATTGTTCCAGCAAGTGCTTCAGGAAAATAATATAAGTTGTCACCATATTGTGTAATAAAGGAATTATTGTTTTTGACCTCATAAAGATTTGATTCTCTTACTTTTTTTTGATCTAATACATTTTTTGTTCTTATGCTTACATATATGACGATTCCTAAAATTATTGCTCCCAAAACTCCTAAGGCTATATAAAGGTATTTCCTATTTATATTCATATTTAGAATTCTCCTTTCAAGAAACAAATCATTATCTAATTATATCGAACCACAAATTCAATTACAACTAATCTTTACTTACATTAATCTGATTAATTTTAATTCCTTTTGATACAAATCTTTCTTCATATTCTGTTTGAACATTAAAAATATTTGATTCATTTTTTAAATCATATGTTACAAAGTTTATTCTATATCCATAAGAAATAAAACTTTTCTTTGAAAATTCAAAAAAATTTAAGTTGTCTGTTTTTTGATATATTTCTTTTTGATCCAAAAATATTTTATCATAAGCTATAAGAAAATTTTCACTTGTAAGTCTTCTTTTTTCATGTTTAGATTTAGGCCACGGATCCGAAAAGTTTAAATATATTCTACTTATCTCTTTATTAAAAACATTTTCAATGTTTTCTGCATCTAACAAAATTAGTTTTAAATTATGCAGATTTTTATCCGCTAAGGTCTTTACTGCTTTTATCATAACGCTATCATATTTTTCTATTCCTATAAAATTTATATTTGGAAAAGTTTCCGCCATTTCAAGAATAAATTTACCTTTACCCATCCCGATTTCTATATATATAGGATTTTCATTTTTAAATACCTTTGTCCAATTTCCTATATTTTCTTGTGGATTATTTACATAATATATAGACTCCATTATCATTTCTTTTGCATTTTTTACTTTTTTTAATCTCATGTTACAAATTACTCTTTCTAATTGTATTTTTCTGTAGACATTTTCATTACGAGTATTATATAATACATTCGATGGTTATTCAAATATAATTATCAAATTCGAATAGGAGGCTGATAATCATGACAAGAAAAATAGCTTTGCTAATTACTTTAGTTATGATCTTCTCTATTTCTTGTGTTTATGCAGTTGAACCAAATTCTGCAAATCCTGCAGATTCTGCTGTAAGTTCAGCACCAGTTGAGGCTACTTTGTATGAGGAAGTTCCTACTTCTGATGGAGTAACAACAGGAGCAGACTTAGAGACAACTGATATTGCTCCATTAGATGAAGTTGAAGACTTATCTGGTGAAGTTACTACAACAGATGAAAACACAGAAGTTGAAGCTACTGATGAAGCTTCAGAAGAAACAGGAAGTTCAAATAGCACAGTAATAGGTGCAGTTATAGCAATAATTTTAGTTATTGCTGTCATTGCTGTTGTATACGTTCTTCAAAAGAAATAAGACACGTAACACTATGAAAAAAACTGATTCCATATATTAATTGGAATCAGTTTTTTTATTTTATTTTTTTACATATTAAACAAAAAATTAATTATCATAAAAAATATATCTGCTTTATTAAAGTTAAAATTTTCTATAATATTTTCAAGCATTTCTCCAGATGTTTCTGAAGTATCTTCTGGCTCATCTATTTCATATCCTTCAATTTTTTCAAATTCTGCTCGTATTTTATGTGTTTCTTTTACCCTAGTAAATTTATACTCTTCAACTGCTCCTACTGAATCTCCATCGACTATAACATCTGCAATTTTATAACCTTCATTAGGTATAATCTTTACAGTTATACTTTGTCCATGTAATACTCTAATATCCGACGGTTCAATTCTACCATTTAATGCTGATTGAACAAATATAACATGCCTTAAAGTTGCCGAACTGTTTGGATTAGATTGACTAGAATCTATCGGAAATGTATATGAAACTTCAAGGTAATTATCTTCATTTATTTCTACATTAGTTGCAGAATTTCCATTTACTGTTGCTGTTACTTCTCCACTAGCATAGTAGTAATTAATATATGGTCTTAAAGTTACTTTTACATTATTAAGACCATTATCTGCTACTGACCACTTGACTGAAGATACAATTGATTTAGAATCGTCTGTAACTTCTGCTGTAGTGTCTAAAACAGATCCTTTTGAATATGGATAATCTATGCCTGTTATTGTAACTTTTACAATTTTTGTTTTTACAATAACAGCAAAGACTAATGTTGATTGTAAAAGTATAAATAATATTAGCATAATAAGTGCTAATTTATTTTTTTTCATTTTTCTTTCCTCCTATTTTTTCTGTGGAAGGTATCTCGTTTTCATTTTGTTTTAATCTAACATATCCTTTTTCTTCCCAAGTATTATAGTCTAAATCTAGTTTAAATAAAATCTTAGGTTTAGATCCTGCTCTGTTTTTATCTACTATGCATGCATAATACTTTGTATTAAGTGTTTCTGGTGATTCTAAATCCTTATATTCAAGCGACTCTTCTTCATCAGAATATTCATATTGATCATATGTATTACCATTTATTGATTTTATTAAACATAGATTATCTAAAACCTCTTTTACTGTTCTGCTACTTTGGATATCATTAATCGTCATATTAAGTGGTGTTGTAGCGTTGTCTAACAACTGCAGGGTTGAACCAACAAATATACTAAAACTTTGTGCAAGAGTTGAAAGAACTGTAGCAGTCTTTTTTACCTCATCACCATTACCTATATGTTCAATGTCTGTTTTTAGCGTATCATAGAAGAAGTATTCAATACCTTCTTTATAATAATAGTCTAATATAATATTTCTAAGTTCTTCATTAGTATGATCAGATGTGTACACAAAGTATAAACCTGTATCTTTTTGACTAGATAACCAGTCTGTAGCTGTTACAGTCTTTTTAAATTCTGATGAAAATTCAGCAAGGCTTGATTTATATTCTTCATCAGATTCATCTTCTTTTCTAATTATAAAACCTTCATCATCTACTTCAATATTTGCTCCTTCATCAGCTCTAAACTTTAGTGCTAGAAGCTCGGCCTCTCTTTTATGTACATATTGCTTATGTTCCGCTTGAATAAACGGTGAATTAAGAATTGTTGTAATCAAACAAAGCCTCATTTTATCTTCAGTCATCTCATTTGATATAAGTAATACTTTTTTCTTTTCAACATACACAAGGTAAGTAATAATATTCATTATAAATCTACTTTTACCAGCATTAGAAGGCATCGCAAAAGACATCGTCTCACCTTTTCTAAAGCCTTTAAATGTTTTATTCATAACCTTAAATGGAATTGTTATACCTGTTTTTAAGTTGTTGTTTCCTTCAAGTAAGAAGTCAGTAATGCCTTCGTTCAAAACAAGTTCTCTTATACTACTAGTGAAACTTATTTGATTAAGAGAATTAATAATTTCATCAATTCCCATTTCATCATACCTAGCATATCTTTTTATATCTACCACTTTTTCTTGTATTGTCTTTGTAGGTGCATTAGCATAACTCATTTTAAGTAAAAACAGTTTTCTTGTTTCGTAGTATGCGCGTTCAATTGTGTAATCTGATTCCGAAGCATACTTCTTACAAGTTTCCATATATGTTTCTGTTTTTTCTGTTATCTTCGGAAAAGAAAAACCTCTCTTTGCTGCTTCAGAAGCAAAAGATTGACCTTCTCTAAATAATATAAGTTTATATATATCTAACATCCACGGCACTGAAAACTTGCATTCTTCATATTCCAAATAGAACATACCTATTCCTTTTGGATTTAAAATTAGTAACCCAACGTATATTGCCTCTAATTTTTCATTTGTTAATATTGCCGGGTATTTTATTTCTTCAACTCTACTTCCTCCAGTATATGCCACTAAAAATTCACCCCTGTCAAAAATGTATTAAATCTCTACCTATTATATTATAAATTAATATGCTATTTGTCAATGGAGATGAAAAAAGTCGTATACATTTCGTGCACTTTTCTGATCTATACCTTTTACTTTTATAAGTTCTTCATATGTCAATTCACTAATTTTCTTTACACTTTTAAATTCTTTTAAAAGTATACTTTTCTTTTTATCACCAATTCCATTTATATCATCTAAAACTGATTTGTTAGTTTTTGAATCTCTTAGTTTTCTATGATACTCAATTGCAGTTCTATGAACTTCATCTTGAATATATGTTATAAAATTTAAAATTTCACTATCAGTTATTTCTAGTTCATTTCCATTAGAATCAATTATCCCTCTTGTTCTATGTTTATTGTTTTTAACTAATCCGTAAATATGAATTTCTAATTTTAGCTTTTTTAATACTTCCTTTGCTGCTCTAACTTGAGCAATTCCACCATCCATAAGTATTAAATTAGGTCTAGGTCCATATGGATTCTTTTCTGTTTTCTCATTTTCTTCTAAAAGATATTTTAATCTTCTTTCTAAAGCTTCTTTTAAGCACATAATATCGTTTTGCCCAACAACTGTTTTTATTTTAATGCGTCTATATTCATTCTTTTTAGGTTTACCATTTTCAAATACAACTATACCAGCTACAGCATCTGTGCCGGATATATTAGATATATCATAGCTTTCAATTCTCCTTGGTAATTCGTCCATTGCAAGAAGATTTTTAATTTTAGAAATAATACTTTCGTGTTCAATGACATCTGTTTTATTTTGAAGTGCAATTAATGCATTTTTTTCTGCCATCTCGATAAAACGCATTTTTTCACCTTTTTGTGGTATTTTAAATTCTACATTTTTTCCTTTGTTCATATATATTAGTCTTTCTCTTATTAGTTCCAAATCTTCAAATTCATATCTGAAAAATATTTTGTTTGGAATGTTATCTTCTGCATAGAATTGTTTAATAAAGTTAGAGATTATAGTTCCTTCATCAAAATCTTCTATATCATTAAAAATGTAGTTTTCTCCACCAATCATTTTTCCGCTTCGTATTCTAAATACTTCTAAGGCTGCCTTATTTAAAACCTTTTTAACTCCAATTACATCAATATCATTTTCGTTATAACTTTCAATTTTTTGTCTTTGAGACAAATTCTCTATACTAAATTTTTTATCACGTAACAATGCAGCTTTTTCGTAATTCATATTTCTTGCTGCATTTTTAATTTCTTCATCTAATTCTTTAAGAACGGAATCAACTTTACCATCTAAGAATAGCATAACGTTTTTTATAACTCTATCATATTCTTCCTTTGGAATATTTCCTGTACAAGGTCCCATGCAACGCTTAATATGAAAGTACAGACAAGGAGATTCTTTTGAGTCTTTATTAAATGTTTTTTTGCATTGTTTTAGTTTAAATGTTTGGTTTAAAAAATCTACAGTATCTTTTGTTGCCAATCCATTTGTATACGGCCCATAATATTTTGCACCATCATTTACTTTTTTACGTGTAATTCTTATCATAGGATAATAATCATTTAGTGTAACCTTAATATATGGATACATCTTATCATCTTTTAGTAATACATTATACTTTGGTCTATGAAGTTTTATAAGATTACATTCCAATATTAGAGCTTCCATTTCAGAATCTACAACTATATATTCAAAATGATCAATTTGTGAGACCATTTTTTCTATTCTCGATGATTTATTGTTTTTTTGAAAATATTGACGTACTCGATTTTTTAGTATTATTGCTTTTCCAACATAAAGAATATTGTCCTCTATGTCTTTCATTATGTATACTCCTGGTTTTTCAGGAATTCTTTTTAATTCTTCTTTTATATTGAACACTTACGCTTCACCCCTTACACTATATAAATATTCTAACACAAAAAAAGAAAAAGGTCACATGCGCATGTGACCTTTTATATTTTTATTTATTCTTCAACTGTCCCTTCAGATGTCTCACTAGATTCGTTTAATACTTTTTGGTACTCCTCTAGGATAGCATTTTCAATCATTGTTCTTGTCTCAGAATTAATTGGATGTGCTATGTCTCTCCAATCTCCCTTAGGAGTCTTTCTGCTTGGCATAGCTATGAATGGCTTTTCCTCAGCTGGTTCAATTATCTTGATGTCATGTACTGCGAAAGCATTGTCAAATGTTATCGAAGCAATAGCCTTCATTCTGTTTTCAGATTCTACTTTTCTTACTCTTACGTCTGTGATTTGCATTAAAACGCACGTCCTTTCTTTATCTCGTAGTTAATTGGCACCATCCGTACCAATTACATCTATATTACTACATTTATAAAAAAAATCCTGCTAAATAGAAACTTTTTTGTGTTTTTTTAGAATATTTAGTCGAAGTATAGAATTTTCCATTGGGAAATATTTCCTATAGTGTTGATATCTATTGTAAAAAGACTTTTTTGGATATATAATTCTATGTGATTGGAGGATATATTATGTTATTAGATAATTTAGATAAAAGTATTCCAATACACATGATTGGTATTGGTGGTATTAGTATGAGCGGTATTGCAGAAATTATTTTAAGTATGGGACATATGGTTACTGGTTCAGATATTAGCATTACAGCCGTTACAAAAAGATTAGAAAAAAATCGGAATTAAAATAATCAATCGGGCATTTTCCTGAAAATGTTGAGGGCTCTGCTCTTGTTATATATACAGCTGCTATAAAAAAAGATAATCCGGAATTACTTCGTGCAAAAGAATTAGGAATACCCACAATGGAAAGAGCTGAATTTTTGGGTGAGCTTACAAAGTTATACTCTGAAACAATATCTGTTTGTGGAACTCATGGCAAAACTACAACCACTTCCATGATATCTCGTGCTTTTATTGATGCTGAAAAAGATCCCTCTATTCAAGTTGGTGCAGATATGAAAGAGCTTGGAAATGAAAATTTTCGTGTTGGTAAATCTTCTTACTTTATTTTAGAATCTTGTGAGTATGTAAGAAGTTTTTTAATGTTTCATCCACATGCGGTTGTTCTTTTAAATATTGAAGAGGATCATTTAGATTATTATAAAGATTTAGACGATATAAAATCTGCTTTTAAAGCTTTTGTAACTTCTGTGCCTTCTGATGGTGTTATAGTTTTAAATGCTGACGATAGTGATTGTATTGATGTCTGTAAAGATTTAAACGTAAAACGTGTTACATTTAGCGTAAAAAATAACACTGCAGATTTTTATGCTAAAAACATTAACTTACTCGAAAACGGTTCATATGCATTTGATTTATGCTTTAATAATAAGACTGAACATATAGAACTTGGAATACTTGGTTATCACAATGTATATAATGCTCTTGCAACAATTGCATTATGTTTACATTATGGAATAGATATAAAAAATATTAAATCTTCTCTACTAAACTTTACTGGTGCAAGTAGAAGGTGTGATTTAGTTGGAAGTATTAATGGCGCAAAAATATTTGATGATTATGCACACCATCCAACTGAAATAAAAGCAACAATTGATGCAATACTTAAAGTAAAGCATAATAAACTATGGGTAGTATTTCAACCTCATACATTTACTAGAACTCGTGCTTTATTTAATGAATTTGTTACAGCTTTTGAAAAAGCGGATACGGTAATATTAACGGATATTTATGCCGCAAGAGAAATAGATACAGGTATAGTTTCTTCAGAACAACTTTCAGAAAAAATAAATGAATTCTCGAAAAATTGCATCTATATAAAAACATTAGATGAAGTTAAAGATTATTTTAAAAACAATTTAAAAGAAGGAGATATTTTATTAACACTTGGTGCTGGAACAATAACAAACGTTGGTAGAGATCTAGTTAAATAAAAATCTATAAAATATGTAGAAAAAAAAAGAGAAACTTATAATTTCTCTTTTTTTAATTTTAATATTGTGGTATTTTTCGTCTTGCATCTAACTGATTAAGCATTTCTACATTTTCAAGAGCTTTGCCTGTTCCAAGAGCAACACAAGATACCGATTCTTCTGCTATCATAACATTTATTCCAGTCTTTTCTTGTATTAACTTATCAAGTCCGTATACAAGACATCCTCCACCTGTCATATATATGCCTCTATCACTTATGTCTGCTGAAAGTTCAGGCGGTGTTCTTTCTAGTACTGATATAACAGCTTCTAATACTTGATCAGCTGGTTCTTTAAGTGCTTCCAATATGTCATCTGAGTTTACCGTAATGTTAACTGGTAGACCAGTTCCTAAATGCCTTCCTCTAACTTCTGTTTCTAATATTTGCATTCTTGGATATACACAACCAATACTTATTTTAAGTTCTTCTGCTGTTCTATCTCCAAGTATAACGTTATATTTTTTCTTTATATGCTTAATTATGTATTCATCAAATTTATTTCCAGCAACTTTAATTGATGTGCTTACAACTGCACCTCCAAGTGAAATCACTGCTATATCAGTTGTTCCACCACCCATATCTACAACCATGCTTCCACACGCCTTGTTTATGTCAATTCCCGCCCCTATTGCAGCTGCAATTGGTTCTTCTATTAGATAAACTTTTTTGGCTCCAGCTTGAGTTGCTGCATCAACCACTGCTTTCTTTTCTACTTCTGTTACTCCTGATGGCACACAAACCATAATTGTAGGTGCAATAATAAATTTACCACATACTTTTCTAATAAAATACTTGAGCATTTTCTCTGTTACAGAATAGTCTGAAATTACTCCATCTTTAAGAGGTCTTATTGCAATGATGTTGCCTGGCGTTCTACCTAACATTCTTCTTGCTTCTTCTCCAACTGATACAACCTCTCCAGTATTTCTATCTATAGCTACAACTGATGGTTCTCTCATTATGATTCCTTTTCCCTTAACATGAACAAGTACTGTGGCTGTACCGCAAATCTATACCTATAGCTTGGCCAAAGCTAAACATCAGCATCACTTACCTTTCTTTCATTCTACGTCATTTGTTACATCATTATTACGTTTCTGTTACGATTATATTACAATATGTGAAAAATATCAAATGTATTTTAAATAATTATATTTTGATTACTTTATGTAAAACATTCTATGATTTTACCCATTTCAAAAGAATATATATATGTATGTTTTACAAATTTTTTGGTCATTTTTTCGATTGCTTCTTTATAGTACTCTAGTTGTACTTTATACTTTTCAATAAATTCTTTTTCAGATGTAATCTTGTCAGATTTATAATCTAGTAAAATAATTCCCTCGTCTGTTTCAATATATAAATCAATGATTCCTTGTACCATTATATTATCATCTTGTATATCGTTTTCCACTTTAAATATTTTTTTAATTGAGACCTCAAGATTAAATGGTGTTTCTTTATATATCTTTTTTGCTTTACTTATATCTTCATAAATCTTACAACCTAAAAAACCCTGAATATCTTTTGAAAGTTTTTCACGAATCTTAATATCTTCTACATCTTTTACAAGCTCATTTATGTCAGGACGTAAAAAATCTAGTCTTTCCATTTTGTTATGTAGTAACGTTCCATAAGAAGAACCTGTAATTTCTTTATTCTCAATAAAATCAAGTAATTTTATTTCATTTATCTTTTTTATTTCTGAGTAATCATCAAAATTATTTAATCTTTTTAATTCACTTACAGAAAGTTTTGATGAAACTTTCGTTAAAAGTTTGTAAGGATACTCCCATAAAAATCTTTGTTTAATAAATTCTAAATCATCTGATTTTACATTAATATTTTCTTCAAGATCTATGTTTTTATTTTCTGTTTTTTTATCTTCAAATTTTATGTTTAATACATCATTATATTTCCAAGAAAAAATATTCCATTTATTTTTAGTAGATAAAACAACAGGACATATCCAATCTGAAAAAGAACTTGCAGTACTTATTTTATACTTTGTTATTCCTGATGAATAACTAGACATTTTATTATCTAAGTTAGAAACAAGTGAAGTGATTATAATTTTTTCTTTTGCTCTAGTTAATGCAACATATAAAATTCTCATTTCTTCGGCAAGCATTTCTCTTTCGTTTTGAATTTTTATTGCAAGTTTTGGAACACTATTATAATAAATTCTTTTTCTTGTATTGACTATATCAAAACCAATACCTAAGTCTTGATTGAATATTACTTTATTTTGTAAATCATTTTTATTAAAAGGTCTTGAGGTTCCAGCAAGTATAACTATTGGAAATTCTAATCCCTTACTTTTGTGAACACTCATTATTCTTACAACATCATCATTTTCAGAAAGTATAGATGGTGAGTCCATATCTCCGAGACGTCAATTTAACGTTTTCTATAAAATTTAAAAAATTATATAATCCTTTAAAAGTAGATTTACCATAGTCTGATGCTTTTTTAAGTAATTCTTTTAAATTACTTTGTCTACGTTTTCCCCCTGGTAATAAAGAAACAAAGTAATAGTAACCTGTCTCATCATATAAATACGATAAAAGTTCATCAATTACTACATATCTTGATTTTTCTCTCCATGTATTCAATCTATTTATAAATCTTTTTACTTTTTCATCTTGTAATGCTGCTAATTGTAATGCATCATAATATGAAACATTTCTGTCATATAATCTTATCTTTGTAAGCTCAGTTACATCAAATCCACCAATTTCGGATTTAAGTACTGAAATAAGCGGAATATCTTGGTAAGGATTATCAATAATTTTAAGAAGTGATAACATAACTTGAACTTCAGTATTATCAAAATAACCTTGTTTAGTCTCTGTATATACAGGTATATTTCTTGACGATAATTCGTCATAAAATATATTTGCATATTCCTTAGTTGCTCTTAATAATACAACTATATCAGAATATTTCGTTTTTCTTTTCGCCCTTGTTTTTTTATCAAAAATTTCAAATTTACCGACAAGCTCTTCTATTCTCTTTGCAATAACACGTGCTTCCAATTCTGCTTTTTCATCTATTTCTTCGGGAATAGGCTCATCAAATTCATCCTTATCTTCAGTTTTTTCTATAAGATGTAGTTCTGCATTATCTCCTAAATAATTATAATCTTCTGAACCAAACTTCAAATATTCTTTTTCATCATATTCAATTTCAGCAACATCTTCTGACATAATATTATTGAATATAAAATTAATATCATCAATTATGTTTTGATTACTTCTAAAGTTTTTAAATAATAAAATTTTATTTTCAATTCTTTCTACTTCATTATTATACTCTGGAAATTTATTGTATTTTTCAAGAAAAATCTCTGGTCTTGCTTTTCTAAATTTATATATACTTTGCTTAACGTCTCCTACCATGAAAACATTGTCATTTGCAATCATATTTAAAATATTTTCTTGAATTAGGTTACTATCTTGATACTCATCAATTAATACTTCTTCATACTTTTTCTTATAGTCTAAAACAACATCTTCATTTTCAGAAAATAGTTTTAAACATAAATGCTCTAAGTCACTAAAATCTAATACATTCTTCTCTGCTTTCTTTTCATTAAATTTTATATCAAAAAGCTCTACAATTTTATATAACGAATTTGCATGTTTATATGCAAGTTTAATATCATTCAAAATTTCTGAAGATGTACTTATATATATATCATCTCTTAATTTTTTTCCAATTAAGTCTTTTGCTTTTTCTCTTACCTCTTTTACACGGTTTCTTGTATCTTCGTCTAATTTTGGTGCTCTCGTTAACTTAGAAAATTCTATTTTACTAAATTCATTATAGTAATCATCCCATTTGAAATTATTATTTCTTAGTGCACTAATTAATAAGATATCATCTTGTATGGTATGAAAATAATTAACCGCTTCTGGTATATCAATTAATTCATCTTCTAGAATTTTTAACTCCTCTAAGACTTCAGCAATAATCTTTCTAGTATATGCGATAATTTTTTGACCCCAGATTGTTTTTGAAAAGTCTGTTTCATTTACATTGTACATCTCACATTTTTCTTTAAGCCATCCGTACTGGATCTTCGCTACTACTTATAAATTTATATATTGAAAATATAAGATTAATAAGACTTTCATCAGACTTACTTTCTGAATATGCTTCTAAAACATCTGTTATTTCTTCATCATTTGATTCATATAATTCTTCTAATAATTCATCTATTGCATCAGCTTTTAATAATTCAGCATCTTCTTTATCAATAATCTTAAAATTCGGATCTATATTTAATTTATAAAAATAATCTTTTACAGTTTTTTTACAAAAAGCATCTATAGTCATTATACTAGCTCTATTCAAATATAATATTTGCTTTTGTATCTCTTTATTATTTTCCACTTCATCATATAATCTTGCACGTATACGCTCTCTCATTTCGCTAGCAGCAGCGTTTGTAAATGTAACAACAAGCATATTATCAATATTAATTTTATCTTCAATAACTTTTTTAATAATACGTTCGACTAAAACAGCAGTTTTACCACTACCCGCTCCAGCTGCGACTAATGTTTTAGAATTGCGAATATTTATTGCATCTGACTGCTCTTTAGTCCAATTTAAATTTGCCATGAGCTCTCCTCCTTGTTTTTAATATATTACATGAATCTTGTCTGCTCATACACTTCATCTGATTTTAATTCTTTGATATATTTATATCTGTTTCCAAGTTCTCTATCAAAGTTACATATTGATTTGTAATCGCAATAAACACATGGCGATTTCCCTTTTATTCTTATAGGTTCATTTTTTATATTGCCCTCTAATATTTCTTCTGCAAATTTTTTAAATAATCTTTTTACATGTTTGCACAAATTTTTAATTTCTTCCTCTGTTGCAGTTGGCATTTTGGAAAATGTTCCATCTTCCTTCATTGATAAATTAATATTTGAAGATTCTTTTACGATATTTTTATCCATTGCCTTAACAAGCTTAGCATCAGCTAATATTATTCCATTCATACGTAATTTCATTCTGATTTGTTCTTCTAATTCTTCTACAGACACATCCTTATTAGTTTTTATTATTGGATCATCTAATTTTAGATATAGTGCACCACCAGGTATGAACTCATTTTTTGATGCAACATCTAGATATGTTATAAGTTGCAATTGCAATCCATAATATACATTGGAAAGTTTAATTTCTTTTCCAGAAGATTTGTAATCAATTATTCGTATGTAATTTCCGTCTTCAGTTTTAGCAATATCTATTCTATCAATTTTTCCATTCAAGCAAAGTTTATTTCCATTTGTTAATTCGATTTCTATTGCGGGATATTTTTCACCTTCACCAAATTTTGCTTCACTTTCTAAAACATCAAAGTCACTATTTCTAATATGAAGCGAGATAACCCATAATATTCTTCCAACTACTCTTTTTAATTTTTTACTTAAGAATTTAAGTTTATTATTACTTGTAAATATGCTATATTTAAAATCTTTTAAAATATCATCAACAATACTTAAAGAAATCTTTTCTATATCTTCTTTTGAAATAATTCTAAAACTTAAATTATTATCTTGTAAATATTTTGAAAACTTGTCTAAGATATCATGCATAAATGTTCCAATGTCTAATGTCATAAGTTTATATACTTTTCTTTCTTGTAGTTTTAAACCGTATTTTAAATAAAATTCAAATGGACATGATGCATACGTTTCCATTTTTGATACACTGGAATTTATTACACTTCCATATAGACTTTTTGCAAATATCTTATCAATTTTATTTGTTGCATTTGTATAATTTAATGATTCTCTAATTAAATTTGCATAATCATGATTATTTTCTTCATACCATGTTCTTAATGCATTAAATCTAGTTTTAGCTTTATTATCATATAGCATATTTGCTATGTGTGGAAAAGTTGATTTTTCAGTATTTATAATATCATTATCTTTTATTCCATTAATAATTAAATCATTGATTTTTATTTCTGGAAATATTTTTCTTATTTGATTTATTATCGATGATGATCTAAGCACAGTACCATCATTAGAAGATATTGGATAAGACAAGTGTAATTCATCTCTTGGTACAGTTAATGCTTTATATATATTGAAGTTTTCTTCAAGTAACATTGTTTTTGTATCTTTTGCAATTTCAATATTACTATTTATAAGCATATTTCTTTCATTGTCATCTATAAAACCTTCCTCTGTATATTGCATTGGAAAGACACCATCATTCATTCCAACAATATATAAAGCATCTATTTCGGAGCTTCTAGATCTAGATATATCTCCTATAATTACTTGATCTTTAAATGTAGGAATAAGACCTATTTGTTTTTCTGAAATACCTTTTTTAAGTATTGATTCAAACTTATCAAAAGACATATTTTCTTCACCTGTAGTTTTAACTAATTCGTCTAGTAGTTCGGCAAAAATATTCCATACTTGTATATATGTATTTGCAATTGATATATCACTATTTTGTGCATTAGGGTTTTCGTTTATTTCTTTTAGACGTTTTTCTAATGAAGCTACAACATCTATTTGGGTTAAAAATTCATATATACAAATAGCATAATCTTTTGCAATAGTTTTGTTTTTAATTTTTTCTTTCATTTTTAAAATAGGCTCTATTACTTGTTTTCTAATATTATTAATATGATCTTCTTCATCATTATTTTCATATTTCCAATCATCTAGCCATCTTGAACCTGTAATTCCATATTTTAAAACATAGTTTTCTAATTTATCCACATCATTTAAGTTTTTTATATTTGTAAGACCTGTTTTTAAATATGAAATTACATCTTCTTTATTAAAGTTTTTCTTACAAATATATAATACAGATAATACTAATGATATGAGTGGTTGCAAAGATAGTTCCGTTTTTTCATCTATAAAGTACGGAATATTATATCTTTCAAAAATCATTTTAAATACTGGTCCATAATTTTCAATATTTCTAGATAAGATAAAAATATTTTCATATCTCATCCTTTCATCTCTAACTTTTTTTAATATACTTATTGCTATACTTTCTATTTCTTCATAAAGATTAGATGCGATGGTTATATCTATATTTGTCGGAACGTCTTTATATATCTTTATTGGAAATACATTAAATGTTTTTTCCAAATGTTTAAGTTCGTTGCTATGTAATCTATATTCATTTTCTAAATATATTTCCTCAACATTTGCAAATCTTTTTATTTTATCAATACATCTATTATTTAATAAAAATAATTCACTATTTTCTTTATCTGAAGATATTGCAATTGTTAAATCTGTTTTTCTATTTAACACTTTAATAACTTCTAGTTCTTGTGGTGTAAAACCATCAAAACCATCAATCCATATTTTTGCACCGTCTAATATTTTAGAATTTTCAATAAATTTAAGTACAACTTTTAAATTGTCATCTTGATCTAAGAATCTTCCATCAATTCTTTTTTCGTATTCTTCATAGATATATGCTAATTCTCTTAATTTATTTTTCAACCTATCATTTTTAATATTTGCATTTATAAGAATCTCTGGCGTAATGTTATATCTTTTAAACTCAGAAATTAAATCTGCAACTTTTGTTACTAATCCTGGCTTTTTATCTACTCCATTTAATAAAACCAATTCTTTTTCTAGATCTTTCATAACCGAATATATTAACATTGCTTTGGCAGATTTGGAAATACTTTTTTCTTTATATCCAAATTCATTATATATACGATAGCATAGTCTTTTAAATGTAAGTACTTGTGCTTCCAATAATCCACCTCTGCCTATTACATTTGAAAGGTCATATTCTGCTGTTAGTGAAAATTGTTCTGGAACCATATATATTAGAGGTCCATTATAGCTTTCATCTAAATTTTTCTTTATATCATTCATACAATAATAGCTTTTTCCACATCCCGCTCTTCCAAGAATAAGTTTCATAAATATCATCCTTTACATTTATTACTCATCTATTTTCTTTTCTACTTGTTCTTCGTTATTATCTATAACTTCAATTTGTTCTTCTTTATTTAATGTTGCAAAAACTTCTTTCATATCGGGTAATTGTGGAAGTTCATTTGTTGATGAATATCCAAACATTTTTAAAAACTCGTCTGAGGTTTTGTACATTACTGGTCTACCAGGTGCAATCATTCTTCCGGCTTCTTCAACTAAGTTGTATTCTAAAAGTTTATTTAAGGCACTATCAGATGTTACCCCTCTTATTTTTTCTATCTCTGCACGCGTAACCTCTGGATTATATGCAATTATTGATAATACTTCTAAAGCTGCTTGTGATAGACTTGGCTTAGGCCTATTATCTAACATAGTGCATATGTATGAATAGAATTTTTCAAGTGTTGCAAGTTGATACATATCATTTACTTTTATAAGTTGTATTCCACTATTTCTATTTAAAAGATTTGTTCTAAGTTCCTCTAAAGCAATAACTACATTGTCATTATCTTCTCCTAAAATATCTGCAATAACTTCTGCTTTAATTGCTTTTCCGCTTGCAAATAACATCGCTTCAACCGCTTGTACTAATTCATATTTATCCATGTAATATACCACACTCCACTCTATTTCAATAATCTTTGTTTCAATGCTTCAAATATAATAATTCCACCAGAAACGCTTGCATTTAAGGAAGTTATTTTACCTTTCATAGGAATTCTAACAAGAAAATCTGAATTCTTTTTTGTAAGTTCTCCTATTCCTCTTCCTTCACTACCAATTATTATACCAAGTGGTCCAGTTAAATCTTGTTCAAAATAAAGTTTTTCTGCTTTACCATCTGTGCCACAAATCCAAACACCTCTATCTTTTAATTCTCTTATTGTTTCGTTTATGTTTGTTACTCTAATTATTGGTACATAAGAAGTGGCTCCAACAGATGTTTTTGTTACAACCTCCGTTACACCTACAGCTCTTCTTTTAGGTATTATAACTCCATGACATCCTGCACATTCAGCTGTTCTAATTAATGCCCCGAGATTATGAGGATCTTCTATCTCATCAGCGATTAAAATAAACGGATCTTCATTTTTAGATTTTGCAAGTTCAAATATATCGTCTAAAGTTTTATATTCTATTGGTGATGCAAATGCAATAACTCCTTGATGATGTTTTGTATCAGACATTATATCTAATTTATTTTTCTCTACTTCTGTTATAACATACCCAGCATTCTTCGCTAGTTTAATAATTTCATTTATTGAACCTTGCCTTTCACCTTTTTGTATAAATATTTTATTAATATTCTTCTCAGATTTTAATAATTCTATTACGGCGTTTCTACCTTCGATTTTATATTCGTCCATATAATTTCTCCTTATTTTTATTATTAGTCTTCATCCAGTTTTAATATTGACAAGAATGCTTCTGTTGGTACATCAACGCTACCTAATTGTCTCATCTTCTTCTTGCCTTCTTTTTGTTTTTCTAACAATTTCTTTTTACGTGTTATATCTCCACCATAACATTTAGCAAGTACGTCTTTTCTCATGGCAGATATTGTTTCTCTTGCTATAACTTTTCCACCAATTGCAGCTTGAATTGGTATTTCAAACATTTGCTTTGGTATCGCTGTTCTTAATTTTTCTGCCATTTTTCTTCCTCTTAAATATGCTTTATCTTTATGAACAATTAGAGAAAACGCATCGATTAAATCCCCATTTAATAATATATCTAATCTAACTAGTTCTGATTCTTTATAACCAATTATTTCATAATCGAATGATGCATATCCTTTTGTTCTCGATTTTAAAGCATCAAAAAAGTCATATATAATTTCATTAAGAGGCATCTCATAATGAAGTACTACACGGTTTACGTCAAGATATGTCATATCTTTATATATACCTCTTCTGTCTTGACATAGCTCCATAATATTACCAACATATTCTTTTGGTAACATGATTTCTGCTTTTACAATTGGTTCTTCTAATTTAGATATTTCTTGAACAGATGGTAGTTCAGTAGGATTATACAAATCAAATTTTGTTCCATCAGTTTTTTCAACTTTATAAATAACACTTGGTGCCGTTGCGATTACATTTAAATCATATTCTCTATCAATTCTTTCTTCAATTATTTCCATATGAAGAAGTCCTAAAAATCCACATCTAAAACCAAATCCAAGTGCCACTGATGTTTCTGGTTCCCAAAAAAGTGACGCATCATTTAATGATAGCTTCTCTAAAGCTGCTTTTAAATCTTCATAATCACTTCCATCTGCAGGATATATACCGCAATACACCATTGGTGTTACTTTTTTATAACCAGGTAAAGGTTTCTTTGCTGGATTTTCTTTTTGCGTAATTGTGTCACCTACGTGTATATCTGAAACGTTTTTAATACTTGCAGCTAAATATCCGACTTCACCTGCAAAAAGTTTTTCACACGGAGTGTATGTTCCAACACCAAAATATCCGAACCTCTCCTACTGTATAATTCTTTCCAGTTGCCATGAATAGTATTTCATCACCGACTTTTATAGTTCCTTCTTTAACTCTTACAAAAGCAACAGCACCCTTATAATTATCATAATATGAATCAAATATTAATGCTTGCGTTGGAAGATTATCATCTCCTTCAGGTGCTGGTATTTTATTAACAATTGCTTCCAATACTTCTTCAACGTTCAATCCGGTTTTTGCAGAAATTTTTGGTGCACTATGTGCCTCAACGCCAATTATATTTTCTATTTCATTTATAACCATATCAGGATTAGCACTAGGTAAATCGATTTTATTTATTACTGGTACAATCTCTAAATTATTATCCAATGCCAAATATACATTTGCAAGTGTTTGTGCTTCAACACCTTGGCTTGCATCAAC
>CAZNFG010000014.1:0-30941 GCA_964572605.1 uncultured Eubacteriales bacterium
CCTGAGCCAGGATCAAACTCTCAAATTATTTTTTCAACTATCCATAAGGATAATTGTTTGGTTCGTTTGAATAACTCATTCGTTATTTCTTTTTTTATTGTACTTGTATTAGTACTTTTAATTTTTACTTTTCGTAAAAATTTCGCTTGGTTTTTCTCATTTCTCATTGTTTACTTTTCAATGTGCTTTTGACATTTGGATTCACTACTTATTGTTTAGTACGTAGGAACTCTCAGATATATACATAATATATATTTAGTGTCGCAATCATTATCTTAGCATGACAAAAAACAAAAGTCAACAAATTTTTTCATTATTTTTTAATCGATTTTATATTCATATTTTAGCATTGATCTTTTGCTTATTTTTAGCGCATTTGATCAACATCGATTAACATGATATTTTGTCATCTTTTTATAACTTTTTTTAATGTATTATTAAATCATTTTTAATCTTTCATAAGAAACTTGTATTATAAAAAAACACTCCCTTCTTTATATTATATAAAAAGGAAGTGTTTTTTATTATTATCGTTTACTTTTTATCTAAAACCGCCGCCGCCACCACCGGCCGCCACCGAAAGAACCGCCACCGCCGCCGCCAGAAGAAAATCCTCCGCCACCGCCGCTATAATTTTCTGCGGCTGCTCTTGCGCTACTTGCACTTCTTATTCCAGAATTTGAACATACATATAGGAAGTTTATTCTTTCATACGATTTAAAATTTGATTGTTCAATTACATCTGGATACAAATCTTTAAATTCTTTAATTACCTTATCCGCTATTCCAAATATTTGTGCACACATTAAATACTCTTCAAATAGTTCCACTTCAATTGCTTCTCTATCATGTATTAATGTATAATCTTTTAAATATTTTTTTAGTCCAGCAGTTTGTATTGCTTCTTCCATTCCCGTTTCTGTTGGTGTATAGAATTTTGCTTTATATATACCATCATCTTCTTTTGATATACGCAATTTACTTTTATATATGCCCTTATCTTCAACAATAATTTTATTATCTAAAGCAAGACTCCCCATAGCAGCCTTATCAACATTTTTAAACCACTTAAATATTTTTTTATAATTTTCTGAACACCATTTTTGAAATTCTTTTTTCTCTAGAACTCCATCTCCACTAGCAAGACGCATTAAATTATATAGATTTCTTTCCTCATTGAATTCTGCACCGGCAATCTCTCTTTTAGTTATAACATCTTTTGTAAGTTCTTCATAATTAAATATTATGCACTCTTCCTCTTTTTTTATTATTGTTCCTTTTTCTCTTTTTTCAACTGAAATTAAACCATCTTTTAGCCATCTTAATAACATAGCTCCCAATAAATCTGTTTCTTTTCTAATTATATTGTCCATTTTTGAATAAAAGAATATTTGGAACAAAGCTTTATTGCAAGGAATATCTCTATAATATGGAGCTTCTTTTATTTTTTTCTTATCTTCCTTTGTTAATTTAGCTCCTCCTTTTAATGTTTTATATACTCCAACAAATGAAAAAGCTATTATTATAAAAAACACAACTTGCACTAACATGATAATTACACCAAAATTATCAGGCATATAAGAAACTTCATTATATTTTGTACTTCCGGTCTTGTGCCATATTTAGATATGTATCAAAATCTTTTGAAATATTGTTTTGTGTGTTAAATATTCCTTTTGGAAACTTTGCAAGAATAGTAACATATTCATAAGAACTCATTGCATCTTCTGTAACAAACTTTATTACTCCATCTGCTACATAACAATAGTCTCCATATGAACCAAATCCCCAAACATCAAGTGTGTCTTCAAAAGCTTTGTCTGCTCTAATTGTAATATCTGCACTACTTACTCCGGGTATAATATTTTCTGGAATCAATGTCCAATATACCATATCAGAATCATTTAATGCTGCAACAAATTTTGTTATATCATAACTTACTGTATATTTTTTGTTTCCAAATTCGCTTATACCCCAACATATTTCTACACCATCTGTGACATAATTAAATCCACATTTATATTTTTTACTATTGAAACTACCATTTATATTCCATTTTTCTAATGTCTCAAATTCTTTTCCTTCTTCATCTACAACTTTTAAATTTGTTATAGTCGATTCTCCTATATTATGGTATGAATGATATGTTTCAGTTTTTTCATTTGATTCTTCTACATAGCAATCCCATATTTCTGTTATATGAGCATCACCGTTTTCATTAATGTATACATCCATTTTTATAGATTTTATCTCGTCCGCACAGTATGCCACATTAAATGAAGCTATAAATACAAATGTAATTATAAATAATGCAATTATTCTTTTCATATGTGTACCCCCTTATATTGATGATAGCACTTATATTTTTCTTAATCAAATATTAATAATAGTTTTTTTTCTTGATAAAAAACACTCTATTCTATAAAAATGATGAAAGAAAGTCTTTATAAATATCAGTACATATTTATCTAAAGCCTCCGCCGCCGCCACCGGCCGCCACCGAAAGAACCGCCGCCGCCACCTCCAGAAGAAAATCCTCCACCGCCACCGCTATAACTGTTAGCATTGGCACTAGCTCTTGCATTTTTTGCACTACTGATTCCAGCTCTTGAATATACATTTAAGAAATGTATTGTATTATAAGATTCAAACTCTGTTTTTTCAATAATATCTGGATATAAATTTTTAAATTCTTTAATAACTTTGTTAGCTATTCCAAATATTTGTGCACACATTAAATATTCTTCAAAAAGCTCTACCTCAATATAACTTCTATCTTTAATCATTGTATAATCTTTTAAGTATTTTTTTAACCCTTCTGTTTGTAACATTTCTTCAAAACCTTTTTCTGTTGGTGTATAACACTCTTCTCTATCTTTACTTTTTTTCATTGCAATAATTTTATCATCCGAAATAAGATTTTTCTGAGTAGCTTTATCTACATCTTTAAACCATTTCAATATTTTTTTATAATTTTCTGAACACCATTTTTCCAATTCTTTTTTCTCTAGCACACCATCTTTACTAGCACTACGCATTAGTTTATATAGTGTTTTTTCTTCTTCAAATTCAAGAATTTCAATAGTTCTCGTTTTTATTAAATCACTTGTAATATCCTTATATTTAAAAATTGTACACATTTCTTTTTTTCCGCTCAATGTTTCTCTTTCTTCTACTGAAATCAAATGATCTTTAATCCATCTAAGTAACATAGCTCCGAACAAATTAGTTTCTTTTAAGAATATGTTATTCTTTTTTGAATAATAAAATATTTTGAATAAATCTTTATCACAAGGAATATCTCTATAATATGGAGCTTCCTTTATTTTTTTCTTCATTTCTTTTGTTAAATTAAATCCTCTTTTTAAATATTTAATCGTCTCCACAAATATAAAAAATAACACTATACACCAAAAAGTTATAATACCCGTCATAAGAATAATCCCAAAATTTTCTTCATATTTAGATAGATTTTGTAAATATGGTGTACTTCCCAATTCAGCCATATTTAGATATGTCTCAAAATCTTTCGAAATATTGTTTTGTGTCTTAAATGTTCCTTTTGGAAACTTTGCAAGAATAGTTGCATATTCATAAGAACTCATTGCATCTTCTGTAACAAACTTTATTACTCCATCTGCTACATAACAATAGTCTCCATATGAACCAAATCCCCAAACATCAAGTGTGTCTTCAAAAGCTTTGTCTGCTCTAATTGTAATATCTGCACTACTTACTCCGGGTATAATATTTTCTGGAATCAATGTCCAATATACCATATCAGAATCATTTAATGCTGCAACAAATTTTGTTATATCATAACTTACTGTATATTTTTTGTTTCCAAATTCGCTTATACCCCAACATATTTCTACACCATCTGTGACATA
Organism: uncultured Eubacteriales bacterium; assembly: GCA_964572605.1. Lineage (GTDB taxonomy): Bacteria > Bacillota > Clostridia > TANB77 > UBA1234 > UBA1234. The sequence continues at coordinate 3,891 of CAZNFG010000014.1, forward strand.
ATTAAATCCACATTTATATTTTTTACTATTGAAACTACCATTTATATTCCATTTTTCTAATGTCTCAAATTCTTTTCCTTCTTCATCTACAACTTTTAAATTTGTTATAGTCGATTCTCCTATATTATGGTATGAATGATATGTTTCAGTTTTTTCATTTGATTCTTCTACATAGCAATCCCATATTTCTGTTATATGAGCATCACCGTTTTCATTAATGTATACATCCATTTTTATAGATTTTATCTCGTCCGCACAGTATGCCACATTAAATGAAGCTATAAATACAAATGTAATTATAAATAATGCAATTATTCTTTTCATATGTGTACCCCCTTATATTGATGATAGCACTTATATTTTTCTTAATCAAATATTAATAATAGTTTTTCTTTTGATAAAAAATGTTTCTTATCCAAAATAAAAATTCCCCTTAAGTTACTCTTAAAGGGAATTTTTATCAGTATTATATTCTATTTAAAATTATAAATTGTTTGGATCAATTATTTTTCTTTTTCTCAAAAATGTTGGTACATCTAAATCATTTTGATTACTTGTTGTTCTAATTTCTCCACCATTCTTTTCGAATACTGATTTGTCTAATAGTCTATCTACAGCAACTGCTGATAGAGGAACTCTATCTTTATCAAATCCTGTAGCAATAACTGTAACCGACATTTCATCACCCATTGTTTCATCAATAACTGCACCAAATATGATATTTGCATCTGCATCTATGCTCTTTTGAACTAGCTCTGCAGCTGTATTAACTTCAAATATTCCAAGATCAGGTCCTGCTGTAATGTTAAGTAATACTCCTCTTGCCCCTTCGATTGAAGATTCAAGAAGTGGACTATTGATAGCAAGCTTAGCAGCTTCTTCTGCTCTGTTTTCTCCACTAGCTCTACCAATACCCATATGTGCCATACCTGTATCACACATAATTGTTTTTACGTCTGCGAAGTCTAAGTTAATAAGTCCAGGAATTGCAATTAAATCTGAAATTCCTTGTACACCTTGACGAAGTACTTCATCTGACATTATAAATCCATCTAAGAAAGATGTTTTTCTATCTACTACTTGCATAATTCTGTCGTTAGGGATAACTACTAGCGTATCAACTTTTTCTCTTAAACTTGCAATACCTCTTTCAGCATTTTGCATTCTCTTTTTGCCTTCATAAAAGAATGGTTTTGTTACAACCGCAACTGTTAAGATTCCAAGTTCTTTTGCTATTTGAGCAATTATAGGTGCAGCACCTGTTCCTGTGCCACCACCCATACCAGCTGTTACGAACACCATATCAGCACCTTTAAGCGAATTTGCAATTTCTTCTTTTGTTTCCTCTGCTGCTTTTTCGCCTATTAATGGATCTCCACCAGCACCTAAACATTTTGTCAATTTTTCACCGATTTGAATTTTAGTTGGTGCTTTAGAAAGTTGTAATATTTGTCTATCTGTGTTAGCAGCTATAAACTCAACCCCGGTAACACCAGCAGCCATCATTCTGTTTACTGCATTGTTTCCAGCTCCACCAATACCAATTACTTTTATTTTTGCCATTCCATCATAACTATTTTCTTGTTCGTACACTGTAAACTCCCCCTACTTTCTTAATTTATTAGGTTTTGAACCTAACAGACTTTTAAAAGATTGAATCACATTCTCAAAGAATGTTTGATCTACATCTTCTTGAACTCTACTGCCTATATTTTTAGAATGTTTTATATTAGAAACATATTTTACAATTCCATATGCTCCCAAGCATTCAGTTTTTATTAAATTAGCGGTCTTAGAATTTCCAAACCTTACTGGAGTTTTTAAAATCTCTTCTGCCGTTTTTTCACTTTTATTTATTGAATTTATACCTTGTCCAGAAATTACACAAGAAGTAATTAAATTTAATAATCCGTTTTCTTCTATTCTTCTTTTTATCATTGTAAAAATTTCTTCAACTCTCGCTTCTATTATTTCCACAAGTTCTGAACATTTTATTGTTTTTGATCTTTCATCACCTGTGTATGTTGAAAGTGTGATGCTATAGTCGTTATCAATATATGCAACCTTTGATAAACCATATTGTTTCTTTAATTTATTTGCTTCTTGATAAGATATTTCAAGACCTATAGAGATATCATTTGTTATTGTATCTCCACCAATTGGAATAGAATCTGTATACAAAACCCCATTATTCTTAAACACCGATATATCTACATTACCTGCTCCAATATCTATTAGTAAAACTCCTTCAGATTTTTCTTCATCAGTTAATACTATATCTTTCATTGCAAATCCATTTGTTACAATTCCATCAATTTGAAGTCCTGCTTTTTGCATTGACATTCCTATATCTTTTACTGCTATTTTGTCTGCTATTATTACATCTAATTCAGCTTCTAAAAAATCCGAAAATATTCCTATAGGATCATCTGTAACTCTTGATTCCGTAATAAATTTAGAAGGAACAATATCTATTATTTGCATTCCTTCGGGCATTTGTATTTTTCCAACACTTCTTATAATAGTGTCAATATCCTTTTGTGAAACTCCTGCATATTTATCTTCGATCTTTACGCTATGCTTTGTTTTAAATATTGAAATATGCATGCCAACTATGTTAACATAGGCTGATTTTATTATAAAGTCCTGTGTTGCTTCAATATCAGTTACTGCAAATCTAATTGCTCTAGCTACTGCATCTTGACTTACAATCTTTCCCTTCTTCAAGCCCTCACATTCAACACTCGATGAATTCAAGATTTCAACTTGATTAAACTTATTAATCTGTCCCAAACAACAACATACTTTAGAGGTGCCTATGTCAATTCCAACGATTATATCTCCAATTGCCAAATCCCACACCTCCCTAATCTTTTATTAACAAGTTAAGAATATTATATTATCATTTAAAAGTCAATAAGATTATTACAAAATTATTACAAAAAGATTACAGCCTTATTACAAAGAAAATAGTCGACATAAAAGGGTTCTTTATTCTTCAAATAAGAATAAAAAACCCTAATGTTAAGTCAATCTCTTCTTACTTTTTCAAGTTATTTTTCTTCATTATCTCTTTTCTTTTTTTCTATTGCTTTTGTTGCCTCTTCAATAAAATACCTTCTTATTACTGAGAGATTATTAAATATTCTATACACAAAAACAAATATCGCTGCAAGATATATGTCTACGTTTAAGCTTTCACCAATTAACGTAAACAATATCGCTATTACAGCATTTATAAAAAATCCAGAAATGAATACATTAATATTAAACTTTTCTTGTATTTTCGATGCAAGCGCTCCCGCAATACTATCGATTGCAGCCATTATAGCGATTGCCACATAATTCGAATATTTATATGGTACTGTTGGAGCCGCAATTCCCATAATGATTCCAAGTATAATACTTATACTTCCTAAAATAAACATAGCCATTTTACTCACCCACCTCATCTATCGGTTTTGCATACTGATATTTAATAACTTTATCATAAGCAGGTATTGTCATAAGCTCTTTTTTTTCAATCGTAACATCTATTCTTGCAGCTTTAATGCTACTTATAATTCCTCCTCTTAGCTTAAGTGCCCCAGCAAGTGTATCTGAATCGCCTATTGCAGATATTGTAAATGGAGCAGATAAGTTAACACCATTTATTTGTATAAGTGGACCCACACATCTTATCGCTGTTGTTGAAATAATTCTTTGTCCATTTACACTAAACGCTTCAGCTCCAGCTGCTGCAAGTTCATTTATTACAGATATAATATCTGTATCATGAATAACATATACATTACTGTCATAAACACCAGCATCTAATGTAATTCTTTCGATTTCTGCTGTATCATCTAATGTTACGGTGATTCCTTGACCTTTTACTGCTACTGCACCTGCAAGAATGTTAGCATTATCTAAATCTTTTTTTATTAATGCTATTTTTTCATCGTTATTAGAATAGCTGTTTCTGTATTCTTCAATTTTCTTATTTAATTCACTTATATTTTTTATTGAAATGTCATACATTTCTTTCCACTGTTCTATTTCATCACGAAGTTCATTTTCAGTTTTTAATCTAAGTATATCTGTTTCACTTTTGTTAACAGTTCTAATTTGAATTGTTACAAAAAAAGTAATTAAAAAACATATTAAAAAGATAAGTACATGTGCGCTATTTAGTTTTTTAAGTTCTTCTTTTAAAATAATTTTCAAGTCTTTTACCTCTTTCAATTTTTGGTACCTCCTATTCTATCTTTTCTGAGAATATCATTTTTTCTACATAGTTGCTACTGCTTATATCTAGCTTTCCAGCTTTACCTTCTAGTTTTTTCAAAATCTCATTTAAATAATTTAACTTATCTGTAATTTGATTTTCATCTATCTCTCCATAAATTATATCTATATCTGTGTTCTTTACCCAAACTTTTACTTCACTTATACTTTCATAATTTATTTCTTCTATTATATATGGAAAATTTCTCTGCCTTGCCGTTTCTAATAGCACTATAGAATTTCCATATTTTATTTTTGCTACACCTTCTAACATTTTACCTAGTACATAATCGGAAATTTCAACTCCATATATAACTGGTAGTTCCATGTTGTTTTCTTCAACAACTTCTAGTAAATAGCCATATTTATCTACTAATATATAAGATTCCAAATGTTTAATAAGTGCATATGGTTTTCTTTCTTCATATTCGATATCAAATCTATCAGGTAATCTAAATCTTATATTAACATCTTTTATATATGGTAGATTAAGTACATTATTTTTTATAGCGCTGTATTTCTGCTTGAAAATATTTTCACCATACTTAACTTCTATTACATTATATATCTCCTCTTTGTTTACATTTATACCATTTTTAACTCCAATTTCTGAAAGGTTAAAAGCAGGAGATAAAAGTCCACCAGCAGCCATTCCAATAATCATAACAAAAAGCATAAAGTAAAGTAAAGTGTGAGATTTTCTTTTTACATCGCTTTGTTTTATCTCCTTCTTTTTAGAAGGAGTTTTAAGTTTTTTATCTATTTGATTTGATTTTTTTAAATCTTTTGTTTTTGGTGTCATATACCCCATCAACCTTTCTATCTCATAGATATCGCTTATATTTTATCATTGCTTCACTGTTTTTGCACCTATTATCATTAATTTTTCATAATTTTTTCTTAGATTTAATGCACATGTTTCTTCACTTTTTCAATAATGTATTTTTCTAATTTTTCAATAAAAGCATCTTTATCTATTTCTTTCTTTGCTACCATATCTAACCCTTTTTCCCAGCTTGCTGTCAGCCTTGGATTAAGTAGATCTGGCATAGCATACTTTACTACTTTATAAACTAATTCACCCTTTGCACTAGGATTTAGCACTTGAGTTTTACTGTTTATATCAATATAGTTAATTCTGTTTAGTTTTTTTATAATCTCTGCACGCGTTGCACTAGTTCCAATTCCAGATCCTTTTATTTGCTCTCTTAATTTTTCATCTTCAATTAATTTTCCTGCATTCTCCATTGCAAGAATGATCGAACCCGATGTATATCTACTAGGTGGTGTTGTCTCTCCTTCTTTAACGTTTACATCTTCTAAATTAAGCTCTTGATTTTTTTTGATATTTTTTAAAACTTCAACATTTGCATTCACACTAGTATTTTCAGCGTCTTCATCTTTATCTTTTTCATTTTTTATAACTTCTAAATAACCTTGAATTGTACATATTTTTGCATTTGAGTAAAATTTTTGTCCAAGTATGTCTATTGTGACAGATAATTTCATAAACTCTGCAGGTGGAAAGAATATACTTATGAATCTTTTAACAATCAGTTTGTAAATATTTTTTTGAAGATCATTTAACACATTCATATTTTCAAAACCTTGTCCTGTAGGTATTAAAGCATAGTGGTCCGTTATCTTTGAATCATTAACATATTTACTCTTTGATATATCTAAACTATATTTTTCTTCAATCATTTTATTTAATAGATTTTTAATTTCTTCATCGTTATAACCTTTTGCAAGTCCATTTAAATTCTTTCTTATCTCTTTTGCAACTGCTGTAGATAATACTCTAGCATCAGTTCTTGGATATGTAATAAGTTTTTTTTCATATAAAAATTGCACGTTTTCAAGAGTTTGATCTGGAGAAATTTTAAATTTTTTACTACACTCATTTTGTATTTCTGCCAAGTTATATAAAAGTGGTGCATTTTCCTTTTGTGTTTTTTTGCTAGATTCAATTACTTTAGGTTGAACATTTGCATTTTTTATTGTTTCAGTAAAGGAAATTGCATCACCTTCATTTTTAAAACCAATATCGTTATATATTAAATCTTTTTCAATTGCCATTCTAACAATGTCTATATTATCTGGATTTTCCTTTTCACATTTCCACTCTGCTGCTATTCCTTCTTTAAACAAAGCTTGAATTTTGTAAAATTTTGCTTTATTAAAATTATTAATTTCGTATTCTCTCTCAACAACCATTCCAAGTACACAAGTCATAACACGCCCAACAGAAATTATAGAACGCTCTTCGTTATTTCGTTTTGCTATTTCTCTGCCATAGGCAAGCGTAAGTAATCTAGAAAAGTTTATGCCAATTAAATAATCTTCCTTTGCTCTTAAGTAAGCACTATCAGAAAGTGAATCATATTCAGACAAATCCTTTGCATTTTTAATACCTTTTAATATTTCTTCTTCAGTTTGAGAATCAATCCAAACTCTTTTTTTAATTTTACCTTCGACATGCGATTCTTGTTCAACTAGTCTATAAATATATTCTCCTTCACGCCCAGAGTCAGTACATACATATATTGTATCAACATCTTTAGACGTAAGTAACGACTTAACAATTTCAAATTGATTTTTAACATTGTCAATTATTTCATACTTCCACTCTTTTGGAATAAATGGCAATGTATCGAATCTCCAAGATTTATACTTTTCATCATAACTTTCAGGATAACTCATAGTTACTAAATGACCAACACACCATGTGATAATGTACTCATCAGATTCCAAGTATCCATTTTTTCTTGTGGTATTAACTTTTAAAGCCTTTGCAAATTCCATTGCAACACTTGGCTTTTCTGAAATTAACAATTTCTTAGCCATAACTATATTCCTCCCAATAATTCTTTTGACATTATATACTATTTCAAATGGTGGAACAACCCCTTAACGCCCTTCATTAAACCTACCTTTTTACTTATTCTTTAAAAAAGCTAATAATGTCTCATTTTAAAAAATCTTACTTCTGAAGTTTTACATAAGTGGTTGACTTTTTATGGTAATTGTGGTATTATTTTATTGTCGCAATTTCTAATAATCGGATAGGGCTAATGCCCTAGAAAGGATGAGGTATGGCACGGTTAAATGACAGGTTCAATGCAGAGGAACTGGCCAGAAAAGACGCTTTCGTCAAGGGCGAAAACATGAAGGAGCTTAAAGTAGCTCTTTCTCGGTTTGGAATTTCTGAGGTTCCGAACGCAATCATCAACTTCATGAATGAAGTTACCCTTCCCCGTGTGGGTTCTGTTTCTTTCGGCCGCTTCGATTTCGTAGCAGACAATGACAGCCTGCTCTTCGGAGAAGCCAAGGACACGTCTGTTTTCGGCAGGCTGGTGAAAAAAGAGGGGAAGGCCTTCCCTCATCTCTTGCTCTATGCGCCTTCGATTGCGCGCACTCAGGACGTGCAGCTTAAAGAAGCTGCCCTTCGCCGGGTTGTAAAGTCTCGGGCAATCCCCGAGAATCGACTCAAGGCAATTGTCGATGCGCTGGGGTTAGACGCCTACAGCGAGCAAATCCTTCTTGGAAAAATGGCCGCTGTTGCAAGCGGAGATGTCATCTCAAATGAGATGATGATCATGCTTAACACAGCGTTTTTCCCGGAAGGGCTCCCTGATCAGATCAAGGTTGACGGATCTCAAGCTCGTATGCATATGCTCGCGAGCAAATCCGACTCTCAGATCTTCGAAGAATCGGATAACGTCATGTGCGTGATTCACACCTTGACGAACAACGACGGAACTCCCTGCAAAGTGTGGACGTTTTACGTTCACCAGCTCGATCCTGTCGTGTTCATGATCAATAGGCTTGCATCGGTGCCGACCAACTTGCCTATTGAGCTTGCAGTCAAGATCGCATCGGTACTGTCCAATGACCAGTACTACCGCGTCGAAAATGTCTCTTATGACGCGCGCACCTATGCTTCAGATGTTGCTTTTCACGCCGGCTTCAGCATTGAAGATGAAAATGCTGAAATCAAGGACCTGCTGCAAGGCCCCGTGAAAGTCTTCGTCTCCAACGGCAAATGTTTTGTGGACATTGACGATGAGATGCCCTCTGCATTTCTCATCAAGGGCCACTTAAACATCTATATGCCGAAAGAACCTGCCAATTAAGCCTTAATCGGCTTGGCAAGAAAAAGGATTGAGCTAGTTACTCAATCCTTTTTCTTTTTTTACTAAATTTAGTTCATACATTATTTTTTCTATTGCATTATTCATTTCAACTTTCTTAGCCTTATCCGCCATTACCTTTAGTTTTTCGTTATCAGATATAATTTCTACTATATTATTATATAACTTTTCAGCATCTAAATCCTTTTCTTCTATTATTACGCCTGCTCCTACATCTTCAATTGTCTTTGCATTAAAGTATTGATGATTTTCTGCTGCATAAGGAAATGGAACAAGTATTGCCGGAAGACCAACTATTCCAAGCTCTGTAACTGTTAGAGCTCCGCTTCTACAAACAGCCAAGTCACTTGCAACCATTATTTCTTCCATATTATATATATACTTTTCTATTTTTACATTCGGATTATTAGCTTTCACTTTACTCATTATTTCATCATATTGTTTTGGACCCGTTGCATATATAATTTCAAAATCTTCAATCTTTTTGTTATTTATCACTTGAATCATAGTTTCATTTAATTTTTTAGCTCCTTGACTTCCTCCAAAAACAAGCACTAGAGGCTTAGTTATTCCGAAGTTTTTTCTTTGTATCTTCTTTTGTAAAACCACTAACTAATTTAGTAGGATTTCCAGTATATACTGCATGTTTTGCTTTTGGTAATTTCTTAATTGTATCTTCAAAACCGCATGCAACAACATCTACTTTTCCGAGAAAGCCATCTTGTAGTTTTCCCCGGAAGAGCATTACTTTCATGTATCATTGTGGGTATATTACATTTAAGTGCAGCAATAATAGCTGGTGCAGTAACATATCCACCAGTTCCTATAACAAAATCTACTTTTTCATTTTTAATAATTTTTTTCATTTCTGAAATTCCTCTTAATAATTCCACAAATGTTTTTATATTATCTATAGGGTTACTATTTCTTATTCCCCTTGCATGTATGTATCTAATATCATAGCCTGCTTTGGGAACCAAATCTACTTCCATACCACCAGTTGTACCAATAAATATAACTTCATTTCCAAGCTCTTTTAGTTTATTGGCTATAGCTATACCTGGTGTTATATGTCCACCGGTACCACCTGCAGCAACGAAAACTTTCATTATATCCCCTCCAATAATTATATTATGACTAAAAAGAAGACTTGTGTCAATTGACATTTGAATATGATAATTGACAAACAGGAACGTCCCTCTCTGTCAAATACTGTTGTATACTGTTATTATTTGTGTTAAAATCGTTATACGGTAAAAAAATATTGGGAGGTTTGATTATGGACAGTTCCAAGGTCAGACGATTCAAGAATTCCCAGAACCATTTAGCCAAGAAGATTGCCAGAGCTCTCGATAGTGGCACCTTTTCGGTTAGCTATGAGCAACGGATTCCAAGCGCTTCTATTAATCCACTAACCCAAACACTTACTATCCGTAACAGCAGCGAAATCGCTTTTCCGTGCATGCATGTTAGCACCGGAACGAATCGCATGTTTGTTATCATGCATTTCAAAGGAAAGTGTGATGTTCGGAAAATCGGGCGAATCCTAAAGAGGCATTTCTTGGTAAATCAAGTGCAAGGGGGATTTGAAGTGATCTGTTCCTTCAGCCCGTGCACAATTGCAAAACTCTGATTTAAGAGTAGTGGCACTGATGGATTTATTTCCATCAGTGCCACTTTGGGTTTACAATTATTTAATTTTAAATTTTAAATTTTTAATTATTTATTCTTTTTCTTTTTTTGTTTTTGTTTTCTTGCTTTTTGTAGAAGTGGTTTTTGCTTTTCTAGAAGTAGTTTTTGTTTTTGTAGAAGTGTTTTTTGTTTTTGTCTTCTCTATTTCTGCAGGTACTATTACTCCATTTTTATCTGGTCCATTCCATGCTATGAAATCGCATCCATTAGGTGTATTATCATTTTTTTCACAAATATAATACTTTTTTCCTCGTTTACTTTTTTTAACTAAAATATCCGAACTACATTTTGGACATTTTATATCAATTTTTTGAACAATAGCTTTAATGTTCCTGCATTCTGGGAATCCTGGACACGCCATAAACTTTCCATATTTCCCAATTTTTATTACCATCATTCTTCCACATTTATCGCAAGGCACATCTGTAACTTCATCTTCTATTTTTATTTTTTCCATTTTTTCTTCGACAACATCCAAATTTTCTTTAAATGGTGTATAAAAATCTGAAATAGTTTTTTTCCAATCATTGTTTCCCTCTGCAACTTCATCTAGCTTTTCTTCCATTAGTGCTGTAAACTCGACATCAACAATATCTTTAAAATATTCTTTCATTACTGAATCTACAATTCTTCCTAATTCAGTTGGATACAAAACTTTCTTTTCTCTATCTACATATTTTCTATCTATTATTGTTGTTATTGTTGGTGCATATGTACTTGGTCTACCTATTTCTTTTTCTTCTAATGCTTTTACCAGACTTGCCTCTGTATATCTTGCAGGAGGTTCTGTAAAATGTTGTGTAGGAAGTATATCATTTAGAACTAATTCTTGACCTTCAGTAAGCTCTGGCAATACAACATCTCTTTCTTCAAGATTTTCATCATTACCTTCCACATATAAAGAAATAAATCCAGCAAAACGTATTTTAGAACCATTTGCTCTGAACATATATTCTCCAGCCGATATTGTTACCGCCATCGTGTCATAAACCGCAGATGCCATTTGTGATGCAAGTAATCTATCATAAATTAATTTATACAATTTATATTGATCACTTGAAAATTTTTCTTTCACTTCTGAAGGTAACATATCTAAATGTGTAGGACGTATCGCTTCGTGTGCATCTTGTGCTTCTTTTTTTGTTTTATAATATCTATTTTCGTAATATTCTTCACCAAACATTTTTACAATTTGTTCTTTTGCCATACTTCTTGCTTCATCTGAAATTCTTGTTGAGTCAGTTCTCATGTATGTAATAAGTCCGCTTTCATATAATGTTTGTGCTACTGACATTGTTCTTTTAATTGCAAATCCAAGTTTACGAGAAGCTTCTTGTTGAATTGTACTTGTTGTAAATGGAGGTGCTGGATTTCTTTTCTTTTCGCCTTGTTTTATTGAATCTACAATATATTTTTTGTTATTCAAATTTGTTAATATTTTATCCATCTCTTCTTTTGAATGAACTTCTATCTTGCTATTTGAATCTCCATATAATCTTGCAAAAAAGTTTTTCTTACTCTTTGATGTTTTTAAATCTACATCTAAATTCCAATATTCTTCTGGTATAAATTGTTCTATTGCTTCTTCTCTATCTACAATCATTCTAACTGCAACTGATTGAACACGCCCTGCAGATAGTCCTTTTTTAACTTTTTTCCATAATAATGGACTTATCTTATATCCAACTATTCTATCTAATACTCTTCTTGCTTGTTGAGCATCTATTAAATTCATATCTAGCTTTCTAGGTGCTTCTATAGCAGTTTTGATTCCTTTAACTGTTATTTCATTAAATTCAATTCTACATTCTGAATTTTGATCTATCTCTAATAAGTATGCTAAATGCCATGCTATTGCTTCCCCCTCACGATCAGGGTCAGTTGCAAGAAACACTTTATTTGCATTTTTTGCTTCAGTTTTAAGTTTCTTTATTAATTCTGCTTTACCTCTTATATTAATATATCTAGGTTCAAAATTATTTTCAGTGTCAACACCTAATTGTGACTTTGGTAAGTCTCTTACGTGTCCCATCGAAGCTTCAACTTTATATTTGCTACCTAATATTTTCTTGATAGTTGATGCTTTTGCTGGCGACTCTACAATAACTAAGTAATCAGTCATAAGCTTAAAATGCTCCTTTCTTTTGTTTCATACATAACATGTTACATTGTAAACTATAAATAATCAATTTGCAACCATAAAAATTTAAACGCAACGGAGAGTAATAAAAATTACTGTTTAGAGCGAAGTAAAATCGTTTTTTCTTTTACGACTTTACTTCGCCCTAAGTATTTTTTAATATATCGGGAATCTACTTGTTAATTTTAATACGTCTTCTTTTATTTTTTCTTTATTATCACCACAAAGTGTCATATCAATAAGTCTTGCAATTTCTTTCATTTCTTCTTCCTTCATTCCTCTTGTTGTCATTGCAGGGGTACCAATTCTTATACCACTTGTAATATTTGGTCCTTGCTTATCGAAAGGAATTGTATTTTTATTTACAGTTATACCAACTTCATCCAACATTATTTCTGCATCTTTTCCAGTAATGTTTTTTTCTGATAGATCTATTAACATTAAATGATTATCTGTACCACCAGATACTAACTTATACCCCCTAGAAATTAATTCATCGGCAAGCACTTTTGCATTTTTTATAATTTGTTTTTGGTATTCTTTAAAATCATTTGTCAAAGCTTCTTTAAATGAAACCGCTTTTCCAGCTATAATATGCATTAAAGGTCCACCTTGAATTCCAGGAAACAAAGCTTTATCTATCATCTTTGCATATTTTTCTTTGCATAAAATCATACCACCTCTTGGTCCACGAAGTGTTTTGTGTGTTGTCGTTGTTACAAAGTCTGCATATGGGACAGGATTTGGATGAAGACCTGCCGCAACAAGGCCAGCAATATGTGCCATATCTACCATTAAATATGCGCCAACTTTATCTGCTATCTCTCTAAATTTTTTAAAATCTATTGTTCTAGGATATGCACTAGCACCAGCGACAATAATTTTTGGCTTGCATTCTATTGCAATTTTTTCTAATTCATCATAATCTATATATCCTTCTTCGTTTACTCCATAGGGAACTATATTATATAACTTACCTGAAAAATTAACTTGACTTCCATGTGTTAAATGTCCACCATGAGCTAAATTCATTCCAAGTATTGTATCTTTGTATTCAAGAACAGAAAAATAAACAGCCATATTTGCTTGTGCCCCAGAATGAGGTTGAACATTAGCATGTTCTGCTCCAAATATTTCTTTTGCGCGTTCTCTTGCTAGATTTTCAACTATATCAACATTTTCGCACCCACCATAATATCTTTTTCCGGGATAGCCTTCAGCATATTTATTAGTAAGTACGCTTCCCATCGACTCCAAAACAGCTTTACTTGTAAAATTTTCTGAGGCAATCAATTCAATTTTATCGTTTTGTCTTTTGTGTTCCTTACAAATCGCGTCAAACACTTCATTATCAACTAGTTTCAATTCATCATTAATCATAGTATCAACCTCCATCTCTAAAGTTATTATAATCATCATACATATATTATGCAATAAAAATTTAATCGTCAAAAAAATTCCTTAGTTAGTCCCCAATTTTCCTTCTTATTATATATGTAACAAAAAATATGAAACTTGAAATCAATACTATTGTTGGACCTGTGGCTATTCCTTGATCATATGAAACAATTAACCCAAGTATTCCAGATACTACCGCAAAAACTATCGAATATATATGGTACTCTCTTAAGTTTTTCGCTACATTTCTGCTTGCCGCCGCAGGCAAAATAAGAAGTGAATTTATTATTAATATTCCAACCCATCTTATTGATATCATTACTATTAATGCCACTAAAATTACAAATAAATTTTCAAGTAAATCTGTTTTAATATTTTTACTTTTTGCAAGTGAATGATTTAAACTTGTTGCAAATGTTTTATTAAAAAATAATATCCAAAATAATACTACAAAAATAGCAATCACAATTAGTGATAATATTTCATTCTTATCTATACTCAATATATCTCCAATTAAATAGTTTGAAAATTTTGAAAAGTTTCCATTTTTAGATAATATCATAAGTCCAAATGCAAGTGCTGTTGAAGAAAACACACTTATTATTGTATCTTTTGAAGTTATTTTTAAATCCTTAATTTTATTTAACAATAATGCAAATATTATTCCAAACACTATCATTGATAACGTTGGGTTCGTAACTCCGAAGCACTGCCCCTATTGCAATTCCAGTTAGTGCCGAATGTCCTAATGCATCTGAGAAGAATGCCATCTTATTATTCACTATAAGTGTACCAATTATTCCAAAAAGTGGAGTTATAATCAATATTGCATATAACGCGTTTTTCATAAATTCGTATTGTAACATTTTATACCTCCCCAAACCTGTCAATAAATTCTTTTGAACTTAGCACTTCACTTGCTTGACCTTTTGCAATAATCGTTTTATCTAAAAGCAAGACCTTATCTGCATATTTTTTAACATACTCAAAATCATGAGAAACTAATATAATTGCTAAATCATAATTTTCTTTTAAATAATTTAATTTCTCATAAAATTGTTTTTTACCATTCATATCTATACCCGAAACCGGTTCATCTAGTATTAAAAGATCTGGATGTGGAGTAGTTGCGGTTGCAAGCATAACTCTTTGAAGTTCTCCACCAGATAAAGAATTTATTTTTGAATCTATTAATTTGTCTGCCCCAAATTCTTTTAAATGATTTTTTATTTCTTCATATAACTTTTTATTCTTTGGAAAAAACACTGGGTATTTGCTTGTATAACTAACTACAAGATCATATACAGTTGCAGGAGAATTCTCAATATCTAATTTTTGTGGCACATATCCAATCCTAATTTTATTTCCGGAATCCTTGCTATCTTTGAAAGAAATTGAACCTGTGTGTTTTACCTCACCGTAAAATTGCTTTTAATAATGTAGATTTTCCAGTACCATTTTCACCTATTAATACTGTAAGTTTCCCACAATGAATATGAATATTAACATTTTCTAAAATTTTTTTATCCCCATACGAAACATTTATATTTCGTATTTTTGTACAACAATATCCACATTTCTCACTCATTATTTAATGCCTCCATTAATACAACTAAATTTTTATTCATAGCTTCTATATATGCTTCATCATTAAATGCTCCACTTGTAATAGGATCTAATTCGTATATTGGAATAGCAGTTTCTCTTGATATTACATTTGCTGCTGTTTTTTCATATCCCGGTTCAACGAAAATAGCTGTCGCTTTTTCATTTTTTATCTTTTCAATTATCTCTGCAAGTTCTCCTGCACTAGGACTAGTACCAGGTTCACGTTCGATAACACTTACAATATTTAGTCCAAATTCTTCTGCAAAATAATAAAACGCTTCATGGAAAGTTATTATATTTTTATTTGGTACATTATCTAACTCTAAATGCATTTTTTCTTTTAGTTCATTTAATCTTTCAATATAATTTATCTTGTTTTCTTCATACTTATTCGCATTTTCTGGATCAGCTTCTTTTAGTTCTTCACAAATTTTTTCTATTTGTTTAATGTGAAGATCTAGACTAACCCATATATGTGAATTAGATTCATTCAAATGATCATCTTCTTCATCTTCTTCATGATATTCATAATCTTCTATTATTCCTTCACTTGCATTTACTACTTTTAAATCTGGATATGTAGACAAAGCCTTGTCTAAAAAGCTTTCCATTCCACCACCATTTATTACAAATATATCTGCAGTTTCAAGTGTTATCATATCGTTTACCGTAAGTTGATAATCATGTAAACATCCAACTTCTGGGTTTGCTAAACACGTTAGTGAAATATTATCTATATCTTTTACAATATTACTTGTTGCTACATACATTGGATAAAAAGATGTAACAATATTTAATTTTTCCTCACCTTTATTTTCATTATTACTGCATCCCACAACGAAAACTAATAATACCAAAATAATTATTAAATAAACTTTTTTCATTTTTGCCTCCAAATCTTTTAAAAGGCGACCGCCGTGGCCGCCTTTTTATATCTTTTTCACTCTTTTAATTTTCTAATAACATATAATTTATCATCAGCATTGAAAATTGCTGTACCAGCAACAATAATATTTGCCCCAGCTTCTTTTACTTTATATGCATTTTCTTCGTTAATTCCTCCATCAACTTCGATATCAATTTCAGGTCTCATTTCACGAACCTCTTTTATTTTTTCTAAACAACTGTCCATCATTTGCTGTCCACCATATCCTGGCTCAACTAGCATTATAAGTACTTGATCGATTTTATCTATATATGGTACAAGTTCTATGGTAGGTGTTTCTGGTTTAAGTGATATTCCAACTTTAATATCATGTTCATGTAGATAATCAATAATTCTTTCTGCTGTATCATAATCAACAACTTCTATATGAAATGTTATTATATTGGAAATAGAATAATCTTCTAACCAATCTTCAGGGTTTTCTACCATTAAATGTGTATCTATTGGTAATGAAGTAGCAGCATGTACTCTTTCTAACATCTCAAGTCCATGTGTTCTATTATTTACAAATTCGCCATCCATAACATCTATGTGCACATACTCTATTTCATTTTCAATAGATTTAATTTCCTCTTTTATATTATCTAGTTCAACTGATAAAATGGAGGGAGAAATCTTTACCATTTTTTATCTCCTTTCAATTTTTCATAAATTGTAGTATATCTTTCATATCTTCCTTTATCTATTTTCCCTCTACTTGCTGCTCTTTTAACTCCACAATTCAATTCTTTTATGTGTGAGCATGATCTAAATTCACAATCACCTACATAAGGCATAAATTCTATAAAATATTTTTCTAATTCTTTTACATTTATTCCATCAATTTCAAAAGATGAGAAACCTGGTGTATCAGCAATATAACTGTTGTTTGAAAATTCGAAAAGCTCAACATATTTTGTTGTATGTTTTCCCTTTTGTAATTTTTCAGATGTTTCACCTTCTTTTGAAACTTCTTCATTAAAAATATTATTTGTTAATGCAGATTTTCCAACACCAGAATTTCCACTAAATGCTGTTATCTTATTAGTAAGAATTCTTGCTATTTTATCAATACCAATTCCATTTTTTGCTGTTGTAGTGATTACTTGATATCCAATGTTTTCATAAGTTTCAATAATTCCAGTATAATCTGCTTCTAAGTCAATTTTGTTAATACAAATTATTGGTTCAACGCTATTTTTTTCTGCCATAACAATTTGCTTATCTAAAAGCATTAGGTCTGGCTTTGGATTTGCTGTTGCAACTACAATTAGTAATTGATCAATGTTTGCAATTGGTGGTCTGATAAATTCATTTTTTCTTGGTAATATTTTTTCAATTACCTTTTCTTCTTCATTAATTTGAACATAATCTCCAACTAATATTGGTGAGTTTTTAAACTTCAAAATACCTCTTGCTGTGCATTCATATTGTTTATCATCTTGCTTTACCGTATATAAGTTAGATGCTATTTTTACAACAATACCTTTCATTATATGCTCCTTCTTTATAGAGTCATCTCAGAAACAACTACATCATCTACATATACTTTTAACATTGCTCCTACTGCATTAGTAACTTCAACTTCAATTGTTCCATCAGTTCTAGAATGTTGTTTTTCATATTCTATTCTCTTTCCAACACTTATACCTTCAACAACAACCTTGACATTAAACGTTTCTCTCTCTCCCATTTTACTTAGGTCTATTGTAACTTTTCTCTTTGTTATAGGATTAGTTGGTGTGGTTGGTTTAGTTCCATCACCAGATGATGTATTACCTCCTCCTGTTAACCTATTAACTACTAATGTAACTTCAGTAAGCTGCGGTTGATAAGTATCTTTTTCTGGATACTGGCTAATAACCACTCCATCTTTTTTGGTTTTTGATTCGGTATATGTTACTTTTGGAACTAACAAAGCGGCATCAAGAGTGATTCTTGCATCTTCTTCAGTATAATCTAAAACATCTGGTATTTTTACAAGTCCAGTATCTCCTGAAGCTGGTCCCATGCTTACATATACTTTTACTTCTGATCCCTTTTCAATTTCTTCATTGACTTTTGGATCTTGTCTTATTATATCTCCTGATGGAATAGTGTCATGATACTCATATTCTTCTTTGTATACAAGACCAGCTGTTTCTACTTTCATTTCAGCCGCTGTTGTCGAACTAAGAGTTGAAACATCAGGAACTAAAATTTTATTTTCACCTTTACTAAGTTTTACTCCTACTTTAGTTCCTTTCTTTAACGTATATCCCTCTTTCTTTTCTTGATAAATTACATATCCTTCTGGATATTCAGAACTTGAAACGTTTGCTTGAACTTCTATTTCTAAGCCCAACTCTCTTAACGTCTTTTCTGCTTCCTCAAAACTATAACCCACGATATTTGGAACGGATACATCGTTTTCACGTCCTATAAAAAACACTAACGCATTCTGTCCAATTTTAATACACAATAAGAAAAGTACGATTATAGCTACTATGTACACAAACAGCTTCACTATGGCTTGCCTTTTTGTAATACCTTTTTTACTACTCATATACTCAACATCCTGCTTTCTTTTATTATTATCTTCATTATCTTCATCTTTTGTTATATGTGTTCCTATTACTGGTATTCTCTGTGTAGGAAATTCTGTTTCCACTTCTATATCCTTGCTAAGTGCTCCTAAAGTCACATCATCTGGATACTTTAATAATTTCATTAAATCATTGTACATATCAATTGCTGACGGATAGCGATTCCCAATTTCTTTTTGCATAGCTTTCATAATTATTGCATTTAGTCCTGATGGAATTTCATTATTTATTTCCATAGGTTCTTTTGGCTTTTCTTGCAAATGTTTAAGCGCAACAGAAACTGGAGTTTCTGCATCAAACGGAAGCTTTCCAGTACACATCTCATATAGTACTACGCCTAATGAATAAATATCTGATTTCTCATCCGTATATCCACCACGTGCGTGCTCAGGTGAAAAATAATGCACACTTCCTATTGTACTACCAAACGCATTTATTGTTGAATTCGATACAGCTTTTGCAATTCCAAAATCAGTAACCTTTGCTATACCGTCTTTTGTTATAATAATATTATGAGGTTTTATATCACGGTGGATTATATGATTTTTATGAGCTTGATTAAGACCAGCTGCAATTTGTGCCACAATCTTAACAGAATCACGCCATGGCAATGCACCTTTTTCGTTAATTATTTCTTTTAATGTTTTTCCCTCAATTAGTTCCATTACAATATAGTGTTGACCTTCGTCTTCACTTACATCAAAAATCGAAACTATATTTTGATGAGATAGGCTTGCTGCAGATTGTGCCTCAACTTGAAATCTTTTTATAAACTCGGCATCATTAGCAAATTCGTCTTTTAATATTTTTATAGCTACGAATCTGTTCAAAACCCTGCATTTTGCTTTATATACAGTTGCCATTCCACCGCTTCCGATTTTCTCTAGTATTTCGTATCTATTACTTAACACTTTACCTATCATGTCCATATAAATTATACCTCCACTAATCACCTAAAACTAGTATTACGCTAACATTATCGTATCCACCATTACTATTTGATTTATTAATCAATTTATTACAAATAGATTTGAAGTTTCCTTTACCACCTGAAATTTCATCATGAATCTCTTCTATCTCTATCATATTTGTTAGTCCGTCTGAGCACATCATAAGTATATCGTCTTTTAAAAAACCTCTTGTCATTACGTCTGGCTCCAGCTCTTTTTCACACCCTAATACTTTCATTAATATGTTTTTCTGTGGATGATTTTCTGCTTTTTCCTTGGTTATCTCACCTTTTTGTAAAAGCTCTTGTACATACGAATGGTCTTTAGTAAGCTGCCTCATAATTTGTTTTCTTATTCTATATATTCTACTGTCTCCGACATGTCCAATAAAGACTTTATTTTTAATTATTAAAGCAACGCTAATAGTTGTGCCCATTCCGCTGTATTCACTATTCTCATTTGCTTTGTTATATACATAATTATTCGCATTAATAATTGCTGTTCGTATTAGATTTTCAACATTTTCTTTGCTTTCATCTATATTTTTGAATTCACTTTGAATATATTCTTTTACGTACTGTATTGCTAGCTTGCTAGCTACTCCTCCGGCATTAGCTCCGGCCCATACCATCTGCAATTATAAATAGCTTTAATTCGTCATTTTTTTCCGGCATATAAATTTGGTCTTGATTTTCCTTTCGTTGCATGCCAATATCCGTCAAGCCGTAGTATTTCATAAAATCATCTCACCACCTTTTCATACAAAATATATTATATATTGTTTCTTGCAAATAGTCTAGTGTAATTTTGGGTTTACTGTGACTTATTCTTGACATATTCTAATAAAAATTGTATAATCGAAAAACTTAAGATATCTTGTTTTGAACGCATTAGTGTCACTACACTTTATTATGGAGGTAAGAATATGGATACAAGGAGTGTAATCAACGTTTACGAGTTCTACTGTTTGACTCTAGTATTAAAGAATACTATACGGAGCGGTTGGAAGCGCTGGAACATAAAAAAAGAGCGTTTGGAAAGCGTTGCAGAGCATGTTTACGGTGCATGTATGCTTGCCATAGCGATGGATTCAGAGTTTGATTACAATATCGATATCAAAAAAGTGGTTACAATGCTTGCTGTTCATGAAGTTGAAGAAATTGTAATTTCCGACATCACGCCATTTGATGGTGTATCCAAGGATGAAAAAATGAGAATTGGCCATGAAGCTGTAGAAAAAATATTTGCTCCTCTTAAAAAAGGATTAGATTACCAGTCTTTAATCTTTGAGTATGATGCAGGTCTTACTAATGATTCTATATTTGCAGGTATGTGTGATCATCTTGAAGCAGATATTATGAGCTTCTACTATGATGATGCAGGTGAATATCTTTTTGAAAATGCTTCAATTGAAATTACAAGCAACATAAAACTGATGGAACTTTATGTTAGCGGACTAAAATCCATGAGAGAATTTTTCTATGCATATGATAGAAAATATAAAGAATATGATAAAAACTTCTTAGCAGTTCTTGACTATGTAAAAAGTCAAGTAAGTTAGAAACAATAAAAAAAGCAGGAAAACTTTCCTGCTCTTTTTTTGACATTTAGAGACGTTCCTTTTTGTCAATTTTTCTTTTTAAATTTCTATTTTTATTTGCTTCATTGTTCTCTTCTTACAAGTTGTCCACAAGCAGCAGATATGTCTGAACCTAGTTCTCTTCGTATAGTTGCAACTATTCCTTTTTCATTTAATAAATCTCTGAAGGCCATCATCTTTTCTATAGATGTTTTTTCATATTTTCCATCTTTAATTTTATTAATAGGTATTAAATTTACATGGCAAAGGATTCCATGTAAAAGTTTTGCAAGATGTACAGCATCATCTAAACTATCATTTATACCATCAACCATAGCGTATTCAAAAGTTACTCTTCTATTGGTCTTTTGAATATATATTTTACATGCATCAATTACTTCTTTAATGCAGTATTTATTATTTATTGGCATCATGTCTGATCTAACTTCATCTCTACTACTATGAAGAGATATACACAAATTACATTGTAAATTTTCATCTGCAAATTGTTTTATTTTTTCTATAATTCCACATGTTGAAACGCTAATATGACGTGCTCCAATGTTTAAACCTTTAGGATCATTCATTATTCTTATAGAATTCATAATATTATCATAGTTATCAAACGGCTCTCCTATTCCCATAAAAACAACATTAGATATTTTTTCACCTGAATATTCTTCAATCTTTAAAATTTGTGAGATAATTTCTCCAGGTGTAAGATTTCTTATAAATCCGATCCTTGCAGAAGCACAGAAATTACAACCCATCTTGCATCCAACTTGATTAGAAACACATGCTGTATATCCATATTTATATTCCATAAGAACACTTTCAATTTTAGATCCATCATTTAATTTAAATAAATATTTAATAGTTCCATCTTTGGATTTTTTAAAGTCAGCTAACTCAATTAAATTAAGAACGTAATTTTCTTTTAGTTTTGTTATTAATTCTTTAGATAAATCTGTCATTTCATCAAAAGATTTTACACTCCTAAAAAGCCAAGCAAATATTTGCTTAGCTCTAAATTTCTTCTCACCTATTAATATTAATTCTTCTTCTAATTCTTGAAGTGTAAAGTCTCTAATGTTTTTCATATTAATCCCTTTCTAATACTGCAATAAAGAAACCATCGGTATCATCTACATTTGGATAAAGATTAATTTTTTCTATAAGCTTAAACTCACTATGCTTTAATAAAAATCTCTCAACTTGCTCTTCATTTTCTTCTCTTAAAACAGTACATGTACTATATACTAATCTTCCACCTGTTCTTAAATACTCACTGCAAGTATCAAAAATTTGTTCTTGTGTTTCTATTAATTCAGGTAAATCATTAAGTTGTCTAGTCCACTTTATATCTGGCTTTTTTCGTATAACACCCAGTCCACTGCAAGGCACATCTAAAATTATTTTATCGTACTTGCCATTAAATTCTGAAGAATAGTTTCTTGCATCTTTAACTAAAGTTTTTATATTAGTAATTCCTAATCTTTTTGCAGTCTCTTCGACAAGTCTAACTCTGTGCGGATGAATATCCCACGCATCAATTCTACCCTTGTTTTTCATAAGTTCTGCTAGATATGTAGTTTTTCCACCAGGACTACTACATGCATCTAATACTCTATCTCCTTCTTTTGGATCAAGTTTTATACATGCCAACTGTGCAGCTTCATCTTGAACGGTATATAATTGACTACTGAAATCATTTAATTTTTTTACTTTAATACTATCTTTTAATTTTCCTTTTTTACAATCTATCTTTTTAAGTAATAATAATTTAAATAACTCATCTCTACTCGTTTTAAGAGTATTTGCTCTTATTGTTATATCTGGAGTTATATTATTTGCATTTAGCAATTCGGTAACGAACTTTTTATCAAAATTTTCTAATAATTTATCTACAATCCATAAAGGATGTGATGTAAATATAGATATAACTTCATCATCTAATATTGGTTTTGTTTTTAAATATTCTAGAAATTTATTCATTTCATCTTTATCTATTTTTCTTAGTATTGCATTAACAAATCTTGTCGATGCTTCATGTCCATACTTTTTTGCAAGATTCACACTTTCATTTACAGCAGCGCTTTCAGGAATTTTATCTAAAAACACTATTTGGTAAATACCTATTCTAAGTATGTTTAAAATCCATGGTGAAATCTTTTTTAATTTAATACTTGAGTATCTTTTTATTATTTCATCTAAAGTTATTTTCCAAGTTAAAACACCATAAACTATTTCCGATGCAAGCGATTTATCAAGTGTGCTTAAATCAGAATTACTTAATTCTTTATCTAGTGTAACGTTTGAATAACCTTCACCAAACTCAATTTTGTAAAGTACATTTATTGCAAATTCTCTAGAGTTCATAACTCATCCTTTCTTTTGTTATATATAACCTTTATACCAAATCCTTTGGTCTTTCATCTCTTTTTCCAAAGTAATAAAGTATTCCTTGTATAATTCTTTCACAAGCTTTTCCATCACCATAAGGATTTTGTGCTCTGCTCATTTTTCTATATTCTTCTTTATCTTTTAATAATTTTGTAGCTTCTGCAATAATTAAATCTTTGTTAGTTCCAACAACTTTAACTGTACCAGCAACAACAGCTTCTGGTCTTTCGGTTTCAGTTCTAAGTACTAATACTGGTTTTCTAAGCGAAGGTGCTTCTTCTTGTATACCACCAGAATCAGTCATAACCATATATGATTTATTAATCAAATTATGTGTTGTGACAACATCTAACGGCTCAATAAGATGAACATTTTTCACTTCGCCTAAAATCTTAGTTGCAACATCTTGAACTGCAGGATTTAGATGCACTGGATAAACAACTTCCACATCTTTGTTTTTTATTGCAATTTCTTTAACTGCACTACATATATCTTGAAGTGGTTTGCCTAAGTTTTCTCTTCTATGTGCTGTCATAAAAATAATTTTCTTGTCAAAATCAAGCTTTGCAAGCACAGGATGACTGAATTTAAAATCACTTAATACTGTAGTTTTTAAGGCATCTATGACAGTATTTCCTGTGATATAAATTAAGCTTTCATCTACAAGTTCTCTTAATAAATTATTTTTATTATTTTGTGTTGGAGCAAAATATATATCAGCAATACTTGTTACAAGTTTTCTATTAATTTCTTCTGGGTATGGAGAATACTTATCATATGTTCTAAGACCAGCCTCTACATGTCCCACTTTTACTTTACAGTAAAACGCTGCAAGTGATGCAGAAAATGTTGTTGTTGTATCACCATGAACTAATACTATATCTGGTTTTTCTTTTCCTATAACATCATATAATCCTTCTAATACTGCAGAAGTAATATGAGTTAAAGTTTGTTTATCCTTCATAACATTCAAGTCGTACTCAGGTACAATTTTAAATGCATTTAAAACTTGATCTAGCATTTGTCTATGTTGTGCTGTTACACATACTACTGTTTGAATTTCATCTTCATGTTCACGAAGTTTTAAAATTAAAGGACACATCTTTATTGCTTCTGGTCTTGTTCCAAACACAATCATAACTTTAAGTTTATCTTTTATTGCTTCTGGTGCATATTTTTCAACTGAATCTTTTATTTTCTTTATTTTCATTACATTTCTAGAACCAAGTACAGAAAGAAGTAATATTATTGCAAATATTACAGAAACTTTTGCTATATCCGTTTCAATCATTATAACTGCCATAACACCAAGAAGGGCTGTAACACCATAAAGAATTAATACAGCTTGTTTTTGAGAAAGTCCTGCATCAATAAGCATGTGATGTAAATGACCTCTGTCTGGTTGCATAATCGACTTGTGGTTTGCAACTCTTCTGACAATTGCAAATAATGTGTCAAATATAGGTAGACCTAAAACTATTACAGGTAAAATGATTGCCATAAGTGTATATGTCTTTGCAAGACCTATCATTGAAACACCAGCAAGGAAGAATCCTAAAAAGTTTGATCCTGAATCTCCCATAAATGTTTTTGCTGGATTAAAGTTATATGGTAAAAATCCAACAAGTCCTCCAAGTAATGCAACCGTCAAAAGAATTGGAAGTACGCCAGAACTATTTAATATGAATATTATTATTAATGACAGTGTTGAAATTGCTGATACTCCAGTAGCAAGTCCATCTAATCCATCAATTAAGTTTAATGCATTTGTAACACCGACTATCCAACCAAATGTAATAATTATAGAAATAATTTCATTTAAGCCATATGTATTCAAGAAAGGTATGTTAATATAAAAAATTCTAAGACCACTTGCTATAACAAATATAGCAGCAATTATTTGACAAATTAATTTTTGCCATGCTTTTAAACGATATACATCATCTAGAAATCCCATAACTGTTACAATCGCAAGTCCTAAAAAGAACCCTGTTAAATTTACAGTTGAATCAATTTCCATTGCTGTTAACGAATAAATAATTGCAACAAAAAATCCAATTACAAAAGAAATTCCACCCATTCTAGGCATTGTCTTTTTGTGAATTTTTCTTTCATCTTTAGGAATATCTACAGCTCCTACTTTATATGCCAGTTTAATTGTTAGTTTTGCAAGTAAAGCTGCTACAATAGCGGCAATTGCAAAGGTAATTATCATATTATAAATTATCATATTCGACTCCCTCTTCATACTTTTTAATGATATCTATTCTCTTTGCATATATTCCTTCAAGGAATGTTGCATTTCTCCATACGTCAATCATTTCGATTGCCTCTTTTTTATTAATATAATCTGATCCTAATGTAATAATATTTGCATTGTTATGTTCTTTTAAAAGTCTTGCAACTTCTAAATTATATGATGTGCCACAAATAACACCCTGAACCTTATTAGCTGCTACACACATTCCTACTCCAGAACGGCAAATCAAAATTCCGAAGTTCACATTCTCCTTTCGAAACGGCTTTTGAAACTTCAATTGCAACTTTAGGTTCTTCTATTCCTCTTATTTCGTTGTAAACACCAAAATCTTTCAATAAATCTCCGTAATGTTCTTTTAACTCTTCTTTTAATTTATACCCACCATGGTCCGCGCCAATAGCAATCAATTTATTCCCTCCTTTTTAATAAGCAAAGTTAAAGCCTCTTCAATCAATTTTACAGAATCAAAATATTTTTCTTCCTCTTGTCCATAAGGATCTGGAATGTCACCTTTTAATCCCACATATTTTCTTAAATTATATATATTTTTAGATTTCTCAATAGTATTTTTTATAACATTTAATTGATAATCATCCATACAAAGCACCAAATCTGCATCTAATATATCTTCTTTTGTAAGTTGTTTAGCCGTATGAATTGCATCAATATTATATAATTTTTTAAGTACGTCTTTTGATTTTTTCGAAATATCTACATTAGTCGGGTCAACAAAAATTCCTGCAGATTTAATTTGATATTTTTCTTCAAAATTAGGCAATATCTTTTTTATCTTATCTTTTAGAATACTTTCTGCCATTGGACTTCTACATGTGTTTCCTGTGCAGACAAAAATAATTTTTCGCATGTCTCTCCTCCAATCTCACATGGCATTATTATATAACAAATATCATATTTTTCAATACTAAGGCGGTAGAAAGTTACGCATCCTTAATTAAATATACAATTCACCTTTAAAACATCTTAAATTTAAAATTATACAAAAACATGGTAAAATATCTCTTGTGATTCACTTATGATAATGTCACCACATAATGAAATAAAATTAGATGAAGCAAAATTAGATTATAGCT
>CAZNFG010000015.1:0-29500 GCA_964572605.1 uncultured Eubacteriales bacterium
CACTTCCTACAGCAATGTATGAAGATATAGTTTCACTAGATAGTGAAAGTAGATACGAAACATTCAAGATAGTAATAACACCTTGACATATTTGGGTGCTGGTATTATAATGAAGTCGTTCAATGCAATGAAAAAGAGGAGTACTATTAATAGCTTTTAAAGAGAATGATACATTTTGCTGGAAGTATCTAAAAGTAATAGTGGGAAGACACTTTTGAGCAGGCTTATGATAATAAATAAGCTCGAGTAAGCTGCGTTAAGGCTTAAAGAGTAAAAAATTGGGTGGTACCACGTAAAAGATAACACGTCCCATGAGTCTTTAGAGTTAAGATTCATGGGATTTTTTGTTTTTAGGCATCATCTAAAATATAAAATGGAGGGATATGGATGAACGAATACAGAACGAATTACTGCAATGAATTAAGGATTACCGATGTGGGAAAAGAAGTTAGACTTGCTGGTTGGATTCAAACGATAAGAGATTTGGGCTCAGTAATATTTTTGGATTTAAGAGACCATTATGGCATTACACAAGTCGTAATAACAGATGATGAAGAAAATATGAGAATAATAAGAGGGTTAAGTACTGAAAGCACAATTTCTTTAACAGGAAAAGTTAGAGAAAGATCAAACAAAAATCCTAATTTAATGACAGGTGGTGTTGAGGTTGTGCCATCAGAAATTAGAGTATGTGGAAAAGCTAAAAATGTATTGCCTTTTGAAATTAATATTGATCAAGATGTTAGAGAAGATTTAAGACTAGAATACAGATTCCTAGATTTGAGAAATGATAAAATTCATAACAATATAGTATTTAGAGCTAAAGTTATGAAAACATTAAGAGAACTTATGGATAATATGGGATTTTTAGAAATACAAACACCTATTCTTACGAGTTCATCACCAGAAGGAGCAAGAGATTTTTTAGTACCAAGCAGAATTCATCCGGGAGAGTTTTATGCATTACCACAAGCTCCACAACAATTTAAGCAACTTCTTATGATGTCTGGATTTGATAAATATTATCAAATAGCACCATGTTTTAGAGATGAAGACCCAAGAGCGGATAGATCTCCAGGAGAGTTTTATCAATTGGATTTAGAAATGTCTTTTGCAACTCAAGAAGATGTTTTTAAAGTAGTTGAAAATACTGTACTTAATACATTTAGAAGACATACAACATGGAGTGTAAGTGATGACGGCTTAACTAGAATACCATATAGAGAAGCAATGAGTAAATATGGTAGCGATAAACCAGATTTAAGAAATCCACTAGTATTAAATGATGTAACAGATATGTTCGAAGGTACAGAATTTAATGCATTCAAAGATAAGAAAATAATTGCAATAGTTGTACCAGGATGTGCAAAAGAAACAAGAAAATTCTTTGATACATTAACAGAGTTTGTAACAACAGAACTTGGTGGAAAAGGGTTAGCCTATTTGAAAGTTGAAGAAAACAATACTTTATCTGGAGGTATATCAAAATACTTAACAGAAAAAATGACAGAAGAATTATTAAAGAAATATGCTAAAACAAATGATGCAGTGTTTTTCGTAGCTGATGAAAACCAAGAAAAAGCACAAAAATTAGCTGGTGGACTAAGAATAGAATTAGGTAAAAGATTAGATTTGCTAGAAAAGAACTGCTATAAATTTTGTTGGATAGTAGACTTTCCAATGTATGAAAAAGATGATGAAGGTAAAATTGAATTTAATCACAACCCTTTCTCAATGCCACAAGGTGGACTAGAAGCATTAAATACAAAAGATCCATTAGATATATACGCATATCAATATGACTTAGTATGTAATGGATATGAACTAGCATCAGGAGCGGTTAGAAATCATGATACTGAGATAATGGAAAAGGCATTTGCAATAGCAGGATATACAAAAGAGCATGTTGAATCAAAATTTCCAGCATTATATAACGCATTCCAATATGGAGCACCACCACATGCGGGATGCGCGCCTGGAGTTGATAGAATTATTATGCTTCTTGCAAGAGAAGATAGTATTAGAGAAGTAATTGCATTTCCAAAGAATAGTAAAGCAAGAGATTTACTTATGGGAGCACCTTCAAAAGTATTTGATTACCAACTAAAAGATGTACATATTAAACTTGATGTTGAAGAGAAAAAATAAAAATAATAATAGACGGAGAGGAATAATAATTTCTCTTCGTTTTTCTTTATTTACAATACTAAAATATATTTTGATTTTTATATATATTGGTATATAATAATTACATGAAGGAGTGATTTTATGAAATTTGAAGAAGCAAAAGCTCTTTTAGAAAAATATGGACAAGAGCATGTTTTAAAATCTTATGAAAGACTAGATGAAATAAATAAAGAAAAATTATTAGATCAAATATCTCAAGTTGATTTTGAAAAAATGAGAAGTTTATATGAACAAACAAAAGAAAGACCTGAACTTACAGATGATTTAATAGAACCAATAGAATATGAAGATTCTTCTAAATTGTCTGAGGAGAGAAAAGCTCTATATATAAAAATAGGAGAAGAAGCAATAAAAAATAAAAAACTTGCAGTAGTTACAATGGCTGGTGGACAAGGGACAAGACTTGGGCATGATGGACCTAAAGGTACTTTTGATATAGGTCTTGACTCACATAAAAGTATATTTGAAATTCAAACAGACACATTAAAAAGAGCAAAAGAGAAATATGGTGTTACAATTCCTTGGTATATAATGACTAGCAAAGAAAATAATGATGATACAGTAATGTTTTTCGAAAAGCATGATTTCTTTGGATATCCAAGAGAAGAGGTAAATCATTTTTTTAAACAGGGTGAATTACCTATGCTTGATGAAAATGGAAAATTAATTATAGATGAAAATGGATTTATTAAAGAAGCAGCAGATGGTCATGGTGGAGTGTTTGAAGCAATGGCTAAAGAAGGCATAATAGACGATATGAGAAAAAAGAAAATAGAATGGGTGTTTATAGCTGCAGTAGATAATGTATTAGTTCAAATGGTAGATCCGCTTTTAATTGGCTTTACAATTAAAAATGGCTATACAATATCTTCAAAGACTCTTCCGAAAGCTGGACCAGATGAGAGAGTTGGAGTGTTTTGCAAAAAAAATAATAGGCCATATGTAATAGAATACACAGAAATATCTAGTGAACTTGCAAATATGCGTGATGACAATGGAGAACTAATATATGGAGAAGCACATGTACTGTTAAATTTATTTAATATATCTGCATTAGAAGAAATAGAAAAATACAAATTACCATTCCATGTTGCACATAAAAAGAGTAATATAGTATTAGATGATGGTAGTGTATTTGTTCCAGAAAAACCAAATGCATATAAGTTCGAAACATTTTTATTTGATGCATTTGCAAAGATGCCAAGTATTGGACTTTTAAGAGGAAAAAGAGAGGAAGATTTTTCACCAGTTAAAAATGCAGAAGGAACGGACTCACCGGAAACGGCAAGAAGAGACTATATAAAATATCATTCAAAATAACAAAATAAAGGGATGTGAAAATTATGCTAATATATATAATATCTGGATTAATGCTTTTTGTCATTTGTGCTACTTATATTTTAGGAGAAAAATTATATAAGGTTCCAGAAGATACTAATTATTTTGATAACGTTACACAATTTAATACAAGCAATGAAAAAGAAATTGGAGCAGATCCGATGTATGTAACTTTGCTATCAAGTTTCACAGGTGTTTTAATTGGGCTTTACCTTGCGTATATGAAGGCAAACAAGCTTGAAGGTTTGCTTGTTACTGGTATGGTAACTATTATATTCCTATGTTACTTTGTTGAACTTACAAGAAAAATAAAACTTGGTGGAGGACAATTAATATTATCAAGATTATTTTATAAAACGAAAGTAATAAATGTTACAGAAATAAGAGGTATGTATATATATAGTTATAATAGAAGGTTTTTGAAAAAACATGCATTTACAACAAAACTAATTGTTGTAAAAAACGATGGCAAAAAAATAAAATTCACACTTTCAAGTATAGATAACAGGGCGGTTCTTAATATGATGAAAGATGACTTTGGAGTAGTGAAAAATAAAATGTACATACATGTTAAACCAAAAATGCCAGAAAAAGTTTAATAATATAAAAAGGGTACTTTAAAAAGTATCTTTTTTTGATTATATAATACTTTAAGAAGAGTGTTTTAACTATTTACAAACTAAATAAGAAATATTAAACTAAGTATAGAGGTGAAGTGGATGAAATTAAGAGAAAAAGGATATTCACTTAATGTGTTAGTAATCACAATAGCTGTAATGTTAATTTTAACAACTACGGCTATTGTGTCAATGAAAAATTTAACTAAAGATAAAGAAATTACAAAGTATATGGCAGACCTGCAAGAAGTAGAAGATTTTGTTAAAGAATATTACTCGAGAAAGAAAACGCTTCCTGTAGTACAAGAAAATGGTATTTCAAGAATAGTCACATTAACTGAGGAAATGCAAAAACAGGCAGACCCAGAAGATGTTGGTGACTACTATGAAGTGGATCTTAACAAATTAGATAAAATTAAATTAAATGATGATGAAAGACTTTATATTGTAAATGAAGGTTCACTTAGAATATATACAGTTATACCAATAGAATATGAAAGCGTAAAATATTATACACTTACAAATGAACTTTTAGGGAAAAATAGAATCTATGGCAATTCGAGTGCTTTTGAAGTAGTAGTTACGGGGAACCCAATGACATGGGTGTCTAGTGCTAGGCTTATGGTATCAATTCCGGATGTGGATAACATAAATGAAAACTGGACATTAAAATATTATAAAGATGGCCCAATAACTGCAAAGCAATTTCAAGATTTTGGCACATTTTTTGGCTATGGTCAATCAATAACAATTAATGAAAACGGAGTATATAGTATATATGTAGAAAATGAAGAGGGAATATCTAAAGTAACAAACGTAGTAGTAAAAATGATAGATGAAAAAAAGCCTTATGTTTATAGAGAAGACAATAAAGTTATTGTAGGTGATGATGAAACTGGAATAAGCAGAGTAATGTATAAAATATATAATTATGATATAAGAATTGACAAACGTGCAGAAACTCCTGAGATGGTCGAAGCATATATGCAAGGTACTGAAGAACATTTGCCAACTGCAGCACAAGGAGGAAAATGGACATTTGAACAGGCATATACAGGGGAGCAAATAGAAGGAATTGAAGCGAGCATAGGAAAAAGTATAAATACTTACAAGAGAGATTACGAAGATTTTTTAAGAGATTATAACGAAAGTCTAACCAATCCAGAAATTGATATAGAAGAATTATGCATAGAATATCCACAATTTATTTACAAAAATGATGAAGGCGAGTTTATTCTATATGGAGATAATGAAGAAAACATAGTTCTATATTTGGAAGACTATTCTATGAATAGAACTGTTACAGATCAACAAGGTGAATTATCTCTTTTTTCAAGATACATGCTTTTAAATAATAATTTTATAGATGTAATAATTAAGCCATTAAATAATGTAGAAATACAAATTAATGATAATGAGGAATATACAACATCTAATATAGTAGATTTAAAAATCCTTAGAGGACAAGGTGCAGAATATATATATTTAACAACGGACGAAGAGGAATTGCCACCAGAAAACATTGATGATTGGCGTATATATGAAAATTTTATTGAAAATTTTGAGTTGCCAGAAACAGCTGGAGAGACAAGTGTATATTTATATATAACAGCTAATCAAATGGAAAATGGGACTTTAAAATATGAAGAAGTTTTTGATACAATCTATTTAGATAATCTTCCGCCAACGGATACAGCGCCAGTTGTTGCTAAAGTAGACAATACTTTAAGACTAAATGTGACATTTAAACAAGTAGATAATGAAAGCGGACTATTTAAATATGAATATGGGTACAAATTAAAAGATGATGAAGCTTATAGATGGGTTAGCGATTTGGGTTCAGTAACTTTAGAACCAAATAAAACATATTACGTAAAAACACGTGCTACTGACCGCGCAGGAAATGAGAGAGATTCAATTGTGGTTGAAGTTCAAACACCATTGCAAGCAATGAGAACAATACCGAATGAACCAGTAATGGCTACTGGAATGAAAGCAATAGTATGGGATGGAACTTTAGGTGTGCCAGGAGATGAAATAGAGATTAATCCAATAACAGGAAGAGCAGTTAGTGGGGATACTGAACAAGAATTTACATGGTATAATTACAGCTTGGGTGATGGAATTACTGATACAAGAGATAATATATGGGCAAATGCAAAAACTTCTGATGGAAGCTATTGGGTTTGGATTCCAAGATTTGCGTATATGATAACATACTATGAAAATGTAGATAAAGATGTTATAAAAGGATATTATAAAAACTCAACAACTGGTGAATCACATTTTTATGAAGATGATGGAACTACTATTGTTGCAAATCCAGATGAAGTAAAGAGTGAATATCTAAACATAGATATAGTGTTTTTGAAAGATGATTCAGATAATGAATATAGAGAAGAAAATCTTGCAACGAAAGCTATAAATATAAAGACATTATCTGGTGACTATATTGTTCATCCTGCATTTAGAAATATTGAAGGTACTGCTGTTAAAAATTCACTAGGAAAATGGTCAACCAATTTAAGTGGAATATGGGTAGCAAAATTTGAAGCGTCAAGAAGTGATGCAACTATAGATGAAGAAGGTGTATTAAATACGATAAAAATACTTCCAAGTAAAATGAGTGCGAGAGGAACAAAAATTGCAGATATGTATTCATATTCATTAAGTATGAATCCTTCATTACATTCTCATTTAATGAAGAATAGTGAGTGGGGAGCAGTAACATATTTAGCATATAGTCCATATGGAAGAAATGGACATGAAATATCTAGCAACAGAAGTGAGTACTATATAACTGGTGGTGGCGGATTAAATGGTTCATATATGACAACAACAAGTATGTTTTTAAGTACTTATGCATATAATGCAAGAGATTTCCAAGACGGGAAGAGCGGTATGTATGCAAGTACAACTGGAAATGTATATGGAGTTTATGATATGGCAGGAGGACTTGCTGAATATGTTGCAACATACATAAATAATGGGGAAACTAATATCGGTGAAAATGGCCGTGCGCTAACTCAGACAACAAGTACTTACTTAAGAGAAATTTTCCCTGTTGGAAACCCTGATTCACCAATAAATAATTATAGAAGACTTGGTTTAACTGATAATATTTATGGAAATGCAATATATGAAACATCTACAGGATATATTGGAAAATATGGCGTAGATGATGATAATTCAAATTATCCTTCACTTTCAAATCCATTTTTTATTAGAGGTGGCAAAGCAACAGATGGAACAGGTTCGGGAGTATTTGCGTTTGACTATGCTGATGGTGCTGCTTCAAATAATATAGGCTTTAGACCAGTAATTACGGTAAGATAAATAAATTATGTAAAACAAATTAAAGGAGCTAAATAAGCTCCTTTAGTTTTTTCGTTGATTTGATTTGCAAGATTTTTATTTACAGTAGATGTGAAAGATATGATATAATTTAATTAGCGTAATTCGGAAACTAATTAATAAAGATTATATTAATTTAAAATGAAAAGAGGTGTCTTATGAAAAAAAGAATTGCTCTTTTATTATTAACTTTTATTATTCTTTTATCTATTACAATTTATGGAGAAGATTCAGGGTTTAGTCTATATAAAGAATATAAGATAGATCCAAACGGAAAAAATCCCGATTATGAATTATCGGAAAAGATGTCTGAAAATCCTCCTAAAAGCTTATCTTTAAAAGTAATAGACTTTTCTTTCGACAGTAATACCCATATACCATTAGAAGGAATAATTAATGTAAAACTTGGTGAAAGTACTAAATATAATACTAAATTTAATTTTGAAAGCGGTCAGGACAAATATGAATATGATGTAAGTTTAGTTGCAAATTATGAAAAAACAGACTCTGGTGCTGGAAATTTAAAATGGGATATAACTGTAGATTATTATGGTCCTCATTATGAATGGAGTGATGAATCTGTCTCTTATAAAATTGATTATAGACATACCATACATAATTCAACTTATGATTCTGGATTAGTAACTCATAAAGATTATTCAATTTCTTTGAGAACAGAAGAAAAAAGAGGTCTGGGATCAATATCTTTCGAAATTGCGGGAATAAATTTAAGTAATGCAGAAAAGGTTACAAGTGTTATTAACACCAGAGCCTCTGGTTCTGTTGGAGAAATTGCAACTATTATAATAGCTACAATTATACTTGGTGTTCTTGGAGCAGGTGCAGCCACTGTGGGAGCTGCTGCTGCGGTAGCAACTGAAGAAAAATCAAATAATGAAGAAGAAAAAAACAAATATAAAATGGTTGTTTATAAAAACTTTGGAGATAAGATTAAAGTTGGGGATAATCCAGGAACAGTCGAAGCTAGAATGATAGAAATATCAAAACAAGGAGAGCACGAAAGAGTTGATTTGACGAAACAAATTGAAATATTTTCAAAAGATAATGTTATAAATGTAAGTTCGCCTTCATTAAAAGGAAATGCAATGACAGCTTTTGTAAATGTACCAAATAAACCTGCTAATAGTAGAGCAAGAATTAGTAATTTACCAGAAGAAAAAGAAGGTATACTAAGTTTCCGTTTTGTTGGAGAAGGCGGAGAATTTCAAAATAATATAAGGTTTAAGATTGTAAGTGAAGGAATAATTAAACTTGAAAAAAATGAGCTTAAAGTATTTGCTTCTTCCGAAGAATCATTTGAATTAGGCTATGAGCTTGTTGATTTTATAGAAGAACCTAAAGTAAATTTGATATATAAATCAAATCTATTTGAATTATCATTAGATAAAAAGAAGAACGGTAAAAATATTATTGTTGCAAAAACTACAGAAGAAGCTAGGCAGAAAAAGTTTGAAAAATTTATTCATAGTTTTTCTTGTGAAATAGTTGCTAAAAATAATAAAGAGACAGTAAAGGAAAAATTTGAAGTACAGCTTTGCTATGAAGGTATTGGAACTGCTTATGAGAATTGTGATAATAATAAACTTCCTGAAGAAATAAAAATACAGTGCTTTACTGATGAAGAAAAAGACAAAAGAGAAGAAAAAGCAGCAAGACTTCCTTTATGTGTAATGAGATGGGATGAAGGAAGCAAAAATTTAGTAGTAGATGACCAAGCAACAAAAAATTTAAATTTTGAATTTGTTTTAAGCGATAGTAGTAAGAAAAATGCAAAAGAATTAAATAAGGTTATAGAAGATGCTGAGATTATATCGAAAGTAGATAATAATAAAGCTCAAATTAAAATAGATACAAAATATAATCCAAATATATTTATGATATATCCTAATAAAAGTGTTACTGCTCCGGATCCGGAAATTAATATAAAAACTAATATTTCAATGACAAGTGCAGAATTTGATACATTGACACTTGAAATAAAATTAATTCCACAAATAGATTATAAGGCTATGATAACATGGCTTATTGAATATGGTAAAGGTACATATGTAGATAAATTTATTAAAACAGGTGATATTAGCATTTATCATAGTGCTATTGACTTCATAGAAAATCGTGTATATACGGAAGATAATATTCCTTATACACCTAAGAAAACAGATGACGGAAAACTAGAAAGCCATTATGAAGACGGTAAAGCAGACGTTTTTAGACCTAATTACGTTTTTTTACTAAAAAATTGCATGCCTCATCAAATTGGAGATTTTAGTCAGATTCAATCTTTACATCATGAACTTTGTCATGCTATTGAACATCAACATGGTGACACTTCACAAAAAAATGGAGAGAGGCATTCATATTTTATTCAATATTTAACTGATGTTGTTCAAACTTTATCTGATATTGAAAGAGGAAAACTAGATCCTAAATCAGGAGGAACTGCTATCCAAGATTTTCACAAAGTGCTATATAATGATACAAACGCTGATCCACAGACATTTTCTTGGTTTGGAGTTAAATATGTATCGCCTGCAATGCTGTTTAGCCGCTATGCTGAATTTGAAAGCTATGGACCTGCAAGCGTACCTGATGATAGAAAAAAAGAAATAGCTAAATATTTTAGAGAACACTATTATCCGGCTGATTTAAAATCTGAAAAAGTAGAAGGAATTTTCATATCTAAATTCAAAGAAAAAAACGGACCATTTAAAGATGCTGTTTGGACAATTGAAGCCACTTCAAATTTTATTGGTTTGTTTTCGGGTGCTTCCATTACACATTCTGATTATGAATTTGAAAATATTAAACCAGCAGAATGGGTTCCAGGAACTTTAAATATTAAAACAACATTTAGAGTAAAGAATAAGAATACTAAAGTAACGGAAACTATAGAAGTTGAATTAAATGGTGGTAAGTTAGAATATTTAGAAGATAGGTATCAAGTTGTAGATAAGTTTATAGTATCATGGAAATCGCTTGATAAAATAAGTGATACAGTACTTGGAAAACCAAATATACAAACAGAAGCTATAAAAATAAACTAAGGGGGGATGAATATGAATAAAAATATAAGTACTATCTCGCTTGCTGCATCTCCTTTAGAAGGAGAGATGACTTTTATACAATCAAATGTATTAAATGAGTCTATTATGAAATACATTAAAGAAAAAACAGGGAGTTTATTTAAGAGTATTAAAGATATTTTTAAAGACAAAAGAAAAATGTTATTAATAATTATTCTTTCTTCTATATGGTTTATTCTTATGTTACTAAAAGCTTTAAATATAAACTTTATTCTTATAGATATACTATCATTTTTAACATTCTCACAAGGTGGTGTAAGTAGTAACGCAATTCCGGTAATTGGTGGGTTAATTGGAAAAGCTATCTTTACATTTTTTATTACAAGTTTAATGTTATCAAAAAAAGGAAAGCAAAATTTTAAAGAAAAGATTAAAAGTTTTATAGAAGTACTTAATTTTAAAAATAAAGAATTCATTATATTTTCTCTATTGGGAGTTGGTTTATCTTTAATTGCATATAACTTTCTATCGGGAGGCTTAATTAGTAATAGTATTATTGGAATAGCTTCAATTATAATGTTATTAAGAAGTCTATATAGTAAAACTGGAATAATAAGAGAAAAGTTTTATGTTATTTTATCTAACACTAAGATAATAACAGAAAACGCTGATATTAATTTAAATAGAGTTGAAGCAGGATGTATTCTAGGATTTATGCTTGGAATATTATTTTCACTAATTGGACCTAACTTTTGCTATATCATTGGATCAATAATATTAGTAACAAGTATCATTTTAAGATTTACTATAAAAAAGATATAAAATACAATATAAACAAAAATAAAACAAAAATAAAACACAAGTGAAACAAAAAGCCCTTATTCAAGGGCTTTTTTTCATATATCTATATCGTTAAAAGCGCTAATTCTTCAAAATATTCAAAATAAAAGGAAAAAAATTAGAAGAAATTCATTTGGATGTAAAAAGTATTTGACAAATATAGACTATGAAGGTATAATATTCCTCGTGTAATCCGCCTAATTAAGGTTATAAATGTCTTATATATTAGGACTACCTAAAAGTAGAGGTTAGCGAGTTTTATATGAAAGAGAGGTGCTAGTTTGATGTATGCTGTAATTGAAACATGTGGAAAGCAATACAAAGTAGCTGAAGGAGACGTAGTTTTCGTTGAGAAGTTAGATGCAAAAGAGGGAGAAAAAGTAACTTTTGACCAAGTTTTGTTAATTTCTGATGGCGAAAAGATTAAAGTTGGAACACCAACAGTTAAAAGCGCTAAAGTAGAAGCTACTGTTGTTGAACAAGGAAAACAAAAAAAGATTGTTGTATTTAGGTACAAGGCAAAGAAGAATGAAAGAAAGAAACAAGGACACAGACAACCATATACAAAAATCAAAATAGAAAAGATTAGTCAAAGAGCAAGTACTAAAAAATCTGCTACTGCAGAAGAAACAGCTGAATAATTCAATAGATGAATTTAAAGCTAATAAATTAAGATTTCGAAAGGAGTGAATAAAATGGCACATAAAAAAGGTATGGGTAGTACCAGAAATGGACGTGATAGTGAGTCAAAAAGACTTGGTGCCAAAAGAGCCGATGGACAATTTGTTTTAGCTGGAAACATTCTAGTAAGACAAAGAGGAACAAAAATACATCCAGGTACAAATGTTGGAATCGGTAGTGATGATACTCTATACGCAAAAGCAGATGGTATAGTAAAATTTGAAAGAAAAGGCAAAGATAAGAAACAAGTAAGTATCAAAGCTTAAGCAAAAATAGAGAAAAGAAGGCGGGAACCCTTAAGGTTCCCGCTTTTAAATTGCACTAATGAAAATTATATGGTATAATATCGATGAATATTTTTAAAGGAGAATAGTATGTTTATAGATTACGTAAAAATAGTAATTGCATCAGGAAAAGGTGGAAATGGAGCGATTTCATTTAGAAGAGAAAAATATGTTGCAAACGGTGGTCCAGATGGTGGTGATGGAGGTAAAGGTGGCAGTGTTTACTTTCAGGTAGATCAAGGGTTAAATACGTTAATAGATTTTAGATATAAAAAAAGATTTGAAGCAAAAGACGGAGAAGGTGGCAGTGGAAGCAGATGTAATGGTAAAAAGGGAAAAGATTTATATATAAAGGTTCCTCAAGGTACTGTTATAATGGATGAAGAAACTGGGAAAATAATAGCTGATTTATCTAAAGAAGATCAAGTAGAATGTCTTATTGAGGGCGGTAAAGGTGGAAAAGGAAATGTACATTTTACGACAGCTACAAGACAAATACCTAACTTTGCTGAGACTGGAGAACCTGGAAAAGAAAAGACTATAATACTAGAGCTAAAGATGATAGCAGATGTAGGTTTAGTAGGATATCCTAATGTTGGAAAGTCTACTTTACTTTCAAGGATGACAACGGCAAAACCAAAGATAGCAAATTACCACTTCACTACATTAGAACCAAGTTTGGGTGTAGTAAAGCTTAAAAATGGTGCAAGCTTTGTAATGGCAGATATTCCAGGTCTTATCGAAGGAGCAAGTGAAGGGGTAGGTCTTGGACTTAAATTTTTAAGACATATTGAAAGAACAAGACTTTTACTTCATGTAATAGATGTTGCAGGAACAGAAGAAAGAGATCCTGCAGAAGATTTTGAAAAAATTAATAATGAATTGGAAAAATACGGTGAAAAAGTATCAAAGAAAGTTCAAGTTGTTGCTGCAAATAAAATTGATGTTTTGCAAGATGAAGAAAAATATATTAATTTAGAAAAGAAAGTAAAAGAAAGAGGATATGAAATATTTAAAATATCTGCAGCTACAGGTGAAGGTTTAGAAAAATTATTTACTAGAATAGCAGAAATTATAAAAGAAATACCTAAAAATGAATTTGAAGTTTCAGAAGATGAAATTGTACACTATACATTAGAAGAAAAAGAAGATACGTGGACAGTGAGAAAAGAAAACAATAAATTCATTGTTGAAGGAAAAGCAATTGAGACAATAATGAGAAGAATTAATTTTTCAGATAATGAATCATTAGCATATTTTCATTTAATGCTTAAAAAAAGCGGAATAAATGCAGAACTTAAAAGGCAAGGAATAAAAGATGGCGACTCAGTTAAAATCTTCGATTGGGAATTCGACTACGAAGAATAAATAGCAAAAATTTTAGAGTAACTTAAAATAATTTTAAATATTTTTATTTAAAGGAGAACAATGAAGAAAAATATTATTAAAACATTTACATTCATGTTTAGTGCAATTTTTTTAGCAAAAGTATTAGGTCTTCTTAGAAATATAGTATTTGCAAATTCTTATGGTACGGGTTTTGAAGCTACAGCTTTTTTTACAGCATCTAGAATACCACTTCAATTACTTGATATGAGTCTGGGTGCGGCAATATCTGCTACATTCATACCAATATTTAATGAGCTCTTACAAAAAAAAGGAAAAGGCGAAGCAGTAAAGTTTGCAAATAATTTTCTAAATATAATAATGATAATTTCAATGATACTAACTTTAATTGGTGTTGCTTTTGCACCATTTATAGTTTCAATCATTGCACCAGATTTAGATGTTACAACAAAACTACTAACAATTGATTTAATAAAAATATTATTCCCAATAATGTTTCTTACAGCAACAGCATATGTTTTTGTGGGATTTCTGCAATCGTTAGATGAATTTAATATACCATCAATAATAAGTGTTGTCGCAAATGGAATTTTAATATTATATTTATTAATCTTTAATGATAAATTTGGAATTCAAGGTGTTTCAATAGCAATGCTTATTGCATGGAGTACACAAATATTAGTACAAATACCTTCTATTATAAAACAAGGATTAAAATATAGTTTTAAAATAGATTTTAAAGACGAAAATTTAAAAAAGATTATTAAGCTTGCATTACCAATACTTCTTAGCACATGGGTACAACCAATAAATAATATTGTAAATATTAGACTTGCATCTGGGCTAGAGGGTGGACAAGCAGTTTCTGTAATTGAGTATGCATATAATTTATACTTAATAATAGTGGGAGTATTTTCATATACATTGTCTAATATTATTTTTCCGGAATTATCTAAACTAACGGTAGATAAAAAGATGGATAAAGTAAAAGAAATATTAAATAAATCGATTAGAATTTCTATTTTCTTTATAATACCAATGTCAATAGGTATAGGATTATTAAGTAATGAGATTATAAAAGTGATATATGAACGAGGAGAATTTACTAGTGCCTCAACTATACTTACAGGACAAGCACTTCTTTACTATTCTTTTGGAATGATAGGTTATGGAATAATGGAAATTTTAAATAAAGCTTTCTATTCAATGCAAGATTCTAAAACACCTATGAAGATAAGTATTGTTGCTATACTTTTAAATGTAACTTTAAGCGTTTTATTAGTTAATAAAATTGGATATGTTGGACTTCCTCTTGCAGCATCTGGTACTTCAATTGCAATTGCTTGTATAATGCTGTATACTTTGAATAAAAAAATAGAAAAAATAGTAGATAGAGATGTTATAAAAGAACTAATGAAAACTATAGTATCCGGAATATTAATGGCGGTTTCAATAATATTTGTAAGACCATATTTAGGCATAAATAGTATTATTATATTATTAGTTTCAGTAGTAATTGGATTGATAATATATTCTATTTCAATGTATATATTAAAATCAAATGTGATCGGAGAAATAAAGAAAAAATGATTGGAATGTTTAAAGAAAGTTTTGTTTATAAAATATTTTGCAAGATAATAATTTGGTTTAATAAAATCTTTTCCGAAAGTTTTTTTGTTCAAAAATTTGTGAAAGATACAAATGACCAAAAAGTCTATGATGAAACCATCTTTTCAAAAATATTAAATGTAATTATAAAATGGTTGCAAAAAGTTGCAAGAAAGATTAAGTTAGATAAGTTATTTACAAATAGTATATTCGCAAAACCAATTATATGGCTGTCTATAACTATTTTCTTGGTACCTTTTTTACCAACAATGGTTGACCTAGCACTTGTGATTGTAACTACAATGTCATTATTTTTGAAAGTAATTATAACACCAGATTTTAAACTAAAATATTTTAAATCGAATGCGTGGATATTAATATTTGTTTTAGTTATATGTATTTGTGCTTTAACTTCAATATCTCTTGAGGAAAGTAAGAATATTGCAATGCTTCTTTCAGCATTCATATTATTTTATTTCGTTGTAATTAATACAATAGAAAATGAAAAGCAATTTAAATTTATATTATATACATTTATAATTGGGGCTGTTATATCAGCACTATATGGATTATATCAATATAAATTTGGAGATTTATATTCTCAAGCATGGCTAGATAGTGAGATGTTCGAAGATATAAAGATGAGAGTCTATTCAACACTTGAAAATCCAAATGTATATGGAGAATATCTACTTCTTGTAATACCAATTATATTTGCTTTAATGTGGACAGAAAAAGGATGGCTTAAAAAATTGTTTTTACTTTGCTTTTTAGGTATAACAGTGCTTGCATTATTATTGACTTTTTCTAGAGGTTGTTGGCTTGGAATTATTTTTGCATTTGCGATTTTATTAATAATAATTGATAGAAGATTTATAAGTCTTCGGAATAGTAGGGCTTATATTACTACCATTTATTTTACCTGATTCAATAATAAATAGATTTTTAAGTATAGGAAATATGGAAGACACCTCAACGTCTTACAGAGTATATATATGGCTTGGAACACTTGCAATGCTTAGGGATTATTGGTTTTCTGGTATAGGACTTGGAATTACAAGCTTCAATACTATTTATCCAATCTATTCATATAATAGTGTGCCGGCACCACATGCACACAATTTATTTTTACAATTAGTAGTACAGTTTGGAATAATAGGACTAATTGTTTTCTTAAAAATTATTTATAATTTTTATAAAGAAAGTACAATAAGTATATTAAAAGAAAAAAGTATACTAATTGCAGGAATAATTTCTGGAGTGGCAGGATTCTTATTACAAAGTATGTTTGATCACACTTGGTATAATTATAGAGTTGTTTTAATATTCTGGATTGTAATTGCACTTGGCAATGTGGCAATAGGATTAAACAAAAAAGAGCAAAATGAAAATACAATAGATATAAAAAAATAGAAAGGAAAATTCCATGATAAAGGTAGTAAATGTTATAAGCGATAGTAATATTGGTGGAGCAGGTAAATGTATAATAAATTTTTGTAAAAATTATAATACAAAGAAATTTGAAATAGTAGTTGTTCTTCCAAAAGAAAGTGCTTTGATAGATGAATTAAAAAACACATCGGCAAAAATAATTGAAGTAGATGGTTTAAAAGATAAATCATTAGATTTTAAAGCACTTATAAAACTTATAAAAATACTAAAGATAGAAAGACCAGATATTGTACATACTCATGCAAGTAGTGTTGCAAGACTTGCTGCAAGATTTGTTAAAGATACGAGAGTTGTATTTACAAGACACAGTGTATTTCCAATCAGTGAAAAGATAAAAAAAGGTATTGGAAGATTCTTATATAAAATATCTAATGAAATGTTATCCGACAGAATAATTGCAGTTGCAGAAGCTGCAAAAGAAAATTTAACTGATGGTGGAATAAATCCAGATAAAATAGATGTAATATTAAATGGTGTCGAAAATATAAAAGAAACATCATTAGAAGAAAAGAAAAAAATTAAAGAAGAGTATAATATAAAAGATGACGAATATGTAATAGGTATTATGGCAAGATTAGAAGAAGTTAAAGGTCACGAAACTTTTATAGAGGCTGCAAACATATTACTTAAAGAAAAAAAGATGAAAGTAAAGTTTTTAATACTAGGTACTGGTAGTATTGAGGAAAAATTAAAAAATAAAGTAAAGCAAATGAATCTAGAAAGTGATATTATATTTACAGGGTTTGTAAAAAATGTTCAAGACTTATTAAACATATTTGATGTTCAGGTAAATTGTTCTTTTGGAACAGAAGCAACTAGCTTAGCATTATTAGAAGGAATGAGCATTGGTGTACCAGCGGTAGTTACAAATTTTGGAGGAAATCCAGGAGTAATAACAAATGGTGAAAAT
This sequence comes from uncultured Eubacteriales bacterium, assembly GCA_964572605.1. Lineage (GTDB taxonomy): Bacteria > Bacillota > Clostridia > TANB77 > UBA1234 > UBA1234. Next base: position 17,663 of record CAZNFG010000015.1, read on the forward strand.
GGATATATTGTTCCGATAAAATCTCCAAAAGAAACAGCAGAGGTAATTTCTAAAATATTGGATGATAAAAAAATTTATGAACGTATGAAAAAAAGATCTAAAGAAATTTTCAATGAAAAATTTACAGTAAAAGCATACACTAAAAATATTGAAGAGTTTTATGAAAAAGTAGAGGAGGAACCTAAAATAAAAAAGATTAACGCGTTAGATATCTTTATAATTTTAATAGTAATAGTTACATGTGTTATTGGATATTCTTACATGAAAAAAGAAGATTCAACACTTATTTCTTCAAATGTGAATAAAGTAGTATATAAAATAAGAACAAGTGAAAGCACACCAAAAGGTTTTGATATGATTGAAGAAGGAACTACAATATTTGATGGTTTAAAAAACTATAATATAGGAAAGATTATTAAAAAAGAATATGAACCATCTACTAGATTTGCCGTAAATGAGTCAAAAAAAGTATTTGAGAAAAATGAATTAGAAGATAAGATTGATATAATACTTACAATTGAAGCAGATGCAACAAGTACAGACAAGGAAATTTTAGTGGGCGATTATGAATTAAAAATTGGAAATGAAACGTTTATAAAAGGCAAGGGATATGCGGGCGGTGGATACGTTATATCAATTGAAAGATAGGTGAGCACATGTTTAAAGATGGAAAAATATTTGGTAAAATTAATATTATTGATTTTGTAGTTATATTTATTGTAGTATTATTAATAGTAGGTGCGACAATAAAGTTTAAAAATTTTAATTCAACTACAGAAGAAAATGCAAATCAGATGATAGAGTATAAGCTAAAAATAAGTGATGTCAGAGAATACACATTAGATGGAATACAAATAGGAGATACTGTATTTGATTCGCAAACAGGTGTAAATATTGGTAAAGTAATAGATGTAAATAAGACACCAGCAAAAACATATGAACAATTATCTAATGGAAAAGTAGAACTTATAGAAAACCCATATAAATATGATGCTGAGATAACAATTGAAACACCAGGTACATCTGAACAGAATGCTTATTATGCAAATAAAACTATTGAAATAAAAGTTGATGGAACAAAAATAATAGAAACTAAATACGTTAAAACAACAACTGTTGTTAGTGATATAAAAATAAGATAGCAGGGGGATAGGATGAATATACTTCTAGTTACAATGGAAATGAATATTGGAGGAGCAGAAACGCATGTTTTAGAATTAGCAAAAGAGTTAAAAAGAAGAAATCATGACGTTTATGTTGTATCTGCAGGTGGAAATCTTGTAGAAGAACTAGAAGAAAGCAATATTTCACACATTTATGCTCCCTTAAAAGACAAAAAAATAAGTCATATAATTAAGTCTATAAAAACTATAAGTAAAATAATAAAAGAAAAGAAGATAGATATAGTTCATGCACATGCTAGAATACCAGGTGCAATATGTGGATATGTATGTAAGAAAACAAAAACACACTTTGTAACATCAATACATGGTGTATATAGAGTTAATTTTTTACTTAGAAGATTAACAAATTGGGGAGAAAGATCACTTGCTGTAAGTCAAGATATAAGAGAAAATGTTATTAAAGAATATAAGCTAGATCCAAAAAATATATCTGTAACTGTAAATGGTATTGATACAAATAAGTTTAAAAAATCAGAAAAAGAAAATATTGAAGATGTTAAGATTGATTTGTCAAAAAAAGTTTTAATGCATATAAGTAGAATTGATAAAGAATCATCAGAGGTTGCTGAAAAGCTAATAGAAATAGCGGATGAAATGAAAAATGAAAATATTCAATTTATATTAGTTGGTGGTGGAAATAATTTAGAAGAACTAAGAAAGAAAGCACAAAATTCTTCAAATGTTATATTAACTGGAGCAAGAACAGATGTTAATAAGCTTCTAAATTATGCAGATATATTTGTAGGTGTTAGTAGAGCTGCACTAGAAGCCATGGCCTCAGAAGTGCCAGTTATCCTTGCTGGTAATAGTATGTATAAACAAGGATATATAGGAATATTTGATGAAAATAAGCTTATAGAAGCTATAGATACAAATTTTACATGTAGAGGTCTAGAACCTATAAACAAAGATACCTTAAAGCGTGATATAGAAAAACTAATAAATATTAAGAACGAAAAAATTGGCCAATATAATAGAGAAATAGTCAAAAAGTACTATTCTGTAGAGAAAATGGCAGATGATGCCCTTAATTTATATAAGTTTTAAAACCCCACCTGTTTGCCATGCAAAAAAGCCCGATATTTTAAGTAAAAAAATCGTGGAATAGCGCATAGTAGAAGGTGGTTTTAACTTATTTAAATATATAGTATAAAAATATTGACAAAAAAAGACCATCGTGGTAGAATTAGCTAGCAAACCGCAGAAGGTTCTTTTTTTTTGAACAAAATTAAAGTTAAGCGGAAAGTAGTAAAAAGGAGCGAGAGAGCATGAGAGATAAGATTACACTAGCTTGTACTGAATGCAAGCAAAGAAACTACGATACAAAGAAAAACAAGAAAAACGATCCAGACAGAATCGAAATGAACAAGTATTGTAAATTCTGCAAAAAGCATACAGAACACAAGGAAACAAAATAATAATAAATTAGGAATAAAGGTGTGAATAATATGCAAAAAGAAGAAAAGAAGGTTAAAAAAAGCTTTTTTCAAGGAATGAAACAAGAACTTAAAAAAGTAATATGGCCTACAGGAAAACAAACCATGAAAAGTACATTAGTTACTATTGTGTTTGTTCTATTAATTTCTGCTGTACTTATTGTATTGAACCTATTCTTCAATTTCTTAAGCAAAAAATGGGTTAACTTTATATTAGGTAAAGAAGAAGAAAAGATAATTGAAAGCGGAGATGTATCAGGTGATGCTTTAAGTGGAGATGTTACGATTCCTGAAGAAAATGCTAATACAGCAAATAGCGGAGAATCTGGAGATACATCAACTAATCAAGAAGTTGTAGTCGAATAACAAATAAAAAGGAGGAATAGTATGCCTCAAGATAATTCAGATAACACAGCTAGATGGTATGTTGTTCATACATATTCTGGCTATGAAAACAAAGTAAAAGATACCTTGGAAAAAGCTGTTGAAAATAGAGAAATGCAACATCTTGTTCAAGAAATAATAGTTCCTCTAGAAGAACAAATTGAAATTAAAGACGACAAGCGTAAAGCAACTTTGAAAAAGGTATTCCCAGGATACGTTCTAATAAAAATGATATTGACAGAAGAAACATGGCATATAGTTAGAAATGTTAGAGGGGTTACAGGTTTTGTTGGAGCAGGAGGAAAGCCGGTTCCACTTACAGATGATGAAATAAGAAACATGGGCTTCGAAAAAATGCCTATAAGTATTGATTATGATATTGGTGATACTGTAAAAATAATCGCTGGACCACTTGAAAGTTTCGTTGGAGTGGTAGAAAATATCAATACAGATAAAGAGAAAGTAAGAGTTTTAGTATCTATGTTTGGAAGAGAAACTCCTGTAGAGCTAGAATTTTCACAAATACAGAAAATGTAATTAGGAGGTGTAGGAATATGGCAGAGAAAAAAATAACAAACGTTATAAAATTGCAAATCCCAGCTGGAAAAGCTACTCCAGCACCACCAGTAGGACCAGCATTAGGTTCAAGTGGTATCAATATTATGCAATTTGTAAAGGAATTTAATGATAAAACAGCTGATCAAGTTGGAATGACAATTCCAGTAGTAATCACAGTATATCAAGATAAGACATTTACATTTATTACAAAAGTTCCACCAGTTGCAGATTTATTATTAAAAGCTACTAAAGCTCCAAAAGGTTCAGCAAAACCTAATAAAGATAAAGTAGCAAAAGTAACTAAAGATGCAGTTGAAGAAATTGCAAAACAAAAAATGCAAGATCTTAATGCAGCAAGCGTAGAAGCTGCTATGAGCATGGTAAAAGGAACAGCAAGAAGTATTGGAATAGTAGTAGAGGAATAATTTTTAATATGGGAGAGGTTTTTTGATAAAAATCTCGTTAGTACCAAAGGAGGTTTAAAATGGAAAGAGGAAAAAGGTATAAAGAAAGCGCTAAATTAGTTGAAAAAGGCGTATTTTATGATCCAAAAACAGGATTTGAATTAATCGAAAAAATGCCAAAAGCAAAATTCGATGAAACAGTAGAAGCACATTTCAAATTGGGTGTTGATTCAAAACACGCAGATCAACAAGTAAGAGGAGTTTTAGTACTTCCTCATGGAACAGGTAAGACAAAGAGAGTTTTAGTATTTGCAAAGGGTGATAAAGCAAAAGAAGCTGAAGCTGCTGGAGCAGATTTCGTTGGTGCTGAAGATTTAGTACCAAAGATTGAGAAAGAAAACTGGTTTGATTACGATGTAATCGTTGCTACTCCAGATATGATGGGTCTTATAGGTAAACTTGGTAAAGTATTAGGACCAAAAGGTTTAATGCCTAACCCAAAATCAGGAACAGTAACTATGGATGTTGCAAAAGCAATATCTGAGATTAAATCTGGTAAGATTGAATACAGATTAGATAAAAACAATATTATCCATTGCTCAATTGGAAAAATATCTTTCGGAGCAGAAAAGCTTACAGAAAACTTTACAGCATTATATGATGCAATACTTAAAGCAAAGCCAGCTGCTTCAAAAGGACAATATATTAAAGGAATGTCAGTTTCTAGTACAATGGGACCTGGAATTTCAATAAAAATTTAGTTTATTAATAATAAATAACCATAGACAGTAGGTTATGTACAAGATACATGTAAATCCCTACCGAGGTAAAATATATTAGGAATTATCCTGACATGTTACCTTGGTAGCGTGTCAGTTTTTTATGAAAAAATAATTTTAGTTTAAATATGAAAAGGAGGTGTACTAAAATGCCAAACGCAAAAGTACTAGCAAAAAAACAAAGTGATGTAGAGGTACTTAAAGAAAAATTAGGCAAATCTAAATTAGTTATTTTAACTGATTATAGAGGAATTAATGTTGAAGATATTACAAAGATAAGAGCTGAGTTAAGAAAAACTGATTCAGAATATGTTGTTGCTAAGAATTCAACTTTAAAATTTGCTGTTAAAGATACAGATGTAAAAGAACTTTCAGAAATACTTGAAGGACCAACAGCTGTAACATTTAGCTATGAAGACTATGTATCACCAGCTAAAGTTTTATATGACTATGCTAAAGATTCAGAGTTCTATAAAATCAAAGGTGGAATAATGGATGGAAAAATAGTAAGCGCTGAAGATATTATAAAGCTTGCTAAATTACCATCAAGAGAAATGTTACTTACACAACTTGCAACTGTATTGCTTGCTAACATTAGAAATCTTGCAGTTGTACTTGATCAAACAAGAGAAAAGAAAGAAGCTGCGGCAGCAGAATAATAATGCAAAATATAAGAAATAAATAAATAAAAAAGAAAAGGAGAAATTAAAATGGAAAAAATCGAAAAATTATTAGCTGAAATCGAAAAATTAACAGTTTTAGAATTAGCTGATTTAGTAAAAGCAATTGAGGAAAAATTTGGAGTATCTGCAGCTGCAGCAGCTGTAGTAGCAGCACCAGCAGGAGCATCAGCAGTAGCTGAAGAAAAGACAGAATTCAACGTAGTATTAAAAGACGCTGGAGCAAACAAAATATCAGTTATAAAAGTAGTTAGAGAAGCTACAGGATTAGGATTAAAAGAAGCTAAAGATTTAGTTGATGGAGCTCCTAAGACAGTTAAAGAAAATGCACCAAAAGCAGAAGCAGAAAGCTTAAAAGCAAAACTTGCAGAAGCTGGAGCAACAGTAGAACTTGCTTAGTTTTAAACAAATAAAAAAGGTGTGAGATTTATCTCACATCTTTTTTTATGTTTATACATATCATATATATAAATAGGTTGACACTCTACCTTAAAAAATATAGAATTAGTATGCAAGCTTAAATTGAGATTAGTTCGGAGGGGTTTTTTTGAATAGCAATTATATGCCAATGGGCGAATATGATAAAAATCTTGAATCTTCAGAAGCGATAGCAATATATGAAGGTTCTAGGTTTATGAGGTTTATAAAAGATACAATCGCTGGATTTAAGTATGGAACTAAGAATAGTCCTAAGGTAAAAGGAAATACTGTAAGTTATATAGATGTAATGGGAAGATTAATTACTCAGGAGCAACAGTTTGAAGATATAGACCAAAACACGAAATTAGAACGTATAACTAGAAAAATTAGTACAAGTGCAAAAACAGAAGCTATAAATTCAATAGAAGTAATAGAGAAAAAGAAAAACAATAATAATGAACTAATTGAACAAATTAGAAATTTCTATATAAATGAGGAAGACTATAAAGAAAGAAGACATGAACCTAAGATCAAAGAGATTACATATTTCGAAAAGAATAAATTATATTTAAGAAAGACAATTGAGCGTTCTTTAGACGAAAGTGAAATGAAAAAGAGATTTGAGATAGGTGCAATAAAGGTAAATCCACTAGCTCCAGATACTGTCAAAAAAGAAATTGTTAAAAGTAAACTTATATATACAGTAGACAAACAAAAAATAGAGGATAAATTAGAAGATAAATTAAAACCATTTGGAACTCATTTACAAATAAATGAAACAGAAAAAATGTATATATTATCTCCAGAAATTAATCCTGAATATGACGAAGTTAAAGGTTATGTAGGACCAAAAGAATTAGAAAAAGACATTGTCCTTTTTAAAGCGGGTGAGCCAAAAGCTAGAATCGAAGAAATGGATAAAATTACATTCTCTGCAGGAAAAATACATAATATAAGTACATCAATTGCAAATTACCCTGACAATAGTGGAAACTATGGTGGAGAGGGTAGAGGAACTTATGCACTTTATGATGATAAAGTGTTACATGCGACCGGAAACAAATCAATAAAGATAAAAAAAGATGGAAAAGGCAAGATAAAGACATTTATGGCTGAACCAAAAGAAGATGAAAAGATACTTGCACAAGCTGAACTTAGAGGTTCATTTATTAATATGAACATCAATTTAGACAGTAAAAGTGATGCTCAGAAATTGATTGCTGAAATTACGAATACATTTAAAGATAGATGGGGAATAAGCAAAGAAACAGTAATTGAATACAAATTATTAAATTCAAATGAAAAATATAAAATTAGATATAAAGAAAAAACTAAAGCAAAAGAGTGCCCTAAAAAATAGGGTGCTTTTTTATTAGAAACAAAAGTACATTTTTGTATCGTACCCAGATAGTAAAAATTGTCATTTATCATCCATGATTGCACTTGCAAAAACAACCTCAAAATGGTAAAATTTCAAGTATAAGTAAGAAATGGAAGTGAGTTTTATGGAAAATTTGACACCGATGATGAGACAATATATGGAAACAAAAAATGAATATAAAGATTGTATTCTTTTATATAGATTAGGGGATTTTTATGAGATGTTTTTTGAGGACGCAATTATTGCGTCAAAAGAACTAGAAATTACGTTAACTGGAAAAGATTGTGGACTTGAGGAAAGAGCTCCTATGTGTGGAGTTCCGTATCATAGTGTACAAGGATATATTAGCAAGTTAATAAATAAAGGTTATAAAGTTGCAATTTGTGAACAGATGGAAGATCCAGCTAAAGCTAAAGGAATTGTAAAAAGAGAAGTTATAAGAGTTATAACGCCAGGTACTATAATTGAGTCTAATATGCTTGAAGAAAAAAAGAATAATTATATAGCAGCTATATTTAAAGTTGGAACATATTATGGCCTTGCTTATTCTGATGTTTCTACAGGAGAATTTTGTACTACACAAATTGATCAAAATAATAATTTTCAAAAGTTAATAAATGAACTAGTTAGATTTTCTCCTGCTGAAATCGTAGTTAATGACGATATGTTTTTATCTAAGAATGAAATAAGTGTTATATCTGAAAAACTTGGTATATATATAACAAGTAAAAAAGAAGAAACAGAAGATGTGGCAGTTACAGGCTTCAAAGAATTAGAAAAGTATCCATATGCAAAAGAAGCTACTAAATTGTTATTTGCATATATAAAAGAAACACAAAAAGTAGATATGAAACACATTTCTAAAATTGAATACTACAAAGTAGATAAGTTTATGACATTAGATATTACTGCAAGAAGAAATCTAGAACTTACTGAAACAATTAGAGATAGAAATAAAAAAGGAAGTCTACTTTGGGTTTTAGACAAAACTTCTACATCAATGGGTGGAAGACTTTTTAGAAATTGGGTGGAAAAACCTCTTACAGATGTAGATGAAATTAATTACAGATTAGATGGAGTAGAAGAGTTAAAGAAAAATGTAATGCAAAGAGGGGAAATAATCTCTGTATTAAAAAAGATTTACGATATCGAAAGACTAACTCGGAAAAATTGCTTATGGAAATGTTAATGCAAGAGATTTGATATCTTTAAAGATGTCTCTTTTAAAGTTACCTGAATTAAAAAAATTAATGAACGAAATGACATCAAATAGTTTAAAAGCTTTATGCGAAGATATAGACTTATTAGAAGATATTGCAAAATTAATTGAAGATTCAATTATGGAAGAACCTCCTTTGAGTATAAAAGAAGGTGGAATAATTAAAGCTGCATATAATGAAGAAATAAGTAAATTAAGAACTGCATCAAAAGAAGGTAAAAAATGGGTAGTAGATCTTGAAGCAAGAGAAAAAGAAGCTACAGGAATCAAAAACTTAAAAATAGGATATAATAAAGTAGTAGGATATTTTATTGAAATATCTAAATCAAATGTAAATATGGCTCCAGATAGATATATTAGAAAGCAAACATTAACAACAGGTGAAAGATATATTACTGAAGAATTAAAAAATATCGAAAGCACAATACTTGGTGCTGAGGATAAAGTAATAAATTTAGAATATGAAGTTTTTGTACAAATAAGAGAAGAAATAGCAAATCACATTGAAAGATTGCAAAGAACAAGTTATTCAGTTTCAAATATTGATGCTCTTTGCTCGCTTGCAGAAGTTGCAGATAAAAATAACTATGTAAAACCAACTATAGATAATTCAGATGAAATCGTAATAAAAGAGGGAAGACATCCTGTGGTTGAAAGACTTATTCCAAGTGGTGGTTTTGTACCTAACGATACTTATTTAAATGAAAATGAAGACAGAGTAAATATTATTACAGGCCCTAATATGGCTGGTAAATCTACATATATGAGACAAGTTGCTTTAATTTCTTTAATGGCACAAATCGGAAGCTTTGTACCGGCAAGCGAGGCAAAAATAGGAATAGTTGATAAAATATTTACAAGAGTCGGAGCATCAGATGATTTATCATCAGGAGAATCTACTTTTATGGTAGAGATGAATGAGGTTGCAAACATTATTTCTAATGCTTCAAAAAGAAGTTTATTAATACTAGATGAAATTGGTAGAGGTACCTCTACATTTGATGGTCTTTCAATTGCATGGTCAGTTGTTGAATATATTGCAAGTAAAATAAATGCAAGAACTTTATTTGCAACACATTATCATGAGCTTACAGAATTAGAAGACAAAATAGATGGAGTAAAAAACTATTGCATATCTGTAAAAGAAAAAGGTGAAGATGTTATTTTCTTAAGGAAGATAGTTCGTGGTGGGGCAGATGAAAGCTATGGAATTCATGTTGCAAAACTTGCTGGAATTCCTAATAATGTTACAACGCGTGCAAATGAAATTTTAAAGAACTTAAAAGAAAATAATTTTATGTATAAAAATGAAAAAGAAAATAAGAAGGCAAGTGTAGCTGCAAGTCAATTCGATTTGTTTAATTACAAATTAGGAGAGATAGCAAGTGAAATAGATAAGATAAATATTGATGAACTTACACCTGTTGATGCATTAAATACACTTGTGAAATTAAAATCAAAACTATAAAGGGGAAAAATAATGAAGTTGTGTGTAAATTATTTAACTGAAGTACGAGAGCTTTTAGAAGAAGGAAAGCTTGATTTTATAGATTATCTAAAACTATATAGTATTAATAACGATCTTTCACCATTTGATTGGTGTGCGTCGAAAAAGAAAGTAATGTTTCATGGTATGGTTGGTAACCTTTCAAACTTAATAACAAAGGACTTTTTAAAAGGAAGAGATGTAGAGCTACAAAAACTTTATTATAAAAAAGGAAACACGCCATATATTTCAGGACATATAAATATAGATAGAGATGAAGAAATTGATGAAAAAGAATCTGAAGAATTACTTAAGAATAATATAAATTCAATTAAAGAAACTTTCGATATGAAAGTTATTATTGAAAATGTACCTGCATCAAGAGATAATACAAAAAATCATTTTTGTACATATCCAGATTATATAACAAAGGTAGTAACAGAAAATGATTGTGGATTTTTATTTGATATAGGTCATGCAAGAGTCGCATCAGAAGTACTTGGTATTCCTTTTAATGAATATGTAGAAAGACTTCCGATGGATAGACTAGTTGAAATACATCTTTCAGGATGTATTCTTAGAAAAGATGGAAGTCTATCTGCAAATCATTCTAAGATGAATGAAGAAGACTATATATTCTTAGAAGATGCGATAAAAAAATATATGACATTAGAAGTAGTAACTTTAGAATATGGACCGTTCTTAGACGATGAATTAACTATAGAATGTCCAGCAGTATCTTATGAAAGAGTAGATGAAGTGGCAAAGAAAGAAGTTTATGAACAGTTATTAAGACTTAAAAATATTTTAGGTAAATAATACAAAGGAGGAAAAATATGGGCGATATTGTCTTGCTAGATGAATTGACTATCAATCAGATAGCAGCAGGTGAAGTTATTGAACGACCTGCAAACGTTGTAAAAGAACTTATAGAGAACTCAATAGATGCCGGAGCAACATCTATTTTTGCAGAAGTGCAAAATGGTGGAATAACATATATTAGAATAACGGATAATGGTAAAGGAATTGCAAGAGATGATGTAGAGCTTGCATTCGAAAGACATGCAACAAGCAAAATAAGAAAAGCTGCGGATCTTATAAAAGTATCAACTATGGGTTTTAGAGGTGAGGCATTAGCAAGTATAGCTGCTATTGCAAAAATCGAATTAGTAACAAGAACAAAAAATGAAGAATTAGGAACTAAAATAATTGTAGAGGGCGGAAAAATAATCTCTAAAGAAGATTGTGGAGCTCCACTAGGAACTACTATAACAATTAGAGAGTTATTTTATAACACTCCTGTTAGATATAAATTTTTAAAGAAAGATTTTACTGAAGGCGGATATATAGAAAGTTCAGTTGAAAGAATTGCATTAATGCATCCAGAGATTGCATTTAAACTTATAAATAATAAAAAGGAAATAATATCTACAAGTGGAAATGAAAGTATGACAGATGTTATATACAATATATTTGGAAAAGACATAGCAACAAATTCTGTTGATGTAGATTTTGAATATGAAAATATAAGAGTTACTGGTAGAGTTGGAAAAGCTGAAATAGCAAGATCTAATAGAAGTAATCAAATGTTTTACGTAAATGGAAGATTTATAAAAGATAAAACTTTATCTGCAGCTGCAGAAGAAGCATATAAAACAATAATACCAAATGGAAAATTTGGGTTTTGTGTTTTGAATTTAAATATAGATCCAGAATTAGTTGATGTAAATGTTCATCCGGCAAAATTAGAAGTTAGATTTTCAGAAGAAGGAAAAGTATTCAAAGCGATTCATTATGCAATAAAAAATACTTTACTTGGAGTAGATTTAACAAGAGGAGAAAAAGTAGAAGAAGAAAAGGAAGAAGTAAAAAGAACTTTCAATACTCCGGCAGAAAAAGAAGTTAAG
>CAZNFG010000016.1:0-18904 GCA_964572605.1 uncultured Eubacteriales bacterium
TAATAAATGAACTAAATAAATTAATTACTGCTTTAAAAATGGAAGATAATAGACTCCAGTTTGTTTATGATACTTTGTGTGAAGATTTAGATGAATCATTTTCAAAATATAATTTTTGTAATTTTAAAAATAATAAATGTTTATCACAAAGACATAAAGGATTTTTTAACAATTATCCGAATCAGAATAAAGATGGCTGTTGTTTTAATGTTTATAGAAAGTGTAAATTGCATAATAAAGACGGTTCGTGTCAAACAAAATGTATGGCATGTAAACTGTTTACATGTCCGTATTTGGGCAAAAGAGGAATTGGACTATATGCAAGTGAAATGCTACTAATTAGGGCATTTTTTAATAAAAAACAGAAAAAAGATCTTGTTTGGGAATTCTTCAGGAAAAAAGAAAAAGTGCTTAAAATTCTGGAAAAACATGGAAATGTATAATATTTACATAATCTGATAAAAAATAGAATTATTATGTAGACAAATATAGAAAATTATGGTACAATTAAAACGGTGTTAAAAAAACTACCAAAGCGAAATTTAAAAATACTAGAAAGAAAATTTATTTAAAATGCAAATGAGGGGGATTTTAGGGTGATAAATTATAGTGAAAACAATATAATAACACTTATAGGTACCATAGTTTCTGAAAGAGCTTTTAGCCATGAAGTATATGGAGAAGGATTTTATAGTTTTGACATTGAAGTACCAAGACTTAGCGAAAATAGCGACATAATTCCAGTTACAGTTTCAGAAAGGATACTAACGGATGAATTTAGAGTAGGTCAAAAGGTTGTAATTGATGGACAATTTAGATCATACAATAACTACGAAAATGAAAAGAACAAGTTAGTACTAACAGTCTTTGTAAAAGACATAAGATTACAAGACGAAAACACAGATTTATCAAATCCTAATGAAATATGTTTAGCAGGTTTTATATGTAAAAAGCCAATTTATAGAACAACTCCATTTGGAAGAGAGATAGCCGACGTACTTTTAGCAGTAAATCGCGCATATAATAAATCAGATTACATACCATGTATAGCATGGGGCAGAAATGCAAGATATTGTCAAAATATTGCAATAGGTGAAAGAGTAAAGATTTGGGGAAGAATTCAAAGTAGACAATATGAAAAGAAATTTGAAGATGGAACAGTAGAAATAAGAAAAGCTTATGAAGTATCAGTATCAAAAATGGAAATTGAAAAAAATGAAGAAGATACAGAAAATAATAGCAGTATCGAGGAGCAAAACGTTTAGTAATTCATAATAATCATCCTCTATTTTTTAAGAAGCTAGGTGAGAGCAGTTGGTGCTCACCTAGCTTTTTGTTGTAGTATTTCTTTTATAGTTATGATAATATTTATCTAAATAGAGGAGATGCATTTTTTTATGAATGAAAAAGAAATTGAACGTTTAATTATACTTTCTGAATATGAAAGAAAAGGATATGAAAATGGCTATAAATATATTGCGGGAATTGATGAAGCTGGGCGTGGACCACTTGCAGGACCAGTTGTTGCTGCTGCTGTAATGCTTCCAGAAGGCTGCCTTATTGAAGGTGTTAATGATTCAAAAAAGGTTTCGGAAAAAAGAAGAGAAAAACTATATGATGAAATAATTGCTAGTTCCATTGCATGGGGTGTAGGAATTGAAGATAATAATGTTATTGATGAAATTAACATTTTAAATGCTACAAGAAGAGCTATGCACAAAGCAATAGAAAACATGAAAATGGCTCCAGAATACATCTTAATTGATGCAGAAAAACACGTAGATACAAATAATATACCGTTTTTACCAATAATTAAAGGTGATGCTCTTAGTATATCTATTGCCGCCGCCTCAATTATTGCAAAAGTAACAAGAGATAGAATTATGCGAGAATATGATAAGATTTTCCCAATATATGGTTTTGAAAAACACAAGGGTTATGGAACAAAAACACACGTTGAAGCAATAAAGAAAAATGGATTATGTATGATACATAGGAGGTCTTTTACAAAAAACTTTATCTAAAGTTAAAATCCGCGTATATTAATATTACATTTGTGTTACAAATGTTGACAGAATTGGAAAATCTAATTAAAATATAGCTATAAGAGAGGGTTTATATGCGTATCATTGGTGGTAAAAGAAGAGGTCTTGTTATAAAAAGCATAGACGGTGAAACGACTAGACCAACAAAAGATGAAGTAAGAGAAGCACTATTCAATATTTTAGCTAATAAAATACCAGAGTCTAGATTCTTAGATTTATTTGCAGGAAGTGGAGCAATTGGTATTGAAGCAATAAGCAGGGGCGCAAAAGAAGTTGTTTTTTCTGATATAAATATTGATTGTGTACATGTAATTAATGAAAACCTTGAAAAAGCAAAGTTTACTAGTTATTCAAAAGTTATAAATAAAGACTTTAAGTCTGTTTTAAATGGACTAAAAGATAGCAAATTTGATATAATTTACGTAGATCCACCATATAACAAAAGGCTTGGGATAGAAGCAATAAATATGATATCAGATTTAGATATATTAGAAATTGATGGAATTATTATCCTTGAGACTGATACTAATGAAGAAGTGCCTGAAGATATAGAAAAATATGAAAGGTACAATCAAAAAAAATACGGAAGAAATATATTGAATATGTATAGACGAAAGGGGTAACGCGTTATGGAAGTTTTAACGCTTTTGGAAACTATTGAGGAAATGCTTGCAAGGAGCGCCAATATACCGTTAACAAAAAGGTCTCTTGTAAATAAAGATGAAATTATTTCTCTTGTAAACGAAATTAGAATGAAATTACCTGATGAGCTAAAGCAAGCAAAATGGGTAAAAGAAGAGAGACAAAAAATTTTAGTTGATGCGCAAAAAGAAGCAAATCAGCTTATTAAAGAAGCCGAAAATAGAATTATTGCAATGATAGATGAACATGAAATAACTAAAAAAGCGTATGAGCAAAAAGCGGAAATAATAGATAGTGCAAATGCTTTCTCTAAAGATTTAATAAATGGGACAAAAAAATATGCCGATGATATATTGGGTGAGCTAGAACTTACTCTACAAAATAAATTAGATGTAATAAAAGATAATAGAAAAGAATTAAAATAAAATAATATAAATATTGGGACATTCTTACTGTTGGCATTGCCACGGAGACTGTCCCATTTTTATTTTTTTAGTTGTTTTCTTGCAAATATTTTCCACTTGAGATAATATATTTGTGTGAGGTGATAGTTGAAGTGGCAAAAAAGGGAAAGAAGAAAAAAAATAAAGAAATCAATGTGGATGTAACGTCAATTTTATTGATTGTTATAGGAATCATTTTATCAGTATTTGTATATGGATCAGATACTGGTTTTATGGGCGGAATGATAAAAGATGTTTTATTAGGTCTTTTTGGTAATATAATGTATGCGATGCCTATTATCTTAATGATACTTGGTATATATGTTATATTTAGAGATTTTTCTAGACTTAAACTAAAATCGTTTTTAGTTATATTAATGGTATTTATTTCATCAGCAATTATATCTACAATGCCAGCGGGATTTACTGAAGCAATACAAATTAAATTTAATGCACCATTTGACTACATTGCTAAATGGTATGAGCTAGGAATATCAGGAGTTGGCGGTGGCGTTATTGGTTCTGCAATTGCATATTTCTGCAATTTCTGTATTGGTATACTTGCAACAAGAATTCTCTTATGGAGCATTGCTATCATAATCTTTTCTATTACTACTGGAATTACATTTTCTGCAATTGTAATTGCAATTAAAGATGTGTTATCACAACTAATAGAAGCAGTGAAAAAAGAATATATAATGAAAAAGAAATATAAGAATAATAGTGATAAATTCAAAAAGATTGTATCGCAAGCAGAAATAATTGAAGCAGCAGAACAATTGAATTTTGAATTAGAAGATGATGAAGAAGAAAAAGAAGAAGCTGAAGAAGAAAAAGAAAAAAAACTAGAAGAAAAAGAACAAGCAAAACAAAATATTAAAGAAATATTTTCTAAAAAGAAAGAAGAAGAAAAAAAAGAAAACGAAGCTGAAGTTTTGAATATAGAACATAATGTAGTGGAAGAATACGAAAACTATGAATACCCTTCAATAGACTTATTGAAGGTTGCAAAGCATACAGGAAAAGATTATTCTTCAAAAGAATTAAAAGAGATTGCAATTAAGCTTCAAAAAACACTGGCAAGCTTTGGTGTAGATGCTAAAGTCACAAATGTTACTAAAGGACCTACAGTAACTAGATATGAACTTCAACCAAATGTTGGAGTAAAGGTAAGTAAAATACTTAATTTGTCTGATGACATTGCACTTAACTTGGCTGCAAAATCTATAAGAATAGAAGCTCCAATACCTGGTAAATCAGCTGTTGGCATAGAGGTGCCAAATAAAGTTACAGAGATGGTTTCTCTAAGAGAAGTTGTTGAATCAGAGGAATTTAAAAATGCAACTTCAAAAGTTTCATTTTCACTTGGAAAATCTATAGATGGAATACCTTTTATTGCAGATATATCTAAGATGCCACACCTTCTTATTTCAGGAAGCACAGGTTCTCGGAAAAAGTGTATGCATAAACTCAATTATAATGAGTATACTTTTCAAAGCAAAACCGAATGAAGTTAAACTTATTTTGATTGATCCAAAAGTAGTTGAATTAGGAGCATATAATGGGATACCACATCTTTTGATACCAGTTGTTACAGACCCCAAAAAAGCTGCTGGTGCATTAAATTGGGCGGTTCAAGAGATGGTTAATAGATATAACTTATTTGCATCTAGAGGAGTAAGAGATATTAAGGGATATAATGAATTGCTTGAAAGTGATGGAGAAGATGATGTACTACCGCAAATCGTTATAATTGTTGATGAGCTTGCAGATCTTATGATGGTGGCACCAAATGATGTTGAAGATGCTATTTGTAGACTTGCACAAATGGCAAGAGCTGCCGGAATGTATTTAATAATTGCAACACAAAGACCTTCTGTAGATGTTATTACTGGTATAATTAAAGCAAACATACCATCACGTATTGCATTTACAGTTTCGTCTCAAGTCGACTCAAGAACAATATTAGACATGGCTGGGGCAGAAAAACTATTAGGACGTGGAGATATGCTCTTTTTACCAGTTGGAGAGTCAAAACCAATTAGACTTCAAGGTGCATATGTTTCTGATTCAGAGATTGAAAATGTAGTTGAAACTATAAAAACAGAAGCACCCGTTAATTATAATGAAAAAATAATTGAAACGTTAGAAAAGAAACTAACACCACAAACAATATCGGAAGAAAAAGATGATTATGATGAATTGTTAACTAATGCAATAGAACTTACAATAAAAGATGGGCAGATTTCTGCTTCTATGCTTCAAAGAAAGTTTAGAGTAGGATTTGCAAGAGCAGCAAGGATTGTTGATCAGATGGAGGAAAAAGGAATAATTTCAGCTCCTGAAGGTGGTGCGAAACCAAGAAAAGCTTTGATATCAAAAGAAGAATGGGAAGAAATGAAAGAACAGGGTGAAGATACCTTTGATTCAGAAGACGAATAGATAAAACAAAAGGAGGATACAAATGAAAATTACCTTTTTAGGTGCAACCAAAACAGTAACAGGTTCAAACATTTTAGTAGAAACAGAAAATAAAAAATTCTTATTAGACTGTGGACTTTTCCAAGGTCAACAAAAAGAAATAATGCTAAACTCAGATGACTTCTTATTTAATCCAGAAGAAATTGATTTCGTATTATTATCACATGCACATATTGACCATTCAGGAAGATTACCAAAACTTTATGTAGAAGGATACAGAGGACCAATATATGCTACAAAAGCCACATGTGATTTATGCGAAATAATGTTGCCTGATAGCGGTTATATACAAGAATCTGAAATTGATTGGTTAAATAGAAAAAGAAAAAGAGAAGGAAAGCACGAAATTCCACCACTATATACATATGATGATGCAATCGCTTCGCTTGCTCTATTAGAAAGAGTTAAATATGGTGAAATTTTTCAAATAGATCAAAATATTAAAGTAAGATTTACAGATTCTGGTCACATGCTTGGTTCAAGTCTTATAGAAGTTTGGATTAAAGAAAATGGAAAAGAACAAAAGATTGCTTTTACTGGCGACTTAGGAAATAATGATATTCCATTATTGAGAGAACATGAGAACATTGATGACGCTGATGTACTAATAATGGAATCAACATATGGAAATAGAGTACATGAAAATAGAGAAGGTAGAGCTCAGGAATTTTTAAACATCGTTTCACAAACATTAGAAAGAGGAGGCAATGTTGTAATTCCGTCATTTGCTGTTGGTAGAACACAAGAAATATTATATGAAATTCAAAAAAGCAAGCAAAATGGAGATGAAGCATTTAGAAAGAAATTTGACGAAATAATGAGTGCTCCAGTATATGTAGATAGTCCACTTGCTACATCAGCAACAGAAGTGTTTTTAAAGAACTTAGATTGCTTAGATGAAGAAGTGCAAGAAGACATTAGAGAAGGTAGAGATCCTCTTGATTTTCCGGGTTTAAGATTTACACAGTCAGTCGACGAATCAAAAGAGTTAAACTTAACAGCTAATCGCACAATTATTATATCTGCAAGTGGTATGTGTGAAGTTGGAAGAATAAAACATCATTTAAAACATAATTTATGGAGAAAAGAAAGTACAATTTTATTTGTTGGTTATCAAGCAGTTGGAACATTAGGAAGAAAAATAGTTGATGGAGCTAAAAATGTTAAAATATTTGGAGAAGAAATTGGTGTAAATGCAGATATTAGGTATATAGAGGCATTCTCGGGACATGCAGATAAAAATGGATTATTAAATTTTGTTGATTCATTTAAGACAAAACCAAAACAAATATACTTGGTACATGGTGATGAAGAAGCACAACTTAATTTATCTGAAGAGATAATAAATAAATTTGGAATACCAGTTGAAATACCAAGTAGAGGCGATGTTTATGAGATTAATGAAGAAAGAATGAGAAAATCTGCTGAACTTAGATCTCCAAATGAAAACCAATATATCAGATTAGAAGTCTTGGAGAAAATGGAAACACTTCGTGAAGAAATAGATGATATGACTTCATTCGTAAACGAAGATCTAAGAATAGGAACTACGGATGAAAAAGTTAAAGACATTATGAATAAGTTACAACAATTAGAACAGCAAGTACTTGCAATAATAAAATAAAAATATAAATGAGATATAACAAATAGTTGTATCTCATTTTTCTTAGTGAAAAACTTTTTTAAAAGGTGTATTTAATAAAATTGTCAAATACAAATATATTGTGTTATAATTTAATTGAAATCATGAAAGGAGAAAATTTATGCCAAATAACAGAGATATAGTTGATTCCCTTGAAACTTTAAAAATAGCAATAAATCGTGTAAGAAAAGCACAAATCGAATACTCAAAGTATAGTCAAGAACAAGTTGATTACATATTTACAAAAGCAGCAATGGCGGCAAATAATATGCGCATACCACTTGCTAAACTTGCAGTCGAAGAGACAAAAATGGGAGTTGTCGAAGATAAAGTTATAAAGAATCATTTTGCTTCTGAGTATATATATAATAATTATAGAAACACAAAAACTTGTGGTGTATTAGAAGAAGATAAATCGTATGGGATAAAAAAAATAGCTGAGCCAATTGGAGTAATTGCTGCAGTAATTCCTACAACGAACCCAACATCTACTGTAATTTTTAAAACATTACTTGCACTTAAAACGAGAAATGGCATTATTATTAGCCCCCATCCTAGAGCAAAAAATTGTTCTATTGAAGCTGCTAAAATTGTTCTAAAAGCAGCTATTGAAGCAGGTGCCCCTCAAGGAATAATTGATTGGATAGATGTACCATCAATTGAGCTTTCAAATACAGTTATGAAATCTGCAGATATAATACTTGCAACAGGCGGGCCTAGTATGGTTAATTCAGCATACTCAAGTGGTAAGCCTGCTATTGGTGTTGGTGCAGGAAACACACCGGCAGTAATTGATAGTAGTGCAAATATCACTCTTGCAGTTAATTCAATCATTCATTCAAAAACATTTGATAACGGCATGATATGTGCATCTGAACAATCAGTTATAGTTCTTTCAGATATATATGATAAAGTAAAAGAAGAATTTCAAAAAAGAGGTTGTTATTTTTTAAAAGATACAGAAACAGAAAAAGTTAGAAAAACGATGATAATAAATGGAGCATTAAATTCAAAAATAGTTGGACAAACTGCAAAGAAAATTGCAGAGTTAGCTGGTGTAGAAGTAGAAGATAATACAAAAATATTAATAGGTGAAGTTGAAAGTGTAGAACTTTCAGAAGAATTTGCACATGAAAAATTATCACCAGTACTTGCAATGTATAAAGCAAAAACATTTGAAGATGCAATGGAAAAAGCAAATCAGCTTATTCGTGATGGAGGACATGGACATACATCATCTATATATATAGATGAAATTAATGAAAAAGAAAAATTAGAAACATTTGAACAAAAAATGGAAACATATAGAGTTCTAATAAACACACCTTCATCTCATGGAGCAATAGGTGATATATATAATTTTAAACTTACACCAACACTTACAATAGGTTGTGGATCTTGGGGTGGAAATAGTGTTTCAGAAAATGTAGGAGTAAAACAATTAATAAATATAAAAACCGTTGTTGAAAGGAGAAACAATATGCTTTGGTTTAGAACGCCTGAAAAAATCTATATTAGAAGAGGCTCAATACCTGTTGCATTAAAGGAATTAAAAGATGTACTTGGTAAAAAGAAAGTATTTATAGTAACTGATTCATTTTTATATAATTCTGGTTTTTCAAAATGTATAGCAGATAGATTAGATGAACTTGGAATAGAACATATGACATTTTGGGATATCGAACCAGATCCTACACTTGGAAAAACCATGGTAGGTGTTGAACAAATTAGAAAATTTGAACCAGATGCAATCATTGCGTTTGGTGGTGGTTCTGCAATGGATGCTGCAAAAATCATATGGGTACTTTATGAGCATCCTGAAGTAAACTTTATGGACTTAGCAATGAGGTTTATGGATATAAACAAAAGAATATATACATTCCCTAAAATGGGTAAAAAAGCATATTTTATTGCTATACCAACATCTAGTGGAACTGGAAGTGAAGTAACACCTTTTACAGTTATTACTGATGAAAAAACTGGTACAAAGTATCCAATAGCAGATTATGAAATTTTGCCAAACATGGCAATCGTTGATGTAGACGTAATGATGACAGCACCGCAAGGATTAACTGCTGCATCAGGAATTGATGCTGTTACACACAATTTGGAAGCATATGCATCAATGATGGCTACAGATTATACTGATGGATTAGCACTTCGTTCTTTGAAAACAATATTTGAATACTTACCAAAAGCATATGAAAATGGTAATGATATAGAAGCAAGAGAAAAAATGGCAGATGCAGCAACTATGGCTGGAATAGCTTTTGCAAATGCATTTCTTGGTGTTTGTCACTCAATGGCACATAAGCTTGGTTCATATCATCACATACCACATGGTATAGCAAATGCTTTATTAATAAATGAAGTTATAAAGTACAACAGTACTGAAACACCTCCAAAGATGGGAACCTTCCCAGCTTATGAATATCCACATACATTAAGAAGATATGCAGAAATTGCTGAATATTTAGGATTAAAGCGGAGAAAATGATAATGAAAAAACTAATAGTTTAATAGAGGCAATAAGTAAACTAAAAGAAAAAGTAGGAATAAAGAAAACGATTAAAGATTATGGAATAGATGAAAAAACTTTTCTAAGTACATTAGACGATATGTCTGAAAAAGCATTTGATGACCAGTGTACTGGAACCAACCCAAGATACCCATTGATTTCTGAAATTAAAGAAATGTATTTAAAATCATATTATGGAGGTGAGAAAAAATAATGAATTATGAAAAAATAATTGCTGAAAGACCAACTAAAACAGTGTACAAAGATGAAGACAAAGCAATAAAACTTTTTATACAAAATTATTCAAAAGCTGACATATTAAATGAAGCATTAAATCAAGCTAGAGTTGAAGAGACAAATTTGAATATACCAAAATTAATTGAGGTAAGAAAAATAGATGATAGATGGGCTCTAGTTTTTGAATATGTAGAAGGAAATACATTAGAAGAACTTATGACAAAAGATCCAGAGAGTTTAGACAAATACTTACAATTATTTGTAGATATGCAAATTGAAGTTTTAAGTAAAAAAGTACCATTATTAGGCAGAATAAAAGATAAAATGCAAAGAAAAATATCTGATGCGGAAAATATTGAAACAAATATTAAGTACGAATTACTTCATAGACTAGAAGGATTACCAATCGGAAATTCAGTATGCCATGGAGATTTCAATCCTTCAAATATTATTATTAAAGAAGATGGAACTTTATATGTAATTGACTGGTCACATGTAACACAAGGTAATGCTGCATTTGATGCCGCTAGAACATATTTACTTTTTAATATGGATGGAAAAAAAGAATTAGCAGAAAAATATTTGAATTTATTTGAAAACAAGGCAGATATTTCCAAGAAAGATATATTAAGATGTGTACCAATTGTAGCAGCGACTCAAAAAACGAAAAAAATAGCCAGTGAGCAAGAATTTCTATCTAAATGGATTGATGTAGTAGATTATATATAATTTTGTTGCTCTTTTTTGAATTATATAATAAAATGACTTTGTAGTTTATCTAGATTTTTGTTTCTCAATAATAATTTAAGGAGGAGTAATGTTCATGGATAGTGCCGATTCAACAAGTTATCCACAGGTTCGGGCGTTTTTTGTGGGTGGAGCTGGAGATGAGATAACAGGGTCATCTACACTGATAAAAATCACAAAAGCAGATGGTACCAGTGAGTATGGAATGGTTGATGCAGGCGGAGTACAGGGGAAAAGTGAACATCTCAAGTATGAGTATCCCGTTATCGGTGAAAAAATAAGCTTTATTATATTAACACATGCACACTTCGACCATATCGGTATGTTGCCTTTATTGTACAAACGTGGTTTCAGAGGAAAAATCTACTGTACTAACATTGTTCGATCAATTGCCCATCCGCTCTTATTAGATGCGGCTAGACTTAATGAACTTGACATAAGATTAAGTGGCCGTAATAAAAAAATACTAGCTAAAACAGAGCAAAGGCTTATAATTGAAAGAGCATTGTCAACAAATCCTAAAGACATTAAGAGCTATGACAACGGAATCGAACAATTGGAAAACATAGAAGATGAGGCTATTTATGGCCAAATGGATGTGGAAAATGTAATGAATCTTTTTGAGCCAATAGACCTTTTTGTACGTGTGAAAATTTCCGAGAACGTATATGTAAGGTTACTACCCACAACTCATCAAGATGGTGCAGCACGAGTTGAACTTTACATTGGTTCTGGAAAGAACAGATGTAATATAGCCTTCACTGGTGATATAGGACCTAATAATCCTGTTTTATACCGTTATGGAGACTATTATTATAATGAAAGTATAAATTATCTTGTTCTTGAATCACTTCACGGTGTTGATGAACCTCAAGAGACTCTAAAAACTTCTATAAATCGATTAATGGAAATTATTAAGAAGGGGATTAGGCAGCATAAGCACATTATACTTGCTGGATTTTCTTTGGATAGAAATGCAATGTTGGTCTACCTAATGAGCGAATTCAAAAAACAAAACATTAAAATTGATGTTTTTGTTGATTCACCACTTACTTTTACGATGCTTTCCATATATGATAGTTTTTACAAGACGGATAAGTACTATTTTAAGGACCTCGGTCAGAATCCATTTAATAATAAAAATATCAAAGTAATTCTTAGGGGTATTGAACACAAAGAAAGCGTTTTACATGGTGAAGCTCCAAGAGTAATCATTACTGCATCTGCCAACGGCAATGGTGGACGAATAATTGGTTATTTTGAAAAAGGCATTCAGAGTCCTAACTACGTGTTTGTATTCTGCGGATGGATTGATCCAAATAGTCCGAGCTCTCAGTTGCATGAATGTAAAATTGGTGAAATTTGTGAAGTTGGAAAGAATAAATACGTTAAACATTGCAAGACCTATAGGCTTCACGGACTTTCTGCACATGGATACTATCCTGATATGGTTAAAATAGTAGAAGATTATCCAAACTTAAATGGATTAGTTCTAAATCATGCAGAAATGAATGTTAAGTTACAACTTCGTGAACAGCTTTCATCTGTATTCGAAGGAAAAATATACATCCCCGAACTTTCAGATGCATATGTGTTTGAACAAGATGGAATTAGAAAAATGAACGAAGATGAGGCTTTGCTAGAATTTGATTCTGATATAATTATTAGAACTGCAGTAAATGAAGAAGACACAGAAGAATAATACTAATATAACTAAAAAAGGCGTGCATTAGCACGTCTTTTTTGTTAAAATATATAAAGAAATAAAAAAAGGGAGATACAAGATGAAAATAGCGTTCTATACTTTACGGATGTAAAGTAAATCATTATGAAACAAATGCAATGATTGCAGAATTTGAGAATAAAGGATATGAAATAGTACAATTTGAAGATTATGCAGACATATATGTTGTAAATACTTGTACTGTTACAAACATGAGTGATAGAAAATCTAGACAAATAATAAGACGTGCAAAAGAAATTAACCCAAATTCAATACTTTGCGCAGTTGGATGTTATGCACAAGTTGCTAAAGCTGAATTAGAAAAGATAAATGAAATAGATATAGTTCTTGGTAATAACGATAAGCGAAATATATTAAATATAGTAGAAGAATATATGAATAATAATAAAAAAACATGCATTGTATCGGATGTTTTAGATGAAAGACAATATATAGAATGGGAAAAAATAGCATACAGTAGTAAAGCAAGGGCAGAAATTAAGGTTCAAGATGGTTGTGATAGGTTTTGCACCTACTGTATTATTCCATATGCAAGAGGACCAGTAAGAAGTAGAAAAATAGAAGATATAAAAAAAGAAGTGGAAGAAATTGCAAAAACTGGAATAAAAGAAGTTGTAATAACAGGAATACATATATCTTCTTATGGTAAAGACTTAGATGGAAATCTAAAGCTTATAGATATGCTAGAAAAAATACAAGATATTAATGGGATAGAAAGAATAAGACTTCGGATCATTGGAACCACTAATAATCACAGAAGAGTTTGTAGAAAGAATAAAAAAGATAAATAAAATTTGCAACCACTTTCACTTATCACTTCAAAGTGGATGCGATGCAACACTTGAAAGAATGAATAGACAATATAATACTGCACAATTTAAAAAAATAGTCAAAATATTAAGAGATAAAATAGAAGATGTCGCATTAACTACAGATATCATTGTTGGCTTTCCAGGTGAAACAGATGAGGAGTTTGAAATAACAAGAAAGTTTCTAAAAGAAATAAATTTCTCAAAGATGCACATATTTAAGTATTCTCCAAGAAGAAAAACAAAAGCAGCGACATTTGAAAATCAGATAAATGATAAAGATAAAGACATAAGAAGCGAAATACTTATAAAGATGTCAGATGAAAATGAAAAAGCATTTAAAGATAGATTTATTGGAAAAAAATTGCCCGTTTTATTTGAAAATGAACACGAAGGGCATACTACAAACTATATTGAAGTTTACTCAAAAGAACCTCGTGTAGTAAATACTATTATAGATGTAAAAATTTAATATTTTATATTTTTTCTTGCCAAAAACACATATTATATGATAAAATACCAACTAGTTTTTAGTGTAAGTGGAGGTGTTTAAAGTTGAACATTGCACACGAAGATGAGATTGTGGAACAAAAAAAACTAAAGAAAACGCAGCAGTATATACAAAAAGAAATAAAAGAAAGTGAAGCCAGAATTGAACGTGGATTCGAAGATTACGACTTCGATGATTACACAGATGATTTCATGAAAGCAGCCCTAAAAGAAAAGTTTAGCCAAAGAATAAAAAATCTTAAAATGGTTAAACGGAAAACCATATTTTGCAAGAGTAGATTTTGTGGAGGATGGTACAGAAAATAGGGATGCTTTTTATTTGCGGCAAAGTCATGGTTACTGACCACGAATCATTAGAACAGATAGTTATAGACTGGAGAGCTCCAATTGCAGACTTGTACTATGAAGGAAGGCTAGGAAATGCTAATTATAACTGTCCTGCAGGAAACATTAAAGGTGAAATAAAATTAAAAAGACAATTTTTCTTTAATGATAAAGGATTGGAAAATGTATTAGACATCGACATAACAACAAATGATGAGATGCTTCAACCATTTCTTTCTGCAAACTCAGATACAAGACTTAAAAATATTATTGCTACTATACAATCAGAACAAAATAGAATTATAAGATCGGATATGTGGCAACCACTTATTGTACAAGGAGTTGCTGGTAGTGGAAAAACAACAATTGCACTTCATAGAATCGCCTATTTGATATATAATTATGAAAAAACATTTTTCCCAGAAGAATTTTTAATAATTGCACCAAACAAGTTTTTTTTAAACTATATTTCAAACGTTTTACCAGATTTAGGCGTTGACAAAGTTGGACAAAGCACATATGAAGATATAGCATTTGAAGTAATTGAAAATAAATTTGAAATAGAGGAGCCTAATATAAAACTTGCAAGGCTTATAAGTAATAATAAATCAGAAAAAGAAAAAGCTTTTTGCAAAGTTATAGAAGAAGCATCAAGATTTAAATCTTCAATAAGGTATAAAAATATATTAGATGAATATATATATGAAATTGAAAAAAGAATATTACCCGATGAAGATTTTAAAATCCATAAATATATATTTATGGAAAAGAAAGATATACAATATTTGTTTTATAAAGAATATAGTAACTTACCTATATGTAGAAGAATAGAAGAAATATCTAAACATATGAAAAATACAGTAATGATGCGTAATGGAGAAATTATAAAAGACATAGAAGGAAATAGAGACTATGAAGTCGCTAAAATAAAGCAACAAGAAGAAAATGAAAAAATTAGATATGCAATGATTAGAAGTGCATATGATGAAGCAGAAAAACTTAAAAATATTGTAACTAAAGATGTCAAAAAATATGTTCAGAAGTATTTTTCTAATCAAGGAAAAATAATAGAACCAATAAAGTACTATGAAGAATTTATTGATCATTATTTAGAAAAATTTGTAGAAGGAAGAATTCCTAAAGAACAAATAGATTACATAAAGCAAAGCTTTAATAAATCTAGAAGAGTAGGTAAGATCGAAATGGAAGATATAGCACCACTTATGTATATAAAATATATGGTGCATGGAATTAAAACGAAATTTGATTTAAAACATATAGTAATTGATGAAGCACAAGACTTTAGTGAATTTCAGTTTTATATTTTTAAAAAGATAGTAAAAAGTAATTCATTAACAATACTTGGCGATTTGGCACAAGGAATATACTTCTATCGTGGCACAGAAAATTGGGAAAAGACAATGAATATGGTATTTGGAGCAGAAAATGAACCACAATATCTAACATTAAAGAAAACGTATAGAACAACTGAAGAAATTATGAATGTTGCTAATAAAGTAATATCACATTTAACAGATAAACTTCATTGTAGTCTTGGAGAACCTGTTATGAAAAATGGAGAACCTGTTACAATAAAAGACTTTGAATCAGAAGAAGATATGATAAAACATACTGAAATAAAAGTAATGAAATTAAGAGAAAAAGGCCTTAAGAACATAGCTTTAATATGTAAGACTGTGCCGGAATGTGAAAAACTTAAAGATAGATTAAATATACCGGAAAATGTACATGTTATTACAGATAAAGACGCAGAATATAACGGCGGAATAAGTATTGTTCCATCATACTTATCTAAAGGTCTTGAATTTGATGCAGTAATAATTACTAATGCAGATGTTAATAATTATACGAAATCAGAAGTAGATACAAAACTATTATATGTATGTATAACAAGAGCTATGAATACATTAGATATTTATCATGTAGATAAATTAAGTGAATTATTAATATAATAAGATGACACCTTAATTATTTAAGGTGTCATAATATTTACAATATTGTCTAATAGTACATTCATTACATTTAGGTTTTTTTGCAGTACATATAGCACGACCGTGATAAACAAATAGATGATTCATAAGTTTCCAATATTTTTTAGGAATCTTTTTTAGAAGATCTTGTTCTACTTTTAATGAATCATTTTCATTTGAAAGAGCAAGTCTATTAGAAAGTCTTAGTGCATGAGTATCTACAGCAATTCCTTGACAATTATTGAATGCTTCTAGCATTACAACATTTGCAGATTTTCTACCTATACCAGAAAGTGTTGTTAATTCTTCCATTGTAGAAGGAACAACTCCATCAAAGTTTTCAACAATTTGAGTAGAAC
Organism: uncultured Eubacteriales bacterium; assembly: GCA_964572605.1. Taxonomy (GTDB): domain Bacteria; phylum Bacillota; class Clostridia; order TANB77; family UBA1234; genus UBA1234. Next base: position 16,493 of record CAZNFG010000016.1, read on the forward strand.
ATTCTTTTATATATTTTGCTTTATTTTTATAAAAACTAATAGAGGATATTAGTTTTTCTATATCTTTAACTTTCATTTTTGCAAAAGCTTCTGGCGTATTTGCAACTTTAAATAATGTTTTTGTAACTATATTTACTCTTGCGTCTGTACATTGGGCGGAAAGCATCACAGCAATTAAAAGTTCAAAAGGGCTAGTATAATCTAAAGAACCTTTTTCACCATCATAAAGTTTAGATAATTCAATTATTATTTTTTCAATTCTTGTCATATATAATCACCAAGATAATTCTAACATACATAATAAACTAAATCAAAGATATAAAGATTAAGAATTGTGAAAAAACAAATAGAATAAATACAGAAAAAAATAGAAGAAAGAAAAAAAGATGGTTTAAAACCATCTTTTTTATTATGCTCTTTCAACAAGACCAGATCTTAGACATCTAGAACATACTGTTAGTTTTTTAGGAGTACCTCCAACCACTGCTTTTACAGTTCTTAGGTTTGGTTTCCATGTTCTAGTAGATCTTCTATGTGAGTGACTCACTTGCATTGAGAACACCTTTTCTTTTTCACAAATTTCACATTTTGCCATTATAAGCACCTCCCTCAAAATGTTCTAAAATCGTTCTCTACCATTCTAGCACAGAAGGTTAATAATGGCAACTTTTTTTTGAAAAATGATATTGGAAAAATATTACAACTTGACAATTAGGGACGTTCCTTTTTGTCATTATTGATTTTATGAGGATTTATCGTTAAAATTGACACGAACATAAGTTTTATGATAGTCTATGAAATGAAAGGTTTAAGGAGGTTAATATGGCTAATTTAAATGATAATATTAGGTATATTAAAGGTGTAGGTCCATCGCGTGTTGATTTACTAAATAAGCTTCAAATATATACTCTGGCAGACTTATTAAGTTACTATCCAAGAGCTTATGAAGACAGAAGTAAATATAAAAAGATATCTGAACTTTTAGATGAAGAAACTGTAGCAATTAATGCAAGAATCAACTCAAGCATAAAAGAATCTAGGATAAGAAAAAATATGGTTATATATAAAGCTACTGCCGAGGATGAAACGGGAGTTGTTTTTTTAACATGGTTTAATACATCATATATCAAGAAACAAATTAAGATTGGTGAAGAATACACTTTCTATGGAAAAGTAAAAGGTGGATTAGGACGTTTCGAGATGAATTCACCAATTTTTGAAGAATCGAATAGAGGAAAGAATACTGGCAAAATAATTCCAATATATCCACTTACATATGGAATAACTCAAAATATTTTTAGAAAGATATTAGAGATTGGCTTAAATGAATATAGGGGCAACTTTGTTGAGACTCTTACAGAAAAAATAAGAAAAGATAATAATCTTGTAGATATAAATTATGCAATGGAAAATATTCATTTTCCTAAAACGTTAGAGGACTTTGAAAAAGCAAGGTACAGAATTGCTTTTGAAGAGTTACTTATAATGCAACTTGGACTATTTAGTTTTAAAAACAATTCACAAGATAAAAAATTAGGAATAGCTTTTGATAAAGATGAAAAAATATCTGAGCTAACAAACTTATTACCATATACTCTTACTAATGCACAAAAAAAGGTCTGGAATGAAATAGATCAAGATATGAGAAATAGTAAATCTATGAATAGACTAGTACAAGGAGATGTTGGTTCTGGAAAAACAGTAGTTGCAATGATGGCAATGTATAAAGCGGTAAAAAATGGTTATCAAGCAGTACTTATGGCACCTACATCAATCTTATCAAAGCAACATTTTGAGAATATTAAAAAAATATTAGAAAAATTTAATATTACAGTTGAATTACTTATAAGCGATATAACAAAAAAGAAAAAAGAGAACATACTTGAACGATTGAAAAGTGGAGAAATAGATGTAATAATTGGAACACACGCGGTATTAGAAGAAAATGTCGAGTTTAATAATATAGGTTTAGTAATAACGGATGAGCAACATAGATTTGGTGTGAGACAAAGAAAGATATTATCTCAAAAAGGTAATATGCCAGATACTTTAGTAATGACTGCAACTCCAATTCCAAGAACCCTTGCTATAATTTTATATGGAGATCTAGATATTTCAATAATAGATGAATTACCTCCAGGAAGACAAAAGATTGATACTTATCCAGTTGAAAGAAATATGGAAAATAGGGTAAACGCATTCGTAAATAAAGAAATAGATAGTGGAAGGCAAGTATATATTGTATGTCCTCTAGTTGAAGAATCTGAAGAAATAGAAGGCGTTAAGTCAGTTAAAGAACAACTAGAATATTATAGAAAAGTATTTGATGGCCATGTGGTTGAAATGCTTCACGGAAAAATGAAACCAAAAGAAAAAGATGAAACGATGGAGAGCTTTAAAGACAAAAAAATA
>CAZNFG010000016.1:18914-29375 GCA_964572605.1 uncultured Eubacteriales bacterium
AGATGTACTCATTGCTACCACCGTAATAGAAGTTGGTGTCGATGTGCCAAATGCTACGATTATGATAGTTGAAAATGCTGAAAGATTTGGGCTTGCACAACTACATCAGTTAAGAGGAAGGGTTGGAAGAGGAAATTTTAAGTCTTATTGTATCTTAAAATATGATAGCAAATCAAAAATAGTAAAAGAAAGAATGAATATAATGAAAGAAAGTTCAGACGGGTTTGTAATTTCCGAAAAAGACTTAGAGTTAAGAGGCCCTGGAGACTTTTTTGGAACTAAGCAGCATGGAATACCAGAATTTAAGGTTGCAAATCTTTTTACTGATATACCAATATTAAAAAAAGCCCAAGTGTTGGCAAAAAATATTTTAGAAGAAGATCCTTATCTAAAATCTCAATCAAACAGTATGATTAGAGCTAAAATTCAGGAATTATTTAGTGGAAAGATTAACCTTTAGATTATTTCTTATGGTAAACTAGCAGGATTTTCAAAGAACCTGTCGAATATTTATAAATATAGTTGCAAAATTCAAATTTTATTGCTAAAATATTAAACGATTTTTGAAAACAATTGAAAACATAGGTGATGTGAGGGAAATGGCGTTTTATTCGGATGAAATAATTGAAGAAATAAAGAGCGCAAACGATATAGTTAGCGTTATTTCTAGTTACGTAAACTTAAGACACAGAGGCAATACTTATGTTGGACTTTGCCCATTTCATAAAGAAAAGACACCTTCATTTGCTGTACAAGCAGAAAAGCAAATATACCATTGTTTTGGTTGCGGAGTTGGAGGAAATGTTGTTAATTTCATTATGAAAATCGACAATATAGGTTTTAAGGATGCACTTGAAATACTTGCAGAAAAAGCTGGTATAAACCTACCTGCTTACGAGACAAGTGATCTTGGCATGTCGCAGAAAGAGCTTAAACAAAGAGAAGAAGCTAAAAAGCAAATGTATGAAATTAATAAATTGGCAGGAAGACTGTTTTACGACAATATAGAGAAGTCACAGGTTGCAAAAGACTATATAGAAAAAAGAAAAATAAGCCCAAAAACAGTTGCTAAATTTGGGCTTCGGGTTTGCGCTTGATGATAATGGACTTTTAAAGGAGCTACAAAAGCAAGGATTTGATGAGAAATATATGATTGCAACCGGGTTAGTTGGAAAAAGCGAAAATGGATTCTTATATGATAAATTTAAGAATAGGTTTATGTTTCCAATCTTTGATGTAAGAAAAAGACTAATAGCTTTTGGAGGAAGAACACTCGAATCGAGTGAAGAGATGAAAGCAAGGAGAATTCCTAAATATGTAAATTCTCCAGAAAATCTCATATATACAAAAGGAAACCATCTATATGGTTTAAATATTGCAAAGCAAATAAACACTAAACTCAAAAAAATTCTAGTTGTTGAGGGTTATATGGATGTTATTTCACCACATCAACAAGGAATAACAAATATTGTAGCTTCACTTGGAACAGCACTAACTGAGCAACAAGGTAGGCTTTTAAGGCAATATGCTGATGAAGTAATACTATCGTATGATTCTGACGATGCAGGCCAAAAAGCTATTATGCGTGGAATTGAGATAATGCAAGCGCTAGATGTACCAGTAAAGGTTCTTAAAATGCAAGGCGCAAAAGATCCAGATGAGTACGTTTTAAAATATGGATCAGAAAAATTTGAAAAATTGATTGAGGATGCAATTTCAGTTGTGCAATATAAAGTAGATGAATTAAAGAAAGAATACGATTTAACTGACACATCACAAAAAATTATTTTCTTGACTAAAATGTCTGAAATACTTTCTAAAGTAGATAATGCTATTGAAAGAGACATATATATAGATAAATTTTCAAAAGACTTAAATGTTGGTAAAGAAGCAATAGTCGCAGAAATAGAAAAAAAGACACTTAGAAATTCTATAAAACTAAGAAAATGGCAATCAAATTTCTCAATTGTTTCTAAAGTAAACAATGAAACAATCGATAAGGAAAAACTAAAAAATGAAAAGATGATAATACACTTATTATCTTTAATGAATAATGAAACATATTTAAAAGTAAAAAGTCTATATACAGAGAAAGATGTTGAGAATGCATACAATAAAGATTTAATCAAAAAAATATATAGATTATATGAAAGCGGAGATATTAGTAATAAAAATATAATGTCTATTTGTGAGAATGATGAAGAAAGCAGTTTAATATCCGAAATTATGATGCAAAATAATGTACGTGAGGATAGTGAAAAATATACAAATGAAATTCTAAGAAAAATTGAAGTAGATAAATTACAAAATGAAAAACAAGAGATATTTGAGAAACTTCAAGGCAATAATACAGAAGAAGAAAAAGAAAATTTAGGAAAAAGACTTAATGAAATTATTATAAAACTTGCCAAAAGGTAGTCTTACTAAAATTGTAGGAAGGAATGGTAATTTAAATGAATGAAGAAAACAAAGAGTTAAAAGACATAGTGAGACAATTTATTGATACTGCAGGAAAAAGAGGTACTATATCATATAAAGAAATTATTGATGTGTTAGAAAAGTACGAACTTGAAGCAAATCAAATTGAAAAAATATATGAAATGCTCGAGAGTGCTAATATTGATATAATTGAAGATTCAGACGAACCAGATTTCGAAGAGCTTGAAGATATTGAAGAAGATGTTAAAATCGAAGATATAGAAACTATTGAAGTCCCAGAAACAACTAGTACAGATGATCCAGTTAGATTGTATCTAAAAGAAATAGGAAAAATTCCTTTGCTTTCACCTGAGCATGAGCTTGAATATGCAACAAAGATGATGGGTGGAAATGAAGAAGCAAAGAAAAAACTTGCAGAAGCAAACTTAAGACTTGTCGTAAGTATTGCTAAAAAATATGTGGGACGAGGAATGCTATTTTTAGATTTAATACAAGAGGGAAATTTAGGACTAATTAAAGCAGTTGAAAAATTTGACTATCGAAAAGGATTTAAATTTTCAACATATGCAACATGGTGGATAAGACAAGCAATAACAAGAGCAATTGCGGATCAAGCAAGAACTATTAGAATTCCTGTTCATATGGTTGAAACGATAAATAAACTTATTAGAACATCACGTCATTTATTACAACAATTAGGTCGTGAACCAACAATCGAAGAGATTGCAGCTGAGATGGAAATGTCAGTTGAGAGAGTTAAAGAAATTAAAAAAGTTGCACAAGAGCCTGTATCACTTGAGACACCAATAGGTGAAGAAGAAGATAGTCATTTAGGAGACTTTATTCCAGATGATGATTCACCATCACCTTCAGAGCTTGCAGCATATACATTATTAAGAGAACAATTGGATGAAATAATCGAAACATTAACGCCAAGAGAAGCAAAAGTCTTAAAATTGAGATTTGGATTAGAAGATGGAAAAGCTAGAACACTTGAAGAAGTTGGAAAAGAATTCAAGGTTACAAGAGAAAGAATTAGACAAATTGAGGCAAAAGCATTACGCAAGCTAAGACATCCTAGTAGAAGTAAGAAATTAAAAGATTATATGTGATAATTGTGTTAAGTGGAGGTTTTATATAATGAAAAATTTTGAAAGAATTATATTAATTGCTGTAGTGGTAGTTCCAATAGCAATATCTATAATATTAATAAAAAATGTATGGAGCGAAGAAGAGACACCTATAGTAGGAGTTAGTGATCCATACTATCCAAGTGGTGATGATATATCATCTTCAAGTGGTGAGATAGTTGATTCGGGAGAATTAGTTGAATCTGGAGAATCAGGCGAGGTACGTACAATTGTTGGTCAGGAATTTGTTTCAAAACTTGGTTCACCAATAAGCAAAATATATTTAGATGCAACAGTTTCAAATGCACTTTCTAATGTATATTCTGAATCTGACGAAAATGCCGAAGTTCTTGGAAAACTAGAAAAAAACACAAAAGTAACAGCACAAAAATATGAACAAGGTTGGTCAATCGTTACTGGAATTGATAGTAAAGGAATAAATGTATCGGGTTGGGTTAAAACTGCTAATATAACTTACCCAGAAGATGCACCACTAATAAGTGATTCGACAAAACAAACAGGAATAGTTACGACAAAAGACACACCATTAAATGTGAGAGAAAAAGCAGCATCTGGTTCTAATATTTTAACAACAGTTGCAAAAGGCGCAACTGTCGTAATTGAAGATACTTATACTGATTCTAGTACAAATAAAAAATGGTATAAGATAACTTCAAATGGAATTACTGGATGGGTTTCAGCAGATTACGTAAAACTAAAATAAAATACTATAGTAAGGGAGAACACAATGCTTTCATTGGGACGGCATAACTATAGCATATATAATTGGTATAGCATGGGGGTTATACTTGGATAATATTCAAGTATATACTCTCTTTTTTTTACTAGTTATATTGCTATCAATACTACTTATAAAGAAAAAATCATATATAAGAAAAAATTTATTAAATATTTTATTATTAACAATAGTTATCTGTATTGGAAATATATACACCAAGGTAGCGCTAGAAAAATATAAAACAAAATTCGTGGACCAAGAATACATTAAAATGAATGTATGTATTATTTCATTTGGAAAAAACATAGGATATTATTCAAAGTTTTTTTGTAAGAATGATAATAACGAAAAATTTGTAATATATTTTAAAAATATATCACCAGAAGAATATATTCCAGGTGACAAGATATTTATTGAAGGTGTATTTAATGTACCGTCTGTTATGAGAAATGAAGGTGGTTATAACTATGCAATGAACTTATACTCAATTAACACATATGGTATGATATACGTAGATAAATACACAAATATTTCTTCTGATAAAACAAATATTATTTTTAAAATACAAAATCAAATAAGAGATAATTTTAGAAAATATTTTGAAAAAGATTATGCAGGAATACTGTCGGGAATGTTAATTGGAGAAACTGCAGATGTTTCTGATGAAACAATTGAAAATTTCCAGGAAGCTGGTATTCTTCATTTACTAGCAGTTTCTGGAGCAAATGTTGCAATGGTAATTATTATATGTAACTTTATATTATCTAAAATTATTGGAAGGAACATGTGTGATTATATATCAATTATATTAATTATACTATTTATATTAGTTTCTGGTGAATCATCTTCTGTAATGAGAGCAGGAATAATGGCCATAACAGCTATTATAGCCAATCAATTAATAAGAAAAACAAATGGAATTAATAACTTATTAATATCTTGTTTTATAATACTTGTAATAAACCCAATATCTATTGCAAATACGGGATTTATTTTATCATATGTTGCAACACTTGGTATTATTTTACTTTCAAAGCCGATAAAAGAGTATTTAGAAAAAAAGATATATATAAATTCAATTATAGAAAATATAAGTGTAACAATAGCTGCACAAATAATGCTATTACCAATCATGGCATACTATTTTAATAATATTTCTTTATTATCTCTATTTACAAACTTACTAATAATACCTATATCTGGAATAATATCTGTATTATCTGTCGTAATATTTTTATTCTCATTAATAAATCCATATCCTACAATACTTTTATCTATGATTACAAAATTCTTTCTTGATATAATGTTTTTTATAATACAAATATCAACAAAGATAAAATTTCTTAATTTTCTTGTAATAACCCCAAAAATAATTACTATTTTTATATTTTATCTAATAATATTCATAACTCTTAGCTCAAATAAAATAGGGAAAGAAAAGGTTAAGGTATTTAATATTAGTTTACTAATACTAGTAATAATTATATCGATTATAAAGTATCTACCTAAAAACTATATTGAACTTTCTATGATCGATGTGGGACAAGGTGATTCATTTTATATAACAACTCAAAATAACAAAAAAATATTAATAGATGGTGGTGGAAGTGAAAATAGTACATATAGTGTTGGGGAAAAAATATTGCTTCCTTATCTTTTAGATAAAGGTGACTTGAAAATAGATCTTATTTTTATATCACATCCAGATAATGATCACATAGATGGAATATTAACGCTTATTCAAAATATAAAAGTAGAGAAGATTATAATAGGACCAAATGATAATAAAAATAAAAATATTCTTATTTTAAAAAAACTATGTGATGAATATAAAATTAAACTTTTAGAAGTACAAGCAGGAGATATAATTAAAATAGAAAAAATTGAATTCAAAATATTATATCCAAATAAGAACGTAGAAATTTCAGACAACAATAGTTCACTTGTATTTAAAATGTTTTTTGCTAACAGAATAATATTATTTACAGGAGATATTGAAAGAAAAATAGAAGAAAAATTTAAATATAATTTAAAGGCAGATATATTAAAAGTTGCGCATCATGGTTCAAATTCTTCAACTACAGAAGTTTTTTTAAATTTAGTTAAACCTAAAATTTCACTTATAAGTGTTGGACAAAAAAATAAATATGGACATCCTTCAGAAGAAGTAATAAATAGACTAATGAAATACTCAAAAATATATATGACAAAAGATTCCGGTGAAGTAAAAATAAGGATATATGAAGATGGAGAAATATATATAAAAGAATTAATAAAAAAATAAGCTCCAATTTATAAGGAGCTTATTTTGCTGTAGTAATGTAATTAAAACTTATCTAGAAATAACAACTTTATTATCTTCTAAATTTATATAAACATTTTCATGTGGAAGTAATTGATTTCTTAAAATACATTCTGCAAGTTCATTTTCAATATACTTTTGAATTGCTCTACGAAGTGGACGTGCACCATATTTTGCATCATATCCTTTTTGTAAAATATATTCTTTAATTTCATCAGAAAAAGTAATATTAATATTTTTTTCTGCAAGCTCAACGGTTATTTCATTAAGCATTATATCAAGTATTTGTAATAACTCACTTTTATTTAATTCATTAAATATAATAACTTCATCAACTCTATTTAAAAATTCAGGTCTAAAAGTTTTCTTTAATACATCATTAATTCTAGTTTCAACCATAGTTGAATTTTCTCTGCTAAATCCAATTCCATTTGTATTTAAATTAGAACCAGCATTTGAAGTCATTATAATAACGGTGTTATCGAAATTAACTGTTCTTCCTTGTGCATCAGTAAGTCTACCATCGTCTAATATTTGAAGAAGTAGATTAAATACGTCACTATGAGCTTTTTCAATCTCATCAAATAATATTAATGAATAAGGGTTTCTTCTAACCTTTTCTGTCAATTGACCTGCATCATCATAACCAACATATCCTGGAGGCGAACCAATAAATTTAGATACAGAATGACTCTCCATATATTCTGACATATCTAGTCGAATTATTGAATCTTCTTTTCCAAAAAGTTCAACAGCAATAGATTTTGCAAGCTCTGTTTTACCAACACCAGTTGGACCAACAAAAATGAAAGATGGTGGACGTCTTTTATTTCTAAGACCAGCCCTATTTCTCCTAATAGCATTACATACAGAAGTTACAGCTTTATCCTGACCAATTATTCTTTTATGGATATTCTTTTCTAAATTTAACAATTTTTCTGCTTCTGTTTCAGATATTTTTGAAGCAGGTATTTTTGTCCAGTTTTCAATTACACTAGCTATATCTTCAATAGTAAGTTCTAATTCTAAATTATTACCTTGAGAAATATTAGCAATCTCATCAACAATTGAAGTCTCATGTGTTTTTAAAACTGCTATTCTTTCATAGTCTGGAGTAGCATTAGGATCATCTAAAATTTCTAATGATTCTTTTTCAATTCTGATATCATTTAACTCATCTTTAAGTATTTGTAATTTCGCAAGTACTTTATTTGTCAAATTAACTTTTGAAGATGCCTCATCTAATATATCTATTGCTTTATCTGGTAAAAATCTATCATGAATAGCTTTCAATTGACCTTTTAATATTTCTAGTTGATATAATTCTTTATTATTCAAATTTATTCTTGAACAAGCTTCGTCTAAAATATCTATTGCTTTATCTGGTAAAAATCTATCATGAATATATTTTTCAGACATAATAACAATTTGTTTAATTAAAGCGTCCGATACATGTACATGATGATATGTTTCATAATAATCTTTGATTCCAGTTAAAATAGCAATCGTATCTTTTATAGAAGGTTCTTCAACTATAATTGGTTGAAATCTTCTCTCTAAAGCAGCATCTTTTTCGATGTGTTTCCTATATTCTTTAAGAGTAGTAGTTCCAATTACTTGTATATCACCATTAGATAATGCTGGTTTTAAAATATTAGCAGCATTCATAGTGTGGTCAACATCTCCGCCAGCACCAACAATATTATGAATTTCATCAATTACTAAGATAATATTACCAAGAGTGCGACATTCATCAATTAAAGATTTCATTCGTGCTTCAAATTGACCTCTAAATTGAGTTCCTGCAACCATAGCTGTCATATCTATTTGATATATCTCAGAATTTAAAAGTTTTGCAGGTACATCTTGATTTGCAATTTTAAGAGCTAAACCTTGAGCAATAGCTGTTTTACCAACACCGGGTTCACCAATTAAACAAGGATTATTTTTACTACGTCTGTTAAGTATCTGGGTCATTCTTTCTATTTCCATATCACGCCCAATAAGTTTATCTATTTTTCCTTCTTTTGCTTTGGCGGTTAAGTTAATACCATAAGCATCTAATACTTTTTTCTTTTTTTCATTCTTTTTTGGCTTTGCATCGCTCTTTTTTGTTTTTTCCTCTTTTGGAGCAGCTGATGAATTTAAATTAGGAAATATATTTGAAAACATTGACGCAAAACCATTTTGCATAGATTCAGGGTCTTCTGGATTTAACTCAGTAGCTAATTCTTCAGGAAGTTCCTGGTTAGTCGATAGTGAAGTCATTATTTCTTCAAACTGTTCGTTTATATTTTCTATATCTTCTTCGGTTGCACCATATTGTTTCATCATTGAAGCTAGAGGATTAATTCCTCTTTTTTTTGCGCATGAAAGACAAAGGCCTTCTAATTGAGGCTTTCCATCTACAAGTTTATTTACAAATACTACAGCAGTATTTTTCTTACAAATAGAACAAATTGACATTATTTATAAATCTTCCTTTCAGCTTTAAATTTAGTATATGTATTATATGCCATAAATAGCTTAAAATACAATAAATATATTATATTATTAAGGCAAAAAAGTCAAATGAAGATAAAGAAGAAAAAACTGAAAATTAATAGTATTTTTTTGTCGTTTTGACGTAAAATAAGAAAATTAAAGGAATAGATATGTTTTAGTTGACAAAATGCAATTATACAAATACAATAATGGTATAAATTAAAGGAGACAAAACCATGAGTAATTTTAAAAGCATTAAATTAAATAACTGGTGGAATGTATGGGAGATTAATCGCTCATACAATTTTGTCGTGCTTTAAAATATTTAAGTAAAGTATTTTTAGTACCTGTATGAGTGATTCTAGAAAGCTCATACAGGTATTTTTTTATCTTTTTAAGGAGGTGGTATATATGAAAGATGACTGGCATTGGCGAAATACAAAAATAATTAAATTAAAGAAAGAAGGAAAAAATTATGTATTATGGAGAATTTGGTGGTCAATATGTACCACAAGAACTAAAGAAAAATCTAGATGAAATAGAAACAAAATTTAATAATTTTAAGAAAGATGAGGGGTTTATTAAAGAATACTTATATTATTTAAATCAATATGTAGGTAGACCAAGTCCTTTATATTATGCAGAAAACTTAACAAAAAAAATAGGTGGAGCAAAAATTTATTTAAAAAGAGAAGACTTAAATCATACTGGATCTCATAAAATCAATAATGCAATTGGTCAGGTGTTACTTGCAAAAAGACTTAACAAAACTCATATTATTGCAGAAACGGGTGCGGGACAACATGGAATCGCCACTGCTACTGTTTGCTGTTTATTTAATATTAACTGTACAATATTTATGGGAATAGAAGATACAAAAAGACAAAAAGTTAATGTAGAAAAAATGAAATTACTTGGTGCTGAAGTTGTTGAGGTTACAAGAGGTAACGGAACTTTAAAAGAGGCGGTTGACGAAGCCTTTGAATATTTTATGAATCATAAAGATGTTTTTTATTTAATAGGTTCTTGTGTTGGGCCAAGTCCGTATCCTGAAATGGTAAAATATTTTCAAAAAATTATTGGGGAAGAAGCTAAAAAGCAAATAATTGAACAGGAAGGTAAGCTTCCAAAAGCTTTAATTGCTTGTATTGGCGGTGGAAGTAATAGTATGGGCTTGTTTAATGATTTCCTAAATGAAAAAGATATAGATATTTATGGGATTGAGGGAGCGGGGAAAGGTGTTACAACTGGAAAGCATGCATCAGCAATACATAACAACAAAGTAGGAATACTACATGGAATGAAGACATATATCATGCAAGATGAAAAAGGAAATATACAAGATGCATATTCCATATCTTCAGGAC
>CAZNFG010000017.1:0-29076 GCA_964572605.1 uncultured Eubacteriales bacterium
ACAGATAATTATGAAAGTAACATAGAGATAGTATACGGTTTGGGTAAAAATGACGAGAATAAAATAACAAGTTTTTTTAACTACTTAGATGAAAATAAATTAGATTTTGCTATTGACTTAGAAACTAAGGGATTGAAGCCGTATAAACAAGATGCTAAAATATTATCTGTAGCTATAGGTACTGATGAAAAAGTTTTAGCATTTCCTTTAGACCATAAATCTGCTTGGAATTATGGAGATAGAAATGGAATAATAGAAAAACTTGAATTACAGTTGCTATCATTATTAATGAACAAGTCTCACAAGATAGTACATAATTTAAAATTTGAATTAGAATGGTTATTTAACAAGTATAAAAGACAAGATTTTATGAGAGATAAAAATTGGGAAGATACAATGCTTCAAGCATATATTCTTGATGAAAGAACTTCTAAAGAGGAGGGTATGCTTAATCTTGATAGATTAACTCAACTACTTCTTGGTTTTAATTTAAAAGGGTTATCTAATATAGATAAGAATAATCCAGAGAAGTCTTTACTAAAAGACTTGCTTATCTATAATGGAATGGATACAAAATATACATACAAATTGTATAAGATTCAGAAACAGTTTTTAGAAAAAGAAAATTTAACTGAGTGTTACAGTAATTTAGTCAATACTACTATTACATTAGTAATAACACAAAACTATGGAGTAAATGTCGATACTCAAGTAATTAATGATTTTGAAGAAGATTATACAAGAGAATTATCAGAGTTAGAAACAAATATAAAAAGTCTTGATGAATGTAAAGAATATGAAAGTCAGTTTGGAGAATTTAATCCTTTATCACCAGATCATTTAGTTATTATATTTAGAGATATATTGAAATACCCACAACTAAAATCTACAAAGAAAGGAAATAAATTTTCTGTTGATGATGATGTTTTACAAAAATATAAAACTGATTACAAAAGTAAACTTGCAGAGTATATTCCAAGATATAGGAGTTTAAACAAGCGAAAGTCTATTTATGTTGATAGTATCAAAGAGATGATGATTAATGATATAATTCATACTAATTTTAATTTAGCGGTAACGAGTACAGGTAGACTAAGTAGTGGTTCGGAATGGTAGAAATTATTAGAAGATTCAATGATTGAAGTAGATGAATAAACACAAATAAAATGAAAGTAATATGTAGATGTGTAGTACAAGGAAATTGTAGACATGATTATCGTATATACTGTGAACATAGGGATTTACATGAAGTTTCTTCTAATTTGTGTTTTTATCCATTAAAAAGAGATGCCTTTTGTAAGAAAAAGCAAGAATGTAAATGTATTACATTCTTTCAATCTAAAATAGAGGAACATAATGGCAAAAAGTCTTGAACTGAACTTTCAAAATTTTCCAAAACATGAAAACATAGATACAAGAAATGTAATTAAAGCACCAAAGGATCACTACATAGTAGCCTTCGATTTTGGGCAGTTGGAAGCTCGGGGAATAGCTACGTCAAGTAAAGACAAAGTTTTTTGTAATGCTATTTGGGATGATTTTGATACACATATGTTTTGGACAGAAAAGTTAATAGAAGCATATCCAAAAATTCTTAAAGAATTTGATTCTAAAAAAGAAATAAGAAGTGATATAAAAACAGGATTAGTATTTGCAGGATTTTATGGTGCTTCAGAGTATTCTATAGTTACTCATTATGAAAAGTATGGAGTACCAAGAAATATTATACACGAGTTATTTGAAGAATATTGGGATGTATATAGTGGTGTTAAAAAATGGCAGAAAGATTTACTTGATTTCTACAGTAGAAATGGTTATATAGAATCACTTACTGGTAGACGTAGAAGAGCACCATTATCATTAAACAAAATTATTAATTTTCCTATTCAAAGTGTTTGTTCTTATGATATTTGTTTAGGAGCAGGAGACAGACTTTCTAAGTTAGCATATGAATTAGATAAACCTCAATATCAGTATCGTATAAATATACATGATGATTTAACATTCTATATTCCTAAAAAATCATTAGACGAAGATATTGAGTTTATAGCAAAAGAAATGTGTAGAGTTGTTTGGGATTGGTTAATAGTTCCATTAGAAGTAGAATGTAGTATAGGAACTAATTGGGGGAAAATGGAAGAAATAGCAAAATTAAGAACTACAAATTTTTATCCAGAGTTTAAAAAGGAGAATTTTATATAATGTTTTTTAAAAAAAAACTTTTATTAGAAGAAGAGGTTTATAATAATTTAAAAAAACTAAGTTATATGAGTGTAGATGAATACCTTCTTTATAGGAAATTTCAAGAAATTCAAGAAAGGAGTTTTTTAGAAATAGAATTAGATGAATTTAAAAATAACATAATTGCTAATTACTTTGATATTATTGAGTTTTTTGAAAAAGGGATAATAAGTATAGAAATGATTTTAGCAGATTCTCCTAAAGAACAAAAAATTTGGAAAATAGCTGCAACTCATATAGCTAAAATGGAAGATTTATCTATACCGGGTAGAGGAGTTAAATTCAATATCTATATTAATAAAAAACTTGTTGGGATAACTCAGGTTGCAATGGACTATTTCTCTTTAAAAAAGAGAGAAGATTTTATAGGTTGGAATAAAGAAAATAAAAAGATAGGTATTACATCTTTTAGTGTGTCTGCTCCAACAATAGTACCTACGCAACCCTTTGGATATTTAACTAATGGAGGTAAATTATTATGTCTTTTATTATATTCAAAAATACTTACCGATACTTGGTTTAGTAAATATAATTTTCCTATTGTTGGTATAACAACCACAAGTTTGTATGGGTTAAATTCCCAATATTTAGGTATGCCGAAATATTGGAAAGTTTTAGGAGAATCAAAAGGTACCGTAAATTATTATATTGATAATGAATTATATAATAAAGTTATATTATTATTACAAAATAAAGATATTTATAAAAACTTAGGACCTTATCCAAGTAAAAGTAAAATAGTTGGAAGTTTTTATAAAAATTTTTTGAAAAGTTATATCAAAATAAATTCATTAGAAGAATTAAGATTAAATAATAATTTTAAACGTGGTATATTTTATGCTCCAATTTTTAAAAATTCATTGGAGTTTCTAAATGGAAAGTATTCAAATCTTGAAGAGAGAGACTTAGATTTTGATAGAAACAATTTACAATCTATTTTTAATTTTTGGTATAGAAAATATGCTAAAAATAGATTTCTTAAAGTAAAAGATATTTGTGATAAAGAGGTGTTTTTTATGAATAAAGAACAAGATATAAACACTTTTATTGAACAATACAAAAGAGTAGAAAAATGAATCTTAAAGATAAATACAGACCAACAAAACTTTCACAAGTAATTGGACAAAATGCTGTAGTTTCCTCAATAGAAAAATTATTTAAGACCAATCAAGTTCCTCATGCTTTTTTATTCACTGGTAATTCGGGAACAGGAAAGACCACCATTGCGAGAATATTAGCTAATTTACTTAATTGTGAAAGTGATAATGTTTATGAGATAGATGCAGCTACATACACTGGTGTAGAAGATATGCGAATTATCGCAAATAATCTAATACACAAATCTATGATTGGAAATGGAATTAAGTTTCTTATACTGGACGAGGCTCATATGCTGAGTCGTGGTTCCTGGAACAGTTGGTTAAAATTAATTGAAGAACCACCAGAACATTTATATATAACACTATGTACTACAGAAATTGATAAAGTACCTACTACTATTAAAACAAGATGTCATAAGTATAATCTTAAAGATATTTCTAATAAAGAGTTGTTAGGTTTAATAGCGTATGTAGCAGCAGAAGAAGAAATAACTATTACTTCTGAAATAGCTAATTTAATTGTAGACAAGAGTAACGGTAGTGCAAGAGAAGCATTAGTATTACTTTCTCAAGCAAGTAGTTGTAAGTCGTTTGAAGAAATAGAAGAACTACTACAATCAGTTAAAAACAATCTTAGTGTGCAAAATCTATGTAGTATGCTAAGTAACTCTAATGTGTTGTATAGTGATGTTATGAACGTGCTTAGAAGCATTAGAGATGAAAACCCCTATAGCATTAAAATACAAATGATGAACTATATTAATGCTTGTATTTTAAGATGTAAGAATAAGAAAGAAGCTGAATACTGGTTTTCAATACTTGAAAAGTTAGATAGACCTGTTGATAATAATACCGGCTTCTCTGCAATACTTTTAATTATTAATGAAATATTTTTTAAGAAATAGTGTGATTTGTTTTGAAAATCGTTGTATCTATATAGTAGATAGACACAACAAGCAAACTTGAGTAGCGAATGATAACAAATACATCATATCTCAAATTGAAACATACTACTGATAATAGTATAACTTTGTTATCGCTTATTCTCTCAAGTTTACCAAAGTTAAGAGATGGTGCTTAGAAAAGTTACTTCAATGCGGATGGAAATTTACTTTTCTTACTTATTCCTCTCTTACGTTACAAAGATAGATGGTGAAGAATAGTGTTACATCTTACCTGATATGAGAAAAAACACACTATTTGATTATTCCTCTATCTCATTTCCTAATAGGAGAACTTATTATGGCGAGAACAAATTTTAAAGTAAAAACAGTTTCAGGTAAAACACACGAAGGGGCGTTGGCGAAAAATATAACTAAGGAACAGGAATTAAGACGTTCAGTATTGGCTTGTATGCTTTGGGAAAATTCATTTTATGAAGATGGAGAGAAGATAGCAACAAGAATACAAGAGTTAGTTCCCAAAGTAGATGCTTCAAAGGTAGCAAACTTGGCTGTAGAAGCAAGAGAGAATTTTAAGTTACGCCACGCCCCTTTGCTTTTAGTTAGAGAAATGGCTAAACACATTTCTCACAAGTATTTAGTTGCACCCACACTTGCAAGAGTTATTCAAAGAGCAGATGAATTAGCTGAGTTTCTTTCTCTTTACTGGAAAGATGGAAAAACACCTATTTCAGCACAAGTTAAAAAAGGTCTTGCGTGGGCATTTGTAAAATTTAATGAATATGAATTAGCTAAGTATAATAGAGATAATGCTATTAAACTTAGAGATGTAATGTTTCTTACTCATCCTAAGCCTTTGAATGATCAGCAAGAAGATTTGTGGAAAAGACTTGCTAATAACAATCTTAAAATTCCTGATACTTGGGAAGTAAATTTATCTATTCCCGGAATAGACAAGAAATTTGTATGGGAAAGACTTCTTAAAGAAAATAAACTTGGTGCATTAGCATTATTGAGAAATTTGAGAAATATGAGTCTTGTTGGTGTAGATAGAAATTTGATTCTTAATGCACTTAATTCTATGAAAGTTGAAAGAGTTCTTCCTTATAGATTTATTGCAGCTTCAAAGTATGCAACAGCTTTTGAATCAGCTTTAGAAAAAGCTATGCTTAAGTGTCTTAAAAATCATGAAAAATTAAATGGAAGTACAATACTTTTAGTAGATGTGTCTGGTTCAATGGGTTGGAAATTATCAGATAAATCAGATTTAAACAGAATAGATGCAGCAAATGGACTTGCTATGCTTTTGAGAGAAATTTGTGATGATGTACGAGTGTTTACTTTTTCTAACGATGTTGTAGAAGTTCCTGCAAGAAGGGGTTTTGCTCTTTCAGATGCTATATGGAACAGTCAGTCTAATTCTTCAACATTTTTAGGAAAAGCAGTTAATTTTGTTAATAAGTTAGATTACGATAGATTGATAGTTTTGACTGATGAACAATCATATGATGTAGTTCCTGCTCCTACTAACACTGGTTATATGATAAATGTAGCTTCTTATCAACGTGGTGTTGGTTATGGACAGTGGAATCACATTGATGGTTTTTCAGAAAGCGTTATTGATTATATTATTGAATACGAAAAATGAATTTAGTTATTTTAGTTCTTAGTTTTACGATAAAAATATGAGAAACATTGGGTTTTATTTTGTTAGTTAAATTTTTAACTCATTAAGGGGGTTTTTAATGACTTTAGATGAAGCAAGAGATTTGTTAGTTATAGATAAAATGAGATTAGAAGATGAAGTTTCTTTTCAACCTGAATATTTTTGGCAAGTAGCTTATGAATCTTCAATAGCTTCAAGTAAAAGAGATTTCGCAAAATCAGAAAGAGATAGAATTTGGTCAATTCTTTTTCTAACTAAGAAATCTGAAAATGTGGGTGGTAAATCTCCTACTGATACAGCAGTTAAGGCATTAGTAGAAACATCAGCAGAGTATGTTGACGCAGATAGAGCATATCTTACAGCAAAGGCAGAAGCAGAGAATTGGAGTGGTATGAAAGAGTCATGGCAGCAAAGAGCTACAATGCTTAGAGAACTTTGTTCTAATGTTGCATCTGGTAATTTTGAAGAAATGACTATTAAAGCATCTGCATCAAAATTAGATGCAAAAAGTTATGCAGAAGCAAAAAAGAAATTAAGAGAAGGTTAAATAAAATAAAGGAGGTTAAAAATTAAGTTCCATTCTGCACTAAGTCTTTAAGACAATTACGCAAAAAGGAGAATTAAAATTATGGGTTTTGAGTACAAAGAGAGATCAGAAGAAAGTTATAAACAGAGAGCTACACAGAGAAATTTTGATGGTAGAGATGGTATTTTTAAACAGGGAGTAAAGAGTTTTACTCCTAAAGCTGGAAAAAATAAAGTAAGAATACTTCCTCCGACTTGGAAAGAACCGCAGCATTACGGTATTGATACTTGGGTTCATTATGGGATAGGTCCTGAAAGTTCAGCTTTTCTTTGTCCTAAGAAAATGAAGAATCAGCCTTGTCCTATTTGTGAAGATTTAGCTAATCCTAAAGTAAGAGAAGATAAAGAGTTTTTTGATGCTGTAAAAGAAAAGAAAAGAGTGCTTGTGTATGTTCTTGATAGAAATGATGAAGCTGCTGGTATTAAAGTATGGTCAATGCCAGCAAAACTTGATAGAACATTTGTAATGCAGGCTACTGATGATGATATTGGTAAAATTCTTAGAATAGATCATCCGATTGAAGGTTATGATGTAGTATTTGAAAGAAATGGTGAAGGAGTAAAAACTCAGTATGAAGGTGTTTCTATTGCTAGAGTTAGTACGCCAATAGTTAGAGAAGCATCTAAACTTGAAGAAATACTTGATATAATAGTAGAACAGCCTTTGCCAGAAGTATTAGACTATCATGATTATAATTATATCAAGTCTGCATATGAGGGAAAAGTTGCTCCTGAAAAAGAACCTTCTCCAGAGAAAGAAGAAACTGAAACTGCTAAAAATGTAAAGGAAGAAGAACCAGAACCTTCTGAAGATGATGAATTAGCTAAAATGAAGGAGTTGTACAAAAAGAAATACAGTAGTTAATATTTTTTAAGTAAGGGCTTTGGTTATAATACTAAAGCCCTTACTTATCTCTAAAGAAGGGAATTAATGATAAATAAACAATTCTATTCATTATTAGAAGTTTTTAGTTTAGCTTATGAAAGAGCAGCATGTGGAAAAGGAAAAGAAAGACATGCTGAAGAAAATCAAAATTTTGAAGATCAAATTATTTGTTCTATGCCAAGAGAGATTTTTGATGGAGATATTGCTTTTAATTTAGGACAAGCATTAAAAAAAGCATACGAACATTCAAGATTAAATCCAAAAGAAGCAGTAAATGAGTTACTTGATACTCTTGTTTATATAGCTGGTGCAATAATACTATTAAAAGAGAAAATAGAAAAAGAGAAAATAGAAAATGCGAAAAAAGAATGATGAAGTAGTTGGAAATTATTTTTTGAAAGAAAAACCATTACAATTTGTATCTTCTGGTTGTGAGGTTTTAAATTGTGTTTTAGGTGGTGGTTATCCTTTAGGTAGAATTTCTAATATAATAGGAAATGAGTCTACAAATAAAACTGGTTTAAGTGTTGAAGCTATTGCTAACTTTAGAAAAGACTACCCAGATGGTTTTATTTGGTATCAAGATGCTGAAGCTGCATTTGATATAGACTATGCTATAACTTTGGGTTTACCTACAGATGAAAAAACATTTGTTATTGATGACACCCGTAGTATTGATAAAACTTATGAATTAATGAAAAGTGCTGTAAAAACAGTAAAAGAAGAAAATTCTACAGGTATTTATGTTATTGATACTTTAGATGCTCTCCTTCCTATTAAAGATGGTGATGAATTAGCAGAGGGTTATGATGCTGCTAAACGTGCTGCATTATTAAACTCTTTAATAACAAGTATTGCAGGACAAGTGCGTGATGCTAATATTCATTTGATGATTGTATCCCAAACAAGAGAAAATGTTGGAGTTATGATGGGGGCTAAATATAGAGTTGGAGGGGGGAAAGCATTAGGTTTTTATGCCTCACAAAGATTGTGGTTGTCTGAAAAAAGTAAAATAACTAAAACCGTTAAGGGTATAAAAAGAGCTTATGGAATAGAAATTTTAGCAAAATGTAAGAAAAATAAAATAGGATTTCCTTTTAGAGAGTGTGAATTTCCTGTTATTTTTAATTATGGAATTGATGATCTTAGTGCTAACTTGGATTTTTTAAAAAGTGTTAAAGGCTCATTAGAGGAATTGGGTTTTACAAACACAGATATAAAACAGATAAAACAAGAAATTTATGATAATTCTGATACAGAGTTAATTAAAAAAATAGAAGCTCATGTTAGAAAGGTGTGGGCAGAGGTAGAGTCTGGATTTATTGTAGACAAACAAAAATATGTTTATAGCAATTTAACAGATGAAAAAGAAACGGACTAAAAAATTAGTTCCAAAAGCAGTAAAAAGAATTACAAAATTACAGAATAAGAAGAAAAAGAAATGATAGACTTTATACAATTTTTATTTATATATATCTTTACTTCTATTAATTTCAATAGTTTACAAACAATTATTGATTATTGTATTATTAAACTTAGAGGATAAATAAATGGATTTTACTGAATATCAGATAAAAGCAAGACATACAGCTATCTATCCAGATATAGATGCTAATATTTATTACCCTGCTTTGGGTTTAGCTTCTGAAGCTGGAGAAGTTTGTGGAAAAATTAAAAAGATTATGAGAGACAATGGTGGTGTTGTCTCTATGGAAACAAGACTAAAACTAATAGACGAATTGGGGGATGTTCTTTGGTATGTTTCTAATTTAGCAAGTGAATTAGATATAGACTTAGAGCGTATGGCTGTAAGAAATATTGATAAACTTGCTTTAAGAAAAGAAAGAAATACTTTAAAAGGTGACGGAGATAATAGATGATAGATGCATTTAGTGATTATACTGAATTTATCTATAAAAGAACTTATTCTAAATGGGATTGGAATAAAGGAAGAAGAGAAGAATGGTCTGAAACTATAAATAGATATGCAGACTTTATGAAAGAAAATATTCCTACAAAACTTCATCCTAAATTAGAGAAATGTAGACAAGCGATAGAACAAAAGAAAGTAATGCCGAGCATGAGGTCTTTGTGGAGTGCTGGACCTGCATTAGAAAAAAATCACATAGCAAATTATAATTGCTGTTATCTTCAAATAGACAGACCCAAAGCCTTTGCTGAAACTCTTTATATTCTTTTGTGTGGTACAGGTGTTGGATTTAGTGTTGAACGTCAATTTATAGTTAATTTACCTAGTATACCTTGTACTTTAAATGAGATAGATAAAGAAATAGTATTTGAAGATTCTAAAGAAGGATGGGCAGTAGGTTTTAATGAATTAATAAATTATTTATATGAAGGTTTTATTCCAAAATCTGATTTGTCTAAAATTAGACCTGAAGGTGCTATTCTTAAAACTTTTGGAGGAAGAGCATCTGGCCCACGCCCTTTAAAAAGATTAATAGATTTTACAGTTAATTTATTTAAAAATGCAAAAGGGAGAAAATTAAACTCTCTTGAATGTCATGATTTAGTTTGTTGTATTTGTGATGTAGTTGTTGTTGGTGGTGTAAGAAGAAGTTCAGCAATATCATTAAGTAATTTAAGCGATAATAGAATGAAACATGCTAAGGATGGTGCATTTTGGGATACACATCCTTATAGAATGTTAGCAAATAACTCTGTTGCTTATACTGAAAAACCAGATATGACAACATTTATGGAAGAATGGCTTTCATTAGCAAGAAGTGGAACTGGAGAAAGGGGTATTTTTAATAGAGAAGCTTGTGAAAACATAGTACAAGGTATTGGAAGAAGGAATACAAATGTAGATTGGGGATGTAATCCGTCTCTTAGAAAAGGAACAAAAATACTTACGGAAAGTGGTATATTTCCTATAGAAAATCTCCAAGACAATGACTTTTATATTAAAAATATAGAAGGAGGATGGAGTAAGGCTTCTTGTTGGCTGTCAGGGAAAAATAAAAAACTCTATAAAATTAATTTAGAAGGTAAACACTCATATTATGCAACTGCTGAACATAAATGGCCTATAGTTACTAAAAATGGCATTGTAAAAAAGACAACACTGGAATTAAACAAAGGAGACTATCTGCCAGTTAATAAGAATAATCATCTCTATGATAACCCTGAAGGATCATATAATGAGGGTTTTATAATAGGAGTTTTATTAGGGGATGGTTATGCTATTCATAGAAATAATAATGGAATATTTCAAATAGGGATATTTTTAGGAGAAGATAAGTATAATACATTTGGTGAGAAAATAATCTCTATATTAAGAGATTATGATTCTCAGGCTAATTTTAATAAAAGTAAAAAGGCAAAATGTTTTAACTTAACAACTACCTCAAAAAATATAAAAAATTTATTTACTAAATTTGGAGTAGACATAACAAAAAATAGCATACCTAAAAGTCTTTGGAAAGACTCAAGCGAGTTATTTAGAAAAGGATTTATAGATGGTTTATTTTCTACAGATGGAAGTGTTTCCCCAACATGGGGAATGTGTATAACATCCTCAAGAGAAAATATGTTAATAGAATTATCAGAACTTCTTGGTTTCTATGGAATTAAATCTCAAATTTCTCTCTCTGAAAGAAATAATATTACTTTTCCTAATAAAAAAGACTACAATAAAAAATATAAAATTTATAGGCTAAGAATAAACGATAATTCTTCTATTCTTCACTTTAAAAAACTATTTCAATTATCAGATGTTAAAAAACAAAATAATTTAGGATTAATTTCTAAGAAAAAAGATTTTAAATTAAACAAAATAAAAATTTCCTCAATAGAGGAAACTGACTTATACGAAGATGTGTGGGATATCAGAGTAGATGATAAAGATCATTGTTTTCAATTATCTCATTGTATTACAGGAAATTGCAGCGAGATCATTTTAAGACCTAACTCTTTTTGTAATTTAACAGAAGTAGTTGTAAGGCCAAATGATACTTTACATTCTCTTTGTGAGAAAGTAAAATTAGCTACTTTATTGGGAGTTATACAATCTACATTTACAGATTTTCCTTTTATAGATTCTTCTTTTCAATATAATTGTGATGAAGAAAGATTGTTAGGTGTAAGTCTTACTGGTGTTTGTGACCATCCAGTTCTTTCTAATTTTTTAGAAGAAAAAAGATTAGCAGACTGGCTAAATACAATGAAACTTACTGCAATAGAATCAGCTACAAAATATTCAAAAGTAATGGGAATTAAAATGCCTGCTGCTATAACTTGTATAAAACCTTCGGGTACGGTTTCGCAATTAGTTGATTCTTCTTCAGGTATACATTTAAGACATTCTCCTTATTATATTAGGAGAGTAAGATCATCAAGAATGGACCCTATTTCTTCATTTTTAATAGATTCAGGAGTACATTATAATCCAGAAGTAGGTTTTACTTATGATAGTACAAATACATGGGTGTTTGATTTTTATACAAAATCACCTAAATCTTCAAAATTTAGATATGAAGTTTCTGCTTTAGAACAATTAAATTTTTGGAAATTGTATCAAGTTCATTGGTGTGAGCATAAACCTTCATACACTTGTTATGTAAAAGATGATGAATGGTTAGAAGTTGGTGCTTGGATTTTTAAGAATTGGGATATAGTTAGTGGTATTTCATTTTTACCTTATGATGGTGGTGTTTATCAATTAGCTCCTTTTGAAGAAATTACTAAAGAAAAATATGAAGAAGAAGTAATTTTTAATCCATCTAAATTAGATTGGTCTAAGTTTTCTACTTATGAAACTTCTGATTTTACAGAAGGTGCAAAAGAGTTTGCTTGTACAGGAAACACTTGTGGTATTTAAGAGATGGGTTATCAACCAATAAGAGGATATCCTTGGTATGATGTATACACATGCACTTACATAGGTAAAGTGCCAGAACCGCTTTTAAAACGTAAAATAAGAGAGTCTTTAGAAAGAACACGAAAAGCTGAAGAAGAATTGAAATCAAAACTATGGGAAGATTGGTTACATAATTATTTAGCATCAAGTTTATACTAAGGATAATAATATGATAGGAGTTTGGAAATGTATAAATTGTGAAAATCTTATTTACATAAAACATTTACCGGAGAATGTTTCTGGAGAATATCAAGTTTGTAGAGTGTGTGGTGAAAAATTAGTATTTATGTATGAAAAAATGAATAGAGAAGAAAAAGTGTGGTTTGAACAAAATAAGGAGAAAAAATGAGTGAATATCCGATTCATCATAAAATAAGAGTTACTTATATAAATGAAGCTAAAGAATCAGATACAAGAGAAGTCCCTATCTATCAGATAGGAATTAATAAAAAGAATTTCTGTAAACCATTTGCTGCTGTAGAAAATAGAAATGGTGTTGTAGAAAATGTTCCAAGATGTCAGAATTATAAGTCTCATAACACTTGTAGTGAATGTATTAAATTGGCAAAAGCGATAGATAGAATGAATCATGGATAAAACAGTTCAAGCAAAGAAAGATTTTAAATATGGAGAAACACTAATTAAATGTGAAATTTGTGGAAAAGTTTTTCTATTTACAAATAAAGGTAAAAGATTTTGTTCTTGGGAGTGTTATGTAGAATCAACAAGAAAAGGCTTAGTTGTAAAAAATGGGGATAAATTAGTATGTGAAAATTGTAAAAACATTAGAATTTAAGATTTGATGTATCAAATGGTATTACTTTGTGTTTTGATTGTCACTCTAAAACACATTTAAATAATGGAGACATATGGAACCTTCCAAAAACAGACAACGTGGAAAACAAGTAGAAAAAGAAGTAGCTAAAAGAATGGGGGGTAAAAGAGTTGGTATTCTTGGAAAATCTGATGTAGAATTAGAGGAAAGTTTTAAAAATCATCCTTTATATTCAATAGAAGTAAAGAGTAGATTAAAAGCAGCTTGTATCTCATGGATGAATCAAGCAATTCGTAATTGTAGAGAAGGAAAGATTCCAATAGTGAGATTGCATATTAAAGGGAAAAAATATGAGGATGATATTGTTATGATTACTGCAAAATATTTTGAGAAATGGTTTGAAAAATAAGGGTAGAGAAAAGTTTGTTGGAGAAGGTTGGATGCAACAAGCAGAAAAGAATTGTCCAGAAGGAAAAGTACCTATAGTAATTTTTCATTTAAAAAGAAAATCTTATGATAAAGATATAGTAATGCTTAGAATAAATGACTTTAAAGATGCTGGAGGAAAGGTATGAAAAAACTTTTACTCGCTGACCTACATCTTGACTCTAATCCTTTAACTGAATATAGATGGGAAATATTTTCTAAAATTAAATCGCTTAGTAGTAGTATTAAGGAGATTATAATATTAGGTGATTTAACAGAAAAGAAAGATAATCATAATTCATTATTAGTAAATAGATTAACTAAAAGTTTAGTTGATTTATCAAATATGTATAAAATAACTATATTAAAAGGCAATCATGATTATATAGATGAAAATCAGCCTTTTTTTAACTATCTAAGTAATATTCCTGGAATTAACTTTATTGATATTACTACGATTGCTAATTTAGTTTCTGATAATCATGCTTTATTTATTCCTAACATAAAAGAAGATGCAGAAAAGTGGATAACTCGATTATTACAAGAAGTTACTACTGAAACAAAGAATATTTTTCTACATCAAGCAATAGCTAACTCAGTTAGTAATGATGGATTTAGATTAAAGAAAGGCATTGATGTAAGTATCTTTAATAATTTAGATACAAACATAAATGTTTTTAGTGGTGATATTCATATTCCACAAAAGATTGGAAGAGTAGAATATATAGGTGCACCCTATAATATCTATTTTGGAGATAATTATACTGGAAGATGTATTCTTCTGAATGAAGATAATACCTATCAAGATATTTATTTTGATTTTCTTAAAAGACATTTTCTAAAAGTAGAAAATTATTTAGATATTTTTAATTATGATTTTAACAAACAAGACCAAGCGAAAGTAATTGTCTATTTAAATCAAGCTGATTATTATAAATGGGAAACTATAAAGACAGAAATAGTAAACTTCTTTCAGAAAAAAGAAGTGACTCTTGTTTCATTAGAAATGAAACCTAAAGAAGAAACTTCAGCGAAGCAAGAGATTGTTAAAAAAGACTTGAATAATTTTGAAGTAATAGATACATTTGGGGAAAGAGAAAATCTTGATATTAAATATATTGATTATGCAAAAGAGATAATATATGAAAATCAATAAACTAAAAATAAAAGGATTCAAGTCATTTAAAAATGAAGTAGAATTAGTATTTCCTAATACTGTTAGTTTTATATTAGTTACTGGTTCTAATCTAATTGAACCAAAATTAGGTGCTAATGGTTGTGGAAAAAGCTCGTTATTTGAAAGTCTGTCTTTCGTTTTGTTTGGTAAAACTTCTACTAATTTAAAAGCTGGTGATATAGGAAATTGGGAACTTGGACAAGGTACTGAAGTAGAATTAGAATTTGAAATTGATAAAACTCTTTATAATTTAAAACGTACTTGGAATCCTAATTCTCTTACATTAAATGGAAGTACGGTTACACAAACAGCATTAGAAGATTTAATTAGATTTAATTTTGAATCTTTTAGTTACTCAGTTTTTATTTCTCAGTTTGGGCAAAAGTTTCTTGATTTCACACCATCAGATAAAATGTCCATAGTTACAGAAGTAATAGGAGAAACACTTAATAAATGGGAAAAGTTTTCTACTGTAGCGAAAGATAAATCTGTTTTTAAAAATGAAGATATTCTAACATTACAAAAGAAACATTCTGGAGTAAAAGGAATGATTTCTATTTTAGAAAAAGAAAATTATGAAGATAAAGTTACTGAATGGGAAACTAATAGAAAACTTGAACTGTCAAGATTACAAACTCAGTTTGATGATATAGTTCTTAAAATAGATGAGTCATACGAACAGATAACAATACAAAAAGATTTAAAACAACAAAAAGAAATTGAGTTAGAAACAATTCAATTACAGCAAGAAGAACAAGATACAAAAGTAAATGAAAGTCTCTCTAAAGAGATTGTAGCTGAAACTAATTACAAAACAATACAATCTTTTCTCAAAGAAAAGACTGCTCAATTAAACAGCTTTAAAAAACTACAAATAGGAAATTGTCCTACTTGTAAACAACAGATTACAGAAGAACATAAGAAAGAAGAAGAAGGTAGATTTGAAAGAGAGTTAGCAGCATTAGAAAAAGAGAAAAATGAATTAGAGAAAGTATTTATAATTGAAAAGGAGATATGGAATCATGCGAAAGAGTTATTAAATAAAACAAATGGAATTATTAGAGACTATGAATCTAAAATATCATCTCTTGATTTAGATATTTCTAAATTAATTTCTAAAAATGAAGAATTTTCTCTACGAAAAGAAAGAATAGAAAAACAAGAAGAAGAATTGTCAAATAAAGAGAATCCATTTACTCAGTTAATACAACAGAACATTGAAAAATTACGTCTTATTAAAAGACAAGAAAGCTATTTGACAGAAGAAATAAAGTTAGCACAACAAGACTATGAAATTTATAAATACTGGACTAAGGGTTTTAAAGATATTAAATTGATGTTAGTAGAACATGCTTTAAAAGAGTTTGAAATAGAAATAAATAATAATTTAAGTAAGTTAGGATTAAATGATTGGTTAGTATCTCTGTCTACTAATTTTGAAACGAAGGGTGGAAATATTAAAAAGGGGTTTACTATATTAGTAAAATCACCTACCAATGCAAAATTAGTACCTTTTGAATGTTGGTCTGGTGGTGAAGGACAAAGAATAAGATTAGCAGTTACTTTTGGCTTAATTGATTTTATTAAAAATAGAAGGGGAGCTACTTGTGATTTATTAATTCTTGATGAACCTACTCAGTTTCTTTCTGAAGAAGGAATCTCAGATTTAATTTCTGTCTTGTATGATAAGACAAAAACTGATAATCTGAAAACATTTTTAATAGATCATAGAAATTTACAAACATCAGGAATTTTTAATAAAATCTTAGAAGTTTATAAAAATGAAGAGGGTAGTAATATTAAATGGAACTAAACTATGAAAGACGAAGAAAGGTGTCCACGTTGCGGCGGTAATTTACTTAACAAGACTGATTATGATTATGTATTTGATATAAACTATCAAATGTGTTTACAGTGTGGAAAGATATTGTATGATGAAAATGATGGATTTGGAATAATAAGATATAGGCTAAAACATGATAAAAAAAGAAATTAAAGAAGAATTTAATAAACGATTAGATATACTACTTGCAATAGCTGAAGCATTAGAATTACATCCAGAAAATGTGACTATTAATATTGAACCATTAAATATAAAAACTTCAATTTACTTTGAATCAAGAATTATTAGCACTACTGACTTAAAAATAAAAGCAAAACTTAGTTTGTTAAGGGGAGTATTGAATGAAAATATTAGTGAAATTTCCGACGAGAGAACGAAAAGAGAGTTTTGAATTTATTTTAGAAACTTCTCTCGCTTTTCTTTCTAATCCAGAAGATGTAGATTTTCTAATAACATTAGATGATGATGATTTAATCATGTCTGATATAGACTCTAAAATGAAATGGTGTGTAGATACTTTTGGAGTTAATATTCAAGTAGAATATGGCAAAAGTAATAACAAAATTCATGCCATAAATAGGGGATTAGCAAACTATAAATATCATTGGGACATTTTAGTGTTACTTTCTGATGATATGGTTCCTATACAACAAGATTGGGATAAAATTATTAAAGATGATATGAATAAATTTTTTCCTGATTTAGATGGTGTTCTTCATTATTTTGATGGATATAGAATGGATTTAAATACTTTACCAATTTTAGGAAGAACATATTATAATAGATTTAATTATATTTATAATCCTGTTTATGAAAGTTTTTTTTGTGATGATGAATTTATGAGAACAGCTAAACTTTTAGGAAAGCATATTACACAAGATAAAATTCTTTTTATTCATGACCATCCAGTTTGGACTGGCAAAGGTAATGATGATTTATATAAAAGAAATGCTGAACCTTGGAAAAGAGATGAACTTACTTTTAACAAAAGAAAAGATGAAAATTTTGGAGTAGTATAATGATATTAAGTATTCTAATTGCTACACTAATTCAAAGACAAGATTTGTTTAATAAGTTAAATGCTTATTTAACAAAACAGATTGTTGATAATCATTTAGAAGGTGAAGTAGAAATTTTGTATTTTGAAGATGAAGGAGAAAATCCAGTAGGACTTAAACGAAACACACTAATAGAAAATGCTAAAGGAGATTTTGTTTGTTTCGTTGATGATGATGATTGGGTACCAGATAAATATGTAATTTCTATTGTAGAAAATATAAAGAAACATCCTGATATTGATTGTATTGGATTTACAGGACAGTTAGTAAGTAACTCTCTTGGAAATAAACCTTTTGTTCATTCAATAGCATATAATACTTATTCTAAGGATGAAAAAGCATATTATAGACCACCAAATCATCTTAATCCAATAAGAAGAAGTATAGCATCTTTGTTCCAATTTCCTGTTATTAATAAAGGTGAAGATACAGACTGGACAATGCAATTAGCTAAAAGTGGTTTACTTACAAGAGAAGCATTTATTAAAGATGTTATGTATTATTACAATTTTGAATATCTAAACAGTGAAACACAGAAGAAACGAAAGATAGTTATATGAAATATATAATTTTTGTTCCATGCTATAATGAAGAAAAATGCTTAGAAGCTAATATTATAAAGCTAAACAATTACTTGGCTAATACTCATTTAGATTACAAAATTGTATTAGTAGATGATTGTTCTACTGATGAAACCCCAAACATAATAGAGCATCTTAGTAAGACTTTTTCTGATATAGATTATGATATTTATGAGGGCAAAAAACCAAGTAGACGAGAAAATTTATTAAATGCTATAAGATATTTTATAGCTGAAGAACCCCACTGTGTTGTGGCTTTTTTAGATTGTGATTTATCTACTGATATTAAAGATTTAGAAACACTTTTAACTAATACAAAACCTGGAACTATTTGTATTGGAGATAGATATGATAAACAAAGTGTTATCAGTAGAAGTAGGTTTAGATTTTTAGTCTCTAAATGTCTCAATCTTTATACAAAGCTGTTATTTAATACAAAGTTAAATGATCACTTTATAGGCTTTAAATCATTTCATTCTATTGATTTTTTAATAATTATTTTTCAAATGGGAAAAAGTACAGCAAGAAGTATGTGGGCTGATGCTGAGATGCTAATTTGGGCAAGGAAATGTGAAATAGACATAAAAACAATTCCAGTAACATGGACTGAAAGTAAATTTACCAAATTAAACTTTAAAAGGGAGTTTAAGATTTTGTTATACTCACTTTGTTTTAGATTGAGATTATGGATAAATTAAATCAAAGATGGCTTAATAATAAACAAAACTTCTATTTTAGATATAAACATAAAGTTATAAAATCTCTAATTGAAGGAACTTGTTTAAATGTCGGTTGTGGGGGACATAGAATTGCTGATGCTACAAACGTAGATTTACCAGAAGTAAATGCTATTAATTTACCTTATAGAAAGAATAATTTTGATACTGTAATACTTGCTGATGTACTTGAGCATCTTTATATTCTAGAAAGAAATAAGGCTTTAGAAGAAGCAATAAGAGTAGCAAATAAAAAAGTAATTATAACACTTCCAGCTTTTCAATGTTTATGGAGTGATTATGATGAAAAATTAGGACATTGGAAAAGATTTAGAAAATATGAATGGTGTTTAATTGCTAATAAAACTAAACAATATTATCTTTTTGGTGCATTATTTCCAATCTTCTATTTAAGAAAGTTTACTTCTGGTAAGACTCCTAATTTACCTAAATGGTTAGATACAATATTTTACTGGCTATCTCATATTCGACTACCTTTTGGTTCGACACTTGTTATGGAGATTTATAAATGATAAGAAAATATTTAAGTCAATTACGCTATATAAAAACCCTTGGACAAGTCTATAGATATTTTACTTCAGAGATAAAATCAATAGAATTAGCTGTAACGTATAATTGCAATTATAAATGTAAAGGTTGTTATGCAGCAGATTTGAAAGAAAATATCTTTATGCCAAGAGAAACAGTTAAAGAGATTATTAAAAAATACAAACCAATGCATGTGAATCTAACTGGCGGAGAACCTTTATTACATAAAGATATTTTTAATATAATTGATGATATTTCTAACAGTGTAGTAGTTAGTTTAGTAACTAATGGAAGTTTAATATCTCTTACTGAATTGAAGCTATTAAAGTACAGAGGATTAAATACTATCCAACTTAGTTATGGTAAAAATTATGATATAATTAAAAATGGATATTTAGCTTTTGAAGCTCAGAATTTAGGATTGAATGTGTGTCTTAGTGTTACAAATACTTTTGAGAACAAACAGTACATTGAAGATGCAATGTCAATATCTTCTTTTTATGATTATCATGTTTTGTTTAATCTACCTTATGGAGATTTAGAAAAAGAGTTTGATGTAGAAACATATAAAAAGTATCGAAATCATCCAGTAGTTAGGGAGGATAATATGTTCTGGAATGGATATAATAAATGTGCGGCAGGTACTAAGAAAATTTACATAACTGCAAAAGGAGAATTGATGCCTTGTGATAGGATACATAAAGTTTACAATTCTTATGAAGAAATGAAAAGAGAATATAAAAATAATAATGTATATTGTTCAAGATGGGGGAATATTTTATGAATAATAAAAAAAGATGTATTGTAAATTTTGCTTCAATCGGTAGAGAAGATTATAGAAAAGGCTCACAAAGATTACTTGATAGTATTGTTCAACTAAACTTAAACACTGATTTTCTTTTTTGTAGCCCAGATACACAAGCAAGTTTGGATACGAAAGTAGATGATATAGAAATATTTGTTAAAAATCGTATGCCTGTATCAAAAAAGTTTGGAGAATGTCCTTCTCACAAAGATGCTCCTTATGCTTTTAAATCATATATAATTCAAGAAGCAAGAGATATGGGTTATGAGAAAATAATGTGGGCAGATAGTTCCGCAGTTATTGTAAAAGATATAGAAAAATATTGGCAATTAGCTGAAGAAACTGGTGCAGTGTTGTTTGATAATCCGGGTTGTCCTGAAGCTACTTTTACGTCTGATGATTGTCTTGAGCATATGGGATGTAGTTTTGAATTTGCTAAAACTTTTTTTGAAGTTGATGCGTTTGTGATAATATTTGATTTCAATAATCCAAATGGTATTACATTATTTGATAGATATTTTGAACACTCAAGAGATGGAATATGTTTAAATGGAAAATCTGGAAGTAATAGACCCGAGTTTAAAGCACATAGACACGATCAAAGTATAATCTCATATTTTGCTAAAACTCTTAATATCACTCCTATTAGTTATGGAGCTTGGAGTTATGCTACTGAAGATATAGGAACTAAATTTAATCCTACTTTTATTAAAACTGGAATAAATCAATTTTTGAATTGGCCTTTGTTGATAGAGTTAAATAAAAAAGGTCAGAGTATTTTTGATACAAAATTTATGCATGTGGAGTAAATAAATGTATTCTCAGTCAGACGAAGAAAAATATATATTAGAGTTCTTTAAAGATAAAAATGATGGACGAATTATTGAAATAGGAGCATATCATCCTACAACACTTTCTAATAGTAGAGCTTTAATTGAGAAAGGTTGGGAAGCAGTTTTAATAGAACCAAGTCCTCAATGTTTTATCAATTTAGAAGAATTTTATAAAAACAATGAGAAAGTGAAAGTAGTAAATGTAGCTATTGGTCCTGTTAATGATAAGATTGTTTTTTATGATAGTGGTGGTGCAGTTGCTACAGCTATTGAAGAACATTACAATCTTTGGAAAAATACTCAATTAGATTATAAACAAATAGTAGTTCCTTGTATTACTTGGGATACTTTTTTACTTTTTAATTCAACTTCATATGATTTTATATCAATAGATTGTGAAGGTATGGACTATACTATTTTAAATCAAATGAATCTACAATCTCTTAATTGTAGTTTGTTGTGTATTGAGTGTAGTTACGATAAAGAATTAATTGCAGAATATCTTTATAATAATAAATTTGACAATATTATTTATTATAATGCTGAAAATATTATAGCAACAAGGAGAAAATAGTGTACGAAGAAATCATTAATAGAGTTAAATCGAGAGTTTTGGGAAACATAGCACACATGGAACAAACTGCTGAAATTGCAGAATTAGCATCTAAATTAGATGGTGATATGTGTGAATTTGGTTGCTACAACGGTGGTATGTCTGCTATAATGGGTTATGTTTGTAATAAGAATAATAAAGACATAAAGATACACTTGTTTGATTCATTTGAGGGTATTCCTTATCCTACTAAAGAAGATTTAGATATTCCTGGACATCCAGAAGGTGTAACAAGAACTGGTGAATTAAAAAGTACAGGAATATCAGTAGCTAATTTTGAAACCCTTTTTCAAATGATTTCTGCTTCTGAATATCCAGCGAAAAACTATGTAGTACATGCTGGTTGGATACAAAATACACTTCCAGCAGCAATAAATATGATAGATAAACTTTCTTTTCTAAGAATAGATGTAGATTTATATGTTCCTACAAAACTTTGTTTAGAATATTTATATGATAGGGTAGTTGTTGGGGGATATGTTTTAGTGCATGACACAATTCCAGGTTGTAAACAAGCAGTAGATGAGTTTGTAAAACAGCATCCAGAAATTAAATTAAATGAATGTAGAGATGGTGGGGGTTGGTTTTGGGTAAAAGAATAATTTCATTTAGTCTTTGGGGAAGTAAAGGAACACATTTAGATTATGCTGTTATGAATGTTAAAGAAGCATTAACTATATACCCAGATTGGATATGTAGATTTTATGTTGCACCAGATGTTCCTTTAGTAGTACAAAAAGAACTTTATTATAATGGTGCTGAAATAGTACAAGAAATTCCTAAACATGGTTCTTGGGAAGGTTTATTCTGGAGATTTTATCCTGTAATAAACACTTTAATAGAGTATGTTATTATAAGAGATGCAGATAGTATAGTTAATTGGAGAGAAAGAGCAGCAGTAGATGAATGGATAGAATCTAAAAAATATGTTCATATAATGAGAGATCATGACCAACATACTGTACCAATTTTAGGAGGTATGTGGGGTTCTATAGGTGGGCTAATTCCAAATCTTAAAGACTTAATAGAAGCATGGATAAAAAGATTGGGTAGAGATGTTCAGAAGGGGGATGATCAAGAATTTCTTAAAGATGTTATTTGGCCAAGTTTAAAAGATTTTCATATAGCACACGATTCTTGTTATATAGGAAATTCAGGACTTGATTGGGGAAATTCAAAACCATTTCCTCCACACAAAAAGAATCACATTTATGCACCTTATGTTGGAGCTATTATAGATGATGTAAAGGAAATTTTAGCAAGAAATGGCTAATTGGTTAGTCATTCAAAGCGATGGTGGACACAAAGGATTAGATGGTTGGACATCAAATTGGTATCTAAGAGAGTGTTATGCTATTAGAGATGCTCTACAACAATTAGGAGAGAATTGTGATATATGGGGATTAAGACACGATGATTTTAATATAATACCTATCTTTGATAATTTTGATTATATCTTTGTAATGGAACAGTATGAAATAGATTGGATACCTTCTTTAAGAAATGGTAAGGCTACAAAAATTCTATGGATTGTAGATTCTCCTACACAAGACTATAACCCTTTAATTAATAAGATTAATCCAGATATAACTCTACACGCTGTTAGAGGACACATAAATAAATTTACAAATAATAACGGAAATGATTTTTGGTTTCCTAATGCTGTAGATAGCAGATATTTCTACAATAGAAATATTGAAAAAACAAACGATGTTGCGTTTGTAGGAAGTATTGCTGTAAAACGTAAACCTTTTATTGAGCAATTACAAAAAGATTGTCATATGAAACATTTTTTTGCAACTGGTGAAGATATGATTAATTTAATATCTTCTACTAAGATACATTGGAATATGTCTATTGATATTGATGTCAATTATAGAAATTTTGAAACTATTGGATTAGGCACTTGTTTAATAACAAACAATTCTGAATCAATGAAAGATTTAGGTTTTATAGATAGAAAAAACTGTTTATTGTATGATTCTTATGAAGAATGTAGAGATAAAATAAAAACTGCATTAGAAACTGAATCATGGAAAGAAATTGGAAAACAAGGAAATATCTTAGCACAAAAACATTCTTACATAAAAAGAATGAAAACACTACTAACAATAATAGGAAAATAATGATAACTCCTTTACAAACATAAAATAGAGTTTAACAAAGAAGAATATGATTATATAGATAATTACTGTAAAGAAAAACCAATTAAATGGTCTGCTTCAGTATGGGATTTAGACAGTTTGGAATTTATTACTCAATATAATACTCCTTTCATTAAAATTCCATCAGCCAAATTAACTGATTATACGTTACTAAAAGAAGCAGTAAAATTAGACAAAACTATAATATTATCTACTGGAATGTCTACGTTGGATGAAATAGATAACGCTGTTGAGATACTAAAACATAACGATGATTTTATATTAATGCATTGTAATTCTAATTATCCTGCTCCATTAGATGAATTGA
Source organism: uncultured Eubacteriales bacterium (assembly GCA_964572605.1). Lineage (GTDB taxonomy): Bacteria > Bacillota > Clostridia > TANB77 > UBA1234 > UBA1234. The sequence continues at coordinate 24,111 of CAZNFG010000017.1, forward strand.
ATCTATTAGTTATACCATATTTAAAATATAGATATAATTGTAGAATTGGTTATTCGGGTCATGAATACGGAGTAGAACCAACTGTTATAGCAGCAGTTTTAGGAGCAGAGTATATAGAAAGACATATAACCTTAGATCATGATATGTGGGGAAGTGACCATTCAGTAAGTCTTGAGGTTGCTGCTATGGATATATTAAAAAGAAGAATTTCTTCCATACCTGTAATATTCGGTAATGGGGTAAAAATAGTTACTGATAAAGAAAAAGAAATCTTAAAAAAATTGAGAAATAAATAAACGGAGAGTGTATGACAGAAATAGCAAGAAAAATTACTTTGAACAATGCAGTAAAACTTCCAACTCTTTCAGCAGCTATAATAGTAAAAAATGAAGGAAAATATTTAAAAAATGTTCTTAATGCTATCAAAGGTGTGATAGAAGAAATAATTGTAGTAGATACTGGTTCAACTGATAATACAAAACAAATAGCAGAATCTTTTGGAGCAAAAGTTTATGATTTTCCTTGGTGTGATGATTTTTCAGCAGCAAGAAATGAATCATTAAAACATTGTACTCAAGAGTATATAATTTGGTTGGATGCAGATGATTTTATTCAGAAACAAGATGTTATTAAATTAAAATGGGAAATAAAATCTAATCCGAATAGTGCATATTTTCTTACGATAATAGATAAAAGACAGGATATGGAGTTTCAGTCTATTCAACTAAGAGTGTTTCCTAACAATAAAAATCTAAAATTTATTGGACGAGTGCATGAACAAATTGCTTTTAGTGTGGAAGATGAAAAAATTCCATATAAAACATTATCAATAAGGATTTTTCATTATGGATATGCTTCTGAAGAACTGATTACGAGCAAACTTTCAAGAAACTTAGAACTGCTTTTAAAAGATAAAATAGAAAATGACACTTATCTTGTTAATTTAGGAATTGCAAAAACATTAACTGGTTTACAAAGAATTGAAGATTCTAATATATACATTGATAATTGTTTAGAAATGATAGATAATAATACAACAAATGTAGCAACTGAAAATCAAGTAATTGCTGTTTTAACTAAACTGAATTATTTACAGTTAAAAGGAAAAAATCAAGAGGCGTTTGATTTGTTACATAAGTACAAAGACAAGTTTAAACATTTAGATTCTTTTGTATTATCTTATGGAGAGGCTGCATTTAAAATAGACAATTATAAAATAGCTCATGAGAATTTTCTTAAAATTAAAAACAATGGATTTAGTGTGGGAATTATTCCTTTAAATGTTGATTCTATGTTTAAAAATCTATCCCTACTTCTTTTATTTGCCTCTTTACATGAAGGAGATAAAGATACAGCAGAAGATTTGATAAGAAGTCTATGCGGAAAAAATGATTTTACTATAAGCGAAAGGTTGATGATAAATGAATAAATTTTGTTTTGCGAAAAGAATAGAGTATAAATTAGGCGAAGATATACATTTAAAACCAGTATTTGACGTTCATTATGGACATAAACTTTGTGATGTTACTGCTTTTAAAAAATACTTAGAAACTACTGATGAAAATACTTGGTTTATAGGTGGTGGAGATTTACTTGATTCTATTGTTGTAACTGATAAACGCTATAGAAAAAACATAGATTCATTTGTAGATGAAGAGCTTCTTGATAAACAAATAGATGGAATGTATGAAATGTTGAAACCCTATAAAGAGAAGTTTCTTGGATTAATGATTGGTAATCATGAAGATACAATATTAAAAAAATCAAATACAAATATAATTAAAAGGTTAGCAAATCTTTTAGATATTCCTTATCTTGGATATTCTTGTTTTTATAAATTAATTTTACACGAAAATAATTCAAGAGTGAGAACTGTTTTATTAAGAACACATCATGGTTATGGTGGGGGTTCAAGAACACAGGGAGCAGATTTAACTAAATTTTCTAAAGATATGCAGTTTTATGATGCAGATGTTTTTCTTTATGGGCATGTACATAGACTACAATTTGATGAAGTACCAAGACTTAGTATTGTAGGAAACAACTTAGTAAGTAAACCAAAAACTTTGGTTATTTGTGGAACATTTAAAAAATCATTTAGTGATGATAGTAGTACAACTTGGGAAGAAACTAAAGGTTTTCCTCCTACTCGTATAGGAGGAGCTATAATAAATATTAAACCTGATAGTAATGCTTGGGCAAGAGTATCAGTAACAATATAAAATTAAAAGGAAAGTGGAACTATTAGTGGGGGGACTAACAAGTTCCACTATTCCTTTTGTAACTACTTTTTCTTTTTTATTTGACCAACAACTCCCATTATAATTCCATATAAAGAAACTAATGCAGGGATTATAGTTATAAACCCATCTACAATAAGTTGAATTTGAGTTTCAGATATTACAATTCCTTGGGAAGCAAATAATACTCCAGCAATTATAGCTATAATAGTTCCAATAAATCTTCTTGATAAATACCAAGGTTTATCACTTCCTGTTTCTTCTTTATAGGTATCTGTAATATCTTTAAATTTTAAGATGGAAATTAAATATTTTTTTAACATACTTATCACCTTATATTCTGATTTTTTCTTTAAAAAAGTTTAGGCGGCACAAATCGTTGGGTGTAGGAGATTTTCCTTCTAAGCCTAATGAAAGAAAATAATATTCACTACAAAATAATTCCCTTGCTTCAGTAGAAACCCTTCCTAAGATATTCCTAAATAAAGATTTATAATCATAAGGAATACCAATTAATTCTAAAGCATTTGCTCCTATGATTTCTCTTTTATCATTCCATTCATCTTTTAAAGGAAACCAATCTACATACCCATTAAATGCTTCTAATCGTCTACTTAATAAATTTAATACTGTACCTTTTTGATCTGCTTCAGTCGTCCATCTTCGTTTTTTCTCTCCTTCATATTCTTTAAAACACATAACCATAGAAGCATGGTTGTATTCGCCTTTAGAAAATGTTCTTATTAATCCACCAATTACAGAAGTAGAGTGCCATAACAACAAATCCCCTGTTCTCATTTGACTTTTAATTTCATAATAGTGAGAGATATTCATTTTAATGACCTCAATTTAATTTTTATAATTAAATTATTATAATCTTCTTTTGTTTTTCGTAACTCTAAAACTAACTTTTGAATTGTTGTATCTTTTTTTATAATTGATTGTTCTAACTCTTTTATTAAAGTTGTTTTTTTAGGAAACATTCTTCCTGAATTAAATGCTAAACATAAAAGAGCAGCATAAATTATAAAAACCAACATTTCAGTCACTTAAATAATGACCATTCGTCTTGTGCTGAATTTCTTCTTGTTGTGTTGGTGTAGTCATTAAATTTATATTAAAGGAACCTTCTTTAAAGATACCAATTTTTAATATACCCCAAAGTAAAAACCAAAAAAACATTAAAATTATAACCCAACCAAATTTATTTTTAAAATCATCCCATGATTTAGAGATAAATCCTATTAGACCATATTTATTGTTTTGTGTTAATGTATCTACACTTGTACTTAGTTCATTTACTGTTTTTTCAATATTTTGTATTCGTGTAGAAAGACCATTTTTAACTATTTGATTTATCTCTTTAATTTCATCAGACATTCTATCAACTCTTTCTTTATGCTCATTAACTGTTTTAATTAAAGTTAAAATTTGTTTATCTCGTTCCAATGCAAGAGCCAATCGAGTATCTACTATCGTTTGAATAGTATTTAATCTGTTAAATAATTCTTTTTGATTTTCTATGGAAATGTCTATATAAACTTTATAGGCTCCCAAACTCTCTTTTATTTCTTGAATCCACTTAGATATTTCTAATTCATTCTGCATCATTTTTGATATGTCTGATTCATTATTTGCCATTTTTCGTCTTTCTAAAACTCTTTTCCATAGATTTTATTTATATGTTTAGGACATAAACCCTCGTGTTGGATAATTTTATATCCATTAAACTTTAGTTGGTGCAGTTTTTTTATTGATTCTTCAGTAGATTCTTCCCACTCATTATGAATTAAACTAAAGCAACTACAAAACATACAAACTTTTATAGCAATACATTTTTGAATAAACGGTTTATTTCCCATTATGGGATAAATGTTATAGTTTTATCACCAGTAAATGTCATAGTTTTATCACCAGTAAAATTTATATTTTTTTCAGCATCAGTTCTAATAGTAATTTCTAAATTTGTACTTTCATTTCCTTGCATATCTTGACAAAGAACTTCTACATAAGAGGTTGAACTTGGTTCTAAAGAAATTGATGCATCATGATGAACTGTTTCACCACCAGTTGTAGAAAATGCTGTTCGACTGGCCCATAAAGTAGCAGAAGAACAACCACTAACATCTTTTATACAATATCTACAAGTTGCAGCTTCATTTGTATTTACCTCTATAGTTTGGTAAGTTCTAATTCCTTGATATTCATCAGTTAAATTAGTAACCACTACTCCTGTTTCATCATCACCAGTCGCTACAGTAAATACAATAGCTAATGGAGTAGTCATTTCATTTCCATTAGAGTCTGTTGCACTGGCATAATAGGTATGGGTTGTTCCACATGCTACAGTTAATTTTGGAGTTACCCAGAAGTAGTTGTCCCACCGGCCCGTCATCTGCTGTCCCGCTGTAACTACCTCGTCATAGGTAGCATCAGCATCGCATGAACCACCTGCTGCACAATAATACACTGTATCTGTACTATCAGTAGATGTTGCTCCAATATATACATCTTGAGTTAAACCACTTACTCCACAAGGTATTTCTACTATTGGTTTAGTACAACTTGAAGCTCCAGCACAAGGAGTGGTTAATGTTGGGGGTGTTGTATCACTTCCTCCAGAAGCTCTAAGAGGGTGTGGATAAGTATATGGAACATAATAAGATGTCCATGTGTCAGTGGGCCCACATCTATATAATGTACCTGAAATTGGAGTTGTAGGATTT
>CAZNFG010000018.1:0-27784 GCA_964572605.1 uncultured Eubacteriales bacterium
ATGAAGAACAAGTCAAAGAATATGCAAGATATATGGCAATGGATGATTTAACAATTCAAGAAGTAAATCCAACACTAAAAGAAAAAATAACAGCAGTAGTTGATGATTATTTAGATGGACTAAGTATATATGAACAAGATGCGAGAGACAAAATAGTTAAAAGAGTACTAAACTCAACTGGAATTGATAATGTGGTTTTTCTAACAGAACATGGAGAGTCAACGGCAGAACTAGGACTCAAAATTACTGAATTGATAGTGCAATCTACAGTTGATGTATGTGCAGAAAATCCATTAGTTTTAGAAACAGTTTCTACTGCTTTAGGTACGGTAGGAGATGTTGCTGAAGCCTCACTAGCATTGATTGATGGAGATTATAAGAAAGTTACAGGTGAACTTGTATCCATGGGTGCTTCAATTTTAGGATATGGTGGAGTAGGTATAGTAAAATCTCTTGCAGAGTTGAGTGCAGCAGCAGTAGAACAAGGTGTCATGGGATGGAAAGAGGCGGAGTTAGAAGCTGCATATAAAGCATATTATGGACTGGCAAAAGAAAACACTTACGGATATAAAATAAATGTAGGCGATTGGGAAACCTTAATGATTCAAATGAGAGGTTACTATAATCAAATTGTAAGAGAAAGAAAAGATGCATATAAAAACCTTAGTGGTAAAGATAAACTAACAGATGAAGAAGAAGCGATGATAGAAAGACAGGTTGAATCTGATTTAAGAAAGAAATTTGAAGCAAGAGCAAAAATAGATAGTAATATTGATGCAAAACAAGAAGAATACGAAAAACCTATTAAAGCATTTAAAGATGTGGGATTATTTACGAGAACAGAATATGGATTTAATGAAGAGATGACAATGGAACAAAGATTACATTCATTGTTTAGAATTCGTAAAATAATTTTAGACATGGTTGATGGAGATATGACTAAATTTGGTATGTCAAAAGAAAGGGAAGAAAATCTAGCGTGGGCAGTTAGAATGTGGCTTGCATATGGAAAAGACAGAGCAAAGTTTTATGATTGGATGCGAGAGCAGGGTTATTTAGAAAAACAAAAAGAAGTAACGGGTTATTGGAAACAAACAAACATTTTAGACAAACCTGCTGAACAAAGTAGTGTTACAAGTGATGCATATAGTCAAACTTGGACATATGGACAGGGAACCTATACATATAGATCTGAACTTTTGATATATTCTTCTTACTATGCAAGTACTCATGATAATTGCCAGGGTGAATTTGTAATAAGCACTGGCACAGTGTCTGCACCAAAATCAAAATATCTAGGTGGAGAACAAGTAGTTTTAGATATGAAGATTGCAGCAGAAACATCAAGTAATATTTGTCTTCATTTAGGTGCAAGCATACATGCAAACATTACGCCAGTGAACCATGATAACCCTTTTATAAGTTATGGTACAAACACGTCGTTATATGATGTAAAAGAAGAAATCACAAAATCATATTTAGCTACTTATAAAAATGATACGAACACTGGATATATTGGGCAAGAAGCAAAATGTGGAGCAACAATGCCAAGTGGTTATAATAATGGAGATAAAGTTTATATAATTACAGGTATGAGTGGAGGAAATGATACAATGCAAACTGCCTATGAATACGAATGGGTAACACTTCAAAAATAAAGTCAAAAACAGGGGTGATAAAATGAGCAATATAATAGGAAAAAATAAAATTTGGTCTAATATGTATGACACAGATGAAGTAAGAAAAGAAATAAAAGACATTAAAAGAAAACTTAAAAGAAAAGCTTTTTGGATGATTATTTCACCACCTATTATTGGAATTGTTTATGGCTTTATTATGCAAGAATTAGAAATAGATGAAATGAAATGGTGGGGAGGGCTTCTACTTGCGGCACCATTAGAAATAATATTTATATATTATATAATTAAAAAAGCATTTGTTGTAAATAAAAAACCAATTGAAGGAACTGTTATTAAAAAAAGAAAGTATATAAAATCAAAAAGATCATTTTTAACAAGTTTTTTCTTTGGCGCAAGAAGTGATGGATCAAATGAATTTGACACAGGAAATTATTATAATGTATACGAAATAAAAATAAGAAAAACAAACGGTGGAAAAAAGAAATTAAAATATCGTGATGATAAAATATTATTTGATTACGTAAAAGAAAATGATTTAATTAGATACTATCCACTATTTGATACTCTAGAAAAATATGATAAAAGCAAGAGTAATAAAACATATTGTATTGTTTGTGGAAGCGAAAATCCTATTATTAATTCAAGGTGTAATACCTGTGGAATTAGAATGTACGATGTAGTTTCTGAAACCACTATAAACGAATCAACAAAACAAGAAATAAAAGATGGAGTTTGGAGTGGTGAAAAAGTGACGATGGCCAAACTAATGACAACAAATTTTGAAAATGCTGATGAAGTAACAGATGCATATTATAGTAATGATTGGGATAAAGACGATACATCTTGGCAGTGTGACTGTGGTTTTTGGAATGAAACCTCAAAATGCATAAATTGCAATAATACAAAATAAATAGATTTGCTATATGAGAAAGGAGAAAATTTATGGAAATAATCTGTATAATAATTTTTATGTTGGGGGTTTACTCAATATTTAAATTTGTAAAAAACGAAAAAGTTGAGGTTGCGTGTCTAATTGGTTTAAGCATAATATTAAAATTACTTGTCAAAGACGGATCTTTTTATCCATTATATGCAATGCCAATATTATTATCTTTAAGACATCAAAAAATTCTTCCATCAATTATATACTTGATGGTTGTTATAACATTTGTTAATTTCGTAGATGGATTTGGAGTATGGAGTATACCACAGTATTTAATATATACTTTTATTTCAATAATTACATTTATAAGCAAAAAATCATTACTAAAAAACAAATTTAATTCATTAGCATATAATTTTGTTGCAATGTTTATGGTTGGAATATTGATGGATATATGCACTTTTTATATGGGAAATTTATTTGGATATAATAGTATAATTGAACAAATTTATTTGGGAATACCATATGATTTAAAAATGGGAGTGGCTGGACTTGTATATGGCGGACTTACTATGACTATGGCATACATATCTTCAGTAGAAATAAAAGAAATATTAAGCATAAAGAATATGACTTTAGTAAAAAATAAGTAAAAAAACATAAAAATAAAGAACTAAAAAAATAGAACAAAAAAAGTTAAATGAAAAAAGAGCGTGTTGATAAATCTTTACCAACACGCTTTTTTTATTTACATATAAATTTTTGTAGAAATTTTTTTGTAACATCTTTTTTTGGATGATTAAAAATTTCATCAGGAGTTCCTTCTTCAGCAATAATTCCATTATGCATAAATACTATATTAGTAGAAACGTCTTTTGCAAACGACATTTCATGAGTCACTATTATCATAGTGTAACCTTCTTTTGCTAATTTTTTTATAACACTTAAAACCTCTCCAACCATTTGCGGATCTAAAGCAGAAGTGGGTTCATCAAAAAGTAGTATATCTGGCTTCATTGCCAAGGCTCTTGCTATTGCAACTCTTTGTTTTTGACCACCAGATAATTGTCTTGGTTTTGCATTAATATATTCACTCATTTCAACCTTATCTAAGAAAAATAAACAATTTTTCTTTGCAGTTTCTTTATCTAATTTTAAAACTTTCTTGAGTCCAATCATACAATTATCTAATACGTTCATGTTTTCAAAAAGATTAAAATTCTGAAACACCATACCAACTTTTGCACGGTATGAAGATAAGTTCTTTGTATTTAATATATTCTCACCATTATATAAAATTTCACCATTAGATGGAGTTTCAAGCAAATTTATGCACCTAAGTAGAGTGGATTTGCCGTGAACCAGAAGCACCAATTATACTTGTAACGTCACCACGTATAACAGAAAAGTTTATGTCATTTAGTACTTTGTGAGTACCAAAACTTTTTGCTATATTTTTAACTTCCAATATTTTGTTTTCAATATCTTTCACTTGATATGCACCTTCTTTCTTTTTGGAAAGCGCATCAATCCACTGGTATGAGCAAGTGTATCTTTTGTTGCAAGAGAATAATCCTTTGGACCATTCAATTTACTTTCAATAAATCGTAATAGTTGTGCACAAGATACCGTCATGACAAGATACATTATCATGGTAATTGAATATGCTTCAAAATATGTATAATATGTTCCAGCAACGGATTTAGTTGCAAAAAATAGTTCAACTGTACCTATTACAGAAAGCACGCAAGTATCTTTGATGTTTATAATAAGATTATTTCCTATTTGTGGCATAATATTTCTTAAAGCTTGTGGCAAAATTACATATAACATTGTTTGAAAATGATTCATACCGATTGCTTTTGCACCTTCAGTTTGACCTTCATCAACTGATATAATTCCACCCCTTACTGTTTCTGCCATATAAGCCCCTGTATTAATTGATACAATAAAGAAAGCAGCGAACCACATACTCATATTTATATTAAATAATACAGCCAAGCCATAGTATATAAACATTGCTTGCACCATCATTGGTGTGCCACGAAATAGTTCGACATATATATTTAAAATCGTTTTCACAATAAATAATAATATTTTTTTAAAAATATTATCATTTTTATTATATGTGATTGTTTGTATTATACCTACTATAAATCCAATCAAGCATCCGATTACTGTACCAACTAAAGCGATTAGTAATGTGGTTCCAGCACCTCTTAGAAGTGAGATGCCATACTTATCTAATATAAAAACAATTCTTCCAAAAAAATCATTAGGTAACGACATTTATATCATCCCCCTAGTTTGCCAAAGGTTGAACAGTAATAGCTTCATTCATCATGTTTTCAAAATCTTCTATTGTAAGATTTGATAATGATTCATTTAATAAATTAAGCAATTCGGTATTTCCTTTTTTTACTGAAATACCAATGTTTATTTCTTCTTCTGAAACATTGAAGTCATCATTTGTTAAATCGAGAATTTTCATGTTTGGATATACTTTTGTTGCTGCAAGAGCGGTAGGCATATCAGTTACAACAAGGTCAACCTTTTTAGAATCTAGTGCAATTAACATTTGTGAAGCTGTTTCAGTAGCAGTTAAGATATTTGCATTTTTAATTTGTGGCAAACAAGTATTATACCATACGGTATTAATCTGAGAAGTGCATGTTACATTTTCTAAATCTGAAATTCCAGTAGCAGATGCATAAGCACCATCAGAATTTACTAACGCAACAATTGAGGCATAGTAGTAAGGAGTAGTGAAGTCAACTGTTTCTAATCTTTCAGAAGTGATTGATTGGCCGGCGATAACACAATCTAGTTTTTCTGCTTGAAGAGCAACCGGTAAACTATCCCAGTCAATTTTATAGATCTCTAGATCATATCCCATTTTTTCTGCTAAATATTTTGCAATCATTACATCATAACCGTATGCATAATCTGGACTATCAACAATCGGAACTGCACCATTTGAATCATCTGATTGTGCCCAGTTATATGGTGCATATGCACACTCCATACCCACACGTAAAATATTACGCGATTGTGAAATAATCTCTCCACTAGGAACTACAACTTCTGGCTCATTTGCACCACAGCCAGTAATTAAAAACAAAGCTATGATTAAAACTGATAAAATTAGAATAAAATTTTTCATAAAAATACCTCCATAAAATTCGTATTTTAAATAATTGTTAGTGGAAAGATTTATTATATAAATAATTTTATACAATAAAAAAAGTGAATGACTACTTAATATAGAACATTCACTAATAAACAAAAATATATTATTATCAATACTTAAAATAGGTAATGATAATAGTGTATATGTTTCAGATAGCGCTCCACATAAGTGACAATTCTTTACATGTTTTGCAAAGAACCAGCAATATTTACCTAGACAATAAATATAACTTCGGCGATATTTCCTTTTATACATATATAGGAGTCTAATCCTTTAAACATGATTACTAATAAATACCGCGCCTCTATCGGTAGTCATTGGGGTTAGCCAATAACATTATTTAATTTAATTTGAATTGTAACACCAATTAAACTTATTTGTCAACAACGATTTTATATCATTTGCATTTCTTCATTTACTGCTACTTCACAAGATCTCATAGCAAGTATAGATTTTTCAAGCAAAGTATCAAGATCCCAATCTAACATTTCTGCACCTTTTTCTATTACATCTCTAGAACAACCTGCAGCAAATTTCTTGTCTTTAAATTTTTTCTTTAAGCTTGAAAGTTCCATATCCATAACACTTTTTGATGGACGCATTTTTGCAGCAGCACCTATTAATCCACTTAATTCATCAACAGCAAATAAAACTTTTTCCATTTGTTTAGTTGGTTCAATATCAGAACAAATTCCATATCCATGACTACATATTGCATGTATCATATCTTGATCAATATCTTTTTTGGTTAAAATCTCTTGAGCTTTTTTACAATGTTCATCTGGATAAAGTTCATAATCTATATCATGTAACAAACCAACTAATCCCCAAAAGTTTTCATCCTCACCTAATTCTTTTGCAAAGTATGTCATAACACCCTCAACTGTAAGTGCATGTTGTATGTGAAATTCTTCCTTATTATATTCTTTTAATAGATTTAACCCTTCTTCTCTTGTCATTTTATACATCTCCTTTGATATAACTTCTTTTTAAAAATAAAATACAACAAAATATGCATTATTGCAAGGGTTGACTAAACTTTAATTAGTATTTATAATAAGTGTATATGAGGGAGAGTGAGTGAAATGCTAGATTTAGACGAAATTAAATTAGATTTTAAAGAACTTATTAGCAGATTAAAAGTATTGGGTGAGTCTCTTTGACATAGCTAGAAAAAGAGAAGAACTAGAAGGGCTAGAAGAAAATACAAAAAATTCAGAATTTTGGAACGATCAAAAAACTTCAGCTATTGTGCTTCAAAAAATCAAGATACTTAAGGATAAAATTGCGACTTATGACGATATTATCAAAAAACAGGAAAATATTGAAGCAATTATTGAGTTAGTAACTGAAGAAAATGATGAAAATTTAGAATCTGAATTAAAAAAAGAAATGAAAGTCTTTTTGAAGGAAATAGATAAGTTAGAAATAGAAGCTTTGCTTTCTGGAAAACACGATGCAAATAACGCTATTATAACTATTCACCCAGGAGCTGGAGGAACAGAATCACAAGATTGGGCAGAGATGCTTTATAGAATGTATTCTATGTGGTGTGATAAAAACGGATACAAATTAGAAGAATTAGACTATTTAGAAGGCGATGTTGCTGGAATAAAAAGTGTAACATTTAGGGTATCAGGAAGCTATGCATATGGATATATAAAATCTGAAAGTGGAGTTCATAGACTAGTTAGAATTTCACCCTTTGATTCTGCAGGTAGAAGACATACATCTTTTGCTTCGGTAGAAGTAATCCCTGAAGTTTCTGATGATATAGATATAAAGATTGATCCAGAAGATTTAAGAGTTGATACTTATAGATCAAGTGGTGCAGGAGGCCAGCATGTTAATAAAACAGAATCAGCTATTCGAATAACACATATTCCAACTAATATGGTTGTTTCTTGTCAAACACAGCGTTCACAAATACAAAATAGAGAAACGGCAATGAAAATGTTATTATCAAAACTATTAGAACTTAAAGAAAAAGAAAATAAGGAAAGAATAGAAGATTTGAAGGGTATACAAAGAGAAATATCATGGGGAAGTCAAATTAGATCTTATGTATTTTGTCCATATACAATGGTTAAAGACCATAGGACAAATTTTGAAACAGGAAATGTCGATGCGGTAATGAATGGTGAATTAAATGATTTTATTGACGCATACCTAAAAAATGAAATAAAAAAGTAAAAGCAAAAGGCACATACCAATCAAAAATGGTAGGTGCCTTTTACATAGAAGAATAATACATGGGTGCTCCTTTAAAATAAATTTTTTATACTTATAACCACACGAGTACAAACCAAGCTAACAACGTATCATCGGAATCATCTCCTCAACGCGTAACGCTTATAACCTCGATATCCGTGAGTACATCACCCATCGCTACCGGGAAGATAAATACCTGTGGATAAGTATAATATTATTCTAACACGGTTGACATAAAAAGTCAAGTATTTTCTTATTTAAAATTGACACTTTTATATAAAATTTTTATGTGGTATTCTATTAATAGAATATTTTTGTAGAGGTAAAAAGATGGATATAAATTGGGGCGAAATTATAAAGTATTGTTCTGAAAAACATAAGTCATTAAAGGCATGTTTGGCAGGCAGTAATATAGATATTGGAGATAATGTGGTTAATGTTTCTTTAAAGTCAAAAAGTAAATTCATTCTTGAGCAAAAAAAAGCAGATTTGATGGTAGAGAAATATATAAAAGATAAGTTTAATACTGATATGAAAATTGTTTTTAAAGAAGAAAATTATATTGATGATTCATTAAATAAAGAAAAAGAAATTGTAAAAAGTATATTAGAAGATCAAACAGTTAATGAAAAGAAGAAAACTGAAAAAACAAAAGAAGATACAACAAATAATTACAAAGAAAAGTTCAAAAAGAAAAAGAACACTCTTTCACATATTGAAAATCCAGACATGTTAATTTTTAAAGGTTGGAAAGAATTAAACTCACCTAAAGAAATTAAGATAGTTGATTTGTCACCAGAACAAAACGAAATAATTTTAAAAGGAAAGATTAGTAACTATGAAAGTAGAGAAACAAAAAATGGTGGTTTCTTAATTTCATTTGATATATATGATGGCACAAGTTCAATAAATATTAAATCATTTCTAAAAGCAAATGAGTTTGGTGAAGTTAATCCAAGAATGAAAGAAATTAAAGCAGTAAGAATTGTGGGAACGTATGAATATAATTCTTTTTCAAAAGAATTTGGAGTAATTGCAAATGCTATTGAGGAAAGTGCTTTCGAAGAAAAAAAGAGAATAGATAAAGCAGAAGAAAAAAGAGTTGAATTACATCTTCATACTCAGATGAGTGCGATGGATGGAATAACTTCTGCAACAGATTTAATAAAATGTGCAATTAAGTGGGGACATAAAGCAATAGCTATTACTGATCATGGTGTAGTTCAAAGTTATCCAGAGGCAAAAAAGGCCTCAAAAGATTCTGACATAAAAGTTTTATATGGTGTTGAAGTATATTTAGCACCAGATAACTTAACATCAATATATAATCCAAAAGATGAAATGATAGAAGATGTGGTTTATTCAGTACTAGATATTGAGACTACAGGATTATCTAGACAAACAGAGAAAATTACTGAGTTTGGAATTATAAAAATAAAAAACGGAGAAGTTATTGATACTTTTGAATGCTTTGTTAATCCAGAAAAAGAAATACCACAAAAAATAGCAGAAATTACAAATATAACAAATGAGATGGTTAAGGATGCAGAAAAAATTGACACTGTATTACCTAAAGTTTTGGAGTTTATTAAGGACACTGTAATTGTTGCGCATAATGCATCGTTTGATGTTGGATTTATAAAATATAATGCGGATATTTTAGGACTCGAATTTAATAATACATATATAGATACGGTTGCACTTGCTAAAGAATTGTTTCCGGATTTTAAAAAATATAAATTAGGAATTATAGCAGAAAATCTAAATATAAAAGTAGATGTTGCACATAGAGCATTGGCAGATGTTGAAACTTTAGTTAAAGTATTTGGAGTTATGCTTGAAAAAATAAAAGAAAAAAATATTCTAAAAATAAAAGACATAGATAAAAACCTTTCAGAAGAGGTTAATTTTAAAACATTACCGACATATCATGCAATAATATTTGCAACGAATAAAATAGGCCTTAAAAATTTATATAAATTAATTTCATTTTCACATATAGATTATTTTTATAAAAAACCTAGAATGTTAAAAAGTTTAATAAGTAAATATAGAGAAGGATTAATACTTCGGAACTGCATGTGACCAAGGTGAATTATATAGAGCAATTATTGAAGGAAAATCAGAAGAAGATATTGTAACGATTGCAGAATTTTATGATTACTTAGAAATTCAACCTATTGAAAACAACATGTTCATGGTTAGAGACGGTACAGTTAAAGACGTAGAAACTTTAAAAGAATACAATAGAAAGATTATTGAAATAGGAGAAAAACTAGATAAATTAGTTGTAGCAACTTGCGATGTGCATTTTCTAAATCCTGAAGATGAAATATATAGAAGAATATTACAAGCAGGACAAGGGTATGATGATGCGGATTATCAAGCTCCGTTATATTTTAGAACAACAGAAGAGATGCTTGAAGAATTTAAATATTTAGGAGAAGAAAAAGCAAGAGAAGTTGTTATTACAAACACAAATAAAATAGCAGATATGTGTGAAAAAATAAATCCAATTGCAGATTATAAAGCTGCACCACATATTGAAGGATGCGAAGAAACAATCAGAAAAATAACAATGAAGAAAGCAACTGAATTATACGGAGACCCATTACCCGAAGTGGTTCAAGCAAGAGTAGATAAAGAACTAGACTCAATTATAAAAAACGGATTTTCTGTAATGTATATTATTGCACAAAAACTTGTTAAAAAATCTAACGAAGACGGATACCTTGTTGGTTCGAGAGGATCAGTTGGATCTTCATTTGTTGCAAACATGATAGGAATAACAGAGGTAAATTCTTTACAACCGCATTATAGATGCGATAAATGTAAGTATTCAGATTTTTCAGATTATGGTGTAAAGAATGGATATGATTTAGAAGATAAGGATTGTCCTAAATGTGGAAATAAATTAACTAAAGATGGTATGGACATTCCGTTTGAAACATTTCTTGGTTTTGATGGAGATAAGGAACCAGATATAGACTTAAACTTCTCTGGTGAATATCAAGCAAAGGCACATAAATATACTGAAGTTATTTTTGGAAAAGGTACAACATATAAAGCAGGAACAATCGGAACTATAGCAGACAAAACTGCGTATGGATATGTTAAAAAATATTTTGAAGAAAGAAACATAACTATTAATAATTCAGAAATAATAAGAATAGCATCTGGATGTACAGGAGTTAAAAGAACAAGTGGACAACATCCAGGAGGAATTATTGTTGTTCCTAAAGGAAACGAGATATATGAATTTTGTCCTGTACAACATCCAGCTGACGATATAGAAAGTAATATTATAACAACACACTTTGATTATCATTCAATTGACCAGAACTTATTAAAACTTGATATATTAGGCCATGATGATCCTACAATGATAAAAATGCTTCAAGATTTAACAAATATAGATCCACAAAAAATTCCACTTGATGATAAAGAAACAATGTCAATCTTTTCATCAACAACTGCTCTTGGTGTAAAACCAGAGCAAATACGTTCTGAAGTTGGAACTTTTGGAATTCCGGAATTTGGAACGAAATTTGTAAGAGGTATGCTTATAGATACAAAGCCTACAAAATTTGAAGAGTTGCTTAGAATATCTGGATTATCTCATGGCACAGATGTGTGGCTTAATAATGCACAATCATTAATTGAAAAAGGTACAATAAAACTAGAAGATGCAATTTGTACAAGAGATGATATAATGATTTACTTAATAAAAATAGGAATGCCTCCAAAGCCAGCATTTAAAATAATGGAATGTGTTCGTAAAGGAAAAGGATTAACAGAAGAACAAGAGAAGTTAATGATTGAGCATAATGTACCAGATTGGTATATAGATTCTTGTAAAAAGATTAAATATATGTTTCCGAAAGCACATGCTGCAGCATATGTAACAATGGCATTTAGGATTGCATGGTTTAAAGTTAATATGCCAATTGCTTATTATGCAGCATTTTATTCAATAAGAGCAGATGAATTTGAAAGTGACTCAATGATATATGGAAAAGAAAAAGTTATTAACAAAATGAGAGAAATAGATATGCAAGGAAATAATGCATCAACTAAAGATAAAAATATGTATTCTATTCTTGAAATTGTTTTAGAAATGTATGAAAGAGGTATAAAGTTTCTACCTATAGATTTATATAAATCTGACGCTAAGAAGTTCTTAATAGAAGAAGATCAAATAAGACCACCATTAAATAGTATTACTGGACTTGGAACTGTAGCTGCACAGAGTATACAAAAAGCACGTGAAGAGGGTGGAAAATTTATGTCTGTTGAAGAACTTAAATTAAGAACTGGAATAGGAAAGTCAACAGTAGATATGCTTAAAAATTCTAATTGTTTAACTGGAATGACAGAGAGTAATCAAATGAGTTTATTTACGTTATAACATATTTATTAATATAAAAAACATTTGATAAACAAAAATATATGATATAATAAATATGCTAGTAAATTATGAGGAGGGATAAACTTGAATGCAAATAATGTAATAATAGATAAGCTGTTTTCTGTAGTTACACAAACGATATCAGAAGCAATCGGATTTATAATAAAAATACTCTTTTCTAATAATATAGTAACTTTCATAATATGGTTTATACTAATAAATTTTCTAGCAATAGTATTGATGAAAAAAGACAAAGAATATTCAAAAATACCCGAAGCTAAAAGAGTAAGAGAAAGTACATTATTAACAGTTGCCGCTGTTGGTGGAGCAATAGGTGAATTTTATGCTATGTATAAGTATAAACACAAAACATTACACAAAAAATTTACACTTGGTTTACCTATTATGATTATGGTGCATTTTGCTATGCTAGCGTTCAACATATTTTATGCAATGATTGTCTAATTATAAGGAGGAATTAATATGAATATTAAAATAGTTGGTAAAAATATCGAAATCACAGACGCAATAAAGGAATATATTGAAAAAAGAGCCGAAAGATTTGAAAAATTTGAAAGCAAGAATACAGAAGTTACTGTTGTATGTGAATTAGAAAGAGAAGAACAAATAGTTGAAATTCAAATTAATCAAAATGGAGAATTTATCAGAGTTGAAGAGAGAAATAATGATTTATATGCTTCAGTTGATTTGGCAATAGATAAGGCAGAAAGACAATTAAGAAGAGAAAAAGAAAAAAGAGTAGATAAAAATAGGGATTTATCTTTAAAAGACAAAGTTATAAATCTATTTAAAGGTGATGAAGAAAAAAAAGGCCAAATAACAAAAGAAAAGATATATGAAGTTAAGCCAATATCTGAAGAAGATGCAAAGCTTAAATTAGAAGAAAAGAAAGATGATATGTTTTTACCTTTTGTAAATGTAGAAACAAAAGCAGTGGAAGTTATATATAGAAGGAAAAATGGTTCATTTGGTATAGTAAGACCGGAGTAAAGTATTTAAGCCCTGCATAAGTAGGGCTTTTTTTATTTTGAGTACGAAAAATGGATATAAATGGAAATATATTACATAATTCTATCACAGAAAAATGATCAAAATTCAAGCAAATGCCATTATATGGAAGAATAAACAAAAAAATACAATTTTACATAATTTGTATTGATTTTTTTGACAAATCGTGTTATTATAGAAAGCGGTGACTGGTTCACGGAATAGAAAGTAGGAGGTTTATTATTTATGAATATTTGTAAGAAAAGAATATCATTAATATTATCTTTGGTAATGTTAGCCCTAACTATATTACCAATTTTTATTGTAAATGCTGCAAGTAGCATTACAATTAGTGCCAAATTAGGTTCAGAAACAATGAATAGAACAAATACATATAATGTAGAAGGTGGAGAGAAAATTACAATCTCAACAACTTCAAGTTCTGATACAACAGTTTCTTTAATAGGTTACTACTGGGACAATAACTCAACAGCTATTACGCAAGTAAATGCTAATACTGTAACAGTAACAGTTCCAACAGGTGCTACAGGCACAACAAAAGAGTTACACGTAGCTGCTGCTGGGTTAAATACAGCAAATGAAAATGTACAAGCTCTATGGGTAACATATAAATTGTCATATGGCGTAGCTCCTGTAGAAGGAAAAGCGATGACAGTAAAATATAATGGAGTAACTTTAGCTGACAAAACAGTACTAAATGCTGCACTAGGTGATTCTTTAGTAATTAAAGCAACACCATCAGATAGTGTAAAAGAAATGTATTATAAATGGGATAGTACAGGAGATTGGATGGTTGTTAAAAATGCATCTACATATATCTTAGATTTCCCATCAACATTTACAGCTGGTTCAACACATTATTTATATACAAAAGCAAAATTTACAGATGACGTAATTTGTGATTCTGTATCAATAAAGTTTATAATGGTAGATGACGAGTCTCAAGTAAGTATGGATGTTACAATCGATGGAAGAACAATGACAGAAGGAAATACTTATGAAGTTGAAGGCGGAGAAACAATTAGAGCAGTTGCTGATAGTACAGTAGCTGACATTGCTTACGTTGGATATTATTATTCAGATAATACGAAAATAGTAGATCAATATGGAGATACATTAACATTTACAGTTCCAACAAAAACTGCTGGAACAAGTATAAAAGTATATATTGAAGCTGTTGCAGAAAATGATGATGGAACACCAAATACAAGAACAAAAACAGGTTGGATATCATACACATTGAAATATGTAGCAGACCCAGTTGAAACCAAAGATTTATATGTTACATATGAAGGCAATAAATTAATAGAAAATTCAACAACTGATGTAAATCCAGGTGAATCAATCAAAATAGTTACATCACCAGCAAACAAAGTTTTAAAAACATATTTTAAATGGGATAGTAATTCTTGGTCAGTAATAAATAATACTGCTGAATATTCAACAAGAATACCAACAGAATTTGTAGCAGGCTCAACACATTATTTATATGTAAAAGCTGAATATACAGATGGTACAGTAATATCACAAAAAGTATATAAATTTTATATACCAGAAACTGCATCTCAAATAACTATGAATGTAAAAATTGATTCAAAGACAATAACAGCCGGAAACACATATGAAGTTGAAGGTGGAGAAGAAGTTGTAGTTACAGCATCAGCAACAAATACAGACGTAAATTCAATTAAATATTCTTTCGGTTCAGAATCTACAAAGAATGTAAAAGGATCAAAAGCTACTTTTGATGTACCTGATAAAAGTGAAGGAACATCTTTAAAGCTATATGTTGAAGCCATTGGAGATGATGGATCAACTACAGGAAAGAAAACATATACATTAAAATTCGTTGACACAAAAGATGGCGATTTAGATATCGAACCATGGATGGAAGAAAACGATGAATTGGCTGAATTATCTATCAACTTAAGAAATGATTCTGAAGAAGAAGATAAAGCAAACAAAAATATATATGAACTTGGTGAAGTAGTAACATACTTTATAGATTACAAAAATGGTACAGGTAAAGATATAGATTCAGAAGTAACAATAGAATTAGAATTACCACTTGACTTTTCAGTAGTAAGCAAAGGTGATGGAGTGGTTGATTCATCAGATAATCTAATTACTTGGACATTTGAAGATGGACTAGAAGAAGATGAAGCAGGAACACTTGTTGTAAAAATTAAATACACAGATTTTTCAAAATCAAAATATGATTCAGAAACAATTTATCCATCAGCTTCAATTAGTCAGAAAAGCAAAGAAAAAGATAGATCAACAGTAATTAACTTCATTATTTCTGAATATGATGAAGAATTAGATGTAACTCATGAGCCATATATGTTTGGTGACAAATATGATGATACATTTAGACCAAATGACGGTATAACAAGAGCAGAAGGTGCATTAGTACTTGCTAGAATTTATGGACTAAATTACGAATCAGTTAAAGTAGACTATAATGTATTTGCAGACTTAGATGAAACATATTTAGAAGCTCAAAAGGCTATATTAGCTGCAACAAAAGCTGGATTAATAAACGGTTATTCAAATGGATTATATAGACCAAATGTTAGAATGACAAAAGCAGAATTCATGAAAATACTTGCTTGCATGGTTGAAGAAAATGCGGAAGATGAGGACATCGAAGGATTAGAAATAAAAGACGTTGAATCATTAATAAAAGTATATGAAGATTCAACAAGATATTATATAGTAGATGGTAAGAAAGTATATTCTCATTGGGCAATTGAAGAAGTAACATTACTTGCTAGATTGAACATGACTCCACTTACAGAAGATGAGGATGAAATCGAACTAGATGAAGAAATTACAAGAGCAGAAGTTGCTCAACTTGTAAACTTCTACCTATTAAGAGCACCAGCTAATATTACATCAAAAACAAAATCAGACTTTAGCGATGTTACAAAGAAGCATGACTTATTTGCAGATATCATTGAAGCAACAAGAGATGAACATGAATTTTCAATTAGCGAAAAAGATGCAACAGAAATAGAAGAATAATACATTAAAATAAAGAAGGCCTTTAAGAGAAATCTTAAAGGTTCTTTTTTTGTTAATATTAACATTATGTTAATATTGAATAACAAAATCAAACATGGTATAATTACAGTGTTTAAAGTCAAGCTAGATAAGTATTCTATGATTATGGGGTATGAAAAAAGGAGGGAAAAGCGTTGTATAGACAAACGCGGTTTCAAAATCTGTTGGGAGTTATACTAACGATAATGCTTTTTATCTTAGTTGCTACTCGGTTTATGGACAAATCTTCTGAAGATAAGGTAGTACCTGCACGACCAACTGAGCAAGCTATTGAACAAACTACATCTCCACCTGCGCCAGTTGAATCAACTGTGATTCCGATTACTGTAATTATAATACAACCGACAACAGTTGCTGAAACAGAAAATCCTGGAGGAGCTGGAGGAGACGTTCAATCAACACCAAGCCCCACAGCTGTGCCTACATTGGCACCAACTGCAACACCAGAGCCCACAGCTGTGCCCACACTAGTACCAACTGCAACACCAGAGCCCACAGCCGTGCCTACACTGGCACCAACTGCAACACCAGAACCAACATCTATGCCTACATTAGTACCTACAGTAGTACCAACACCAATATCTGAACCTACAACCGATCCGATGTTAGGCACAAAAAATCTTGAAAAATTTATGCAAGAGATTAATAAAATGCTTGTTAGTAGAGATATATTGATAGATAGAGGTGCTGCACCAAAGTACGATTTGTACACTAATGTCTCAACTCAGTATATAAAAGAAGAAGAACTCTTTGGTTTTTTAAGATTGGTGTTTACGAACAATATTGCACATTGGATTAGTATGAATCATTATGAATCTACTGATCCTGTAGAAATGCTTAGAACCTCATTAGATTCTTCAATATGTTCTACTTGTGGCAAACCAATACTGAAAAATGATGAGTCAAATGTTAATTATTTGGATCACATTCTTAGTACTATAAACAAAGAACAGTATCATGATGCAAATCAAATCATGTTAGATTATTTGTATGAATATACAAATCAAAGTGATAGTGGAAGTCATGAGAGATTATTAATTATTTGCAACGACTAAATAACAAATATGAACTCTTTTTAAAACAGCTCCCTTTTTGTAAAAGAAGGGGAGCTGTTTTTTATAATTTTTTTGTGATTTAAATGTTATTACATTATAAAAATATTAAGGAATACAAAGTAAAGTAAAAATAATACATTTATATTGCTTTTATTAAGTATTATCGATAAAATATATTTAGTATATTTGCGAAAGGAGCCAATCAATGAAAAATCTGCAAAAAATATTAATTATAATGATAATTATGTTGTTCGCATTTGCAAGTGCAGTTTTTGCAAGTGATGTAGAATATATAGTGACAAGGGAACTTACATACGAAAGTGTAAGAAAATTGCCGGTGGTATCGGGATTTGTTGAGATACTTATAGGTAATATGAATTTTGTACAATATCAAGAGGATAATGAAATAGTAGTTACACCAAAACCTGATGAGATTAGAGAAGATGAATATGGAAATATGTATATATATTATGATTTATCTGGATTTGGTGCAAAAGAGAAATTTAAAGTAATTACGAAAAGAGAATGTGCAGTTAGTGCTTATACAGAATTAATTCCAACAAGAAGCGCAACAGTAATAAATGCAGAAAATCAAATGTTTTTATATCCAAAAGAAAGAATAGAGTCAGATGAACCAGAACTAATAGCTAAAGCAAAAGAATTGACAGAAGGAATTACAACAGATTATAAAAAGGCAGAAGCAATATTTGCATATGTAAATGTTAACATGTCATATGATACATCTTCAGCATATGCTAATAAAGGTGCTCTTTCAGCACTTGAAAGTATGAAAGGTGTTTGTGAAGAGTTTGCAACACTGTTTGTAGCCATGTGCCGTGCGGTTGATATTCCAAGTAGAGTAATAGAAGGTTACAAGATACAAGATGAAAAAAGCGGTGATGAAGTAATTGGTACGAAGCTTGTAGATCATGTATGGGGAGAGATATATTTAGAAGAGTTTGGATGGGTACCTGTTGAACCAACAATAGAATATAGTGTAGGCGGAGAAAGAAAACCGTATTTTGATTCATTTGGAAATCTAAAAAGCACAGATTATATTGCTATTGGAATATATAATTATGAAAAAGCAAACAGAAGAATGAAAAATGTAAATGAGATAGAGTATAAAGAATCATATATTAAAAAGAGTGATATTGTTCCAGACAAAGAAAACTCATTTGAAGATATTAGTGAATATACATGGGCCACAGATGCCATTCAATCTTTGTATGCTAAAGGTGTAGTTGAAGGATATTCTGACTCATTATATGGTCCACAAAATAATATTTCAAGAATAGAATTTATTTGTATGTTGTCTCGTATGCTAGAATACTATGGAACTCAAAAAGAAGAAGGAAAAGGATTAGTATATTATTATCCAGATTATGATGAATCTCATTGGTCAAAAGATGATTATGACTTTTTATTAAAGTGTTATCAGATATTATTGCCGGATGATTCTGTGTCGATGGGATATACTGCAATTACAAATGTATTTGGAGTAGGCAGCCTCAATATGAATAAACCAATAACAAGAGCAGAGGCTTTGGGGCTACTAGATTTATTTTTAGATGATGAATATGATTATACAGCAAACTTTTCAGATATTAATTTTTCAAAATTTAAAAATAGCATTATTAAGGCATACTCATCTGGACTTATAACGGGATACCCAGATGGTACATTTAAACCTAATAATCAGATAACGAGAGCGGAGATGGCAGTAATACTAAATAGATTTATAGTTGCAAGAATATATGTAATATAGGAGTGTATATGTATAAATTTATAGCTATTGACATAGACGGTACGTTACTTAATTCTAATGGAGAATTAACGAAAAAGAATAGAGAGGTAATTAAAAAAATAGCTCAAAAAGGGGTTACTATTGTCCTTACGTCTGGTAGAGTAACGGAATCTGTAAAACATATAGCTAGTAAAATACCTGTGTATAAGTACATGATTTGCGATAATGGGGCATCGATTTATGATTTAGAAGAAGAAAAATTTGTTTATACCAATTTTATCGATAAGCAAACAGTCTTAGATATTGTAACAGTTTGTGTTGAAAATAATATATATTATATGGTATTTACTCCAAAAGAAATAATAGTAAAAGATTTAAAACATATGGCATTAGCTTTTTATAAAAAAAGACATAATTTTAATGATGAATCATCACGGCGTTTCACAAATTAAGTATGCAGATGAAGAGTATATAAAAAAACTAGACGATCCATTTATAAGAATAGTAGTATGTGATCAAGATAGAGCAATTTATAATTCAATAATAAATAGATTAAAAACATATGATAGTGTTGAATTAATGGCAGCACCACATGTATCTAATAAACTTATAAAAGATGGTGAATCAGAATATTTGATTACATACAGCTATGCGGAACTTTTACCAAAGAATACGAATAAGTGGATTGCAATAAAATTTTTATTAGAAAAACTCAATATAAAAGATGAGGAAGTTATAGCTATAGGTGATAATTTTAACGATATTGAAATGATTAGAAATGCTGGACTTGGTGTTGCTATGAATAATGGTTCGTCAGTTGCAAAAGAAGTAGCAAGAGTTGTTGCGCCATCAAATGACCAGGATGGGGTTGCAATGGTATTAGAACAATATGTGTTATTTAATAATATTTAGGAAATTTAAAAGGGGCCTCAAAAAGGCTCCTTTTGTCAAAAATCAATCTTGCATATAATAGATATAAATTTAATTTATAAATTGTAGAAATAAATAAGTCTATATGCTATCATCTTTAGTATAGTAGAGAGAAAAAGAAAGGAAATTTATATGATAACATTTGAACAAATAAAAAATGATGAAGAAATAGGAATTTTAGTTGGCAATACAGAAAGACAACTGTTAGAACTTCGGATATACTGAACATGGACCAAGGCACTTAGGAGTAGTATCAAATACAGCAAGCGAAATATTGAAGAATTTGCGGATACTCAGAAAGAGAATGTGAGCTTGCCAGAATAGCAGGATATTTACATGATATTGGTAATGCAATAAATAGAACAGATCATGCTCATACAGGAGCATATATTGCTTACAACATATTAAAAGAAAGAGGCATGAACTTAAAAGAAGCTGCAGAAATAATGATGGCAATAGGAAACCACGATGAACTTACAGGCACAGCTGTGAGCCCAATATCAGCTGCACTTATACTTGCAGATAAATCTGATGTTCATAGATCAAGAGTAAGAAATGAGAATAAATCAAGATTTGATATTCATGATAGAGTAAATTATGCGGTTGAAGAATCAAGATTAGATGTAGTAAAACTTGAAACAAAAGTACATAATTGTGATATAGAAGTTATATTAAGATTAAAAATAGATACAGAAATATGTCCGGTAATAAAATATTTTGAAATATTCTTAGATAGGATGTTGATGTGTAAAAATGCGGCAAATTATTTAGGAATATGGTTTCATTTAGAAATAAACGGGTCGATTTTACTATAATAAAAACTCTTGTGTCATAAATAAAAAGAGCTCCCCTTTTACTAATAAAAGGGGAGCTCTTTATTAATTCATATTAATATTGTATTGATGTAAATGATGTTGAGTTAATTTCTGAATCTGTATAATTGTTTTTTTCGATATATTGTTGTATTACTGCTGGAGAAACACCTGTAGCAGCTGATACTGCAGAGATTGAATCAAAACCAGATGACTCATTAAAAAAATCTTTTAGAAGGGTCATATCATAATTCGTTTTATTGGCACAAGTATCACAAAGATTAGCATCTGTAGTAATAAAAGCTCCACAATTAGTACATTTCTTAATTTCCATAAAAAAACCCCCAATTTATTTATATATTATTTACATAATATTTCAAATCGCACTTCTCTTTAATATTTGTGAGTATATCACAAATATGTAAAAAAAGCAACAATAGCATAATTAGAGATGGCAAAGAGTTGTCAATTGTTGACTTTGACTATAAAAATTGGTATAGTGATGTAAGATTATATTGAAAGTGGAGAGATAAAAATGAACATAATTTTTTGGAATATTTTGATTGCTATTATAGGTTTAGTATTAACACCATATATGGCAAAATTAGTTAATTTATATACAAACGAAAAGAAAATAACATTAAAAGAAGTTATAAATGAACCAAAATTTGATTTTAAAATAGGTTTAATTACACCTATAATGTTAATAGCATTATTTTTCAAATTTGGGCTAACAATTCAGTTTTTTATATATGCTTTTGTTGGAATAATATTAATAATGGATGCATTTATAGATTTAAAAGCTCAAATAATACCTAATGGATTAAATTTTATAGCTTTTTTAGTAGGAATAGTATTAACATATATATATATTGTTTTTGATTTTGTAAAGGGAATAGACATGTTACTTCGGAATGTTTGTAGGTGGTGGAATATTCCTTCTTATAGCTGGAATTGCACGTGTTTTATATAAAAAAGAAGGCATGGGTTTAGGCGATGTAAAATTAATGGGAGCATTAGGATTATTTTTTGGAGTATATAATATAATTCAAATATTTATATTAGCATTTGCTATTGGAGCAGTTATTAGTGTTATATTGCTTATATTTAAAATCAAAAAAGCAAATGATTATATTGCATTTGGACCATTTATAGTACTTGCATCATTTGCCACCATGTTTGTTCCATATATAGTTTTATTTCCTTGGTATTTAAGACTTATATCATTTGGAATGTAATCTACAATTAATTGGAGGAAAAATAATGGGAAGCATTAAAACAAAAGAAGAAATTGAGAAATTAAAAAATGCCGCAATATTGGGAGATAAATGTTTTGAACATATTATTAATTACATAAAAATTGGAATGACAGAAAAAGAAATTGCAAAAGAGATGGAAACTTTTTTTATAGAAAACGGAGCTTCAAAGTTATCTTTTGATACTATTGTACGGTTCTGGCGAAAATTCTGCTTTTATTCATTCAACGCCAACAGATAGAGTGATTAAAAATAAAGATATTATACTTTTAGATTTTGGATGTGTTTTAGATGAATATTGCTCAGATATGTCAAGAACAATATTTATAGGTGAAATTACTGAGGAGCAACGTAAAATTTATAATTTAGTAAAAGATGCTTATGATATAGCGATACAAAACATTAAAATAGGTATGATTGCGAATGAGGTAGATAGCTTTGGAAGAAAAAATATAATAGATGCGGGATATAATTATGCACATGCTTTAGGTCATGGTGTTGGAACAAAAGTTCATGAAGAACCAGTTATTTCTACAAAAAGTAATACTATTTTAGAAGAAAATATGGTTTTTACTATAGAACCACGGAATATATATTGAAAACAATTTTGGTATTAGAATAGAAGATACAGGGTTGCTAACGAGCAGTGGTTTTGAATCATTTTCAAAATCAAATAGAGAAATATTTGTAATATAAATATGAAAACAGATTGGAGATGAGTTTATGGAGAAAAACTTAAATTTTTATAAAAAAATATTTCTAGCAATAACAGATTTTAAATTTTATCCGTATATTTTAAAAACGGAGAGTCTAAATAAGAGTTTTAAGTATTTTATAAAATTAATGCTATTAGCTGCACTTTTTATAACAGTCTACGTTTCTAAGATGATATTTTCTGTAATGGATAACTTTGATTTTGATAATCCATACGAAGAACAAAATATTATGATTTTTGGCGAAGAAATTCTTTTTTCATTTCCAGAAGAGGTTTCAGTAGATGAATTAAGGCTTACAGCCGATAGTTATAAAGATGGTAAATTGAATAAATTTACTATATTTGTATTTACATATTCAATAGTATTTGCAGTATTTGGGATGACAAAACTAGTCGGAGTATTATTTGTTGCTTTCTTTGTTTCTGCAATTTGTGCTTTGTTTAGAATTGGAATAGATGTAAAAAACCATATAAAGATAGCAATATATACAAGAACATTGCCAATTATTTTAGAAGTTTTATCTATACTTTTAGTTGGACGGAATAAAAGATTATACAATGACTGCGTCAACATTACTTACAATAGTATATGTATTTTATGCAGTAAGAGCAGTAAAATTTGATGCATTTTTAATAATATTTAGAAATAGTAAAACCAAAGAAGAAAAATTTACTGAGGAAGAAAAAAAAGAAACTGATAAAGAAAAAGATAAATCACAAAATGATGACATTGAAAAAGATAAAAAAGATTAGACAATCTAGGATGGGGGAATAATCACATGAATATCTGTGGAATTGTTGCAGAATATAATCCTTTTCATAATGGACATGCACATCATATAGCAGAAACAAAAGATAAAACAAAATGCGATGCAATAGTAGTAGTAATGAGTGGAAATTTCATACAAAGAGGAGTACCTGCTTTATTTGATAAATGGACAAGAGCAAAAATGGCATTAAAAAATGGAGCAGATCTTGTAATTGAATTACCATCTTATTATGCAACGTCAAGTGCTGAATATTTTGCACAAGGTAGTATCTCTCTTCTTGATGGTTTAGGAGTTGTAAATAGTCTTTCTTTTGGTAGTGATACTAATGATTTAGATGCATTAAAACGAATAGCAAATGTGTTGTATTTAGAACCGGAAGATTATAAAAAGTTATTGCAATCAGAATTAAAAAGAGGAACATCATATCCCATAGCAAGAAGTAATGCATTAAAAAACTTTCTTAAAAAAGAATTTGATGCAAAATATATTGCAGATATATTGTTAGATTCTAATAATATATTGGGCATTGAATATCTAAAAGCATTATTATATGCCAATAGTGGTATAAAGCCATTTATAATAGAAAGAAAAGCTGTAAAATATAATTCTACAGTGATTGAAAATAATATTTGTAGTGCAACGGCAATTAGAGAATTACTAGAAAAAAATGAATTAGAAACTGTTAAAGATGTTATGCCTAAAGAAAGTTTTGAAATCATGAATAAAGAAATACTAAATGGAAGAGCTCCAATGTTTTTGAAAAATTTTGAAAAAGAAATTTTGTATCAACTTAGAAAATCTAGTACAGAAGAATTATTTAATATTGCAGATGTAACGGAAGGATTAGAAAATTTATTAAAAAAAGCTTCTACAGAAGGAATGAATTTAGAAGAAGTAATAGAAATAATTAAAACAAAAAGATATACAAGAACAAGAGTACAAAGAATTCTTTTACATACATTATTAAATGTATATAAAAGTGATGTAGAAGACTATAAGTATAACCCACAGTACATAAGGGTTTTAGGGTTTACTAAAACTGGTGAAAAAGTTTTATCACAGATATATAATAATACTAATTTACCAATAATTACATCAGTTAATAAATTTTTAAAAGCTGCAAATGAAACAAGTAAAAAAATGTTAGAAAAAGATATAATGGCAACTAATATATATACACTTGGTTATCAAATACCAAAATATAGAAAAGTAAATCTTGATTATACGGAAAATATAATTATTGTTTGATTTATAAAAATAAAGTGCATTTTAATAAGGAGGAAAGCTGTGGAAGAGGTTATAATTTATACAGACGGCGCATGCTCTGGAAACCCTGGTAATGGTGGATGGGGAGCGGTTTTGATTTTTAAAGATGTTGAAAAAGAAATAAGCGGATCTAAAAAAGATACAACAAATAACCAAATGGAACTTACAGCACCAATTGAAGCATTATCACTTTTAAAAAGACCATGTAAAGTGAAAATATATAGTGATAGTGCATACCTTGTAAACGCATTTGTACAAAAATGGTTAGAAGGATGGCAAAAAAATAATTGGAAAACATCAACAAAGAAAGATGTAAAAAATAAAGAACTATGGGAAAGAATATATGAGTTTACAAAGATTCATAAAATCGAATGGATAAAAGTAAAAGGTCATAGTGATAATGAATATAATAATAGATGTGATAAATTGGCAGTTGAAGCAATAAAAAACATAAAATAATTTTTGAAAAATTTATAATTAATGTTATAATATAAAAAATACATTAACGTAAAGACCAGTAATATTAAGGTTTTTACAGTAATAATTATAATATTAATATGTAATTAAGGTATGAAGTTTATGGTTACCATTATATGTGTAATGTAAATTTTACATAAAAAATTTATGAAAACACTTGCATTATGTATCTAATTTGTATAAAATAAACTTGTCTTTAAAAATGAGAGAATGTAGTTATTTACTAAAGAGAAAAGTGGTACACATAAACCTAGGGGTTATCCAAAAAAAATTATGTAAAATACTGTAAAAAGGAGCATGTGGGATGGAAAAAAACTTAGTTGAAAATTTTTTGGACTTTCTTCAAAAAGATAAAAAATTATCTGATAATACGCTAGAATCGTATAATCGTGATATTAAGTTGTACTGCAATTATTTAGAAAATGAAAACATGAATGCAATAAAGATGGATGAAGCAGGAGTAAGCGAGTATGTTAACGGGTTAAAAGAAAAAGGAAAAGCAGTTTCTACAGTTTCTAGGAATCTTGCTTCACTTCGCTCGTTTTATCAATATTTATATAGAACAAAGGTGGTACCTGAAGATCCAACAGTAAATTTGGAATCGCCTAAAATTGAGAGAAAATTACCTAAAATATTAACCGCGGAACAAGTTGAACTATTATTAGAACAACCTAAATGTGTTGATTTAAAAGGATATAGAGACAAGGCGATGCTAGAACTTGTATATGCTACAGGTATTAGAGTAACTGAACTTGTATCTTTAAATGTTAACGATGTTAATTTAGAAAGCGGATATGTTAAGTGCATTGGTAATAATAAAGAGAGAGTAATTCCTATAGGAACTCTTGCAGTAAATGCACTAAAAGAATATGTAGAAAAGTCTAGAAAAATACTTTTAAGAGATGAAAATGATCAATCATTATTTTTAAATGTTAATGGTCACAGACTAACAAGACAAGGTTTTTGGAAGATTATTAAACAGTATAAGGCACAAGCAAATATTGATGCAGATATTACACCACATACACTTAGACATTCTTTTGCTGTGCATTTGTTAGAAAATGGTGCTGAGCTTCGTGCAATACAAGAGATGCTTGGACATTCAGATATTTCATCAACACAAGTATATGCACATATGGGACAAAATAGAATTAAAGACGTATATATGAAGACACATCCACGTGCTTAGAGTAAAAATGAATTTACAAGGGGACATCCATTTGTTGGACAGGAGTGTTCAATAATTGAGTGCCCCCTTTAATTTATAAATTTGGGAGGTATTTATGCAAAAAACTTCAATTAGTGATTTATATAAGGATACGAAAAAGTTTGAAAATGAAGAAATTGAAATAACAGGTTGGGTAAAAACAGCCAGAGAATCAAAGGTTTTTGGGTTTATAGAGTTAAATGATGGATCATTTTTCAAAAATGTTCAAGTTGTTTATGATGATACACTAAGCAACTTTAATGATATTGCTAAAGTCAGTATTTATTCAACGCTATAT
Source organism: uncultured Eubacteriales bacterium (assembly GCA_964572605.1). GTDB lineage: Bacteria > Bacillota > Clostridia > TANB77 > UBA1234 > UBA1234. Next base: position 26,961 of record CAZNFG010000018.1, read on the forward strand.
GTAAAAGGGAAACTGATGTTGACACCAGAAGCAAAACAGCCTTTTGAAATAAAAGCTACAGAAATTAAAATAGAATGTCTTACACCAAGTGATTATCCACTTCAAAAGAAAGGTCATTCATTAGAGTTTCTAAGAGAACAAGCATATTTAAGACCAAGGACTAATCTTTTTAATGCAGTATTTAGAGTAAGAAGTGTAGCAGCTATGGCAATACATAGATATTTTCAAGATAGAGGATATGTATATGTTCACACACCAATTATTACAGCAAATGATGGTGAGGGTGCTGGAGAAATGTTCCAAGTTACAACACTAGATTTAGACAGGATTGCAAAAGAAGGAAAAGTAGATTATTCAAAAGATTTCTTTGGTAAGAAAGTTGGACTTACTGTTACAGGTCAATTAGAAGGCGAAACATTTGCAATGGCATTTGGTAAAATTTATACATTTGGACCAACATTTAGAGCAGAAAATTCAAATACTAAAACACATGCATCAGAATTCTGGATGATTGAACCAGAAATTGCTTTTGCGGATTTAGAAGAGCTAATGAATGTTGAAGAAGATATGCTTAAATATATTGTGAATTACGTGTTAGAAAACTGTCCAGAAGAAATGGAATTTTTAAATAAATTTGTTGCAACTGGTCTAATAGAAAAATTACAAAAATTAGTTGCAAGTAAGTTTACAAGAGTTACACATGAAGAAGTTATAACAATATTAAAGAATGCAAAAGTAGAGTGGGAATTTAAACCAGAGTATGGAGAAGATATTGCTAAAGAACATGAAAAATATGTTACAGAGCATTTTGGTGGTCCAGTATT
>CAZNFG010000019.1:0-12519 GCA_964572605.1 uncultured Eubacteriales bacterium
GTATAGTCATTAAAGTTTGTTGCAACTATGTAGTAATAAACTGTAGTAGCTGGTATTGCATTTATATATCTTATTTCATTTGTAGAACCTGTTGTTGAATAATTCGAGGAATTTAATGCACTAGTGCTGTAGTATATTCTTGCTCCCGTTTGTGGCCATGTAGGAGTAACCGTTATTGAATGATAAGCATTATCATATGTTCCGTTGTAATTTGACACTGATACAGTCATGTTTGCTTTTCTTATTGTGAATGTTTTATTTATTACTCCAGAATAATTTCCTCTACCTGTCACCACTACTGTTGCTGTTCCTGCACTTGTATTATTCTTATATGACAATACGTAGTCTACATCTCTAACTAAACTTGTATTTCTATCTGTATCTGTTACTAATGGTGTAGGCGTTATTGGCTGACTTGTATAAATAATATCAGCAATTTCAGAAACAGTTATATTGCCTCCAATTCCTGTTCTCATCTCTTTCTTAGCTATTGACCAATTTATATTTATTGAAGTTTTATTTCCACCAGCCCATACATAGTTCTTTGTATCTTTTAATTCTGCAATTGCTACATATTCGCCCGCATCAGTCTTTGCGTAATCACCTTTTCTATTATATGCGTTATTTGCAGCAATACCATACTTTACAGCTCCATCATATACTTGTCCTGTGATTGCTGCAGGTATACTTACCTCTAGCGGTGTTATTGTATAATAAACCTTGCTTGTACTTAATTTTAAATTGTAATTTTGTTTTTTGAACGCTCCATTGTTTACTAATTGCAACGTGCCAATTAAAATTTCGTACTGTCCAACATCCGATCCAACCGCTCTACTCAAAGACCCAGCAAACGCAGCAACTTCACTAAAAGCTTCCCCTGTATGAGTATATTCTAGTGTTTGATTCGATGTTGTTCCATCATAAACTTTTGTTTGATTTGCTTTTGGTGTTACTATTATATCTTTTTTATTTACTATTACATCTATCGTTGCTGTTTTGGTTAAATACATCTCATCTTCTGCAACTGTTAATGTAATTATTGTTGTTCCAGCGCCTCTTGGTGTTATATTTATACTACTTCCATTTATTGTAGCAGTAGCCACACCTTCATTTTCACTTCTTACTGTTGTTGTTGTCGCATTTCCATTATAACTATATCCAACTGTGCGTGTTTGTTCGCCATATGTAAAAGTTAAATTGTTACTATCTAAATTAATTATTCTATTTCCTTTATTTACTATTATTTCAATTATTTTTTCTGATTTTGCAATTGAGTCTTCAGTTACTATTATTTCTGCCGTTCCTTTTTTCGTACCAGGTGTTATTGTAATGATATCATTTTCTATTGTAGCTGTAGCAACTTGCGTATTTGAACTAGTTATAGAAATATTACCTGTTTTTTCATTTTTTGTTACTGTTACATTTGCAGAAGGTCCACCAATTTCTAAACTTACTGCACCTAAACTAATTTCAAATGCCGCTTCTCCCCACATTGCTGTGAATGTTGTATCTCCTTCTACATTATATGATTCATTTGCTTGATATGTATTGCTACCACCTTCTGATGATATTCCCCAACCCATAAACACGAAATCTTTTTTTGTTGGTTCAACACTGCTTATTTTTAGTGGTATTCCATCTATTTTATATTGTTTTGAAATTCCTCCGGTACCGCCTGCTTTATCGTATGTTATTTCATATGCTTTTACACTTTTATTTGCATAGTTACCAGCCGAATCTTTCATCCATGCATATATATCACCTTTTGATTTAACTGTATATGGAACAGTTAAATCTTTGTTTTGCAATATTGTTGTCCAGTTAGTTGGAACATTACTATTTGTTGTCCACGCATATCCTACAATCATTCCTTCGTCATGACCTGTTGCATTTAGAATGGTTTCATCTCCCGACTCAACTTGTATGTTTATAGTAGGAACTGTCTCATCTTTCCATATTGCAAATAGTACCGAACCTGCATCTTTTACATATTCTTCACCAGGTCTATATATTATACTATCTGAATTTTGTACTAGTGCCCATCCTTTAAATGAAAATCCATCTTTTACAGGTTCTTCTGGGTATATATTTATTGTTACTCCTTTTACTTTTGTTTGTGGAAGAAATGAATTTCCACCACCTGGAGCTCCACCCATTAAATTATATGATATCGAATATGTTTCAAGTTTTCTCATCCAAACCGCATAAAATATTATATTGTTTTTTACTGTATACTGATCACCAGATTTGTAATCAGCGGTTGCTGAAGCATCACTATTTAGTGACCAACCTTCAAACGTATAGCCAGTTCTTTCTGGCATTTGATCCGTAATCGTTATATCGCTGTTATACGCTACTTCAACTCTACTTGGTGCATTACTACCTTTATTCGCATCATATCTTACTACCAAGCTTGTTCTCTTAAATACTGCTGTTATTTCTACATTTCCATCAGGCATTGCAAATGTTTCTGTTGTATTCTTTATGTCAGTCAAAGTTACTCCACCATTTGTAACAACCCACTCTTTAAATATAAAACCTTGTTCTGCTTTTGCATTTATTGTTACTTTTTGTCCTCTTGTCTTTATTCCAGCACCACTAACCTGACCTGGATTTACTGCTTCATTATCTCCTTCTACTTCCATAAATATTGAAACTGTTAAGCCATTTGTTGATCTTCTCCATGTTGCATATAGTACTAAGTTCTCAGATAATTCTATTCTATCTCCTGCTACATATTCTTCATTTAATGATTTTGGCTCTCTACTCCATCCTCTAAAAGAATATCCCTCTCTAACAGGAACCACGTTACTTATTATTGCTTCTCTAACACCTTTTAGTGCTTCTGGTTGGCCAGTTCCTCCATTTGCACTATATATTAAATCATACGTTCTATTTGCATCTTTCCATATTGCATATAAAGTTATATCATTACCATCTAATGCAAAATCTCCGGCCTCTTCTATATGTTGCTATTTCTGCATTTCTATCTGTATTCCATCCAGCAAAAGTATATCCAACTCTGGTTGGTATATCTTGTGTAATTTTCATAACTACATTTTCAGTTTTTGTCTGTGCTTCAGGAGGATTTTCTCCTTCGTTTGCATCATAAAAAACCGTATATGTTTCCGCATCTATTTCTCTTACTTTTACAGTTGTTGTTGATGTTCCTGCTCCTTCTTCACGAGCAGAAATTCTATATGTTTTATTTTCAAATACTTCTATTTCATACTCAGAAACTCCATCACTTTCCCCTTTTTTTGTCGCCTCTTTTTCTTCGACAGTTACAGTTAATTCTCCATCTATAATTGGATCAACTTCTATTTGTAGCGTAACACTTTTCTTATTAGCACTTAATATCTTTCTAACTGCTAATATTTCTGGTCCCTCTTTTTCTAAATCTAGTGAACTGTAATATGATCCATCTTCTGTTACAAATCCACCAGCATAATATACTACTCCCTTTGCATCATATACGTATACATCATCTTTTCCGAAAACTACAGGCTTATCCTCCGACACTGAAGTATATCCGTGACCTCTTGAAGAATTTTCAAAAGAAATTACGCTTAAATCAATCGCATAACCATATACCGCTTCATTACTAAAACTAACAAATTCGTCTGGTGGGTTTTGAACATACACCTTTAAAAAACCTTTGTTAGTAGATTCTTCATCGCTTCCGCTTACTTGATTACTTATTCTTTTTTCCGCCACCCTCGTTTCGGCATCCGTTAACTCTTGAAGAAATTTTGATTTGTTAGCCTTATCCACTGAATCATTACTATATAATATTACAGCAAGCGCTAATATTATGAGCACTATGATAATTATTACTAAACTCACCATAGAAATAGCTTTTTCATTTTTAAATTTCTTTAAGTTGCTACTCATTTAAATCCTCCTTTGTTACGCACAATAATCCTATTTTGATTATACACTATAAAAAAAGATCTGGCATTATACATATAAAAAACATTTCTGCAACTGCCTATTTATAAGCAGTTACAGAAATGTTAAATTTTCTTTAAATTTAGATTACAAATTTGTTACTTTAATTGTCTATATTTTTGTTAAAATTTCTGGACCATCTTTAGTTATAAGTACTGTATTTTCATAATGTGCTGATAGTTTTCCATCAGCCGTTAAAACAGTCCAACCATCCGACTCAGTTATTACTTCATACGTTCCCTCATTTATCATGGGCTCTATTGCAAGAATCATTCCAGCTTCTAATCTTGCTCCTCTTCCTGGCTTTCCGTAGTTAGGGATGCCTGGATCTTCGTGCATATTTGTACCAATACCATGTCCTTGATATTCTCTTACAACTGAAAAGCCTTTTGACTCAACATATACTTGAATGGCGTTAGAAATATCTGAAACTCTATTCCCTTCCTTCGCCATTTTAATTCCCTCATAAAAGCTCTCTTCCGCAACTTTTATTAGCTTTCTACCAACTTTATTATTTATACATCCAACAACATAACTTCTTGTTGCATCGCCAAAATATCCGTCTTTATCTGCTACTAAATCTACACTTACTAAATCTCCATCTCTTAAAATTGTTTTTCTGCTTGGGATACCATGAATGACTTCATTATTTACGGAAATGCAAGATGCAGCAGGAAAAGGATTTCTTGAATTCTTTGGATATCCTTTACATGATGGGTTTGCACCATGTTCTTTAAATACTTTTTCCGTAATATCATCAATCTCTTTCGTAGATATTCCAGGTCTTATTGCTTTACCAATTTCCTCATGAGCTATAGCAACAATTTTGCAAACTTCACGCATCTTCATAATTTCTCTTTCCGACTTAATAGTTATCATATGAACTCCTCTTTTCATTTTTACAAATCACATGTATTTTACTACAAAGTATAAAAAAGGTCAAATTACTCCTTCCCTAACTTTTTATTAAGATAAAAAAAGGGAGCCTATTTTTTAAGCTCCATTTAAAATTTATTTTGCTAATTCAGCTTTTACAAGTGCTATTGTGTCTGATAATTCTTCCTGACCTTCTATTGTTGCAAGTATTCCTTTTTCACTGTAATACTCTATTAAAGGTTCTGTTTGATTATGATAAACTTTTAATCTATTTGCAACTGTTTCTTCATTATCATCATCTCTTAGGAATAATTTGCTTCCACATTTATCACATGTATCCTCAACTTTAGGAGGATTGTTTTTCAAGTTGTAAATTTCTTTACATTCTGAATTTTCACATGTTCTTCTGTTAATAGCTCTTGACATTATTTCGCTGTCATCTACATGTAGGTTTATAACTTTGTCAATTTCTAGACCATTATTGCTTAAATATTCATCTAAAGCTTTTGCTTGATTTATTGTTCTTGGAAAACCATCTAGTAAAAATCCATTTTCCTTGCAGTCTTGTTCTTCCACTCTAGCTTTAAGTAAATCTATTACTAAATCATCTGGAACTAAAGCACCCTTATCTATATAAGTTTTTGCTTCAATTCCCAAAGGAGTTTGTTCTGCTATATTCTTTCTTAGGATATCTCCTGTTGAAATATGTGGAACATTATAATCCTTTGTTATCCACTTACATTGAGAACCTTTTCCGCTACCTGGTGCACCTAGAATTATTAACCTCGTCATATTATACCTCCATATTATTTAATTATTTATCAGAAACTTCTCCGCTAACTTCTTCGCTAACTTCTTCTCCGCTAACTTCTCCGCTAACTTCTTCTCCACTAACTTCTTCTCCGCTAACTTCTCCGCTAACTTCGCCACTAACTTCTTCTCCGCTAACTTCTCCGCTAACTTCTTCGTTAACTTCTTCTCCGCTAACTTCGCCACTTACGTCTCCGCTATTTTCTACGTCTACGTTTTCATTGTTATTAACTAATTTTACAGCTACAAATATAACTGCAACAGCTATTACTACAAATATTAAAAATCTTAAAAAACCTTTCATTTTTATTATCTCCTTTTTTTATTTTATTTTAAATTTTATTTAATATTGAAAAATCAAATATTATAATCTTATTCCAAAAATCCTTTATAATGTCTTGTAAGCATTTGAGATTCTAATTGTTTAACTGACTCAAGTGCAACACCTACTACGATTAATATAGCAGTTCCGCCAAATGAAATCGAAAGTCCAGCAAACTGTGTAAGTATTGGTAATACAGCTATGATTGCTAAAAACACTGATCCAAATGCAGTAATATAATTTAGGATTGTCTTTAAATATTCTTCTGTTGGCTTTCCTGTTCTTATTCCTGGAACAAATCCAGCATTCTTCTTTAAGTTATTTGAAACTTCCATTGGATTGAAAGCCATTACCAATGTATAGAAGAATGTAAATCCAACTATCAAAGCAATATATAATAGAATGTGTAATAATCCATACCCTAATATATCCCAATTCATTGCTCCTGTGGTACTATCTACAAGCCCACCAGTTTGAAGTGATGTGAATGCAAATACTTTATATACCGAAGCCCAAAAACCACTACTTTGTGCAATATCATGATTTACTAATTGAATAATAAGTGCAGGTAATTGCATGAAAGACATTGCAAAAATAACTGGCATAACTCCAGCCATTGCAAGCTTCATTGGTATATGTGTACTTTGTCCACCATACATTTTTCTTCCAACAACTCTTTTTGCATATTGTATAGGAATTCTTCTTTCTGCCTCAGTTACCCATACTACTCCTGCGATCAATATAATTGCACCAACAATCACGGCAACTGATGTTAGTATTCCACCCACTCCACCTACTACAGCAACTTCATATAAATACTCTGCAGCTGCTGGTAGTCCTGAAACTATACCAGCAAATATTAAAAGTGAAATACCATTTCCAATACCTTTATTGGTAAGCTGTTCACCTATCCACATAAGTAGAGTTGAACCTATTGTAAGTGTCATTACAAACATAAACGCTATACTTCCACCACCAGGTAAAAATACACCTTGATCTTTATATGTAACATAAATTCCCAAAGCTTCTATTGAAGCAAGTATTACTGCTGCATATCTTGTCATTTGTGTAATTTTCTTTTTTCCGTTTTCTCCATCTTTTGAAAGCGCTTCCAATGCAGGAATTGCAAATGTCAATAATTGCAACACAATTGATGCTGTAATATATGGACTAATTGAAAGAGCAAACATTGAAAAACTTGAAAAAGCTCCACCTGTAATTACATTTATCGTATTAATAATTGTGTTAGTATTAGCTGAAGTTATAAGCTCAAGCATTTCAACATTAACACCAGGCGCTGTTATTACACAACCAAATCTAAAGATTGCAAGTAGTAATAACGTATACAAGATTTTCTTCCTCATTTCAGGAATTTTCCATGCGTTAATTAGTGTTTTAAACAATTAAACCACCTCAACCTTTCCTCCAGCAGCTTCTATTTTCTCTTTAGCAGACTTTGTGACTCTGGCTGCTTTCACATTTAGCTTCTTTGTTAATTCTCCATTACCAAGTACAACTATTCCGTCATTTCTTTTTCTTATTAATCCTAGTTCATAAAGAGATTCTACAGTAACCTCTGTTCCATTGTCAAGAGAATCTAAAATAGCAAGAGTTACTTCTGTATATACTCTAGCATTTTTATTATTGAATCCTCTTTTAGGTATTCTTCTGAATAGTGGCATTTGACCTCCTTCGAATCCTGGTCTTACTCCACCACCACTTCTAGCTTTTTGTCCTTTATGTCCTTTTCCTGCAGTTTTTCCAAGTCCTGAGCCTATACCTCTTCCAACTCTTCTTGGACTTTTCTTTGAACCAGGTGCTGGTCTTAATTCATCAAGTTTCATTTTGGCACCTCCCTTTTGTTATTATTTATTTTTTACATTATATAATTTCGCTAACTTTCTTACCTCTTAAAGCTGCAACTTGTTCTGCAGTCTTCATTTCTGTAAGAGCTTTCATTGTTGCATATACTGCATTTCTAGGATTGTTTGATCCTAAGTTCTTTGTTCTGATGTTTTTGTATCCTGCAAGTTCTAATACAGATCTTGCAGCACCACCAGATATAAGTCCAGTACCTGCTGATGCTGGTTTTAATAAAACTTTTCCTGAACCAAAGTTACCAATTAATTCATGTGGAATTGTATCATTAACGATTGGAACTTCTATAATACTTTTCTTAGCATCTTCGATAGCTTTTCTTATAGCATCTGGTACTTCGGCAGCTTTTCCATTACCTGCTCCGACATGACCTGCGCCATCGCCAACAACTACTAAAGCACTAAATCTAAATGTTCTACCACCCTTAACAACTTTAGCAACTCTATTAATAGCAACAACTTTCTCTTTAAGATCTAATGTTCCTACATCTATCATTTTATTATTTACTCCTTTCAATTAAAATTCAAGTCCACCTTCACGAGCGGCTTCAGCAAGTGCTTTAATTTTTCCATGATATAGGTATCCACCTCTATCAAACACAACTGTTTTTATGTTTGCTTTTGCAGCTCTTTTAGCTATAAGCGTTCCAACTTCTTTAGCAGCTTCGATATTGTTTGATTTTGTCTTTACTTCTTTATCTAATGTTGAAGCACTTGCTAATGTCTTACCATTTACATCATCAATAATTTGTGTATATATTCCATTTAAGCTCTTATAAACGCTAAGTCTTGGACGCTCAGGAGTACCACTTATTTTATTACGAACTCTTTGGTGTCTTTTTAATCTTGATTCGTTTTTAGATTGTTTATTAATCAACTTGTTTCTCTCCCTTCTTACCGTTCTATGTCATTTTAGAACTTATTTTTTACCTACTTTTCCTTCTTTTCTTATGATTCTTTCACCAGCATATTTAATTCCTTTACCTTTATAAGGTTCTGGAGGTCTTACTTTTCTGATTTCGGCAGCAAGTTGACCAATAGCTTCTTTATCTGTTCCAACTACAACAATATTATTTTGTGTTGGAGCTTCAATCTTTGTATCGCCTCTATCTTCAAATTCTACTGTATGAGAAAATCCCATATTCATAATTAACTTGTTCCCTTGTTTTTGAACTCTATAACCAACACCATTTACTTCAAGTTCTTTCTTGAATCCTTCTGTAACACCAATTACCATATTGTTAAGAAGAGTTCTTGTTAAACCTTGTAATGCACCTTGTGTCTCATCTTTCATTTCGATTTTGATTATGCCTGCTTCTTGTTTGATTTTCATATCTTTATGTAATGTTTTAACTAAAGTTCCTTTTGGGCCTTTTACTGTTACAACATTTCCATCTTCGACTTTAACTTCAACACCAGCTGGTATAGTTATAGGCATTGTTCCTATTCTAGACATTTAAAATTTCTCCTTTCATTCTAGTTTCTAATTCCAGACTACCAAACAAACGCAAGCACTTCTCCTCCAAGGCCAGCTTCTCTTGCTTTCTTGTCAGTCATAATTCCTTTTGAAGTAGAAATAAGTGCAATTCCAAGTCCACCTAATACTTTTGGCAACTTGTCTTTCGTTGTATACACTCTTAATCCAGGTTTGCTTATTCTCTTAAGTCCTGTTATAACTTTTTGCTTATTAACGTATTTTAAAGTCATTCTAATAATTCCTTGTAAATTATCTTCTATTTCTTCAAACGACTTAATATATCCTTCTTCAAGTAATATTTCGGCAATAGCTTTTTTAAGTTTTGATGAAGGAACATCAACTGTTTCATGTCTTTGTGTGTTTGCATTTCTTATTCTTGTTAGCATATCTGCTATTGGATCAGTAATATTCATTTACTTAAAGCTCCTTTCTTTTATTCTAGTGTTTAGATATTAGATGTTAGAGATTAGAACTTCTAATGTAATGTTCTAGCATTCTAATTACTAATATACTAATATTTTTGAGTCAGACATTAGAACTTCTAATTTCTAACGTCCAAATCTCTAACCTCTAATTTTACCAACTTGCTTTTTTAACGCCTGGTATTTGTCCTTTATGAGCTAACTCTTTAAAACAAATTCTGCATATTCCAAACTTACGGATGTATGCATGTGGTCTTCCACATAATTTACATCTATTATAGTATCTTGTACTAAATTTTGGAGCAAGTTTTTGTTTTGCAATCATAGATTTCTTTGCCATGATTTACCTCCTTATTTCGAAAATGGCATGCCAAGAAGTCTTAATAACTCTTTTGCCTCTTCATCTGTTTTTGCCGTAGTTACAAAGATTATATCCATGCCTCTGATTTTGTCGATTTTATCATATTCCATTTCTGGGAATATAAGTTGTTCTTTAACTCCCATTGAATAATTTCCTCTTCCATCAAATGAATTTGGAGATAATCCTCTAAAATCTCTAACTCTTGGAAGTGCAACAGAGAATAGTTTTTCAACAAAATCGTACATCTTAACATTACGTAATGTTACTTTGCATCCGATTTCCATTCCTTCTCTTATTTTAAATCCAGCGATTGATTTCTTTGCTTTAGTTGAAACAACTTTTTGTCCTGTAATAATACTTAAATCTCTCATAGCATTCTCTAATGCTTTTGCATTTTCACGAACATCACTAACGCCCATATTTATAACTATTTTCTCAAGCTTTGGAACTTGCATTACTGATTTGTATTTAAATTTTTTCATAAGCTCAGGAATCACTTCATTTTTATATATTTCCTTTAAATTTGACATTTAAAAATTACCTCCTTTCCTACTTAATTTCATTTCCGCATTTTGAACAAACTCTTATTTTTGTTCCATCTTTTTTTAACTCTATCTTAGTTCTTGTGCCCTTAGAACATTTTGAGCAAAATAAATTAACTTTAGATGCATTAACCGCAACTTCAGATTTGATTATTCCACCAGCTTCTCCAGCTTTTTTAGGTTTTGTATGTTTAGTTCTAACATTAACACCTTCAACAACTACTCTGTTGTTACTTGGTATAGCTGTTAATATTTTGCCTTTTTTGCCTTTATCAGCACCAGAATTAACAATTACCATATCACCTTTTTTAACGTGCATGTTCATTTCACACCTTCCTTTCTTATAGAACTTCAGGAGCAAGTGAAATTATTTTCATATAATCTCCATCTCTTAATTCTCTTGCTACAGGCCCAAATATACGTGTTCCTCTTGGGTTTTTGTCTTCTTTTATTATAACGGCAGCATTGTCATCGAATCTTATGTAAGAACCATCAGGTCTTTGAAGTCCTCTTTTGCTTCTTACTATAACAGCCTTAACGACATCGCCTTTCTTAACCATTCCGCCTGGTGCAGCGCTTTTTACAGAGGCAACTATAACGTCACCAATATTTGATGTTTTTCTAAAAGATCCACCTAAGCATCTGATACACATTAATTCTTTAGCGCCAGTGTTGTCGGCAACTTTAAGTCTTGTTTGTTGTTGTATCATAGGTCTATACTCCTTTCTAAAAATGTACTTACTATACATATTTTGTTTTTATTATTTTGTTAAGCATCATATAATTTAAGATTATTTTGCCTTTTCAATTATTGAAACTAATCTCCATCTTTTATCCTTAGACAATGGTCTCGTTTCCATAACTTTTACTTTATCTCCAATTTGACATTCATTGTTCTCATCATGAGCTTTTAGTTTGAATGTTCTTTTCATTACCTTTCCATATAAAGGATGCTTATAACTTGTTTGAACTGCAACGACAACTGTTTTATCCATTTTATCGCTAACAACTACTCCAACTCTTGTCTTTCTTAAAGCTCTCTCTTCAGACATTTCTTTTCTCCTTTCTTAGGATTTTCTAATACTTATGCTTTTATAATTCTTTTTCTCTAAGAACTGTTTTTACTCTTGCTATATCTTTCTTTGTATTTCTGATTTTCATCGGATTATCTAATCCATTTGTAGCAAGTTGAAATCTTAATTTAAAAAGTTCAGATTTTAACTCTACTAATTCTTTCTCCAAATCCGATGAAGTCATTTCTTTATATTTATTAGCCTTCATCGTCTTCACCACCTTCATTTTTCTCGGCATATACAAATTTTGTCTTTACAGGAAGTTTATGAGCTGCAAGTCTGAATGCTTCTTTTGCTACTTCTTCAGTAACACCAGCCATTTCAAACAGAACTCTTCCTGGTTTAACAACTGCTACCCAGTATTCTGTTGAACCTTTACCACTACCCATACGTGTTTCGGCAGGTTTTTTAGAAATCGGTTTATCTGGGAATATTTTTATCCACACATTTCCTCCTCTTTTGATGAAACGTGTCATTGCAATTCTGGCAGCCTCTATTTGGTTAGCTTTAATCCAACCAGCTTCTAAAGTTTGAAGTCCAAACTCTCCGTATGTAACTTCTGTTCCTCTTGTAGCTCTTCCTCTATTTCTACCTCTTTGCATTTTTCTAAATTTTGTTCTTTTTGGCATTAGTGGCATTAGTTTCTACCTCCTTTTGCGTCTTTCTTTACAGGAAGTACTTCACCTTTATATATCCAAACTTTAACTCCGATTTTTCCATATGTTGTATTTGCTTCCGCAAAACCATAGTCAATATCTGCTCTTAAAGTTTGTAGAGGTATAGTTCCTTCTCTATAGAACTCATTTCT
>CAZNFG010000019.1:12529-25331 GCA_964572605.1 uncultured Eubacteriales bacterium
TAGGGGAATTGAACCTCTTTTGATTTGCTCACTTCTAGCAATTTCTGCACCAGCAAGTCTTCCAGCAACCGCAGTTTTAATACCCTTTGCTCCTGCTTTTGTAGCCTTTGCCATACATTGTTTCATCGCTTTTCTGTATGAAATTCTTCTTTCAAGTTGTCCAGCAATATTTTCTGCAACTAATTGTGCATCGATGTCTGAGTTTTTAACCTCAACAACATTAACGTTAATATCTTTTTTTAACTTTTTAGCTAAATCAGCTTTAACTTTATTTACATTTTCACCATTCTTACCTAAGGCAATACCTGGTTTTGAAACATAAGCATTTGCTTTAATGCTATTTGCTGTTCTTTCAATTTCTATCTTAGAAACTCCAGCAGCAAATAATGCTTTCTTTATAAACTTACGAATTTGAAAGTCTTCAACTAAATTATTTGCAAAATCTTTTTTATCTGCATACCATTTTGAATCCCAATCTTTAATAATTCCCACTCTAAGTCCATGTGGGTTCATTTTTTGTCCCATGAAATAAAGTCCTCCTTCCTTATTATTTTTCTCTTTCTCTTAAAACCACTTCTAAATGAGAAGTTCTTTTTCTAATTCTATTAGCTCTACCTTGTGTAGCCGCTCTTATTCTTTTCATTGTAGCGCCTTGATTTGAATATATTTCAGCAACATATAACTTTGATGTGTCCATGTTGTGATTATTCTCAGCGTTTGCAATAGCTGATTTCAATAATTTTTCAACCATTGGAGATGCAGCTTTTGGAGTAAATTTTAAAATTGCCAATGCCTCATCAACATTTTTTCCTCTAATTAAATCTATAACGATTTTAACTTTTCTAGCGGAAATTCTAGCATGGCTTAATTTTGCTCTAGCTTCCATGTTATGATTCTCCTTCCATTTCATTTGAAATTATTTTTGTGCTACAACTTTTGTAGCTTTGTCTCCAGCATGACCTTTAAAAGTTCTTGTTGGAACAAATTCACCTAATTTATGTCCAACCATGTCTTCTGTAACATATACAGGCACATGTTTTCTTCCATCATGTACTGCTATTGTATGTCCTACCATTTGTGGGAAGATAGTTGAAGCTCTTGACCAAGTTTTAATAACATCTTTTTTATTTTCCTCGTTCATCTTTTCAATTCTTGCCAATAATTTTGGATCCACAAAAGGTCCTTTTTTAATTGATCTTGACATTTTCGTTTATCCTCCTCTACTTAGAATTTCTTCTCTTAACTATAAACTTGTTGCTAGCTTTCTTCTTGTTTCTTGTCTTATATCCAAGTGCTGGTTTACCCCATGGAGTAAGAGGTCCTGGTCTACCAATCGGAGACTTACCTTCACCACCACCATGTGGGTGATCATTAGGGTTCATAACAGATCCTCTGACTTGTGGTCTATTACCCAACCATCTACTCTTGCCTGCTTTACCAAGTTTAATATTTTCATGTTCACTGTTTCCAACTTGTCCGATTGTAGCTTTACAATCTACGCTTACAAGTCTCATTTCGTTTGAAGGAAGTCTAACATGTGCATATTTTCCTTCTTTAGCCATAAGTTGTGCACCAATTCCTGCACTTCTTACCATTTGTGCACCTTTGCCTGGTTTAAGTTCTATGCAATGAATTATTGTACCAACTGGAATACTAGATATAGGAAGTGCATTACCTAGTTTAATATCTGAATTTACACCAGACATAACTTTATCGCCCACTTTTAATCCGTTAGGAGCTAAAATATATGCAATTTCTCCATCTTCATATTTTAATAATGCGATGTTTGCTGTTCTGTTTGGATCATATTCGATAGCAGTAACAACTGCCACTACATCGTCTTTTTGTCTTTTAAAATCTATGATTCTATATTTTCTTCTTGCTCCGCCACCTTGATGTCTAACTGTTATTCTACCGTAAGAATTTCTACCAGCATTTTTCTTTAACTTAGTTGTTAAAGATCTTTCTGGTTTTGACTTTGTAATATCTTCGAAAGTAGAAACAGTCATTCCTCTTAGTGATGGTGTAATTGGTTTAAATTGTTTTATACCCATTTTAAATTTCTCCTTTTTCTTTGTTTGAGGTTATATTTTTTATCAGGTCTAAATTGTACCTCATGACTTAAACCTATAGTTTTGGGTATCTTAATAGTTAAGCACCAAACTCTGCAATTGTTGTATTGTATTTTTTACTTACTGATTGTTCTTTTCCACCTTTGCCTAAGTACTTAAATGTTTCTGTACTTGAACTTATTGTGACAATTGCTTTTTTCCAATCAGATGTTTTACCTTTTTGCATACGTTGTGTCTTTGGCTTACCCTTAACATTAATTGTTTTAACGTCAAGTACTTTTACACCAAATAATTTTTCAACAGCATTCTTGATGTCTATCTTTGTTGATTTCTTGTTAACTTCAAAAGTGTACTTTCCTTCTGCAATTCCTGCACTGCTTTTCTCTGTAATAATTGGTCTTATAATTATATCTTCAGCAAACATTATGCGTACACCTCCTCAATCTTTTTAACAGCATCTTTAGTTACAACAAATGAATCATACTTCAATATATCGTATGTGTTTATCGTATTTACTAAAGCTGTTTTAATGTTTTTAATATTTCTTGCAGAAGCTTGAACATTTAAATTGCTTTCAGCTAATACAACTAATGCTTTTTCAACTTTGATATTTTCAAGTACTTTTGCCATATTCTTTGTTTTGATTTCGTCAAAGTTTAATTCGTCTAGAACTATAATTTTGTTTTCTAAAACTTTAGTTGTAAGTGCAGATTTTAATGCAAGTCTTCTTACTTTCTTATTTAATGTATATTTATAGCTTCTTGGTTTAGGTCCTAATGCTATACCACCTTTAATCCATTGTGGAGCTCTGATACTACCTTGTCTTGCACGACCAGTACCTTTTTGCTTCCAAGGTTTTCTTCCACCGCCTCTTACTTCACTACGTGTTTTTGTAGACTGTGTTCCTTGTCTTTGGTTGGCTAAATAATTTACAACAACCTCATGCAAAACATCTTCGTTAACTTCTGCAGCAAAAATGTCATCTAAAAGTTCGACATTGCCAACTTTCTTACCTTCCATGTTTAATAAATCTACTTTAGGCATTTTTTATATCTCCTTTCTCTAATTATTTAGCACTCTTAGAAACAGGAGTTCTTGCTGTTTCTTTGATTCTAAGTAATGAATTTTTGTAACCAGGAACTGAACCTTTTATTAATAGAACTTCTTTGTCCATATCAACTTTTACAACTTGTAAATTTTGAACAGTTACTGTGTCTTTACCTGTATGTCCAGGTAGTTTCTTTCCTGGGAATACTCTTCCAGGTGAAGATGTTGCTCCCATTGAACCTGGTCTTCTATGATACATAGAACCATGTCCTTTTGGTCCAATATGTTGACCATGTCTCTTAATAACGCCTTGGAATCCCTTACCTTTTGATATTCCCTGAACATCTACTAATTCTCCAGCAGCAAATACATCTGCTTTAATTTCATCACCAACATTATATTTTTCAACATCGTCAAGTCTTAATTCTTTTATATACTTTCTGTATGAAAGTTTAATTTTATCAAATTGACCTTTAATTGGTTTGTTCATTTGTTTTTCTTTCACTTTTCCAGTTGCTACAACTAATGCGTTATAACCATCTGTTTCAACAGTTTTCTTTTTAACCACTAAACATGGTTCAACCTCGACAACTGTTACAGGAATAACTAATCCGTTTTCATCAAATATTTGAGTCATTCCTATCTTTTTTCCGTAAACGCCTTTCTTCATCTTAAATATACCTCCTTGGTTATTGGTTCATTTTTGTGAACATGACCTAATTTATTTATTCGCTTATTTTCATTTCTGCTTCAACACCTGCTGGTAATTCGATTTTCATCAAAGCTTCAGCTGTTTTTGATGTTGGGTAAAGAATATCAATAACTCTCTTATGAGTTCTCATTTCAAATTGTTCTCTTGAATCTTTGTCTTTGTGTGGTGATCTAAGTATTGTTATGATTTCTTTCTTTGTAGGTAGTGGAATAGGGCCAGACACGCTAGCACCTGTTCTTTTAGCCGTTTCTACTATCTTTTGAGCAGACTGATCTAAAAGAGCATGGTCGAAAGCTTTAAGTCTTATTCTTATTCTTTCTTTTCCTACTTCGGTAGTTGTCTTAGTAGTTTTAGCTGGTTTTTCAGTTTTAACTGTTTTTTCTACTTTTACTACTTTTTTCTCTGCAACTTCTTCTGCAGCTTCTGTTTTCTTTGCTCTTGGCATTTTGTTTTACCTCCTTAAAATATTAGCGCCGACAAGTCATCCACGCACCCGGGTGTTTCATGAAAACCCTTATTAAAACCCAGGAAAATCCTGGGGAAAGTGCAAATCTAATACCCTGTCGCCCAATTTATAATCGGACATACTCCGCGAAAGTTCCCTGCCCGTAAGGTCGGCAGCCACATTCCACATCATCGCATAATCGCATCATTTGATATTATAAGTGTTAGTTAACTATAATGCAAGTCTTTTTGTAAATTTTTTTGTAATTTTTTGCAAATTTTTTTGATTCTAGTTTTTTAGTACAAAATCAATGTTCCAGATACAAATATTGCATCTGGAACATTGAACTATTTAGAAACTTAAGATAATGTTTTATCTTTTACTTCTTTATCTAAATTTTCAATAAATTCTATTAAACTCATTGAGCCTAAATCACCATCTTTTCTTGCACGCACACCAACTTTACCCTCTTCAACTTCTTTGTCTCCTACTACAAGCATATAAGGTATCTTTTGAACTTGTGCTTCTCTTATTTTGTATCCAATCTTTTCATTTCTATCATCTAATTCAACTCTAAAGCCTTTTTCTTCTAGTTCATCTCTAACTTTATTAGCATATTCTGAATGCTTTTCTGTAGATATAGGTAATACTTTTACTTGAATTGGTGAAAGCCAAGTTGGAAAAGCTCCTGCAAAATGTTCTGTAATAATTCCTATAAATCTGTCGAAAGATCCAAATAATGCTCTATGAATCATTATTGGGGCTTTTCTTTCTCCATTTTGATCTATATAATATAGATCAAATCTTTGTGGTAATTGGAAATCTAATTGTATTGTTCCCATTTGCCATTCTCTTCCCAAGCAGTCTTTCATCATAATGTCTATCTTTGGTCCGTAGAATGCTCCACTTCCTTCATTTATTATATAGTTTTCTCCTCCACAGATTTCATTCATTACTTTTTTAAGATCAGACTCAGCTTTATCCCATGTTGCGATTTCTCCCATAAAATCATCCGGTCTTGTTGATAAAGTTATTACATACTCAAGTCCGAATACTGAATATAACTTTTTAGTAAGTTCTAATATGCTTTTTATCTCACTTCCTATTTGACCTTCTGTTACATAGTTGTGTGAATCATCTTGTCTAAACATTCTAACTCTAAATAATCCATTTAGTTGTCCTGATTTCTCATTTCTATGTATAACATCAACATCATTAAATCTAAGAGGAAGATCTTTGTAACTTCTCATTTTAGATTGATATATCTTAATTGAATTTGGACAGTTCATTGGCTTTAAAGCTTGCTCATTTCCATCAGAATCAGTTAAAACAAACATATCTTCTTTATAATGATCCCAGTGACCAGAAGTTTTCCATAGTGCGCTACTATTTAATTGTGGACCCGAGAACTCTTGATATCCATATTTTTTATGTTCTTTTCTCCAAAAATCCATAAGTAGATTCATCATTATGAATCCCTTTGGTAGCCAATACGCCATTCCTGGTGCTGTTTCATCAAAGAAAAACAGTTCTAATTCTTTTCCCAATTTTCTATGATCTCTTTTTTTAGCTTCTTCCAACATATTTAAATATTCATCAAGATCAGATTTCTTTGTGAAAGAAATCCCATATATTCTTTGAAGCATCTTGTTGTTTTCATTTCCTCTCCAATATGCACCCGATGATGATGTAAGCTTAAATGCTTTAACAACTCCCGTGCTCATTAAATGTGGGCCCGCACATAAATCTGTGAAGTCCCCTTGTTTATATAAAGAGATTATTGCATCTTCTGGTAAGTCATTTATTAATTCTACTTTATATGGTTCATTTTTTTCTTCCATAAGTTTAATTGCTTCAGATCTTTTTAGTTCAAATCTTTCAAGTTCAAGATTTTCTTTACAAATGTTTGCCATTTCCTTCTCGATACTTTCTAGGTCCTCTTGTGAAAATGGTTTTTCCACATCAATATCATAATAAAAACCATTATCTATTGAAGGACCAATAGCAAGTTTCGCATTTGGAAATAATCTTTTTACTGCATGTGCTAAAACGTGTGATGTTGTATGCCAATATGCTTTTTTACCTTCTAAACTATTATCAAAAGTACATATTTCTAATTTTACATCTTCATCAATTACTGTTCTTAAATCTTTCACCTCTCCATTAACTATTGCGCAAGTTGCATTTCTGGCCAACCCTTCACTGATTTTTTTAGCGATATCTAATATAGATAATCCTTTTTCCACTTCAATGTTTGAGCCATCTTTTAATGTAATTTTAATCATTTTAATTCCTCCCAACTTTCTTCTATATTTCTTTTATTATTTCTAAAATCTTAATTTGAAGATTTTTTGCTAACGATTTGTCATATTTTTCACTATTTATTTGACTGTTAGATATTATTCTTATCCCTATAGCAGGTATATTATTTTGATTAGCTATTTTATATACTGCATACGTTTCCATGTCTTCACATTTAGTATCTAAATTTTCTACCAACCATTTTATTCTATCAACTTCTTTGTTCCAAATATCTGAGCTACCAATCGTTCCTTTTATTACTCTTTTGTTTCTATTAATTACTTTTTCTATTGTTTCTACCAATTGCTTATCTGCTGAAATTTTTTCATTTTCAATATCGTTTTCTTCATACCAGGCAATTTGTTTCCATTCATTTATATTGGTTCCAATATTTTCATCATATTCTCTTGTAATAAATGAACCTATGTTTATACAGCTTTCTCCGATTATAATATCCCCTATATGTATTTCTTTTGGATGTCCTCCGTGCAATGCCCTGATTAATTATGCATTTGGGATTAAATTTATTAATACCCAGTATAGTAGCCGCGGCTGAATTTACCATCCCAACTTTTGTCTTTGATATAATTACTTGTTTCCCAAAAAATTTGCCAGAATAGAAATCAAAACTATTTATTGTTTCTTTTTCTATGCACTCTAAACAATCTTTTAAATAATCTATTTCTTGATTTATTGCCCCTTGAATTAATATTGGCCTATTTTCCATCTTTTCTTCCACATATACCTCCTATTATTTACTAATACATAAAAAATCACTCCTAGCGCCTTAAAAGACACTAGGAGTGATGATATATCACGGTTCCATCCTATTTTTACTTAATTAAAGACTATAACGTAATCACCGTTAATACTTTTTTCGGGTAGTTTTTCAATTATGTGTCTTATGTTTGCTTTCAGCCTCTGACAAACAATCTCTACAAGAATTTTATATAATTTACTTTTCCCAGTATCAAAACTTACAAGATATATTTTAACACAGTTTGATAAATAAATCAATATTTTATATCTATTTATTTGTCTTGGTTAACTTCTGTTCTTATAACATATGCAGCTAAATAGTACTCCTCACTTGGTTCTGATTTTTTTGTGATTGAATATACTACTATTTGGTCGTTTTCATTTATAACGCTTTCTTTCTTAGAAAATTCATACTCACTCATTTTATACTCATTTGGAGTTATTTTTTCTACTCCCTCTTCAACTTTTTGGTTTTCATCTCTTGACCAATCACTAGTCATTGTAAATACACCATCTTTTAATTCTGCATCATATATATATAATATTCCATCTGCTGATAAAGTATATACTCTAACAAATGCATTTTGATTACTCTTAACTTTTCCTTCAAATTCTGCTAATAGTTCAGTGTTGTACACTTCATATTCACTTAAAAGAACAACACAATTATCATTTATTGCTTGGTCTTTTGAATAATCTACAGGTAGCGCTTTTAATTCCATAAAGCCATATTCATTTTCAGTATTTTCTATATTTTCAGTGTTTTCAGTATTTTCTATATTTTCAACATTTTCAGGTTCTGATGTTTCCTCTGTATTCTCATTATCATTTACAATCTCTGGTGATTTTTCCACTTCATTTACAGTTTTAATCTTTACAAAAACAACAACTAATACAACTAATACTAAAATTAATAATGCAACTAACCCAATTTTCTTTCCCATTTCTATTCCTCCTTAAAATTTTATATGTTTTCTATTTGCCAATCTATTGGCTTTTCTCCACTTTGTTTTAGTAACTCATTTGTTTTCGAAAAATGTTTGCATCCAAAGAAACCTCTATACGCAGAAAGTGGGCTCGGATGTGGTGCTTTTAAAATATAATGCGACTTATTTGTTATCAATTCTTCTTTTTGTTTTGCACAAGATCCCCAAATTAAAAAAACAATTGGCTTTTCTCTTTTATTTAATTCTACAATAATATTGTCAGTAAACCTTTCCCATCCACATTTTTTATGTGAGTTTGCCATATGCGCCCTAACGGTAAGAACATTGTTGAGTAACAAAATTCCTTGTTTTGCCCATTTTTCTAAATATCCGTTATTGGGTATATAGCACCCCAGATCAGATTCAAGTTCTTTGTAAATATTGATTAATGATGGTGGAATTTCTATACCTGGCTTAACTGAAAAAGAAAGTCCATGAGCTTGCCCCTCTTCATGATATGGATCTTGTCCGATTATAACAACTTTAATATCATCATAATCTGCATACTTTAAGCTGTTAAAGATGTCATTTTTATCAGGGTATACTATATGTTTAGAATATTCTTCTTTTAAAAATTCTCTGATCTTTTTGTAGTAATCCTTATTAAATTCATCCTCCAAAATGCTGTCCCATTTGTTATTCAGCTTTATCATACATACACCTCAAAAAAATTATATACCATATAAACTTTACTGTAAAGAGGTGATAAAACATAATATATTTTTTATTCTTTGCCTTAAAAAACAAAACCCATGTCTTTCATTTAGAAAAAACATATGGTTTTTTGTTTTTTAATCTTTTCTTAATTTTTTTAGCATCTCAATTTCTTCTTTATATCCATCTAATTCATTTGGTGTTTCTAAAAAGAATGGTAAGTCTTTTAATTTTGAATGATTAATTATATTTTCAAATGTATTTAATCCAAGTGAACCTTCCGAAATTTTTTCGTGTCTATCTTTATGACTCTCAAAAGGATTCTTACTATCATTTATGTGTATGGCCTTAAGCCTTTCTATTCCAATTACTTTATCAAATTCTTTTAGTACTCCATCTAAATCATTTACAATATCATAGCCCGCATCATGTACATGGCAAGTATCTAAACAGACACCTAGTTTTTCTTTTAACTCGACTCTGTTAATAATTTCTTTTAATTCTTCAAAACGTCTTCCAACTTCACTACCTTTACCCGCCATTGTCTCAAGAAGCACTAATGATTTTTGTTCTTTAGAAAGTATCTCATTTAATCCCGCAACAATTAAATTTATTCCCTCTTCTAGTCCTTGTCCTACGTGGCTTCCGGGATGGAAATTATACATACTATTTTCTAACATCTCTATTCGCATTAAATCATCTTTCATAGTATTAATTCCAAATCTTCTTATTCCTTCATCTGCAGAACATATATTAATTGTATAAGGTGCATGTGCAAGTATAACTTCTATATTATTTTTTTTGGCCATTTCTTTATATTTTTTTATATCTTCCGGATCTATTTCTTTAGCACTACCACCTCTTGGATTTCTTGTGAAATATTGAAAAGTATTTCCACCTATTGAAATTATTTCCTGTGCCATATGTGTATATCCTTTAGAAGCAGATAAGTGACATCCTATTTTAAACATCTTATATTTCCCTTTCATAAATAATTTCTTTAAACTATTTTATAAAAAACTATTGTATAGTTTCACCGCTTGTTTCTATTACTTCTTCATTTATTACATCTTCTGTTTCTCCACTTGTTTCTTCATTTGTTTCGCCACTTGTTTCTATTACTTCCTCGCTTACTACATCTTCTGTTTCTCCACTTATTTCAGTATCATAAATCGTTTCTTCTAAATTTTCGCTTTCTATAACATTATCTAGTTCTTGATTTGAGCTATTTTCATTTATTTTACTCATATCTGGTTCTGTATATAGTACAACTTCGAAATTTATTTCATAAGGATCTCCGAATACATTTTTTGCACCCTCTTCAGCCCAAGTCACATTTATTTGGTATTTATCTTTTGAACCAATCCATAACACCTGTTTTAAGTCCATATTTTCTGTAGTAAGTGTCATATTGTTGGGGTTTTGAACTCCAAAATCTTCATTAGGTTTAAACCCACTATCATATACTCTAATCAAATATTCTCTTAATTCATCATATGAAACACCAGAAGGTATTTCTATTGTAGAAAAATATTGATCTTCTGTTATCTTCATGTTTTCTTTATATAAAATTGGCACTTCTTCAACTGGCCAATTAGTTCCTTTCATAGCATTCTTTATCATGCTTTCTTCTGTACTTTCATTTTTAATATTTACTGCAAAACTTAGTAATAATAAAGCAAGTAGCAATATCGCAACCAATATAAAAATTACTTTCACTCTTTCTTTACTCAATCCCATCTTAGTTCCTCCTTAAATATAATTATTCTTCATAAGTTACTACATCAGTTGCTTGCTCAAGCAGTATTTTTTTTATTTCTTCCTGAGTGTAATTTTCATATTGTTTGAAAAGTTCCATATTGTATCCAACTGCAACATTTACACCATCAATTGTTACACTTGCAATAACATCATTGCCGATACATCTCATAATATTCTTTGATTATTGTTGCTTCACTTTCATTACTTGCAGTAATCATAAGATTTACATTTACTAATTTATCGTTTGTAAACGTATATACAATCATACTCCCGATCATCTCCGTAGAAAATCAAGAAATCACCATCTTCATAAAAATCATATTTATTATTATCACCACTTAATATATTGCTACTTATATTATTGTCATTATCTCCACTTGATAAGTCAATATTTTCTATTTGATTTTTGTTTATATATAACACTATACAATATACTAATATTAGTACGATTAATACAAGAATAATATAACTTTTTTTATTCATATATCCCTCTCCATCCATATTTAAGATTTTATCATATATAATTTAAAAATGCACCACATAAATTGACATCGAAATTTATTTATAATAAAATGGCTTGGTAAGCAGGAATAGAGGAGGTATATATATATATGAGAAATAGAGGGTTTGAAGTTTGTAAAGGGTATGAAGACAAAGACATAATTTTACCAGTAAGAAAGACAAAGAAATCAGTAGGGTATGACATAGAAGCAGCAGAAGATACAGTGATTCCATCAATCTGGAAAATAATTTTCACAAATTTCACTAAGTTAATGCATAATGATGAAGAGCATGATTTAATAAAGCCAACACTTATAAAAACAGGAATAAAAGCTTATTTTGGCGAAGATGAAGTCTTGATACTTGCTAATAGAAGTTCTCATCCAGGTAAAAAAGGTCTTGTACTAGCGAACAGTATAGGTGTAATTGAGAGTGATTACTATTCAAATTCAGATAATGACGGTCACTTGCTATATGCGTACTATAATTTCTTCCCATTTGATGTAACAATCAAAAAACATGAACCGGCAGGTCAAGCATTCTTCCAACATTTTTTAATTGCAGATGACGATGCAGCAACAGGTGAAAGATTAGGCGGATTCGGAAGCACCGATAAAAAATAAGTAACAAAAATCCCTGATTATATTAAATCAGGGATTTTTCATTTAAATAAATGAAAAAAGTAAAGCTTCTTCATATATCCTTTCTGCTTTTATTCTATTTTCTTCAGATGTTTCTGCAAATTTAAGTAGACAAACACTAGAGTTTATTTCCATTACTAATAATTCATTTTCATTTGTTTTAATAATATCTACAGAAGCAAATGTAGAATTAGTTGCTTTAACTGCATCATCAGCAATTGATATAAGTTTTTTCTTTGTATCATCATCAATATCATTAATTACACTAGCACCTTCAGATAGATTGTGTTTCCAATTTCCAGGAGCAGCTTTTTTTCCAAATATAAGTTTTACTTCTCCATTTAAATAAACCAGCCTATATTCTAATTCTATATTATAGAATGGGCAAACACTTAAAGAATCTTTAGTGTGAAAACACTCATCAATAACAGTCTTAGCTTCATTATAAGAAGTACATTTATATACTTCTTTTCCACTGCTCCCATCATTTGCTTTTATAACAATTGCTCTATTTTTTTGATTATTAAAATAACTTTCTAAATCATCAATATCTGATATAAATTCCGATCTAGTAGTAGGATTAAAAATAATATTATATTCAATAACAGGTACATTGCCTTCTTTTAACACAGCATAAGTTGCAAATTTATCTCTTAAAATTGCAGCACTTGCTTGATCATTAAGAGGAAAATTCATACCCACAATAAACTTTATAATACCATTTTTTGAAATACGTATTACCCAATCTTTAGATAATACTTTATATTCAATATTATTTTTTTCACATATCTTCTTTATTATCTGTTTAAATTCATCTTGCATTTTTTCAACTCCCTCACCAGAGCATATTATAGCACACTTTAGTACCAAATGACAAAGGGGGACGTTCCTTTTTGTCACTTTTTTGACAAAAAGGAACGTCC
>CAZNFG010000020.1:0-23733 GCA_964572605.1 uncultured Eubacteriales bacterium
TTATTGCAGAGGAAAAAAACAAAAAAATAAGGAGGAAATTAAAATGGCAGTAGTTTCAATGAAACAATTATTAGAAGCTGGTGTTCATTTTGGACATCAAACAAGAAGATGGGATCCTAGAATGGCTCCATACATCTTCACAGCAAGAAATGGTATTTATATCATTGACTTACAAAAAACAGCAAAAAAAATCGATGAGGCTTATGCAGTATTAAAAAGCATTATCGACGAAGGAAAGACAGTTATCTTTGTAGGAACAAAGAAACAAGCACAAGAATGCATAAAAGAAGAAGCTGAAAGATGTGGAATGTATTACGTAAATGAAAGATGGCTTGGTGGAATGCTTACAAACTTTGACACTATTAGAAGAAGAGTTGAAAGATTAAAAGCATTAGAAAACATGGAAAAAGATGGAACATTTGATGTTTTACCTAAGAAAGAAGTTATCATTCTTAAGAAAGAAATGGAAAAACTTGAAAAAAACTTGGGTGGAATTAAAAATATGTCAGCTGTACCAGGAGCTATGTTTGTTATAGATCCTAAAAAAGAAAAAATTGCTATTCTAGAAGCTAGAAAATTAGGCATTCCTGTAATAGGACTAGTTGATACTAACTGTAATCCAGAAGATGTTGACTATGTAATACCAGGAAATGATGATGCTATTAGAGCTATTAAATTAATAGTTGAGGCTATGTCTAATGCTGTAATTGAATCAAAACAAGGCGAATCAATTGCTAAAGAAGAAAGCAAAGACGAAAGCAAAGAAGAAAATGAAACAGCAGCTGTAGAAGAAGTGCTAGAGTAGTTTTTGTATATAAATCTTTATTGAGGGAGGAAATATAAATGATAACAGCAGAGCAAGTTAGAGATCTTAGAGAAACAACTGGTGCTGGAATGATGGAATGTAAAAAAGTACTAGAAGAAGTTAATGGAGATAAAGAAAAAGCAATAGAGCTTTTGAGAGAAAGAGGAGTTGTTAAAGCTGCTAAAAAGGCTGGAAGAATTGCAGCAGAAGGATTAGTAGAAAGTTATATACATGGTGATGGTAGAATTGGCGTTCTAGTTGAAGTTAACATAGAAACAGACTTCGCTGCAAAGAACCCAGAATTTAGAGAATTTGTAAAAGATGTTGCCATGCAAATAGCAGCAGCAAAACCAGAATATGTAAGAAGAGAAGAAGTACCTGCAGAAGTAATTGAAAAAGAAAAAGAAATTATGAAGGCTCAAGTTATGAATGAGGGAAAACCTGAAGCTGTTGCTGAAAAAATAGTTGCTGGTAAAATAGACAAATATTATTCAGAAATATGCTTGTTAGAACAAGACTTTATTAAAGAACCAGAAAAAAATGTCGAACAAGTTTTAACAGAAAAAATTTCAAGCATAGGTGAAAACATTACAATTAGAAGATTTGTAAGATTCGAAAGAGGCGAAGGAATTCAAAAGAAAGAAGAAAACTTTGCTGAAGAAGTTATGAAACAAATAAAAGGTTAATAATTACGTTAAATATGGCAAGAAGCTTACGCTTTTTGTCTTATTTTTTTGCTCTTAAGTATATACTTTTAATAATTAAATATGATAAAATAAAACGTGGATAATTATGTTAGAAAAGGGGCGTAGTTTCAGTATGAAGAAAAAGAATAAATACAAAGAAGTTATGGAAAAAGAAAGTGAAAATATAAGAAAATTTGCAAAGGGTATAATGATTGCATTTTGCTTACAATTTTTAATATATTTGATAGTTCTAAATTTATTGCCATTAGGAAATGATAAAAATAAGAATGGCCAAATTGAATTTAACGAAATAAACGGTATGTATTATGAAACATGGGATGGATACGGTCAATATAAAATAGATGATAAAAATGTTTATATAGATAATGGTATTCAATTTGTTTACTACTATAATGTATTAATATTAACTGCTGTTACATTATTATGTTTTTATTACATGATTGTATTTCTTGAAAAATATGATAGAAAAGTCTCAAAAACGATATCACAATTTTTTAAAGAAAATAAAGGACTGCTATTTTTATTGCTTTTCATGGTATGGACATTTTTATCGTGTATTTTTGCAAAAGATTTATTTAGATCTTTTATGGGAAGCTATAATTTAAGAGATGGATATATCGCATTTATGGGTTATGGTTCAATACTTATATGCATGTTACTTATGGGATATAATAATGAAAAAGCTAAAAAGATAATTTTAAATCTTTTTATAATTTCAACAACCATAGTTGCTACATTAACGCTTATTCATTATTATTCTGATAATTTCCCAATTTTAATTAAGCAGATACCAACGGAATCAACTAGTGGAATATTTAATAACAGTAATCACTATGGATATTTATTATCTATAGCAGTAACAGCAATTGCAGCTATGACTGTAAAAGAAAAAAATATCTCATACAAGGGGTTATATGCATTATGTTTTGTAATACAATCATGGATGCTTATTTTAAATAACACATTTGGAGCATATATTGGAGTATCAGTTGCTTTATTTGTAATGTTTATTTATGAGATTTTTTTATTTTTCTCTAAGAAATATAGAACAGAAAATAATTTTAGTTTATATACGATGCTTTTATTAATGTCTGTTTTTGTAGTATTTTCAGGTGGAATTAAAAATGCATCTGGAGATGTAATTGTAGTTAATAATATTAAAGGAATAAGCAAAGATATAGTAAATATAACATCTTCACTTAAGAGTAGCGGAGAAGAATCAACAGGTGGCTATGCAGAAGAAATAATATCTGGAGAACAGACAAATGCAAATGTAACAGAAGCTGCAGAAGCAGGATCTGGAAGATGGAAATTATGGGTGGGAGCTTGGCAACTCATTAAAGAAAGACCAATAATGGGTTGGGGCTTAGAAAATATGAAGGCAGAATATATAAGAATTGGTATAGGTGAGGGAAGATCTCATAGTTTAATATTTCAATTAGGTGGCACCACAGGAATTGTTGGACTTGGTCTATATCTAGCGGGAATTATATGTATCTTCTTAAAGAATCTAAAAAACTTTAAGCTGTGGGATATATATACATATACAAGTATGTTTGTAATAATATCGTATATGATATCTTCATTAGTAGGTAATTCGATATTTTATGTATCTGGGTATTTCTATATATTTGTAGCAATGGCTGCAATACCAATGATATCATCAAAAGAAAAAGAAGATGAAAAAGTAATTAAAAAATAAAAGATGGGAAGAAAATTATGAAGATAATATCAAAATTTGAAAAGATGCCAAGTAACATAAAAACATTTTTACTATCAGTTCTAGACGCACTGATAGTATTAGTGTCATTTTACTTTGCAATAACTTTTGAAGAAAAAGTTTTTTCTCTTAAAGATTCTGCAATTCAAAACACATTGCTGGCAATTATTGTTATGTACATAGTATCTTTGCATTTGATAGGAGCATATAAAGGAATAGTAAGATACTTAAGCGCAAAAGAATATGTTTTAATCGGAATTACATCTGTTGTTGTTTCTGCAGTTTTTTCTACAGGTAAACAATATATAATTTTCTTAACGTTAGATACAAATGTAATAATACTTGCTTCAATATTCACAGCAGTATTAAGTATAACAATGAGAGTACTTATTAGAACTTTTATATACACAATGTCATCAATTCGGAGGAAATAAAAAAAGACTTTTGATAATAGGTGCTGGACAATCAACATCACAAATAATAAAGAGCATACAAACATCTTTAGCATCTGATTATACAATTGTTGGCATAATTGATGATGATAGACAAAAATTAAATAGAGTTATGTATGGTGTAAAGATTATTGGAGATAGAGATGATATAAAAGAAATATGTGAAAAAGAAAAAGTAGACGTTATTTTCTTCTCGATTGAAAATATTAAACCACAAGAAAAAAACAAGATATTAAGAATTTGCGATTCAACAAGCGCAAAGGTAAAAATTGTTTTACCTATAAATCAAATAATAGATGGTTCAGATATTAATAGTAATGTCAGAGATGTAGAAGTTGAAGATTTATTGGGAAGAGAACCAATAAAACTAAATAACAAAAGGATATCTGATTACTTAGCGGGAAAAACAGTTTTAGTAACAGGAGCTGGTGGTTCAATTGGATCAGAGCTATGTAGACAAATAATAAAATTTAAACCAAAGAAAATAGTAATGTTAGATATTTATGAAAATACTTTATATGAAACAGAAATGGAATTAAGACAAATAAATAAAAATGCACCAATAGTTACAATAATTGCAAGTGTGAGAGATAGACAAAGAATGGATTATGTGTTCGATACATATAGACCACAAGTGGTATTTCATGCAGCAGCGCACAAACATGTTCCACTAATGGAAACTAGTCCGCTTGAGGCTATAAAAAACAATGTGTTTGGTACATATAATGTTGTAGAGTATAGCGATAAATACAATGTAGAAAAGTTTACTTTTATATCTACAGATAAAGCTGTTAATCCAACAAGTATAATGGGTGCATCAAAAAGAATATGCGAAATGATATTACAAGCAAAAAACAGAACAAGTAATACAGTATTTGCAGCGGTTAGGTTTGGCAATGTACTTGGAAGTCATGGTTCAGTAATACCACTATTCAAAAAACAGATAGAATCGGGTGGACCAGTTACAGTCACTCATAAAGATATTACAAGATATTTTATGCTTATACCAGAAGCTGTTGGACTTATATTACAATCATCAACGTATGCTAGTGGTGGAGAAATATTTGTTTTAGATATGGGCGAACCTATTAAAATATATGATTTAGCAAACACGCTTATAAAAATGTCTGGTAAAAAAATTCCTATAGAAATAATTGGGCTTAGAAAAGGAGAAAAACTTTACGAAGAATTATTAATGGCGGAAGAAGGACTTGTAAGTACATTACATGAGAAGATTATGATTTCAAAAATCAATGCTCCTGTGGATGAAGAAATAGAAACAATGCTCAAAGAACTTTCAAATATAATTTCAACAGAAGGAACAACAAGAGAAGATGTTAAGAAGGTTGTAAAAAAATTCGTCCCAACATTTATCGATTTAGAAGACTAAGAGACTAAGAAAGGAAATGATAATATGAGTGATAAAATACTTTTATCTTCACCACATATGTCTGATGAAGGCTATGAAATGAAATTTATTAAAGAGGCGTTTGATACTAATTGGATTGCTCCTCTTGGAGAAAATGTAAATAAATTTGAAGAAGAATTTGCAAGCTATATTGGAGTGGGGTCAGCTGCTGCATTATCATCAGGTACAGCGGCTATTCATCTAGCAATAAAAGCAGCAGGTATAAAAAAGAAAGATA
This sequence comes from uncultured Eubacteriales bacterium, assembly GCA_964572605.1. Lineage (GTDB taxonomy): Bacteria > Bacillota > Clostridia > TANB77 > UBA1234 > UBA1234. The sequence continues at coordinate 5,331 of CAZNFG010000020.1, forward strand.
TAGTATTTTGTCAAGCACTTACATTTGCAGCTACTTGTAATCCAGTTGTATATGAAAATGCAACACTAGTATTTATAGATAGTGATAATGAAACATATAACATGAATCCTAAAGCATTAAAATTAGCATTTGAAAAATATCCTGAAGCAAAAGCGGTTATTGTAGTTAATCTATATGGGAATCCAGCAAAGCTAGATGAAATCAAAGCAATTTGTGATGAACGAAATGTAGTATTAATCGAAGATGCGGCCGAAAGTTTAGGATCAACATATAAAGGTAAAATGACAGGAACATTTGGCAAATATGGAATATTTTCGTTTAATGGCAATAAAATAATTACTACAAGTGGTGGCGGCATGTTAGTTTCAAATGATAAAGAGAGAATAGAAAAAGCAAGATTTTGGGCAACACAATCGCGTGAAAAAGCAATGCATTATGAGCATAAAGAAATTGGATACAATTACAGACTAAGTAATATATGTGCTGGAATTGGAAGAGGACAATTAAAAGTAATAGATAAACGTATAGAAAAGAAAAATGAAATTTTTAATAAGTATAAAAATGAATTAGAAAAACTAGATGGAATTAAAATGATTGAAGCTATAGAAGATTCAAGATCTAATCATTGGCTTTCTGTTGTAACTTGGAAAAAAGATGCTAAAAGATCTCCAGTAGACATGATAAATAAGTTAAATGAAAAAAATATTGAAGCAAGAAGAATATGGAAACCAATGCAACTACAACCAGTGTTTGCAGAATGTGACTTTATTAAAGTTGAAAATAACAGTGTTTCTGAAGATTTATTTGAAAGGGGATTATGTTTGCCAAGTGATACAAAAATGACTAAAGAACAACAAGACTTTGTAATTAGTGAACTAAAAAAATGTTTAATATAAAATATGGTTTAATGGGGGAGAAATAATGTATAAAAAACTACTAAAAAGATTACTAGATATTGTTTTTAGCTTGATATTACTAATTATTCTTTCTCCTATTTTTTTAATTATATCTTTCTTAGTACTAATCTTTATTGGCTATCCAATTATATTTGTTCAAGAAAGACCAGGAAAAGATGAAAAGATATTTAAACTATATAAATTTAGAACAATGACAAATAAAAAAGATAAAAACAATAAGTTGCTTTCAGATGAAAAACGATTAACTGTTTTTGGCAAAGCTCTTAGAAGAACTAGTCTAGATGAGCTTCCAGAATTATATAATATATTAAAAGGTGATATGAGTTTTATAGGTCCAAGACCATTATTAATCGAATATTTATCTCTATATAATGAAACACAAAAACGTAGACATGAAGTAAGACCTGGACTTACTGGTCTTGCACAAATAAGAGGTAGAAATAATCTAAAATGGGAAGAAAGATTTAAATTAGATGTAGAATATATTGATACAATAAGTTTTAAAAAAGATTTTTATATATTTATACATACAATTTTAAAAGTTATGAGCAAAAAAGATATAGAACAAACAGGAACTGCAACAGTTGAAAAATTTAAAGGCAATAATATTGTAGAGGAGATGACAAAAAATTGAGTAAAAAGGTTATAATACTTGGAGCTGGAGGACATGCAAAATCTATTGCAGATATTATTTTGAAATCTAATGATGAATTAGTTGGATTTTTAGATGATAATATAGAAGTTGGTACAAAAATAATAAATAAAGAAAATATAAAAGTAATTGGAAAAATAGATGATTTAGAAAAATATAAAGAAGAATATGAGTTTGTTATAGGAATTGGATCAAATGATGCAAGAGAAAATTTTGCAAATAAATATAAATTAAATTATTACACAGCAATTCATAAAACGAGTAATATAGCAGTAGATGTTACAATTGGAGAAGGTACAGTAATTATGGCGGGAGCATGCGTTAATACAGCAGCACAAATTGGTAAACATGTAATAATAAATACAGGTGCAGTTGTAGAACATGATAATGTAATCTTAGATTATGCACATATATCTCCAAAAGCAGTTCTTGCGGGATGCGTAAAAGTTGGAAAGAGAAGTCACGTTGGAGTTGGAGCAGTTGTAAAAAACAAAGTAAGTATTTGTGATGATGCAATAATTGGTGCTGGTGCTGTAGTAGTAAAAGATATAAATGATAGTGGTACATATGTAGGTGTGCCTGCAAAACTTATGATAAAATAATTATTCAATTTACGAAAGGATGAAAACTAATATGAAGAAAGTACTATTTGTGGCATCTGTAACTAGACATATAAATACATTTCATATACCGTATTTAAGGTACTTTAAAAATAAAGGATATGAGGTTCATGTAGCAAGTAATGGAGAAGAAAGTATTAAATATTGTGATAAACATTTTCAGATAGAATTTGAAAGATCTCCACTAAAGATTAAAAACATAAAAGCATATAAAAAACTAAAGAAAATTATTGAGAAAGAAAATTATAACATCATACATTGTCATACTCCTGTTGCAAGTGTTCTAACTAGACTTGCAGCAAAGAAAATGAAAAAAAGAGGAACAAAAGTTATATATACAGCACATGGTTTTCATTTCTTTAAAGGCGCACCACTTAAAAATTGGATACTGTTTTATCCAATAGAAAAATACTTATCAAAATATACGGATACACTGATAACTATAAATGAAGAAGATTATGAATTTGCAAAAAGAAAATTTAAAAAGACAAACGTAAAACATATACATGGGATTGGAATTGATTCTTCAAAATTTAATTTCGATATGTCTGAAAAAGAAAGAAATGAATTTAGAGAGAAACTTTCAGTGGGACCCCTTGATTTCTTACTTATGTATGCAGCAGAACTAAATAATAATAAAAATCAAAAAATGCTTATAGATGCAATGAAAATATTAGTTAATAAATATCCTAATATTAAATTAATACTTGCAGGCACAGGTATATATAAAGAAAGATTAGAAAAACAAATTAGAAAAAATTTACTTCAAAGTAATGTTTTATTAATTGGATATAGAACAGATATACCAAAACTTCTTAAGATATCTGATTTATATGTTGCAACTAGTAAAAGAGAAGGTTTACCTGTTAATATATTAGAAGCCATGATATCTGGCCTACCACTTGTAGTTACAGACTCAAGAGGACAAAGAGAACTAGTTGATGATGGAAAAAATGGTTATATAATTAAAATAGGTGATGTACAAGATTTAGTGCAAAGAATTGAAAACATATATTTGGATGCAAGAATTAGAGATCATATTGTAGAAAATGCAAAGAATAATATTGATAAGTATTTATTAGATAACGTTATAAAAGAAATGAGCAATATATATAATGCTTGAAATAAAGGGGATATTTATGAATATATACGATTTTGATGGAACTATATATAATGGTGATTCAGGAGTTGACTTTATAAAATATATGTTTTCGAAAAAACCATTTTTAGTAACAGGTCATCTTATAAAATTCATTGGAACAGCAATTAAATATAAACTTAAGAAAATTACATTCAAAGAGATGAAAGAAAAATTATTTTCATTTGTTGTAAAAATAAACAATTTAGAAATTCTTCTAAATGATTTCGCAAATACACATAAAGATAATATAAAATATTATTATAAAGAACAAAGAAAAAATGACGACATTATTATTAGTGCATCTTTAGATTTTTATTTATTACCATTATGCAAAAAAATAGAAATAAACAATGTAATATGTACTAAGTATGATGTAAAAAACGGAAAAATTGTTGGCGAAAATTGTAAAGGTGAAGAAAAAGTTAGAAGATTTAATGAAGTGTATGGACAAGATATAATTATAGAAAACTCCTATGGAGACTCAAAGCATGATATTCCAATTTTGAGAAGAGCACAAAATGGTTTTATGATAAAAAAAGAAAAAGTTATTAAATATGAGAAAAATAAATAAAAGGATGATATAAAAATGGAAAAAGTTTTCGTTACAGGTGGAAGTGGATTTTTAGGAATAAATTTAATAAGGATGTTACTTAGCAAAGGATATGAGATAGTTTCTTTAGACTTATTACCGTTTGATTATGAAGATTGCAAAGACAAAATAAAATGGGTAGTGGGAGATATAAGAAACAAAACTACAGTAGATGAGTGTATTGATGGTTGTGACTATGTGGTACATTGTGCCGCAGCGCTACCACTATATAAAAAAGAAGACATATTTTCTACAGATATAGAAGGAAGCAAGAATGTAATAACTAGTTCATATGAACATAAAGTAAAAAGATTTATTCAAATATCTTCAACAGCTGTTTATGGAATTCCAGATCATCATCCGTTATATGAAACTGATAAATTAGATGGAGTAGGACCTTATGGTATAGCAAAAATAGAGGCAGAAAAAGTATGTATGGAATATAGAGATAAAGGATTACCAACAGCAATAATAAGACCAAAGTCATTTATAGGACCAGAAAGACTTGGAGTATTTGCATTATTTTATGAATGGGCAAAAGATGGTCATGGTTTTCCTATGATTGGTAATGGAAAAAACAGATATCAATTATTAGACGTTGAAGACTTATGTGATGCAATTTTAATTTGTATGACAATTGAACCTGAAAAGATGAATGATACTTTTAATATTGGAGCAAAAGAATTTACTACTATGAAAGAAGATTATCAAGCAGTGCTAGATAAAGCGGGATTTGGTAAAAATATTCATGGTTTTCCAGCAGCACCAGCTATATGGGCATTAAGAATATTAGAGTTTTTACATCTTTCACCATTATATAAATGGGTGTATGAAACGGCCTCTAAAGATTCTTTTGTATCAATAGAAAAAGCTGAGAAACAATTAGGATATACTCCAAAACATTCTAATAAAGATGCCTTACTTAGAAATTATGAATGGTATTTAAAAAATTATGATAAATTTGCTGGAAAAAGTGGAGTAAACCATAGATTACCTTGGAAACAAGGAATATTAAAAATTGTAAAGATGTTTTATTGATTGCATCGGGTATGGTTGCTCAAAGTATCCTTTTATGATATAAATATTATGAATAAAGTATAGGAGGTAAGGTTTTTATGTCAGAGGCAAAGTATAAGAGAATTCTATTAAAACTAAGTGGTGAAGCTATGGCAGGAGCTAATGGGTTTGGTATTGATGCAGATATGTTGGGATCAATGTGTGACTGCATTAAGGAAATTGTAAAAATGGGAGTTGAGGTTGCTATTGTTGTTGGGGGTGGAAATTTCTGGAGAGGCAGACAAGCGCTTCAAATGGAAAGAACTACTGCAGATTATATGGGCATGCTTGCAACAATAATGAATGGTCAAGCACTTCAAGACGCACTTGAAGCTAGAGGACTAGATACAAGACTTCAAACATCAATTGAGATGTGTCAAATAGCTGAACCATATATAAGAAGAAAAGCTGTAAGACATTTAGAAAAAGGAAGAGTTGTTATATTTGCTGGTGGTACAGGAAATCCATATTTTTCAACAGATACATGTGCAGCATTAAGAGCTAGTGAAATAAATGCGGAAATTATATTATTTGGTAAGACTGTAGATGGGGTATATGATAAAGATCCAAAGACAAATCCAGATGCAAAAAAATATGATGAAATTACATATACAGAAGTCCTACAAAAAAATTTAAAAGTTATAGATTCAACAGCAGCATCATTATGTCGAGACAATAATATACCAATTATGATATTTGCATTAAAAAATGCAGAAGATGTTGTAAAAGCAGTATCAGGAGAACATATTGGTACAATAATAAAAGAAAAATAAGAAAGTAAAAAGGAGAGAAAAAATTATGTTTAGTCACATTGAAGAAAAAATGAAAAAAACTATGGGAGTACTAGAAAATAATCTTTCAGAAATAAGAGCAGGTAGAGCGAATCCTAAAGTTTTAGATAGAATCTTGGTTAGTTATTATGGTGTTGATACGCCAATAAATCAAGTAGCAAATATTATGGTTCCAGAAGCGAGAATGATAACTATTCAACCATGGGATACATCATTGTTAAAAGAAATTGAAAAATCAATTCAAAAATCAGACTTAGGAATTAATCCTACAAATGATGGAAAGGTATTAAGACTTGTTTTTCCAGAACTTACTGAGGAAAGAAGAAAAGATTTAGTAAAAGAAATTAAAAAGTTAGCAGAAGATTCTAAAGTTGCAATAAGAAGTATAAGAAGAGATGGAATAGAAGAATTTAAAACAAAGCAAAAAAATTCTGAAATAACCGAAGACGATTTGCATAATGCAGAAGATAAAATTCAAAAATTAACAGATAAGTATATTGGAGAAATTGACTTGAAATCTTCAGAAAAAGAAAAAGAAATAATGTCAGTATAGATAAAAAAAGCCCCAGGGCTTTTTTAAATATAAACGAGGAGTGAAGTTTTTGATGGGCGAAAATAATAAAATTCCAAATCATATTTCAATTATTTTAGATGGAAACAGAAGATGGGCTAAAAAAAGAGGATTACCTACATTACAAGGACATACAGAAGGCGCAGATAATATAGAAAGAATAGCAGCTTATTGTAATAAGTTGGGTGTAAAATACTTGACTGTATATGCTTTCTCAACAGAAAATTGGAATAGAGCGCCAGAGGAAGTAGATTACTTAATGAAATTATTTCAAAAGTATCTAACTGACTTTGGTACAAAATTTAATAATTCAACAGCGAAAATAAAATTAATTGGAAATATAAATGGATTGCCAGAAACTCTTAGAAAATTAGTGTTAGAAGTAGAAGAAAAAACAAAAAATAATAAAGGTTTAATTTTAAATTTGTGTATAAATTATGGTGGACGTGAAGAAATAATAAACGCTACTAAACTCATTTCAGAAAAAGTTAGAAACAATGAAATAAATATTGATGACATAAACGAAGAAATGATTGTTAAATATTTAAGAACAGGAGACATACCAGATCCAGATTTAATGATTAGAGCAGGTGGAGAAGAAAGATTAAGTGGATTTTTATTATGGCAAGTTTCATACGCTGAGTTATATTTTACAGATGTATTATGGCCAGATTTTAATGAAGCTGAGCTAGACAAAGCAATTGATGAATTTAATAATAGAAAAAGAAATTTTGGAAAATAATATATATATACATATGAATATATATATAAACAATTAAGTTGTAAAAGAGGTGTAAAATGGTTAAAAGACTTTTATCCACTGCAATCGGAATAATAATATTAATACTTGTGTTTTTTTATCACAATTCAGTAATAATAAATATTGCAACTACAGTAGTTGCACTTATTGGTCTTTCAGAATTTTATAATGTGTTTAAGAAAAAGGGATATAAACCAATAGAAATGCTTCGGATATATTCCTACACTTGCTATACTAGGAATTGGTTCAAATGCAGAAACAATTAAGATATTTCTTTTTGTATCTTTACCTATTCTCGTGTTTATGGCATTCGCATGGTCAGTTTTTTCTAGGATGAAATATAACGTTATAGATGTAGCAATAACTATATTAGGAATAATATATATATCATTATTTTTAAGCTTTATACCATTTACATATAGATTAGGTAATAATGGAGATTTGGGACAATACTATGTATGGTACATATTAGCCGGTGCTTGGATGACAGATACATTTGCATTTTTAATAGGTGTTAAATTCGGCAAACATAAGTTTTCAAAAATAAGTCCAAAGAAATCCATAGAAGGTTGTATTGCTGGAGCAGTCGGAACTGTCATATTCTTTGGAGCATATACATACTATTTAAACACAATAAATATAGAATTAAATGTAATAGAGATGATGTTTGTGGGACTAATAGTAAGTATTATTTCACAAATTGGAGATTTTGCTGCATCATCAATAAAAAGATTTTGTGAGGAAAAAGATTTTGGAACTATTATGCCAGGACATGGGGGAATATTAGATAGATTTGATAGTGTAATAATGATTGCACCATTTCTTTACATATTTTTTCAATTTTTAATATAAAAGAAAGGAAATATAATGATAACAATTTTTTCATGGATATTAGGAGCAATTAAAATTGCAATTGTTTTAGGAACATTAATAACAATACATGAGTTAGGTCATTTCACAGTTGCAAAATTATGCAAAGTAAAAGTTAATAAATTTTCAATAGGATTTGGACCAACAATTCTTTCGAAAACTTCTGGAGATACTGAATATACACTAAAGGCAATTCCTTTTGGAGGTTATGTTCAAATGGAAGGCGAGGAAGAACGTTCTGAGTCAGAAGGTGCATTCAATAAGAAAAACGTTTGGCAAAGAATTGCAATAGTTCTAGCAGGGGCAACAGTTAATATTGTCTTTGCATTAATAATATATTTTTTTATAGCATTGTCTAATAATTTTTATAGTTCAACAAAAGTAAGTGAAATAAATAATGGACCATTATATGATGCTGGTATAATGGCTGAAGATAATATATTAAAAGTAAACAATAAAAACGTACTAACTTCTCGAGAAATAGACGAAATAATTGTAAATGCAAAAAGTGATGATTTTATTTTTACAATAAATAGAGATAATGAAAACATAGATATACCAGTAAAAATAGAATATGCAAAAATAGGGTATATGGGAATAATGTTTGCGGATGAAAAAAATGTTTTGTATGTTGTAAAAAACTCACCAGCAGAAAAAGCGAAAATACTCCCAGGAGATATAATTGAATCTGTAAATGGTGTTGAATATCTAACAACAGAAGAAACTACAGAAGCTATAAGAAATATAAAAGAAGCACCAATATCTTTAATGGTATCAAGAAGTGGAGAAATAATAAACTTAACAGGAGAAACTACCACACAAACACAAAGGTATTATATGGTAGCGTATTATCCACTTAAACCAAGTTTTCCCCAAAATATAATATATGCGATAGATGAAACAGGGTATTATTTAACTGCAACATTAAATGGAATGATGGAAGTTCTTACTGGAAAAGCAGAAAATGTTGAAGTGATGGGACCTATTGGAATTGCTACAGAGATAACAAAGACAAGTGGTTTGTCAAACTTCTTTTATTTAATGTCGGCAATAAGCTTAAGCCTTGGAATATTTAATTTACTTCCAGTTCCAGCATTAGATGGTGGAAGAATTGTAATACTTCTTATTGAAAGTATTAGAAGAAAACCAATGAAAGAAAGTATAGAACAAGGTTTAATAATTGCAGGATTTGGTGCAATTATTATACTCGCATTATTTGTTACTGTTGCAGATGTAATAAAAATATTTTAAATAAAAGGAAAAATTAAATGATTGCAGAGGTAGTAGTTAATTCGAATGTAACAGAACTTAATAAAACATTTGATTATGCCATACCAGAAGGTATGGTAGTTTTACCTCGGAATGAGAGTTTTAATTCCTTTTGGTAGCAGAAAAATATATGATGTAGGATATGTAATAGATATAAAAGAAAAATCAGATTATAAATGTAAAAATATAATTAAAGTAGTAGATCAAGTGTTAAGTGAAGATAAATTAAAATTTGCTCACTGGATAAGTGATAAATATTTTTGCAATCTTTCAGAAGCAATTAGATTAATGGTACCGCCAGGTACAGCAACTAAATATGATAATATAAAAGTTAAAACAGAAAAATATATATATTTGAACAATGACTTTAATTTAGATTTTATAAAAAAAGAAAAACAAAAAAAAGTAATAGAATTTTTACAAGATAATGTAGGCTATGCCCCTAAAAGCATAGTAAAAGAAATGGTAGATGTTTCAGATGCGGTTTTAAAAACATTAGAAAAAAACAAAGTAATAGCATTTAAAGATATTGAAGTATCAAGAAATCCATTATGGAATAAGAATGTAAATCGTTCAAATGCTATTTTATTAACAAATGATCAAAGAAAAGCTTTAGAAAGTATTAAATTAGATGAATACAAAAAATATTTAATACATGGTGTTACTGGAAGTGGAAAAACAGAAATCTATTTGCAATTAATAGAAAAAGTATTAAATAACAAAAAGACCGCAATTGTTCTTGTACCAGAAATTTCACTTACACCTCAAATCACAGATAGATTTCTTTCTAGATTTGGAAACATTATTGCAGTTTTACACAGTGGACTTTCACTTGGTGAAAGATATGATGAATGGAATAAAATAAATTCTGGTAATGCTAAAGTTGTAATAGGAGCTAGATCAGCAATATTTGCACCAATTAAAAATCTTGGAGTGATAATAATAGATGAAGAACATGATAGTTCCTATAAATCTGAAGTTACTCCAAAATATGATGCTAAAGAGCTTGCAACACAAATTGCAATTACCGAAAATATTCCTTTAGTACTTCGGTTCTGCAACACCTGACATAAAGACGTATTATGAAGCACAAAACGGAAAAATTAAATTATTAAAACTAGAAAAAAGAATATCTAACGCAGGACTACCAAATATTGAAATTGTGGATATGAGAGAAGAACTTGCAAGTGGAAACAAAACTGTATTTAGTAGAAAATTATATTATGCAATGAAGGATGCAATAAAAAACAAAGAACAAATAATGCTATTTTTAAATAGAAGAGGATACTCAACGTTTATTATGTGCCGAGATTGCGGATATGTTGTGAAGTGTGAAGAATGTGATGTATCAATGACATATCATTTAGATGAAAATAGATTAATATGTCACTATTGTGGAAAAACAAAAGAAGCAGTTTTATTATGTCCAGAATGTGGTAGCAAAAACATAAGATATTTTGGAACCGGAACACAAAAAATAGAAGCAGAAATTAAGAAATATTTTCCACAAGCCACTATGATAAGAATGGATATAGATACTACAAAAGTAAAAAATGGCCATGAAAAGATATTAACAAAGTTTAGAGATGAAAAGATAGATATATTACTTGGAACTCAGATGATAACAAAAGGACATGATTTTAGTAATGTCACATTAGTTGGCGTATTAGCGGCAGATAGTTCCATAAATATAGGAGATTTCAGAGCAAATGAAAAAACATTCCAATTACTTACTCAAATGTCTGGAAGAGCTGGAAGAGGTGAAAAAAAAGGAGAGGCAATTATACAAACGTATATGCCGGATGAATTTAGTATAATGTGTGCAAAAGAGCAAGATTATACAAAATTCTACAATATGGAAATAAATATCAGAGAAAAGTTGAATTATCCGCCATTTTGCGATATAATTATGTCGATTATTACTGGGACTGACGAAGAAAATGTAAAAAAATGGGCAAATAAGTTATATAATATGATTTCAGAGGAGTTTAAAGCATTTGCACCAGCTCCTGCACCAATAAGTAAAATTAATGGAAATTATAGATGGAGAATTCTGATTAAGGAAACACTTGATCAAGAAAAAATAGAAACATTCTATGAAATAGTTAATAAATTTTACAAAATTCAGAATTCTGAAATAAAGTTAAGTATAGATATAAACCCTAACAACATGTTATAAGTAATAATATTGTTTTAGAAAGGAATGTGGTAAGATGGCTCAAAGAAAAATAAGAGAAGCAGGAGATGAAATACTTAGAAAAAAATCTAAACCTGTAGAAATAATAAATGATAAAATTCTTGAACTTTTAGATGATATGTATGAAACATTAAAAACTGCAGATGATGGAATAGGATTGGCAGCACCACAAGTTGGAGTATTAAAACGAGTAATCGTTATTGACTTAAGTGGTGAAGGTGGAGAAGGTCCATATAAGCTTATTAATCCTGTTATAAAAAAATCAAAAGGAAAACAAGTTTGTAGAGAAGGTTGTCTGAGTGTACCAGGAATACTAGGAGATGTTACAAGACCAAAAGAAGTGGTAGTAGAAGCATTAAATGAAAAAGGAGAAAAAGTAACAATAAATGCAACAGACATATTAGCAATAGTTTTATCACACGAAATAGATCATTTAGATGGAATATTATTTACAGATAAAGCTACTGAATTATTCGATGCAAATGCAGAAGATACGGAGGAAGAAAAATAGAATATGAATATTGTATTTATGGGAACACCAGACTTTGCAAGATATTCTTTGCAAAAACTTTATGAAAATGGACATAGTATTAAAGCAGTTATTTCACAACCAGACAAAAAATCAGGACGTGGAATGAATCTTGTATCAACTCCCGTGAAAGAGTATGCACTTAGTAAAGGGTTAACTGTATATCAGCCAGAAAAGATTAGGAAAGATACTGATTTAATAAATATAATAAAAGATATTCATCCAGATGTTATAGTAGTAGTTGCATTTGGACAAATACTTTCAAAAGAAATATTAGATATACCAAAGTATGGTTCAATAAATGTTCATGGTTCATTACTTCCTAAATACCGTGGTGCTGCTCCTATACAATGGGCAGTAATAAACGGAGAAAAAGTTACAGGAATAACAACAATGTATATGGATGCCGGCGTTGATACTGGAGACATGATTGAAAAGTACGAAGTTCCTATAGACGATAATGATACATACGGAATGTTATATGAAAAAATGAAAATGATGGGTGGAAAAGCAATAATTGAAACGCTAGAAAAAATTGCAGATGGCACAGCATCAAGAAAAAAACAACCAGAAGAATATACATTAGCTCCACTTATAAAAAAAGAAATGGGAGAAATAGATTGGACAAAGACAACAAGAGAAATAAAAAATAAAATCAGAGGATTTAATCCAATGCCAGGTGCATATGCGACTATAGGAAATCAGAAGATAAAAATATGGATGGCAAATTATTGTGAAATAGAAATAAAAAATGAGAGTACTAGACCAGGAGATGTATTAGCAGCCGATGCAAAAGAAGGGCTAGTTATTAAGACGAGTGATGGAGCAATAGAACTTACTGAAATACAAATGGCAAACTCAAAAAAAATGTCGGCAAAAGAATTTTTAAGAGGTCATAAAATTTTATAATTTAAAAGGAGGTTTTATAATGGGAACGAAAAAGAAAGAAAGTGAAATTGTTGAACAACCAATAAAAGAAACAGAAGTAAATGGAATAAAGATTGCAGAAGAAGTTGTGGCAAAGATAGCAGGTATAGCAGCTTCAGAAGTTAAAGGCGTATATGGCATGAATGGTGGCCTAGTTGAAGGTATTTCAGAAATATTAGGAAAAAGAAGTTTTGCAAAAGGTGTAAAAGTTCAAGTAGGAGAAAAAGATACAACGATAGATCTTTATATAATAGTTGAATATGGTTGTAGAATACCAGATATAGCGTGGGAAATACAAAACAGAGTAAAAAGTGCAGTAGAAAACATGACAGGACTTAAAGTTCTAGAAGTAAATATTCACGTGCAGAGTGTTAATTTTCCTAAAGACTCAAAAGATGAGAAAGAAGCAAACGAAAATCAAAAAGAAACAGAATAAATATTAAAAAGTAGAAGGGGTTTGAGTAATATGAAGATTTTAGATAGATTTATTTCATTTATTTTTACATTAGTAGTTATGATATTAGCTGTGGTGGTTTTTATGGAAGCTATTGATATGATTGGGTATACAACTGTGGATAATGCCTTAAGAGAATATGTATTTGTTGAAGATGCAAAATATAAAGTTTTCGTAATAATGACCTCAGCATTAGTATTTTTACTAGGTTTTAAAGTTACAGTATTTACATCTGAATTGTCAGGCAAAACAAAGAAAAATATAACAGTTAATACAGGACATGGAAAAATACAAATCGCACAAGAAACTATTGAAGCAATAGCAACAAGCGTTATTAAAAACCATAGTCAAGTAAAAGATGTACAAGCAAGAATGGTTAAAGCTAATAAGGGTATTAATATGTATATGATATTAACAGTATATGAAAATACAAGAATAAAAGAATTAGTTAATGCAATTCAAGAAGAAGTTAAAAATCAAATTGAATTAACTACAAATGTAAATGTATTTAATGTAGATGTTAAAATAAGAAATATTTCTACATCTTCTTCTGGTTCAAACTTATTTGAACAAAAGAAAGATAAAGAAGTAAATGTTTCTGTTACAGAAGAACCTGAATCAGTAGAAAAAGAAAAAGTTGGTAAGAATGAAATTAGAACAGATGGATATTTAGTAGATGAAAATAATGTTTTATATAAAGTTGAACCAAACTTAAACGCAAATGTAGATGCTATTAGAGAAGAAGCAAAAAAACTTGAAGAAGAAAATAAATAAAAATAAAAAATATAAGGAAGTGGGAAATAATATGACAGAGAAAGTTGGTAAATTTTTTACAGATTATGGCGGATTTATTTTAGGTTTAATAATAGGTTTAGTAGTTGTTCTATTAGGTGTAATTGAAATAATAACAAAAATTGCCATAGTAATTGGATTTGGACTTATAGGGGCATATATACAAAAAAACAAAGGGAAAGTAAAAGAAAGATTAAAGAATCAAATAGATAAATGGTAAAAGGGAGAAAAATCTATGAGCAGGAAGTTAGCAAGGGAAGTTGCATTTAAAGTTGTTTTTTCAACAAACTTTCAATCTGAAAAAGATGAAATTGAAAATTTAATTTTAAGTTTATTGAAAGAGTCAGAAGAAGAATTAACAGATGAAGACAAAAAATACATTAACGATGTTGCTTTTGGAGTTGTAAAAAATAGTGAGGTGTTAGATAAAGTTATAACATCACACTTAAAAGGCTGGAAGATGGATAGAATAGGCAAAACAGACCTTGCGATTTTAAGAGTTGCTCTTTATGAAATAATCTATAGAAAAGATATACCATATAAAGTTTCAATAAACGAAGCTGTAGAACTTGCAAAACTTTTTTGCGATGATTCGTCGCCCTCGTTTATTAATGGTGTGTTAGCAGGAGCTTTCAATGAGTTTAACGAAGAAAAAAATAAGTAAATGATTTTTTTGGAGGAAAAATGGAACGACCAGAACCTATATCGGTATCAGAATTAAATAAACATATTAAAGAAATCATTGATAATGATGAATATCTATCAATGATTTATGTTCGCGGAGAAATATCGAACTTTAAAAATCATTATTCTGGTCATTTATATTTTACTCTTAAAGATCAAAATTCACTTATAAAGTGTGTTATGTTTAAAACATATACATCATATTTAAACTTTGAACCTAAAGACGGACAAAGTGTTGTTGTATTAGGAGCTGTTAGTGCTTATGAAAGAGATGGAATATATCAAATATATGTAAAGGGCATGGAACAAGATGGTATTGGAGCTTTATATGCAGAATATGAAAAGTTAAAAGAAAGACTTGAAAAAGAAGGACTATTCGATGAAGCACATAAAAAGAAAATTCCAATGTTACCAAAAAGTATAGGAGTTATAACATCAAAAACTGGAGCAGTAATCAAAGATATAATAAATGTTACAACAAGAAGATTTCCAAATGTAAACATTAAGCTTTATCCAGCAAGTGTTCAAGGTAAAGGTGCAGAACTAACTATTGCACAAGGAATAAAATATTTTAATGAAGAAAAAAATGTTGATATAATAATAGTTGCACGTGGTGGAGGATCATTAGAAGATCTATGGCCTTTTAATGAAGAAGTTACAGCAAAAGCAATATATAATTCTAATATACCAATTATTTCGGCCGTAGGACATGAAACAGATTTTACTATATCAGATTTTGTAGCGGATTTAAGAGCACCTACACCATCTGCAGCAGGTGAGCTTGCTGTTCCAGATATGAAAGAATTGCTTTTAAAACTTAATGACTATAAAAACAAACTAAGAATTTTGTTAAATAAAAAACTTGAACTATGTAAAAATCAAATAAAGAATATTGAAAATAGAAAAATATTTAAAAATTCATATGACTTATTAAATCATAGAATATTAAATTTAAATAATTACGAAAGACAATTAAATAATAATATTCTTATGAAATTTAAAAACTATAAAATAGAATTAGTAAAATTTATTTCAAAATTAGATGCACTAAGCCCTTTAAAAACTTTAACTAGAGGCTATGCAATTATTGAAAGTGAAGACGGTGCCGTAATTGAATCAATTAAAAATATTAATAAAGATGATATAATAAATATTCAGTTACAAGATGGAAGAAAAAAAGCAAGTGTATTGTAGGAGGGAAATTTATATGAAAGAACTTACTTTTGAGGAATCAATTGAAGAACTTGAGAAAACAGTTAATGAGTTAGAATTACAAAAACTAACACTTGACGAGTCTGTAAAAAAATTTGAAAGAGGAATGGAATTATCTAAACGTTGTAATGAACTTTTAGAAAAAGCCGAAAAAAATATTTCTGTACTAATTGAAAATGCAAGTGGAAAAATGATTGAGGAATCATTTAACATTAAAGAAGAATAGGGGGGTTATTTTAATGGGTAATATACTTAATAATCCTGGACTTATGATTCCTATTATTACATGGTTTATTGTACAATCTGTTAAGGTATTTTCAGAACTTATTGCATATAAAAAATTAAACATTAAAAGACTTTGGGGAAGTGGTGGAATGCCAAGTTCACACTCTGCATTTGTTTCATCACTTACTACTGTTGTTGCATTAGGTGAAGGTATTGAATCCTTATTATTTGCAGTTTGCTTAATTTTCTCAACTGTAGTTATGTATGATGCAGCTGGTGTAAGAAGAGCAGCTGGAAAACAGGCAAGAGTTTTAAATCAGATATTAGAAAGTAAGGGCGATATAAATATTCAAGAAAAACTAATAGAATTATTAGGCCATACTCCAATAGAAGTTTTTGTGGGAGCATTAGTAGGAATTGTAAGTGGAGTTGCCTTATATGGTTGTTGGAAATAAAATCAAAATAAGGAAAATCCTTCATTGATGAAAAATAGATTTGATAATAAAATAAAAAAGAAGACAAAAAAGAAAATATAGAAAAAAAAAAAGAAATTTAAAGGAAAAAGAAAATAAAGAAGAGAAAAAATATTAAAAATAAAAATAAAAAAAGTGCTACTTTTATAAGTAGCACTTTTAATTAGTTTGAATATCCACAGTCTGTAGATTCTGGTGAATCATTCCAATCTACCCATTTATGTTCTCTATTGCACCAGCCTCTTTTATCATTACTTTCATCAGTATCATATTGATTACATTTCTCACATTTTGCCATTAGATTAACCTCCTTTTTTAGAACTTAACATAGTCATTATACACTAAATTCAAGCAAATTTCAACGATTTTACATTATTTTGATACTGGTTTTAATAAAAATACAAGAAATTTAAACTTGCCTTGGGATCTCTTTACTTGCTTTTCTTCTGTTTTTTTGCTAATATATAACCTATAAGTGGTGTGTTATTCTAGTTTTCACTATTGATTGCGAGGGTGGGGCTAAAAATCCATTGAAAGAGCATATCGATGAAGTTCTTTAAGTTTGCTTGCGACGCCCAGTCGTGGGTTCTCTTGGGGAGTAAGGTTTAAGGGCAAGCCATAATGGCATATGGTCGTATGACCCTTTCACCGTGGAGACATGTTATCGATCAGATGATAACATGATAAACCTGCAAGGCATGCTTATGAAAAAGCATTGTACACAGTGTAGCTTTCTTTGAGTGATGTCGGCGGATATTTATATAAATTGAAACCTCCATTGCAAAAGATGATAAACAATCAAGATGTGATGTTTGGGAAAACTTCTAGAACATTCTTTTATGAGATACCTTAGGGATTGAAGTGTGGACTAAGTGGTAATCTAGGCTCTTATTTGGCAACAATAAGATATTATCTTTAAATAGAAATAGCTAAGATGGCGATATCTTAGTAGATAATAGAGAAAATCTTCTAGACCTAAGCCGCAAAATTTACCTAAGGTATTACCACTTTTAAATTTTAAAATATAAAGGGGAGAATATATAAGTTGAGTAAAAATTCTAAAGATACTGACAAAAGTCGCTACGGTTGGCTTATTAAAATCTTTTGTATAACATTTGTATTATCAATAGTATTCAATTACCTTTCAACTCAAGTAGTTGAAAACCTAAATTTAACTTTTTCGATAATAACGCTAATATTAGTAATGTTTATAGGAGTAGTATCAGACCTTATTGCAACATCAGTAACAGCAGCTGACGAGGCGCCATTTCACGCAAAAGCTTCAGACAAAAAAAGAGGTGCTAAACAGTCAGTAAAAATTATTAAAAATGCAGCAAAAGTGTCAAATGTATGTGGAGATGTAATCGGAGATATTTGTGGAGTTTTAAGTGGAGCTACAAGTGCATTGATAGCAATAAACATTGCGAAAATGATGGAACTAGAAGATATATCAATTGTTGCAATGCTTATGACAGCGGGAGTTACAGCTTTTACAGTGTTAGGAAAAGCAGTAGGAAAACATTTAGGAATCAAAAAAGCAAACAAAATAGTTAATATAATTGGAATAATAATTTCATACATCCCTTTTAATAAATAATTTTGGATTAGATTATCTCATATAGAACATACTATTTCTTAGTAGGTTTCGTATATGAGGTTATTTTTTTACTAAAA
>CAZNFG010000021.1:0-18820 GCA_964572605.1 uncultured Eubacteriales bacterium
TCTTCTCTCAGCTCTAATTTCCATAGGAACTTGATATGTTGCTCCACCAACTCTTCTTGCTTTTACTTCAAGTACTGGCATTATGTTGTTCATTGCTTCTTCAAAAGCAGCTACTGATTCTTTTCCTGTTTTTTCAGCAATGATTTCAAATGCATCATATACAATTCCTTGAGCTAATTGTTTTTTACCATCTTTCATAACATTATTTACTAGTTTTGTAACTACAATACTGTTATATAAAGGATCTGGTAAAATATCTCTTTTTGCAATAAATCCTTTTCTTGGCACTTTTCTTCCCTCCTTATAAAATTAGCATACATTCATGTTACCGTATGCCAAGGTACTCTGGTTTTGCTTACCAGTAAGTGCTTTATTACATCTATTTTAATCTATATATAATAAGCACTTTTTTCTAAATCTTAAGCTTTCTTAGGTCTTTTTGCTCCGTATAGAGATCTAGCTTGTTTTCTGTCTTTTACTCCAGCTGTATCTAAAGTACCTCTGATGATATGATATCTAACACCAGGAAGGTCTCTTACTCTTCCACCTCTTATTAGAACAACACTGTGCTCTTGTAAATTGTGGCCGATACCTGGAATATAAGCTGTAACCTCTTGTGTATTTGTAAGTCTAACTCTGGCTACTTTTCTTAAAGCTGAGTTTGGCTTCTTTGGAGTAGTTGTTTTAACTACTGTACATACACCTCTTTTTTGTGGGCCTTTGCTATTAGTTATTCTCTTTGTTTTTGAGTTATAACCTTTTTGTAAGGCTGGAGCTTTTGATTTAGATGTTTTTGCTTTTCTTCCTTGTTTAATTAATTGATTAATTGTTGGCATTTTGTTTTATTCACCTCCCTTTCTTTACCAAAGATATATATTTCAACGCTTAAGCGCGTGTGAAATCACCTTAAAATTACTCTGCTGTTGCAGCAGATTTCACTTCTATACCCGCAAGTTTTCCAAGAGTCTCCATTGTTTCAATATGTTTTATTTCTATGTTTTTTTCTTCACATAGTTTAATAAGTGGCTCTATAACGTGCTTTTCTGCATCATCTCCAACATAAACAACTTTTACTTCGTTATTTTGTATTGCTCTAAACACTTGTTTAACTCCCACGTACTTCATTATGCTTTTTCTCTCCTTGTTTTATTTAGATTTATCAGTAAATTTTAGTGTACAATTGCATTTTAAAAACTTATCTAAAAGGACTTATTTTCATTAGGTCTTAAAACATACATGCAATAGCAGTTTGCATTGTATCATTTTTGGTGTATATTGTCAATATTTTATAACTTATAATTTGAGATTTCCGTAAGGAGTTTCCATGAAATTAAAAATAATATATAACTTAATAATTTAGACAAAAAAATGCCATCTTAAAGTGAATATTTGTCACTTTAAAATGACACTTGTTTTTATCTTGTTATTTTTCTTCTGAAAGTCTAGCAGCTCTATCAGCAGCATTTATAGCATCTATCATCTCATCAATATCTCCCGCTAAGAAGTTATCTACCTGGTACATGCTAAGTCCAATTCTATGGTCAGTGATTCTCCCCTGTGGGAAATTATATGTTCTAATTTTTTCTGACCTGTCACCGCTTCCAACTTGAATTCTTCTTGCTTCAGCTTGCTCGCTCGTTTGTTTTTCAAGTTTTGCTTCATAAAGCTTTGAGCGAAGCATTGACATAGCGGTTTCCTTGTTTTGCATTTGTGAACGCTCAGTTTGGCACTCAACAACAACCCCAGTAGGAACATGCGTAATTCTAATTGCAGATTCTGTCTTATTAACATGTTGTCCTCCAGCACCACTAGCTCTATATGTATCAATCCTTAAATCCCCTGGATTTATTTCAATTTCAACTTCACTAACTTCCGGAAGTACTGCCACTGTGGCGGTTGATGTATGTATTCTTCCACTCGACTCCGTGTCAGGAACTCTTTGCACTCTGTGAACACCGCTTTCGAATTTTAATCTACTATATGCTCCTTTACCCGTTATCATGAATGTAACTTCTTTAATACCACCAAGTTCTGTTTCATTTAAGTTTAAAACTTCAAATTTCCAGCGTCTTTTTTCCGCATACATACTATACATTCTAAATAAATCACTTGCAAATAAAGAAGATTCTTCTCCGCCAGCTCCGCCTCTTATTTCAATAATAACATTTTTGTCATCATTTGGATCTTTTGGAACAAGTAATAGTTTTAATTCTTCTTCCAACTTTGGAAGTTTCTCTCTATTCTCATCTAGTTCTAGTTGTACTAGGTCATGCATTTCTTTGTCATTCAGCATTTCTTTAAGATCTTCTATTGCTTTTGCAGTTTTCTTATATTCTCTATATTTTTCAACAATTTCTTGAATATCTGAGTGTTCTTTCATTAACTTTTGCCATTCACTTTGATTAGAAATTACTTCTGGATCGCTGATTTTTGTATTTAGTTCTTCATATCTTTGTTCTACACTCTCTAGTTTATCAAACATCTTTACACCTCTTTATATTTTCATAAGCTTAGTTATTATATAATGAATATTTAATAATTTCAATATATGTGTATCAAATAAGTATTTTTCGTATATATACAGACTTTAAATGTTAAGCTCTCATATCAATCTTATTTCACAATTTATCTTTTTATACTGCGTTATATTTTTAGATTGCAATTTAAAAATATGAAAAAACAAAAAGCTAGAAGATGTTATTCTTCTAGCTTTTATCTTTTATTTTACATTTTTATTTTTAATATACTCTTCTTTAAATTCTTCTGAAAGAATATCCATGTAAATTAAGTCATAATATTTACCGTTTACAAATTTACATTTTCTTTTCCTTCCAAATTCTTTTAAACCCACTTTTTCATAACATCTTTTTGCTCTATCATTACAAGCTAAAACGGTAAGCGAAATATTATTTAAATTTAAGTAATTAAATCCATAATCTAATAATAGTGATATTGCCTCCGTACCATATCCCTTATTTCTATTTTTTTCTTCACCTATCAATATTCCTAAAGTTGCTTCTCTATTAACAGAATCAATGCTTTGGAGTTCGATATTACCAACAACTTCATCATCTTTTAATGTCACTATTGATAGCATATAATCTTTTGATTTAACTTTGTTATCAAACCAAGCCTTTTCCGCCTCATATGAAAAAACAAACTGACTTCTAGCAGTGTAATCTGTTACACCAAAGTCATTCATCCATTTTGTAAACAGTTCAATTGAGTCTGCAGATATGGGTGATAAATAAACTTTTTCTCCTACTAATTTTTTGAAATTCATGGTAATGCCCTCCTTTTAATATTTTATTAGGTAAAAAACAAAAAACGTGAAAAAATCTTGTATAAGACTCCTTCACGTTTAATAACGTTTCTGTGTAAGTATTTTCATACTCTGAGTCGCTCAAGTTATCCTCTAGACTCACTCCTAATATATGTAAATATTAACATTTAAAACCTTTTTTGTCAATAAAATCATATCTGTATTAAAAAATAGAAATCCCAACCTGATTTTCAGGTTGGGATTAGAGAAGGTTTAGTGCCTGATTCCGTTCGCAGTAAGGATTTCTTTAACCTCTCGCGAGCAGGTTAAAACCTTGATACGAGGGAACATCTCTCGCAGTTTCTTCACATAACGTACAAACGTTATGTTGCGGGGCTTGCAGTCCGGGATATATCCCTGAGTAGGCGGGAGATGATCGTCGAAAAAGACTTCCATCTCCTGTTTTTGCAGAATCTCCTCAAGGCGTTTTTTCTTCGCTGGATCTTTTTCGCAATCACTGATCCGCTGAAGCTCGCTCATGCAAAACTTCGGAATGACCAGGTTATAGCCATCCAGCACCTCGGGGTAGTTCAACACGAAGCACGTGTCGACCACAGCCCGAACTTTCCGAGGCACAAAGGCCTTCGGTGCAGAGACATCGGAGTGTTTCCCGTTCTCTTCAGCGATTCCAATGAGCTTGTTAGCCCAAGTCTCACTGATGTAGGTTTTCTTGACTGCCGCTCTGATCGCACCCACGGAAATGTTCTGCTCTGCGGCAAGCTGTTCCAGTGAGTACTTTTCCGTCCTGATTTTCTTGCTGTAATAAGATTTTTCCATTTTGAATCTCCTTATGCTTTTTTTTGGTCTAGGTCAGGTCTAGTGCAGCTCTATACGGATGTACGAGTTCGTGACAATTATGTCTATTTAACCTCCTTATAATAAAATATGTACCACGTTTCTATTATAACAGTATTTGTATTATTAGTCAACATAATGTGTATCAAAAAGGTACCGGTTTTTTACCGGTACCTTTTTTTGTAAAAGACTTTAATTAGAACTGAAATTGCTGTTACAATGACTGCTAAGTTCTGCAGCCATACAGGAAGTAGTTCACCCACGCAAAACAAAATTGCATAGATACAAACTAGTCCTAGGAGAGTTTTTAGCCAAGCTGTCCATTTTAATCCGAGAAACTTTCCCAAGATGGTAAGCGCTATTGAACCCCAAATCCATACATCCTCCGGAATCCAACCTGAAAACGTACGTATCGCATTAGCAAGCCCCGCAATCATGATGATCCTCCTTAAAAAATATTCCTATGCTTATATATTACATCTTTTTGTGTATTATGTCAATTTACTAGTTAGCTATTTATCTATAATAAATTCAACCTTACTATCATACAATTGTAGCTTATTTAATCTTTCTATCTTACGCTCACTGTCTCTAAAGACTATTGTTTCAACCATATTCCACCAAATTACCCACCCAGCAATTATTAGCAGTTCCTTTAATATACCTATTATATTATTATTTCCTAATGCATATGACACTACAACAAATATTAAACCTAATATAAAAGAAATCAAAGCCACATATCCACTTAATCTTCTTTCATAATCTATATCATCAATTTCCATTCCAAAGTTATTCTTTATGACACGTCTTATTCTATCTTGTTCTTCTGTACTAATCTCTTTGCAATGAAATTCAAGAGTTATATCATATTTAAAAGGAATAATTGAAGCTGCCTCTTTTATATAATTACCCACTTCATCTGATAGAAAAAGTCTTTTTGGATCATGTTTCATATATAAATTATCCATATTTGGTAAATCAACAGGTATTACCGCTCTATCATCTTTAATATAATGTTTTTCAATATAATCTTTTTCTCTAAATTTTATCTTTTTATTTACTGATGCAAATAATTTCATAAAAACACCTCCACCTTCTTGTATTTATACTATATATTTTATCGTAATTTAAATATAAGTCAAAAATGGAGTAGCACCAATGGTGCCACTCCATTTTGTCATTTCTTGAGAACAATCTTTTCGCCGTTAGGAAGGTTGAAAACTTCATCGCTTTGAACGCTGAATCCCATCATCCTGAGCGCTGTGATTGATCCGCATGGTCCTGTTCCTCTATATCCTGCAGTAACTCCTGAAACCCAGATTTGTTTTTTCCCATAATTTGAATAAAACTTC
This sequence comes from uncultured Eubacteriales bacterium, assembly GCA_964572605.1. Taxonomy (GTDB): domain Bacteria; phylum Bacillota; class Clostridia; order TANB77; family UBA1234; genus UBA1234. Next base: position 5,473 of record CAZNFG010000021.1, read on the forward strand.
AGCGGATAGTTGCTGGGTTTTTTAATATTATGAGAGTCGTATATTTCTTCATACATAAGTTCAGCCTGGTTATAGTCCCCAGGATTTATCTTTCCCGACTTTATCCGCTCTTCCAATCCTGTAAGAGCCCTATCTGTGCATCCACCAGACAAAATGTAAATTACCTTTGCCATAATATCCTCCTAAATTTTTTAGTCGATATTTATTATACCACATTTTCTCTTTTATGTAAATAAAACCAAAGTATGTATTGATCTTATCTTTTCTACATGAAAACGCACCCTATAAAAGGGTGCATTTTCGAAGGGTTATGCATAGTCCTCAATCAGGACTTTGCATTCATGGAGGCGCTTCAGAGCCAGCTGGAACGTCTCCTCCGTTGTCAACTGCGTTGTATCGATATAGATATTCACGCAGCCCTTGAAATGTTCCAGGTCGCTGTTGCCGTGCGTAAGCTCATAGTATGCACGGCGGGTTTCCGCCTCCTGCCGGCGGATGTACGACAAATATTCAAATTTGTCAGCATCCGGATCATTTTTGATCCGACCATACGCAGTCTCGGCCTCTGCGACGAGATGGATGATCACGTCGCACTTGGGTAACTCTTCCACACGGTTGAGCTGAGCTATGAAACTGTAATCATAGCCTTGAACAGCTCCGTGAACAAAGCTATCCAAAAACCCACGTTGAGTGAGAACCAGATCATATTCGCCGCTATGTATCCATTCGAAATAGTCAGCAGCGAACAATCTGTTGTCAAGAGCGAACAGCATACGATCAGTATACTGATCCTGGGATTTATCCAGGAGCTCTTTCACCAGGTATCGGTCGTGCGGCAGTCGAGCTCGCTTCACCCGAAGCGCATTTTGTACGAATAGGTTCTCTAAATCTTCTACCAGAGTGGTTTTGCCAGAGCCGTCAAGTCCAGATACCACAATCCAACTAGCGTTTAGATGCATCCTTTTTCCCTCCTATTTTTGTTATAATACCAGTGTACATATCCATTGTACATTAAATTGTTGTATTATGTCAAGTTTTTCTTCAATAAGTAGACACTTTATCTTTCCATTCTTCTATTACAGTATCAGCGACTAGTAAATTTCCAATTCCTGTACCCATTTCAACACCAACTTTATTACTTCCATGATAATCGCTACCGCCTGATATATAAAGGTTTTTCTCTCTACATATTTTCAAAAGTTCGTTTTTTTGCTCATCTGAAAATGTCGTATAAAAACACTCTATTCCGTCTATTTTATAATTATCTAAAATAAAGGTTAATATCTTCATAGAGTTTTCTCTATATTCAAATATATGTGGAAGAAAAACAAGACCTCCTGCATTTTTAATTAAATTTGCCACAACATCAAACTCTGGAACTAAGTCATCCATTTCAACATATAACGGACATTCTGGATTAGACATATATTTTCTATAAAATATCCTTGTATCATTCCACGCATCTTCACTTATTATATTTTTGTTTTCTTCAAACTTCATTAGTTCACTTTTTATAAACTTTGATGCAAATGATTCAGGGTCATATCTATCTAAGCAATTTTCTTCAAATTTTATACCTGCTTTTAAACATTTTTCATATAGTCTTTTTGTTTCTGTTATATTACGCTCTCTACTCCCTATAAAAATCTTAGGTAATTCAATTGCAACTTTTTTATAATCTATTCCATAACCCAATATCTCTATTGGGATTCCTAAAATCTTCGTGTTTAACTCTATTCCTGGTATTATTCTTCCTTTATAAAATTCTTTTAAATTAATGTTTTCTATTATTTTATATGCTTCTACGGTATTATGATCTGTTATAGAAATGATGCTTAATTTTTTTACTTCTGCTTTTTTTAATAATTCAATAGGATCATCACTGCCGTCAGAGCAATTAGTGTGCATGTGTAAATCTATCATATTCATTCTCCTTTTTGTGTGTTTTTCTGTTTTTTCAAATCTTTGTAATTACATTATCATATTGTTTACTTTTTTTCAATTTATGGCTTATAATACTTATACTATGGAAAAATTAGAAAGATATAATCATTTAAATCAATATTATAAAAATAAGTTTGGAGAAAGAGTATTAAAAATCTGCATAGATGGAGGATTTACATGTCCTAATAGAGATGGTACAAAAAGTTCTTCAGGTTGTATTTTTTGTAGCGAAAAAGGCTCTGGTGATCACTTAAATTCTGGAGATTCTATTACCATGCAAATAAAAAACCATCTTACAAGCTACAGAGGAAAGCGTGCAAATAAATTTATTGCATATTTTCAAAACTTTTCAAACACTTATGATACAATCGAAAATTTAAAAGAAAAGTATGATGCAGCATTAATAGATAATAGAATAATTGGTATTAGTATTGCAACAAGACCCGATTGTATAAATAAAGATGTAGTTAATCTTTTGAAAACATATACAAATAAATATTATGTCTCAGTTGAACTTGGATTTCAAACAGCAAATGAAGAAACAGCAAAGATAATTAACAGATGTTATACAAATGAAATGTTTACAAAGGCTGTTACATTATTACATGAAAATGGAATTGATGTTGTAGCCCATATGCTTGTTGGGCTTCCAAACGAAACTCTTGAGGATATAAGAAATACTGTTTACTTTTTGAATAGTCAACAAATTCAAGGTTTAAAAGTTCATTCATTATATATAGTTAAAAATACAAAGTTAGAACAACTGTATAATGACAACTTATATACACCAATAACATTAGAATATTATTTAGACGCACTTATCTTTATCATTACACATATACGCAAAGACATTATACTTCACAGAATAAGTGGTGATGCTCCAAAGGATTTATTAGTTGCACCAACATGGAACATTCACAAAAAATTAGTATTAAATGGAGTAGATAAAATATTAAAAGAAAAAAATCTATATCAGGGAATATTTTTAAATCAATAATATAATTATAAAAAGGAAGGACAATAATTAATTAATCCTTCCTTTTTATCAATCTATTAAAATCATACCTTCTCCAAGATTTGCTTCTGATCTTTTTCTAAATCCAAACTTTTCATAGAATTCTTCTTTTCCTTTTAATGCGCCCAAATAAACTCTTAAACTTGGATTTACTTTTTTTATTTCTTTTATTTTTTCTAACAATTTATTCATTATCAAGGTACCAATTTTTTTATTTTGGTATTCAGGAATAACTATAACATCATGAATGTATAAAGCACATATTTCATCACCAATTAATCTTCCAAATCCGATAATTTTTTCATCTTCATATACACTTACTGTATAAAATGTATTTTTTAAAGCCTCTTCAGTTATTTTATCTTCATGTGCGCCCCAACCAACTAAGTTATATAACAAATTGAATTCTTTAACATTTTTTACATTTTCTTTTATACTAATCATTTTCTTCTCTCTTTCTAATTAATATTAAAAAACCAAATAATTTAAATCTTCTTTTGTATAACCTTTAGATAAATATATATCCTGTGCATCCATTGTAGTTATTTTTGATTCATCTAAGCCTAATTTTTTAAGCATATTTAAAACAGCTTCCTTACTCTCTCCTTCAAACTCTACATATGTATTTAAATGTGGCCATGTATCTATATCTATTTCAACTTTATCTAATATATATCTTTCTCTTTTGTTTTCTTGAACACTTCTTTTTTTATATCCCAATTCTTGTAATATTAAATCTGTTTTATTCATATCGGAAACTTCTATTTCTAATTCCTTCGTTCCACCAATAGATTTATCCTCACAATTTTTAATTGCAAGTGTTGTCTTCTTACCATCTGTTCTTAATCTAATCCATTTGTTTTCAACTTTAGGATTAAAATCATATATATATCTTTTTTGATTATATTCATTAATATACTCTGCGCCATAATTTAATATCTTTTGAATAAATTCTTTTTTGTTAATATCTAATAGCCTTACCTCATACTCACTATCCATATTTTCACATCCTTATAACTTTAACATTCTTTGTTATTGCAATCTTCATCTTGTTTTTCTATTTCTATTGTAACGTGATTGATTGATTGTTTTTTCATTTCATCTCTAATTTCAGATTTAATTTTTTTATCATTTTTTGCATTTGTAAAAACATGCATTGTTGCATAATTATCTTTACCATTCATACTCCATAAATGTATATGATGAACATCAATAACATTTTCAATGTTTTTTAATTTTTCTTTAATATCACCAATTGAAATGTCTTTTGGTGCTTTTTCTAAAAATAAATCTAATACTGATTTTAAGTTCTTGAATGCATGTATAAGAATAAAAGTAGCAACACTAATAGACATTATTGAATCTATCCATAATATATTAGTAAATTTCATTACTATTGAACCTATAAGCACAAATATCCAACCAAGCACATCTTCAATCATGTGTAAGTTTACACTCTTTTGATTTAACGAGTCTCCTTCTTTAGTATAATATGCTGCAATAAAATTAATAACAACACCCAATATAGCCAGAATAATCATACCATCATAATTAATTTGAATTGGATTTAATAATCTTTTTATACTTTCATATATAACAACACATGATCCTCCTATCAATACTATAGTAGTAATAAATGCTCCAAGTATTGAATATCTTGTATATCCATATGTGTATTTTTCATCTGGTTTTTTATTAGATTTCTTTTCTAACACATAAGATATTCCAATGCTTATCGCATCACCGAAATCATGAACAGCATCAGAAAGAATTGCTATACTATTTGTAAATATTCCGCCAACTATTTCAAATATTGCAAAAGCCATATTTAAGATAAAAGCTATTAATATATTTTTTTCGGTTTTCATTTTTTTCTCCTTTAATAAAAGTCTAGTGCTTCTTACCTATATAAACTATATCATAAAATATATTTGTTTTCTGAATTATTTTTTAATATTTATAAAATTTTTATTCCCTTTTTTATTTATCGTGATATAATATGCCAGTAACTTTTTTATAACTTTTAATTAGGCATCCCTACAATGAAAGGAAGGTATAAGGCAGTATGGACTGGAATACAATGCTTTCGTGCAACGTAAAAACGATGTCTGAAAGCGAATTTGAGGCAGCTTTGGTAAAATGGGCAGAATGCTCAGAAGATTTAAAAAATCTTCTACGGGTTTGTCGTAAGCTAGGTATACCGACAATCAGTTGCCATGCAAGTAACAATTGGGGCTATGTCGATCTTATAATCGATGAAGTATCCAGGGAGTATGTTTCGAAAATGCTCAAATCAATTGATAATGTTTTCGGAATGCAAGTTCTGTTTTCCACTGATGGTGGAAATCCTTTCTCTGGAGAGCTTTGGCACAAATCACCTTTTAGCTTTAGTGGCAACCCATCTCTGTTTTCAGAGCTCACCTCTTCAGTGTATTCGGCCCCGGTGATAAATTCTCCATTCGAGAAAATGCTTGATTTTTACGAAATTCTTGCAAGAAAGAGAGTTTTTCTTGATGTGCGTATGAGACATTTTCGTAATTACAGCTACCAGGTTTCATTTGAATTCTGTGAATATTCTGAAAATGTCCGTACAAGTTATCTAACAAACTTCTTCGAATATCTTGGGTTTTCAAAATACTCAGATTTCAACAAGAGCTCCATGGAGTTTAACTCAGCTTCTGCAGAGGAATTCACTGCAAAGCTTGAAGAAGTGGAACATGCACTTCGAAATTGGTTTACTCCCCCCACTTTCTTCGAAAAGAAAAACTTATTAGAATGTTGTTATAAAGTCCTTGATGGGCAAGGATTTGATGCTGTAAGTAAATTCATTCAAGAAGAATTTGAAAAGCTTTCTAAAGAAAACAGATCACAAGAGTAAATTCAAACACGCGCCAGGAAATTTTCCTGGCGCGTGTTTTTTCGAACAATATTACACTTTTTCTTTTATTCTTTATGTAAACATGGTATAATATTTATGTAATCAAAAAACTATAAATAGGCACCCCTACAATTGAAAGGAAGTTAAAACATGAATAATTGGAATACAATGATTTCTCACGCTGTCAGCAAAATGACTGAATCGGATTTCGAAGAAGCCGTTGTTCAGTGGGCAGAAGGCTCAACAGAGTTAGAACAGTTGCTTCGGCTATGCCATGAGAAAAACATCCCCACTACTGGTTGTCACGTTGGAAGTGATTGGGGGTATGTTGACTTCTTGGTAGATGACATATCTCGTAATTACCTTAGGAACATGATGAATGCCATTGAGGAAACTCGTAAAGTTCAAGTTCTTTTCTCTACAGATGGAGGAAACCCTTTTTCTGGAGAAATTTGGTATCAGTCACAGTTTGGAATAGTTTGTGAATTACCTTTATTCCAAACATTGATAGATACTATAAGCTTTCCAAAAGAAGAAACATCCGTCTTTGAAAAAATGCTTACTTTCTATGAGATTCTAGTAAATAAGCGACTTTTCCTTCGAATTCACTCAGTATTCTGATAATCCCAGGATACTATACCTGAAGGAGTTCTTTAAATCTCTCGGATTTGTCGACAATGGCGATTCCGGGTTCATTTCAATGGAGTATACAAATATTTCTGTTGATGAGTTTTTAAAGAAGTTAGTCGAGATTGAACAGGCTCTTCGTTTCTCCTTTTCCCCTCCTTACTTTTTCGAAGAAAAATGCTTTGAGGAGCAATGCACAAAAATCCTTGACGAACAAGGAATTGATGTAGCAAATAAATATATCGAAGAAGCAAGAGCAAAAAGAGATTCAAAGAGAGCTGAAGCCGCAAAATGACCAAAAAGAAGCGCTAGGAATTTTTCCTGGCGCTTTTTTTTGATTAATATTAATAATTTTTTATTTTTTCTTTTTTATGTTAATATGTTATAGTACTCCCGTAAACGAATCTTTATAAATAATCATCCGAGCAATTGAAAGGAAGGTAAAAAATGAAAAACTGGAATACAGGGATTTCATACGACGTAACTAAGATGTCTGAATCTGAGTTTAACGAAGCTGTACTTCATTGGGCTTTAGGCTCAGATGATTTGGAAAAGCTGCTCCGCATCTGTCATCAGAAAAACATTCTCACGACCGGTTGCCATAATAGCTTTCAGTGGAGCTATGTCAATTTTCTCGTTAACGAAGTATCTCGTCCTTATCTTTCGAAAATACTCATGTTGACTGGACTTATTCCTTGGACACAAGTTCTTTTCCACACGGATGGTGGCAATCCATTAGGTAGAGAACTTTGGCAAGTGCCATATATAGGAATAAGTGGAAACCCAGATATCTTTGAAGCTATGACTCACGCAATCCTCTTTCCTGGAAAAAGCAAATCACCTTTTAAAGAAATGTTAAATATATATGATTTTCTTGCAAACAAGAGAATTTTTCTTACTGTTCGGATGCAGCATTTTCGTAATGACAGCTATAAGATTTCATTCGAATTTTCTGAATATTCTGAAACAGCAAGAACAAAATATTTGACTCACTTCTTTGAAATGATAGGCTTTAATAAGATCTTGAATGTCAATAAAGGTATCCTGGAATTTAGTTCACAAAATATTGATGTGTTCAATGAAAAACTTTTACTCTTAGACAATGAACTTCGTTATGATTTTGATCCTCCACAATTCTTTGAAGAAAGAGACTTTATTGAACGCTGCTACAGAATTCTTGATGAACAAGGCGTCGATGAAGCAAATAAATACATCGAAGTTAATATGCAAAATATTTAAAAAAACACAAATTAATGGTTCAATATGCAATTCCATAAAAACTAAATTAGATTAAAACACGCGCCAGAAATTTTCAGGCACGTGTTTTTTTCTTTACTTTTTATGTAAATATTGGTATAATGTCTCTGTAATTATTCTTGTAAACTTCTAATAATTAAAGGAGGTATCTCATCATGTCTCGGAACTCTAAGTCTGGATTTTTGGGTCTTTTGCTACCTGGAATCATTGTAGCGCTCTTGTTCTTCTTCATAGCCCTATACTTGTCCGCTTGTCCTTGGAACTTTGGAGATCATACTTTTTGGTGGATCATCATTGGAAGTCTAGCAGTGTTTTGTATAATTTCGTTTATTCGGGATGATGCAGACAACCGAGAATTTCTCAGTCCTTGGTTCTACGTAATTACCCTATTGGTTCCCTTTGTACTGTGGGCAATTCTTGCAATCTTCTCTTCCAAGATTATCAATGTAGGAGCGTATCGTTCAGCAGTAGCCATAAACAATTCTGAATTGTCATCTATTGAAGTTCTTCCTAATATTACTCAAGCAGATGATCTTCCAATTGTTGATGTTGTTACTGCACAGAGGCTTGGTGACCGGCAAATGGGACAAATGGAAAAATATTTATCTCAGTACGAGGTTGGCGACAACTATGTCTTTATCTCGTATCAGGGAGAATACTATCGCCTTGCAGCATTAGAGTATGGTGGCTTCTATAAATGGTTTAATTCAAGAAACATAGGTGTTCCCGGGTATGTGCTCATAAATGTTCACACCCAAGAAGCAAAGCTTGTGGAACTCGAAAAAGGCATGAAATATGTACCAAGTGCATATTTCGGGTCAGATTTGAAGCGCCATCTGAAAGCATCATACCCCGGCATCATGTTTGGAGACGAAATTTTTGAAATTGATGAAGATGGCACGCCATTTTATATCGTTTCAATTATGCGTCCTACAGCATTACTACTCGGGGCAAAGGTTCAAGTTGGTGTTGCTTTAGTAAATGCCATCACAGGAGAATCTTCTATCTATAAAAACGATGAAGTTCCTGAATGGGTAGACAATGTCTATTCTAACAATTACCTGATGAGCCGACTTGCATGGAACTATGATCTTATACATGGTGTCTTTAACTTCTCTAGTAGAGACATTCGTAAGACATCCTTCTCTTTTGACAAAAGCCAGTACTTCGAATTTGCGGATCAAACCGGTCATGTTCAGGTTTACACCGGCATTACCAGTGCAGGTAAAGACGAGTCTAATATCGGTTTCGTACTTATGAATAAGCGTACCGGCAACATTGATTACTTTTCGAGTCCTGGTGCCGAAGAGTCTTCCGCTCAATCATCTGCAAAAGGTCTTGTGCAGCAGTACTACTATTCAGCAGGTCCCGCTATGTTGGTGAATGTGAATGGCGTGGAAACGTATTTCTTAACGCTCAAAGATGCACAGCTTCTTGTTAAGAAATATGCGTTCGTCAATAAATCTGACTACAATCTAGTGGTTGTTGAAGATTCTGTCGAACTTGCCCTACGAGCATATAGCTCCAAACTGTCAGGTCTCGGCATCATTGATTCAACGGCTTTTGACACTACTGGAACCATTGAAATGGTTGCAACTGCAGTCGAAAGCGGCAACACAATATTCATATTCAGACTTGTGGGATACAATCAGACCTTTGTTTCAAACATCGATATTAACGTAGAGCAATCTCTCTTCTTGACGAGCGGCAAAAACGTTAATATCACGTTTACTAAAGGTGAGACAGACGATGTTTTGATGGTAACTTCCATCAGCATTGAATAAGAAAAAATTCAGGCGATCACAATGTGGTCGCCTGAACTTTTTATATTTACAAGTATTTAACAAAATAGTATTTATCTAATTTTGGATTTCTTTTGTTTTTTCTTATAAATTCTAATTCATATCCGCATTTTTTATAAAACTCTGGTGCTTGAAATGAATAGGTGGTTAAGTTTATATTACTTATTCCCTGATTTTTAAAATGATTTTCAACTTCTTCCATAAGCTTTGTTCCTAAGTCATTTCCTCTATATTCTTCAAGTATGATTAAATCTCCAATATGTATTTCAGAATAATACGATTTTCCCGTTAACACTCCAACAACTTTTTCATTTTCTTTTGCTATAAATGCAAAAGGTATATATTTGCATTCTAAGTCATTTTTCTTTGCATACTTTTCAAATTCTTCACCAATCATTTTACCAATTTTATCATCTATTTTTTCTTTAAACTCAATATTCATTATCCTTATTCCCTTTCAAAAATTTTATTTTTCTGAAATTATACCATATAGTCGTCTCTTAAGTAATATACCTTTTGGGGTTTTATATTTTTTCACATATTCATCGAGCAACTCTTTTTCTATTCTAGGATTATGAATAAAACTATTATTCTCTAATTCAGAAAAATCATCAAGTATTGGTGTCTTTAATAGAAGTGCTACTAAATCATCAATAGTTTCATAATATTCATCATATAAGATTTCTATCTCCTTTATTTTACTAAATCCGGCATCTTTTAGATCTTGATAATCTTTTTTCGCTATAGACATTTCGTCTTTAAACCCTTGACCTCTTCCAAATAATTCTTTTAGTTCCCAACAATCTTTTCTATCTATTCCCTCAATTATTAACGTTCCACCATCAACCAAACAATTATATATTTGCTTTGCGTCTATTATTGTATGTCTTGCTGATACTAAATCAAACATATCATTTGGAAAATTCATATTTAAATTATCCATCATAACAAATTTTATATTTTTTCTTTGAGATTTTTTTAAATTTTCTTTTGCAGTTTTAATCATCTCTTTTGAAAAGTCAGAAGCAATGATCATAGCAACTTCAGGATATTTTTTTATTACTTTTTCTCCTCCACCTGTTCCTATATCTAAGCATAGCGAATTTTCATTAGTATATTTTTTTATTTCTTCATAAAAATCCCAGTTTGTTATTTTTTCTGTTGTATATTTAATATCACTAAAATCCCAATTACCTACACTTTCATAAAACTTTAATTCATTATCTTGCATTTCATCACTCCTTTTTTATACTCTTATGAACTGCAAAAACCTCAACAATATACCAATATTTTATTTTACTCATCGCTGTTTCTGCATCATATTCTTTTTCATACATGTCTATTATATCAAAATCTTTAAATAATTATTTACCTCTTTAGTTTATTACTTTTCTTTATGCACTAAATATATCATAAATAGCACTTTATTTTCTATCGATAATAGTAAAATGTATATGTAATTTATATTTACTTTTTATGTAAACAATGGTATAATAATAATGTACATTTCATATTTGAGACCTTATATAATTTAGGAGGGTAAAAAATGACACGGATTCTCTGGCTATCAAGGCATACAATGACCGTGGAGCAATTGACTGACCTGCAGCGCATTTACGGCGAAGTAGAAATCGTAACCTTCGACCAATCCGTTGCAAGTTGGAAAGACGTCGTGGCTGCGGGTGAAGACTGTGATGTCCTCGCAGTCGTCTTGCCCCCCGCCATATTGGCGGATCTGACCAACCCCCGGAACAATGCCAAGCCTGTCATTCGGGCAAAAGCTAACCGGGTTCCCACAGGACAGACCGTCCTCAATCCCGCAACAGGGAAAGAGGAAACCGAATACAAATTCGAACACGCCGGCTGGGAGCGTGTGGTCAAAATTGAGGTGATTACAGAAGATTTGTGATTGCTTCAACCGGCAAAAGCAGGGCTGCATTTAAGCCCTGCTTTTTATTTAAAAAATACCGTTATGTTATTACGTAAAGTTTTATTGACATTTTTAGATAAATAAAGTTAATTCATCCATAATTTGATACTATTGGGAAGGGGGGGATTAGGTATGTATAAGACTCTTATCTACCTCAATCAAGCTGGTTATGACCTTAACCTCAAGGAAAATGATGATGCAAAATTTGAACCACATGAAATCCGGCAATGCAAAAGTGAACCTTCAACTAGTCAAGGAAATAACTTGCCTGATAACCTCTCTTTATCTTCTAAAGGAAATAGAGTCGTGAGAATTGGTAGCCGTGTTACTATATCAATGGATTTTGATGGTGTTCCTGAAGAAGATACCTTTAAGCTTGTAGATAATGCACCTGTGGGTATTTTTGCAGAAGAAGTTTCTATAGACAGCCCACTTGGTTCCGCCATTCTTGGAAAAACTGTAGGCACTACTGTTAAATACAAGGTTGATAAAAACGTTCTTGTTGCGAGAATTACAAAGGTAGAATAATATGGATCCCCCCATTGGGGGATCTTTTTTGTATTTTATTTGAAATGAAAGGGTTTTTTACATATTTTGTCTTTTAATAACCATTCAAAAATATTTACTTTTATGTTACCCCATGATATAATCACTTTTGCAAGTTATCTTGTATGCATCCTCTACTGAGACTAAAACGTTCTTGACTTATCGACGAATAATTGAGGGAGGGAAAAAAATGCCTGAGTTGGATACTTTTAAGAAGCCTCGTCTTCTAAATACAGGTGATCTAATCTTCTGCGGTAAAGATGGTGGTTGGAGATATCACTCTCCTTTAATAACTGATGTTCCATTTTTCTCAAATGCAATCTGGACAGTATATGGTGATCAAGACTTCATGGATAATCTTTGTAATAGTTCAAAGATGCAACATGTTGATGCTATAATTTTTCTTAGAATTATTGGTACAAAGATTACTGGCAAATGCGTCCCGGTTGATTTAATCCAATCACTACTTTCTGAGATTCAACAATTGAAAAAAACTGAATCATCTGATGAATCTATCTTCTGTGGAACATACCTTAGCAATCGGTTACGAATAATAATCAAACCATTGAAAAAAATCTATAAAAACTATTATCGGAACTTCATGGTCGACATTGTTTTCGCCACAGAGAAAGAACTAATTATCATGTAAAAAAAAACTATTTCTGCCCATTTAATATGGGCAGTTTTTTTATACAGTCAGATAATATTAAAGCTCATAAGATACTATCTCACAATTATCTTGATAAAACTCACTTATATTTTGAACATCTTGATTAAAATATAAATAAATAGCTTTGCAGATATCTCCGTGTGTTATCAGTAAAATATTCTTGCCATAGTATTTATCTTTTATTTCATCTAATAGAGATTTTACTCTTTCAATTATACTTTTAAATCCTTCAGCATCTTCATATACAATATCTTTTGTTTTATCATACCAAATGTTATTATCAACACTATCTACCTTTTTATAAACCATACTTTTTGCATTTCTTTCTTTCAACCTATCATCATAATACACTGTAATCTTTTCATCTAGATTTAGATTGTTCAACGTTTGCTTTGTTCTAACTATTGGTGAGCACAAAACATATTCTATATTAAGAGCCTTAACTTTATTTTCAGCACCCCTTGCTTGCTCTATTCCTATTGTGGTTAATTCCTCTGGATTCCAACCATTTATTTGGTTATGAATATTTGTTTCAACTTGGCCATGTCTCATTACATATAACATATTGATTTCCTCTTATCTTCTTTAATATTTTCACTATTTAATTTATTTAGTATGTAGTTTTTTTGAGTATATTTACTACATTTTAAAATTATTAAATTGGTGATTAATAATTTAT
>CAZNFG010000022.1:0-16869 GCA_964572605.1 uncultured Eubacteriales bacterium
TTAATTGACCTTGATTCCATACAGTTCTATCGACAGTACTGCTTATTGTTGCGTTTGAAATTGTTAAAATTCCAGAAGAAACATTATATATTGCCTTCGTTGTAAACTTAATTTCTCCAGGACCAATAATGCTTAAGTTTTGCCAATTTTGTATTCCTGCACCATCTCTAATTATTGTATGTCCATTTAAATTTAGTGTGAAAGTTTTTCCGTTGTTAAGTATTATATCAGCAGAATCAGTTACATCTTTTAATACTGTAATCGTGCTTCCACTAGCTGCATTTGTAAAAGCATCTAATAATGTATTGTATCCATTTGTTCCATCCATGTAGTTTGAATTCAATGTTAGTATCGCTTTTTCATATGTTTTATTGTCTATTGTTTCATCTGATGTTGTTACAATATAGTTGTTCTCTACCACATCTGGAGCTCTATTCATTGCATAATCCATTCCTCTTATAACACCATCATAGAACCTAAATGTTCCAGCACTAGTATTAACACCATAGTATTTTGCCATTATAGAAGGTGTAGTCGTTGAAAAGCCATTACCTGAAGTACCTATAGTTATTATTCCTGTTCCACTATTATATATTCCATCTCCATGTGATTCTAATGTTCCACCAGATATATTGATTGTAGATTGGCCAAGTAAATATACTTTTCCGTTTAGATTTCCATCAATAACTTCTACTGTTCCTCGGTTCTCCAAATATAGAGATGTATCGGTTCCGCTTATATCTCCACTATTTATTATTATTGTTCCATCTCCACTTACACAAATTCCTGTACGTCCAGATATGGTTCCTCCATTTATAATCGCATCTTCAGTTATTGATGTGGTATATATTCCAGTTCCATATTCATTAGCAATTACATTACCATTATTCATTTCAAATGTACTGGTATCCCATAGTTCTATTACAGTACCCCAGTTTTTTAAATTTGAAAAAGTTCCTCCATTTATTATTAAACTGCCGCTTTCACTGCTATATAGTGTTTTCCAATCACTTGATGAAATGTTTCCACCATTTATTTCAGTATTACCTGTCGATTCGCTATTTATTGCAGCCCCTAAATTGGCAAATATATTTCCTCCATTTACTATTATATTTCCACTTTCTTTGTTATATACTGTTGCCCAAGAAGTAGAAGAAACACTTCCACTTCTTATTTCAAGAGTCGCCGCATTAGAAATTGCTACCCCTGTTGTTTCTATTATTGCTCCATCAATTATTGTCAAAGAAGGCACATAAGTATATATTGCATTCGTTGCTGTAATTTTTACTTCTCCAACTGTTAATTTTCCAGAGTTGTTATTTATTGCTCTCCCTGTACATAACAATTCTCCCGAACCATAAATTATTAGTGTTCCAGAATTATCAATTATTCCATTTCCTCTTGTTATTGTATATCCATCTAAGTCTAATGTGATACCTTTTCCTGTTGTAACTTCTGCCCAAACATTATCTGTTACGTCTTGTAGTACTGTAATTGTATCCCCGCTATTTGCACCAGCAAATGCAGCTCCTAATGTTTGGTAATTATTTGTTCCATCTGTGTAATTTGCAACTACTTGTGCTGCAAGTGTAGCTTTTTCATATGTTTTACTATCAATTGTTTCAGATGTTGTACTTATACTGTACCCAGATTCTATTGCTGTTGGCGAAGTACTCATCGCAGCAGTACGTCCTCTTATAACACCATCATAAAACTTAAATGCTCCCGAATTAATTTGAACACCATATGTCTCTGCTGTTATAGATGGGTTACTAGTTGAAACACCATCTCCTGAAGTACCTATTGTTATTATTCCCGACCCATCATTACATATCGCATATCCTGATGATTCTATTGTTCCACCAGATATATTGATTGTAGATTGGCCAAGTAAATATACTTTTCCGTTTAGATTTCCATCAATAACTTCTACTGTTCCTCGGTTCTCCAAATATAGAGATGTATCGGTTCCGCTTATATCTCCACTATTTATTATTATTGTTCCATCTCCACTTACACAAATTCCTGTACGTCCAGATATGGTTCCTCCATTTATAATCGCATCTTCAGTTATTGATGTGGTATATATTCCAGTTCCATATTCATTAGCAATTACATTACCATTATTCATTTCAAATGTACTGGTATCCCATAGTTCTATTACAGTACCCCAGTTTTTTAAATTTGAAAAAGTTCCTCCATTTATTATTAAACTGCCGCTTTCACTGCTATATAGTGTTTTCCAATCACTTGATGAAATGTTTCCACCATTTATTTCAGTATTACCTGTCGATTCGCTATTTATTGCAGCCCCTAAATTGGCAAATATATTTCCTCCATTTACTATTATATTTCCACTTTCTTTGTTATATACTGTTGCCCAAGAAGTAGAAGAAACACTTCCACTTCTTATTTCAAGAGTCGCCGCATTAGAAATTGCTACCCCTGTTGTTTCTATTATTGCTCCATCAATTATTGTCAAAGAAGGCACATAAGTATATATTGCATTCGTTGCTGTAATTTTTACTTCTCCAACTGTTAATTTTCCAGAGTTGTTATTTATTGCTCTCCCTGTACATAACAATTCTCCCGAACCATAAATTATTAGTGTTCCAGAATTATCAATTATTCCATTTCCTCTTGTTATTGTATATCCATTTAAATTTAGCGTGACACTCTTTCCTGCTGCAACAGATACCACACTACTATCTGTTATATTTTTTAATAATGTAATTGTACTTCCACTACTTGCACCACTAAATGCATCTCCTAATGTAGCATAGATATTCGTTCCATCAGTGTATATTTGATCTGCCAATATTGTCTTTTTATATGTTTTACCTCCAATTGTTTCGGATGTATTAGTTAACTGTGCTCCAGTTTCTATTTCACTTACTGTTCCATTAATTGCACTAGTTATTCCTCTTATAACACCATCATAGAACTTAAAGGTTCCTCCAACTATTCTAACACCATAGCTTGTATCTGATTTTATAGATGGTGTTGTAGTTGAAATACCACCACCCAAAGTACCTATTGTTAATGTTCCAGCTCCATTATATACCGCTACATCTCCACTAGAATTTATAGTTGTTCCTGCACCAATAGTTGCAGTTTTTTCATTCCATATACCAAAATAGTTTGCATTTATTGTTGTGTTTGAAATCGTTATAATTCCATTGCTATTATTACGTACTGCTTCTTGGGTTCCCGTCTGAGTAATGCTTGTACCTCCAATAATGTTTGCCTGACCCTGATTCCATATAGTTCTATCTACACTACTAGTAATTGTTGCGTTTGAAATCGTTAAAATTCCAGAAGAAACATTATATATTGCCGTCGATGTACATGTTATTTTTCCCGTACCATTAACTGTTAAAGTTCCCCAATTCTCTATTCCAGCAGTACCTCTGGTTATCGTATATCCATTTAAATTTAATGTATAAGTCTTTCCACTTGAAATTATTACACTAGTCGAATCAGATACACTGTTTATCAATGAGATCGTTCCGCCACTAGCAGTGCCTGAAATTGCGGCTGCTAATGTACTGTATTTTACATTTGCTTGATTGACATATTCATTTGCAGCAAAAACGCTACTGGTTCCGCAGAGTAAATACCAATAACTCAATCATAAGTATTAATTTCAATAGCAACGACACTTTTCTCTTCATAATCTTCTCCCACACTTTTCTCTTTTGATTTTATGTTTTCCTCTGCCTGCTTATCTTGCACATTTTTCTTTAATATTTTTTATCGACATATTGTTGTCTACAAGGAGATTATAAATATATTTATTATTCGCGTCAACGCGCCCACGCGCGCGCGCGCCCAAAAATAGTATGTTTGCGGGTTTTTACTATCTTTTGTTTCTCTACGGAAGCGCATTTTGGAGATTTTAAATACCACATTGCTCCTCCCTTTGTTAAGAATAATTTACTTTTGTGTTACATCACTATTACATATGATGTAATACTTGTGTAATAATTACTGCAGTTTGTATTTCCGTAAGATTTATATTTCATATTAATAATATTTTTTGACAGCGTTTTATTATATATTTTTTATTAATAAGTCTAGAAAAAAAGACTATATCTTTTCTAGATATAGTCTTTTAAAAATATTAATTTAATTATGCAAAGAAATAGATTATGACAATATTGTTATTATTAACGTATCGTAATCTTTTATGATAAGAATCGTAAGTTTATACTTCATACTAATTATATTCATTACATTTAGTATTCGTTATATATTCCTGTCTGTGCTTCTATAGAAACACCTATTATATCTAGCTCTCCTTTGTTATATATACCGTATGTATGTACTTCAGGTGTTGTTATTTTTATGTAAGAACTAATTGGATTTCTGTTTTCTATTATTAGCTTACCTTCATTTTTTATTGCATATACTCCAGTTGTAGTTTCTATATATTGTCCATTCATATCTAACACTAAATTTTTATCGTTGCTAATTGTTACTTCTGTTTCATCTGTTATATTTTTTAGTATTGTTATTCTTGATGGAATAATGTTATTTATTCTTGCTTCTTCAACAGCTTCTGTTAATGAATCATAATACTTATCTTCTGATCCACTTTCTGATAATATTGCTACATTTGGTAGCAATAATATTTCATCACTACATACTTGTCCTACATTTCCTGCTGTATCCATGTACCAGACATATATTGTTTTTAAGTTATGATCGCTACTTAATGTAAAATCATATTCTCCTTCATCTTCGAATACTTTCCAATCTTCTGTTGCTGTATTTCCAGTTGGTGTTTCAGATGATTCCTTTGCTAAATAATATTCTACATAGAAGCCCTGTTCTTGTCTGTCATCTTCTGCTGTTAAGTATAATTTAATATTTTGTTCTAACGTTGCTTTATGTCCGCTCTACTATTAATGTTTCATCTTTGTTAGCTTCTACTGTTCCTGTAGGTCCTATTCTGTCTATAACTGTTACAGTTAATGATATCGTTTGTGTTGTATAGTTTACTCCATCAAATAGTCTTGCATAAACCGTTGTATAGTTTTTTGTTACTATTTTTATTGTACTTGCTGAATCTTGATCTGGGATATTCGTCCAGGTTATACTTGCATCTCCACTTTCTTTAACTCCCACTTGTTTTATTACATCAGTACCTTCTGGCCAACCATCTCCATATAACAAATCAATAGCTACTTGTGGCCACTCTATTGTTACCAAAACATCTCCACTTGTTGGTGTAATTGGGGTTGCCATTATTGAAACAATTTTTGGTACTTCCTCAGTTTCTATCCATGATTCTTCTGAGTCGCTTACATTACCCCACGTATCTGTTGCTCTTGTTTTTACGTAATATGTTGTTGTCGATTTTAATCCTGTGAAATAATATTGTGATTGCCAATTTGCTTCATCATAACTTGCTTCCCCACTTCTTATATTATAAAGCACACTTGCTATTTCCGAATCATTATCAGTTTGATTTGATGTTGCAATTATTACTGAAGAAGATGCTCTAAGTGTTGGCGCTTCTGTATTAGGTGTTACATCATCTATCATCTGGAAGTCTGCTTCTTCTTCATACATTGTTGCATAAATTCTCATAGCTTCACACGATGCATAATAATATATTGTTCCAGGTACTCCAATAAATATTTTTTCTCCCAAGGTATTAATTCCCTTCCATACTGTAAGCGATTCTGTAAGATTTGTATTTTGATAAAATGCAAAAGATTTTATTTCTCTATATGTTTCTGGAATCTCATATATAGTATTCGCCATTTTTTGTCCTCGTACATATATTGTTGTTTCTAGCTTATCTACTAACATGTACCCATCTATTACTTTAAATGTTGCAGCAGGTTCATTTGCAACTTCTATGCTGTTGTAATTATTTGAGTATGCAAAGGCTGTGCCTGCAATGCTTGAAAGTGATGATGGCAATTTTATTGTATCTATTAGATTTAAATTTGAAAGTATATATTCTCCTAATGCAGTAACTCCTTCTTCTATTTCAACATCTGTAACAAAACCATCTATGTTCTTCCACGGTGAGTTACCTTCTAATACTCCATATGTTTCACCATTTCCTGTTATTCGTAAAAGACCATCTGGGGTCAAGTACGCATATACTTGTTTTGATCCGCTATTTTTGCTTATATCCCAAGCTTTAATTCTTATGTTTGTTTCGTTGTGAGAGTTGTCTCTTACATACAAGAAATTATCTTCACCCAAAATCGTTAATATATTGCTGCTACTCCACGTTGCACTTGTTGTATCTTCAATGGTAGTTATAGTATATGTTAAATTTGATCCATCATATTCATCTTCTGCTGTTAATTCTAGTTTCAACGGTGTTCCAGGAACCCATGTATCTGAAGTTTCTACACTTATGATTTCTGGACTTATTTTATCTATAACTTCAATTGTTCTTGTTATTGAACATATATCTTCTCCATTATAGCTAAGTGTATATGTTGTAAAATATGTTCCAGTATTTTCTGTATTAATATTATTTGTCGTTCTTGTTGCAAATCCCGGTACTAATGTTCCCTCTCCTGATCCTGTAGGTATTAACTCTTCGAAAATATTTACACCGTATTCCGTATATATATCTCCATATTCTAATGTAATTACGGCTTCTCCATTTAGAGTATATAGACAATCGATTCTTTCTGTTCCTAATTCACCCCACGTAGCATCTTCTTCGTATAATATTTCCATCTCAACTGTAGGAACATAAACAATAAGTCCTGTTGGTATTGCTACAACACTTGTTATACTTGATTTGTTATTTGTATCAAGCATTATTAATCTTCCCAATCCTAAATCTCCCGCAAATGCTGTTCCTGCTATTTCTGGGGTTCCATGAATTACTACGCTTAATAACTCTTCAATGTTTGCAAATGCTTTATCTTTAATTCTTGTTACTGTGCTTTGTATATCCATTCTGACTATTTTCGTATTTTCAAACACCGATTCATTAATTTGCGTTACAAATGCCGGTATTGTAAATTCTGTTAAGCCCGAATCTTGGAAAGCCCATTTTGATATTTCATTTATTGTGTTTGGAAGTATTACTTTTTGTAAGTTGTTAGATTCTGCAAACGCACCTGCCCCAATTTTTACTGTTCCATTTGGCAAGGTATATACTGTACTTACATTTTCTGATGAATACTGCATATATACATTTCCATCTATAGTCATTAATCCTTTGCCACTCTCAATGCTCTTATATCCAATATTTTCACTTTCAACATTTATTGATGTTAATCTTGTGAATACAAATGGTGAATTTTCTCCGCTTCCCAAAACCTCAATACTATTTGGTATTATTAAATCGTATGGTCTATTTATTCCATTTCTTCCTCTAAATGCATTTTCATATATTGCCTTTACACCATCTTCAATTATTAAATTATTTATAGATATCTTATCGAATGCTCCTTCTTTTACTTCTCTAACATTTTCTTTTATTACTAAGTTTTCTATTGTTGTTGTCGAAGTTGTATCTAAGTAAGTGCCTCCTTCAGGGTTTGAATATGTTGCCCAGTTTGTAAATGCATATTTACCTATAGTCATCAAATTATATCCATACTCTATTGCATTTATATTTTTAAAGTTTCCAAACGCATAATCACTTATTGCTATTACTGTTTCTGGAATTATTAAAGTACGTGTCATTTCTTCTTCTGTTACATCTTGTGCAATACTATTTTCTCCATTACCAATATCTATTACCTTATATATTGTTCCATTTACGGTAACTTGACTTGGTATTTGTAGTAATGTATTTATTCTATTGCCAATGATTCCAACTAGCTTTGCATAATTGCCATCTTCATGTAACACATATCTAAATCCCGAATCTTCAATTTCTTCGGTATTCCATGTATTTTCTATTATTTCTACATTTCTTATATATGTACCAACTAGTTCACCCATGTAGCTTACGTTATATACTATTTCATAATGACCTGTTACTTGATTATTTACTGTTCCGGATTTTTCAATTATAAAGTTCTCTCCTACAAAGTTATATCCTTGTTCTCTGAACTCATAATATTCTTGTGGTGTTGTATCTTTATATTGTATTACTGGATTAGAACCTATGAAATTAAATTCATGTTCTGCCAATATTATGCTATCACTATTATATATTGATATATTATCTGCATCATCTTTTGCCCATACATATATAGTTTTAACTCCATTTCCCTGTGTTAGTAAATAGTCATATAAAAAGTTATCTTCGTATTCTAGCCATCCACTTATATCTTTTGCTGGCACGCTATCACTATCTTCAGACATATATATCTGTGCAACTGTATGATTGTCTGTTGCTACTAAAGCTACTTTTACATTTCTGTTTGGCGTTGCATAATCACCACTATTTATTATTACTGACTCCACAACTGGTGGTATGTCGTCTATGTTTATAAACGTTGCTTCATCTTGTGTTATAGGTGATGTTGCATAATTTGTCATTGCCGTATTTGATTCATAATAATATACATATGCTTTTCCAGTTGCTGTTTCTGCTGATATACCAATATTTTTAAATACATCTATTGTTGGCATTGTTATAATTGTCTTTGGCATTGTTATATTTATAATTGAGATACAATTATAAAATACTTTTTCTCCAACCGTTTCTAATGTTTTTGATATGTTTAATGAACCCAAACTCGAGCATCCTTCAAATGCTGAATTACCTATACTTGTTCCACCTATTCCTCTTTCTGCTAAAATCACTCTCAAGTTAGATGCATTTTTAAATACACCTTCACTTATATTTATATTTGGTATCATTATAATTCTTTGTACTGGTGTGTTTTCAAAAGCGTATGGTCCAAACCTTTCTACTCTTTCAGGTATTATTATCTCTGGTGGTACTTCCACTGTTGATGCAGCATATATTACTGTTTGTACCCCATTTTGTATCATTCCATTTGAATATACAAAGTTTGACCCATTTATATATACATCTGTAAAGTTATTTGAATGTATAAATGCATCATCTTCAATTTCTTCTACTGTTGATTCTATAACTATTTCTTTTACTATTGATAGATTTGATAATGCTTTATTTCCTATACCTGTGATTCCTGGCTTTATTTCTAATCTTCCAATAATTTCTCTTTCTTCATACCACGGAACTGTTTCTTCGTCTAAATAATTTCCTGTTGCTCCATTTCCTTCTATTGATAATGTTTTTCCACTAGCTGTTTCAGTATTATTTTTTATTATTGCATAGACATTATTATTTGTTACTGGTCCGCTAGCGTTATATAAATAGAAATCTCCTGATGCCATATTTCCAGCTATATCAGTTACCCACATATAATACTTACCATCTGATACTATGTTGAACTCACTTGATGCTTGCATAGATGCCATGCTTGGCTCTGTCGTATTTCCTGTAATTGCATATCCTGTAACTCCACTATTATCTGTAGCTATTATCTTTATTTTTGCATTTTCACCTGTAGTCCAATTTTCTGACAACTTAACATCTAATATTTCTGGTGCTATTACGTCTATCCATATTGCATATAGGTTTACGCTTGCATTTGTATTATATAGTTCTCCTGGCTGTACAATTGTAGGATTTTCTGTGTTTTCTCCTAATCTCCATCCTGCATGTTGATATCCAGTTTTAGTAAATGTGTTTTCTATAAAAGCAATTGATTCATTTTTTAATTTGAATCTATATTTTGTTTCTCCTTGGCCACCATTTGCATGATATGCAAGTACATACACTTCACTATTTACAATAGTTGTATTTCCTACCAAATCTTTTACTTCTATTGTTAATGTATCAGCTTCTCTTGCTTGGTAATATGCATAATATATTCCAGTTTCTTCATCTTGTGCAACTCCAATTTCTTGTCCATTTACATTAATTCTTGTAACTCCACTTTCATTATCTATTGCTTCTATTATTATCTCTGAATATCCCTCTTCAAAGCGTGATGTTCTAACAGTTACTTCTGGTGGTTCTTTATCTACATGTCTTACTGTCCACTCGCCTGACGACACATTTCCCGCTTGGTCCATAATATATATATACCATATACCATTACCACTCATTATTGATTTTGTGAATGTATTTTTTGGCGCAATTCTTGTATAATCATCAATATTTTCATCTACACCGTGTGGCGTTGTTGTGAAGTGATATGCTGCAACTCCTGAAATAGTATCTTCTGCCGCTACATATACTTCTACATCTGAAGAACTCCATTCATCTGGTTCTTGCCATATATTTATTATTGTTGGCAATTCATTATCGTATTTTACATCTACCGCATTTGATACTCCTATATTTCCTGCTTTATCTTTTACATAGAAATACATTGTTTTTCTTTGACTCACTTGTGTAGTTTGTAATATTGTAAGTGGTGCATTTGCAACAGTTACCCATTCATTTTCTAACGGTTGTGTTGTTTGTTCAGAAAATGCATATGCTGCAATTCCTGAGTTTTCTTCCGTTGCTTCACCTGTTAATGTTACTGGTGCATTTGTCCAATTGTATGTATTTGCTGTTAATGTTACATTTGCAGGTTTTACAAAGTCAATTCCCATTACCGAAGATTCTCTTGAACCTATTTGTGTTACTCTTAAAAATCCATACATTGGTTTTCTTGTTACTTCGCCCATTAAAGATTGTCCAATAGATCCAACTAAACATCCGTCATAGAAATATAGCTGTCCATCTTCTGAATAATATCCATGTGTTGAACCTTCAAATCTTGGATTCATTTCATTTGTTGTCATGTCTTCTTTGCCTAATAGTAATATACCTTGTTCGTTGTATATACCAAATCCAGATCCATTAGTTGATGTTACATTTACCGTTCCGCTTGTTACATCTACTTCATTTCCTATTATTCTTATACCTGTCGCATTGCCAGATCTTGCAGTTAAATTCATATTAATATTTTCTATAGTTGTTATATTATTATTTCCCGCATATATTCCAACTACATTTGAAGTAGGGCTATCTATTATGATATTTGCATTTTTTATTGTATCTAATGAAGATCCCGTATCATATATTCCATATTCACCACTACCTGATAGCCTTGCATCTTCTATTTTTAACTTGCCTTGGTTATATATTACTGTTGAATCTGTTGCACTACTTATAACATCACCTGAATTAATTGTAACTTCAGCTAATAGCTTATTAAATATTCCTATTTTACCAAGTGATTTAATTATTGTTCCTGCATTTATTTCTAATATTCCTTCATTATTTATTGCATCTTGATACATTGATGTTACTTGTGAGTTTGTTATTGTTGCTTTTTTAGTTGCTAGATTAAATATTGTTTCTTCTAATAATGATCTACTAGAAACTAATGCGTCTGATAAAGTAAGTATTCCATTATTCTTAATTGCAATATTTAATGCTGCATTTACACTACCCCCATATATGTTTAATGTTCCTGTATTATTTATTGTTTCTTTATCTAACGCATCATTTGTTACTTCTCCAGCGTACATTCTCATTGTTCTTGCATTTAAAATTGCAGTGAAGTTTTGTGAATATATTGTAGATACTCCTCTTATCTCTAATAAGTTTCTATTTTCTATTGCTAATGTTCTATTAGAAATAACATCCGCTCCATCTATATACATCGTAGAATTTTCCGATATATATATTGCAGCTTTTAACAATTCATTTCCTTTTTGTTCAATTGTTCCTCCGTTTATATTTGTTACTGATGTGCCATTTGTTTTTATTGCATGATCTGTTTCTACTATTAATGTACAATTGTTCATTGTTAGCGTACCAACATTTTCTATTCCGGTAAATTGTCCTGACATTGTTACCTCATCTAGAATAAGTCTAGCACCAGCATCATTTAATATACCCGTATCTTGTATTGAAGTTCCCACAAGTCCTATATTTTCAAAACTTGTTTCAGCACCTGAAATATTTTCAAGTATTGATCTATTTGAAGAAATTATTTCTCCACCATTTCTAATGTTTAATTTGCTATAGTTCATTACTGCAACTTTTCCAACTTCTGATGTTATTGTTTTGCCATTTAAATCTATATCTATATCTTTATTTCCTCTAATTGCTACACTTTCCGTAATGTTTTTTAATAATGTTATTTGCGATGTATTTTCTGGACTTATCTTTGCTGCATCTATAGCATGTTGTAGTTTTGTATAATATGTTACCACTCCAGATTCTTCTAATCTTACACATGTGTTTATTGTTATTTCCGAACCAGAAACTGTAGTTGCATATACATTTGTGATATTACCTGGCACATCATATACAATTCCTTCATATCTAATCAAAGTTAATACGCCTTCTGCATTATCTGGAACCGTGTATGTATAAATTATCTCATTTTCGCTTATTTCACCTGCGCTTATTGTTTGCTCTACACCATTGCCTATTTTAAGTGTTATGCTTGGTAATGTCGTAGTTAATGTTGCGTTTATGTTTTCATCAAACTCTGCTACAAATTTAATCTGTTGTCCCCATGAATATACACCCGTTTCAGGTGATTCTATCTTAAAGTCTAATAATGTTGCAGGAACATCGTCTATCATCTCGAATGTTGCTTCTGATGCATTTTCACGTGCATATACATTTAATGCAAGACATGATTGATAATACCTAACTATACCTCTATTAGTTGGGTTTCCTGCATATATTCCTATCTCTCTAAATACTTCCTTTGCTCCGCCTATATCTAATATTCTTGTAACTGTTTTTGGTATTGTTATAACTTTAATATTATTTGTATTATAGAATGCCCTATATCCTATTTCTTCTAGAGTTGATGAAAGTTGTATTACTTCTAGATTTGTACAATCTGCAAATGCTTTGTTTTTAATACTTATTCCACCAATTTTTCCCTCAACATCAATTAGCTCTGAACAGTTTTCAAACGCACTTTCTCCAAGTGACGGATTTCCATTTGCAATAACTTTTTTTATTGTATCATTATCATAAAAAGCATATTTTGCTATCTCAGTAACAGAAACAGGAATTATATACGTTTGAGTTTCATCTCTTTTTGAGTGTACATATATTTTCGTTTTTGCTTTATTATATAAAGTTGAGTTTTCATAGGTAAAATAGTTGTTGTTTGTTGCAATAACTATTGTTCTAAAAGAGTTAGTATATAACATTGCATCATCAGTTATATTGTTTAGTGATCCTGGTATATATATTGTTTCAACTTTGTCCATTAAGGTTAATACGTTATCACTTATCTTAGTTACTCCCTCTTGAATCTCGATATCTTTAATATAACTTTTATATGCTTCGTATGGTGTGTCTACTGATGTATAAGTTTTAGTTGCACCCTCTCCTGCAATTACTAGATTAGTGTTTTTAAATATTGTTGCATATACTTCTTCAGTTTCATCTTCACTTATATCCCATGCATATATAATTTCTTTTCCTACATTTCCAGCCAAATCTTTTACCCATACATAATTTAAGCCATTTGCCTTAATTGCTGCTTCACCAGATATTGGAATAAATAGCTCCGGCATTGGTTCTGAATTGTTTGATGATGTTGCAAATGATTCTACTCCAATATTGTCTCTTGCATTAACTTTTAGCTTTAATATTGTTCCCGGAATCCATTCATCAGATATAGAAATATTTTCAATAACCGGAAGTTCTCTATCTATGTTATTTACCACCAATGTTTCTTGATCTACAATCACGCCCTCTTCCAATACTCTTGAGTATACAGTCGTATTGTATTCAACTTCAATTGTTGATACATATCTTTCCCATGTTCCGTTTTCACCCACTTTATGTTCAATCGTAAGCTCTGGATCTAAACATCTTGCTGTAACCCTTACTGTTTTATTTGTATAACTAGATGGCGTTGCCGTCATAGTCAATAAATCTTCTGCTGGCGTGTATGTTGCAGTATACTCTCTATCTTCGAAACGTATCATTTCGTTTGGTGCAAGTGTTACTTCTAATTGTGGCTCTTCGATATCTGTGCCTATCCAACCAGTAAATGTATATCCTAGTTTTGTTGGATTTATTAATGTGAAACTTTCTGTTTCTTTTGTATATTCTACTGGGTTTGCACCATCTATTATTCCACCTTTTAAGTAATATGTTATTTTATATTTTCTTGCAATATATACAGCTTTAGCTACCTCGTCACGTGATACCATTTTAAATCTTGTATTTGGATTATTTACACCATCCAAGAAGTTTTCTGTTTCTTGTGGCAAGCCTAATTCTTGTGCTCTTTGTAATTCCCATCTACTGAATTCATATCCAGTGTTTGCTGTTGAATCTAATTGAAGGATTTCTTCATAAATAACGTCTGCTTTTCCGCCTAACGCAACACCATTTTCTGCTGTTACTGTTAAATCATATTTTGATCTATTGTAGTATAAATTAAATATTGTTGTTCCATTTCCATCAATTTCTTGAGATAGCGGTTTTGATTTAACTGAATTTAATAGAAATCCCTCAAAACCATCTGTTGTTTTTGGTTGAACTATTATTTCTCTTCCCGTTACTCCATCTTCTTTTTCTTCAATAAGTCGTGGAATTTCTTCATATGTTCCTGGATTATTTAAATCTTCTACGTAGTGATTTATTGTATAGAAAATGTCATTTCTTGCTTCCCATATTGCATAAAACTTAATTGTTAATCCTGAAGTTACATCACTACTCTTTGGCAAATATGTTCCACCTTTAGTTATAATTTTTTCAGGTGTCAAGACTGTTGCTTCTCTATCTAAAGACCATCCAATAAATCTATATCCAATTCTTTGTTGTTCTTCTGAAGGCATAGTTATTGCTTCATCTTCTGAAGCATAAACATTTGGAACTGTTCCTATGCCTTGGTTTAAATCGAATACTATTTCATAGTCGTAACTTACTTTTATTTGAGTCGGATCTGACATCGATTCATTGCCAGCTTCGTCTACTGTTTTTGTTACAACTTGATATGTTTTATTATTTTGTAGTCCACCAATTAATTTTGAACTATACCATGTTGGATAATCTGATTCTTCATATCCACCATATTCGCTATATTCTCTATATCCATAAACCGTAGCAGATAGCAAGTATTCTTTTGATGATACTCTATCTGTTTGATTTGAAGTTACAATTATATGTGGTCCTGTTGCAACTAGTGTTGGCATATCTTTTGTTGGTGGTGTCCCATCGTAAATTATAGATGCTTTTACCATCGTATCTGTTACGTTAGAAAATTCATCCATAAACCACGCATATAACGTTATTCTACCTTCGATTGTACCTAAGTTATACTCTGGAATTTCCTCTATATACTCTTCCCATCTTACATCAGTTGAATTTGGTTTTAATGGGTTATTCTTTGCTATTATCATCTTTTGTGCACCGTCTGCACGTACCTTAATATTTACTCTTTGGTACTGTGTAGATGGGTCTCCACTATTTATTATCATTGATAAATTTGTAGGAGGTTTAATATTTTCAATGATACCAGTAACGTTTACTTTAGCTACAGTTCTACCACCGTTTTCTTCTGTTACCACAATGGTATAAGTTCCGTTTCTTGAAACTTGAGTTGCATAAGTTCCATCATTTTCTAGAGTTGCTTCAACAGTTCTAACCATTGCGGTTAGTCTTGCACCTGTTGTTCTTGGGAATGCGCTTATTATTATTTTTGCTTTTGCATTTGTTTTATTTCCATTTGCAAGTTCTCCGCTTGTTACTACGATATTTGCAATAATAGGACCATCTTCAGTTGATTGAATTGAGTATGCTGATGCATTTGCAAGTGAATATATTTTGTTGCTATTATATTCAATACCTTTAGCATAATAGACATCACCAGTAGCATCAAAAACATATACATCATCTTTATTAAATATTACCTCATAGTCTCCAGATTCATTTAATGGATTTAGCAATGTTTTTGCATATGCTCGTCCGTATTCAGCATTATCATACTCGATGATATTTAGTCCAACCAAATATCCCGTTATTTGCCCCTCGTCATTATCGAAGCTTTGAAAATCCATTGGTGGATTAACAATATTTACCTTGGTAAATCCAGAATTTATTGTTTCTTCCGAATCACCACTTTGAGCGTTTTCGATACGTTTGTTATATACACCAGTTTGAACATTTGTCATCTCTTGTACGAATTTGGCATATGTTGCTTCACCAGGTAATGTACTTGTTCTTGTGAAAACCAAAGTAGTAATTATTAGCAAGATAATTATCGTGGCAACCAACGAAATCATAGAAACTCCGTTTTTCGCTTCCCTTTCCCTTGTATTTATTGCAACTCATTTTCTTTCCTCCTTTGTAAACGTCTGTAACTTTAAGAAACTTATATATTTATGTTTTAGCATTAATAAAATATAAAGTCTATACACACACGCGCGCGTATATATATATAAGAGCAAAGTATTACAACAAAACTCTCAAAGTATACTTACGGAAGATATTTGTCAACATTTTCCCTTGCCTAAATCAGTCACTTATATTAAATTTATCTAACAATAATGTTACAAAGCTATTACATACTCATAATAGTATCTTGCCAATTCTTCCTTCCGTAAAATTATTAGTTAAAAATATAAAAAAAAATTAGCGTTGTTAACTCAATATAAATAGTAGGTTCTTTGTTTTATCTTAAATTCTTCTATAACAAAAAAAAGAGATTATTAAGAAAAATCTTAATAATCTCTTTTTGGTGCCTATTCTCGGAATCGAACCAAGGACACAGGGATTTTCAGTCCCTTGCTCTGCCAACTGAGCTAAATAGGCATTTTGTGTTTATTACAAAAAAATAACCATTTTATTAATTAAAATGGCGACCTGGAAGGGGCTCGAACCCTCGACCTCTAGCGTGACAGGCTAGC
>CAZNFG010000023.1:0-16722 GCA_964572605.1 uncultured Eubacteriales bacterium
TGAGATGGTTGAAAAAGATATGCCATTCGTTAAAACCGAATTATCTATTGAAGATGCAAAAAAGATGTATGCAAGAAATAATAGAAAAGACAAGATGGGCTTATTAGAAAACAGAATGAAACCATATGTGTCTTTATATTCACTTGGAAATACGGTAAATTATTTTTATGGTGTTATGCCATATTCAACAGGAGTTTTAAAATATTTTGACATTATTCCATATGAAAACGGATTATTACTTATATATCCAAGACGTTCTAATGCAAAAGCTTTGGAAAAAATAACAGAAACAAAAAAATTATATGAAACATTTAACGAGTATGATAAATTACACAAAATTTTAGGAGTAGAAAATGTTTCAGAACTTAATACATGGATAAAAAATGGGAAAGCATCAGAGCTTATTAGAATTTCCGAAGCACTGCACGAAAAAAAGATTGCAAAAATTGCTGATATGATTGCTGCAGATAAAGAAAAGAAAATCGTTCTTATAGCAGGACCTTCATCATCTGGAAAAACAACATTTGCGCAAAGACTTAGCATACAATTAAGAGTAAATGGAATAACATCGGTTTCTTTATCTATGGATAACTATTTTGTAGAAAGAAAAAATAATCCAAAAGATGAAAATGGAAACTATGACTTTGAATGCTTAGAAGCAATTGATACTCAACTATTTAACGAACAATTAAAAAATCTTCTAGAAGGAAAAGAAGTAAAACTTCCAACATTTGATTTTAATGATGGAACAAGAAGATATGAAGGAAATACTGCAAAACTTGAAGAAAATCAAGTTCTAATAGTTGAAGGAATACATGGATTAAATGAAAAGCTTACAGAAGCTATTCCTAGAAAAAATAAGTTTAAAATTTATATAAGCTCACTTACAGCTTTAAATATAGATGATTATAATAGAGTATCTACATCAGATTCTAGACTACTAAGAAGAATATTAAGAGATACAATGTTTAGATCCCATACTCCAGTTGCAACACTTAAGATGTGGCCATCAGTTAGAAGTGGAGAAGAAAAGTATATATTCCCATTCCAAGAAGATGCTGATGTAATGTTTAACTCATCACTTGTATATGAATCATCAGTAATAAAAAATTTTCTAGAACCAATACTTGCAAATGTAGAACATTCAGAGCCTGAATATTCTGAAGCAAAAAGACTATATGAATTCTTAGGATACTTTTTACCGATTAATGTTGATGAAGTTCCTGTTAATTCTTTACTAAGAGAGTTTATTGGCGGAGGATGCTTTTATAGATAAAGGAGATTGCTAATATGGGTGAATTTACAAAAAACGATGAAGAATTTACATGTGAAAATTGTAATGCAAAAGTAAGTAAATTAAGTTATACTTCTAGAGATCATTGTAATAAATGTCTATACGCCAAACATGTAGATATAAATCCTGGAGATAGATTAGAAAAATGTCAAGGAATATTAGAACCAATTGGAATAGAAAATAATTCTAAAAAGGGATATGTAATCGTATATAAATGTAAAAAGTGTGGAAAGATAAGAAAAAACATTGCTGCAAAAGATGATAATATGAAACTTATTATTAAATTAAGTGGCAATCCATTAATTATTTAAATTATATTTAAAACCTCTTAATACATGCAAATGTAAGAAGAGGTTTTTATATATTCTAGTTTTTTTGCATTATGTCTTTTTGGTGTAAAAGATTGTTAATATAAGCTTTCTCTGCTAAAATAGTTTTATGGAGGGATATTATGAAAAAGTTATTTATAATTTTAATAATTGCTTCATCAGTTGTATTTATATCATATAACTATAAACCAAATAGTGTAAATGAAGTTAAAATAGATGATAATATATCTGTGGAAGAAGTTTATGAAGAGGAAATAGAAGAAGAAATAGATGTTTTGCCAAGTGGAGAAGAAGTTATAGCTGAAGAACTACCTACATCAATACTAGATTTAGATAATACAACTTTTGCATGGGGATTTGTAAGGAAGAAAGATGGAGTAAGTCCAGATTTCTCAGTAAAATATACTAAGCCATTAGATCAATATGATGGTATATATAAAGGAAGTAGTGACTTACAAAGAATTTACTTAACTTTCGATGAAGGTTATGAAAATGGCTATACAAATGATATTTTAGATATATTGCTAGAAAAAGATGTAAAAGCTACATTTTTTGTAACAATGCCCTATGTAAAACAAAATCAAGAATTAGTTAGAAGAATGATAGAAGAAGGTCATGTTATAGGAAATCATACCGTTAATCATCCAAGCATGCCAAGTATAACAGATGACGAAAAACTAAAAAAAGAAGTTGAAGACTTACATAATTATGTTCTTGAAAATTTTAATTACGAGATGAAATATATTAGACCTCCAAAAGGAGAGTTTAGTGAAAGAACAGTTAAGATATGCAAAGACTTGGGATATACGACTGTACTTTGGAGTAGTGCGTATGATGACTGGGATGTAAATAATCAAAAAGGCGTTGAATATGCCAAGAAAATGATTATAAATTATGCACATAATGGATGCGTTATGTTACTACATGCTGTATCAAAAGATAATACTGAGGTATTGGGAGAAGTTATTGAAACACTAAGAGACCAAGAATACGATTTTTACACATTAGAAGATTTTGAAAGGTAACATAAAACATATTATTAAACATAAAAAAGTGATAATAAATTTAGGAAATAATATTACAAAAACATAAAAATATGATAAAATTAGTGAGATAAGAAGACTTGCTCTTTCTTTTAGAAAATCAATCAACGTCTAATTATTTAATTTTGTAAATGGAGGGATAATATGGCAGAACTTCAACTAAAAGTTGTGAAAAACACAGGAGATGGCATTTGGGGAAAAGCTCTAAATAATTTCAATAAAGTATTATATTCCTCTGGTGGTGGTTTTTTTAATTTAGTAATAGGTGCAAAAAGAAATGCTGTATTAAGAGCAAGTGAAAGTAGTGCAAATATTACAAAAGTCGCAAATGAACATAAAAGGAATTTAGCTATTGAAAAATATGAAAAAACCTATGAAAACTACCTTGAAACATTAGAAAAATATATAAAAGAAACTTTATATACAAGAGTACAAAAAAAGATTAGTACAATAAAAGAAAATAAACTTTTATCTAAATATTATGAAATGAATGCTTTAAAAGGAATAGAATATTGTGAATATAAATATAAAAGACAGATATTGCTTTTAGAGATGGACTTTGAGAATATTTTAAATACGAAGTCTGGTTATTATCTTGAAAAATATGAAAAGTTTTATATCAATGTTGTTGATCAGCTTTATAAAAGCGTTATGCGTCATTATGCAATAAAGTTAACAAGTACTACTGAAGAAAAACAAGCAACATTTGACAAAATATATGATTTAATAGAAGGATACATTAAACTTGTTTTACCATACTTAAAAGAAACTGAAGGTAGAAATAAGATAATAGATACATATAAAAATTATGTAGAAAAAATAGATTTATATTCAAAAAGAGAAATTAATTCAGTAAAAAAAGAAATATATTTATTAGAGTTAGGAATGAACGTTTTTGAATACTGTTTACCTACACTTGCCGCCGAAGAATGTTACTTAAACATATTAGCAAAAGCAAGGGTTCTAATTCAAAATACATATATTGTTGCAGATAAGTTTGAAATATATTGTTTATTACTAGACACAATAGAAAGTTATAACTATAACGTATTATCTAAAAAAATAGTATGGGACAATGAATTAGAAAAGGAAGAATATATAAACTTCTGGAATACATTTAATGAGTATAAGAAATTAGAGCGTATTGATTATAACGAGTATAAAAGATTAAGAGAGATACATTTTGTAAAACAAGAAGTAAAAAAGCTTAAAGAAAAGGGTGCTGAATACAAAGATTTAAGAGGATATTATAGAGAAAGAATGAAGCAACTTCGGAGGACTAAGAAAGTTTAAAAATCACTCTGGTAAGATGACTGGAACCTGGAGAACAAGAAGAAGATGTAAAGCATCATAATATAAAAATATAATATTTAAAAAGGAAAAAATTATGGTAGAAGTTTTATATGATGAATTCATAGAAAAAATTGATGAAGAAGAAATAATAGAAAAAGTAGTTAATATAGTTTTAAAAGAAGAAAAGATTTTAAAAAAGTTAGATGTGTATATAACTCTTACTAATAATGAGAATATAAAAGTTATTAATAAAGAATATAGGAATATAGACAAAGCAACTGATGTATTATCTTTTCCTATGTTTAATAGAAGTGAAATAGATAACCTTAGAAAGAAAGATAATACAGAAGATATTTTAGGAGATATAATTATTTCAGTAGAAAAAGTAAATGAACAAGCAATCGAATACGGTCATTCTTTTAAGAGAGAACTAGCATATTTAGTAACACATGGAATGCTACATTTATTAGGTTATGATCATATGATAGATGAAGAAAAAAATTTAATGAGAGAAAAAGAAGAAGCTATACTTAGCAGTTTAAATATCACTAGAGAAGAATAAAAGGTGGGATAATGTTGGATAAAATAATATGGGCAAAAATAATGAAGGTTTTTATTATTGTGGTTGCTATTTGTGCATGTATAGTTTTTGCAGCATATTTTGTAAAAAATAAAACTAGGAATTTACCAGATGGTCTTTCTGGAGACAAATATATAAGTGGTGATATACCTAGTGGTGATGAGACAAGTGGAGAGGCATATATAGGCCCTAATATTTTTTCTGGAGACTCTAGACCTATTGCTGTTATGATAGATAATGAAAAGCCAGCATGGCAAAATCATGGTGGATTAAATAGTGCATATATGTTATATGAGTTTATAATTGAAGGTGGAGAAACAAGAATAATGGCATTTTTTAAAAATGTTTCACCATCATACATAGGTCCAGTAAGAAGTGCAAGACATTACTTTTTAGATTATGCAATGGAGCATGATGCTATATTTGTTCATTTTGGATGGAGTCCACTTGCACAATCAAACATTAAGTCATTAAGTATAAATAATGTAAATGGTATTTATGATGATTTTTATTGGAGAGTTGCACCAAAGGGTTCATATCATAATGCAATAACTAGTATGGAAAAAATACAAGCACAAATCGCAAGGAAAAAATACAGAAGCACATCACAGCAAGAATCAATCGTGAAATATAATAAAGAAGATTTAGATATTAATTCGGGAGATATTGCAAATACAATTAAAATTAAGTATTCAATCGCACAAAATGTATCATATTCATATGACAGTGAAAAAAAAGTATATTTAAGAAGCATGAGGGACATACCACACAAAGATTCTCAAACAGGAGAAAACTTTTATGCAAAGAATATTATTATGATATTTGTTAAAGATGAATTGTTAGATGATCCAGAAGATAAAGGCAGAAGAAATTTATATAATATTGGAAACGGAAAAGGGTTCTTTGCAACTAATGGAATGGTAGAAGAGATAGTATGGGAAAAGAAGGCAAGAGATTCAAAGACAATGTATTTTGATATGCAAGGAAATGAGCTTACAATAAATGATGGAATAACATGGGTACAAATTATTCCAATAACAGGAACTGTAAACTTTGAATAAAAGAGGAGAATTAGAAATGAAGAATCTAGAATTAATAAATTACGCAATCGAAGCAAAGAAAAATGCAATCACGCCAACGAATTATCGTTGTGGAGCTGCATTAATTACAAGCTCAGGCAAAGTATATACTGGATGTAATTTAGGAAGTAATGACGGAATATTTAACATCTGTGCAGAGCAAGTTGCAATTTGCAAAATGCTATCTGAAGGTGAAGTAGAATTTGAAAAAATAGCAGTTGTAGGTGGAGTAGATGATGAGTTAATAAAAACATTACCTTGTGGAGTATGTAGACAACTTATATCAACATTTGATTCTAATATCGAAGTTATTGCAGGATATCTAGATGATGGTGTTTTAAGAGAAAAAATGTATAAGATTAATGAATTATTACCAGAAAGTTTTGAAATGTAAATTTGGGAGGTAAAAAATGTTTAAGTCAGGATTTGTAGCAATAGTAGGAAGACCTAATGTTGGTAAATCAACATTATTGAATACTTTGGCAGGACAAAAAATAGCAATTGTTTCAAATAAACCGCAAACAACAAGAACAGCAATTAAAGGAATAATAAATAAAAAAGATGCACAAATTATATTTACAGACACACCAGGCATACATAAACCTAAAAATAAATTGGGTGAAAAAATGGAAGAGACAATAAATGGTGCAGTGGAAGGTGTAGATATAATTCTATATCTTATAGAAGCAACAGATAAAGGAATAGGACTTGCAAATGAGTTTATTTTGAATAATGTTATTAAGCAAAAAACAAAAACTATTTTAGTCATAAATAAAGAAGATGCAGTGAAAAAAGAAAATATTTTAGAACTAATTAAAATGTATAGCGAAAGACATGAGTTTGAAGGCATCATACCAATATCAGCATTAAAAAATGAGGGTGTAGATGTTTTGATGGATAAAATAATAGAACTTTTGCCAGAAGGACCAGCATATTATGATAATGAAGAATGGACGGATCAAACAGAAAGACAAATAGTTGAGGAAACGATTAGAGAAAAAGCGCTAAGATCATTAGATGACGAGGTACCTCATGGAATAGCAGTAGAAGTTATAACAATGAAAAAGAGAAGTAATAAGGAATTATATGATATCGAAGCAACAATATATTGTGAGAAAAAATCTCATAAAGGTATTGTAATTGGAAAAGATGGTGCAATGCTAAAACAAATAGGAGAAAGAGCAAGAGAAGATATAGAAGAAATGCTTGGGTGTCATGTAAACCTACAACTTTGGGTAAAAGTTAAAGAAGATTGGAGAGATAATGAAAATAAATTAAAACAAATTTTTCATTAAACTTTAAAGTAGGGGAATTTAATGGGACTAGTAAGAATTAAAGGAATCGTAATTAAAGTTGCTAACTCATCTGAAAATGATAAGATATTAACTGTACTAACTGCCGAAAAAGGTAAAATAAAGGTATTTTGTAAAGGCGCTAAGAAAACTAAAAGCGCCTTTTTAGCTAGCACTGAGTTTTTGAGTTATTCAGATTTAATGCTTTATGAAGGTTCTGGAGATTTATATAATTTAAATTCTGCTGAAACAATTAATGTATTTTATAATTTGCGAACAGATTTAAAAAAACTCACATATGCATCACTAATTGCACAAATAATATTTGATGTATCTATGGAAGAAGAAGTTGCACAAAAAAGATTACAACTTCTTCTTAATACTCTTTATGTTATAGCTGAAACGGATAAAGATTTAGATTTTGTAATATCAATATTTAAAATAAGACTCTTGGGATTATTGGGATACATTCCAAGATTAAAAACTTGTGTTTCATGTAATAAAGAAGTAAAAAACATGGGAGAAGAAATATATTTTAGTATAAAAGATAACGGAATAAAGTGTGGAGAGTGTAAAAAATTAGATAAAGGAGCGATTCAAATATCTTATACTACATACACTAGTATCTTATATATAATTACTTCTGATCCAAAGAAAACGTATTCATTTGAAGTTCCTAAAGAAGTTATAAATGAATTAAATTTAGTATCACAAATTTTCTTAAATGAAAAATTAGAGAAAGAATATAAATTATCTTTTTAGCAAGTTAGGGGAAAATAAATATGAAATATATGTTTGTATCAGATATTCATGGAAACATAGATGCATTTGAAAAAATCTTAGAAGTGTTTGAGAAAGAAGCGGCAGATAAACTTATAATATTAGGAGATACATCTTCGTTTTCAGATAGGATAGCAGATAATGAAATAAGTCTAAAATTAAACAAAATAAAATCTAAAGTAGAGATTATTAGAGGAAATTGTGATTCATTTAGTTTTGAAGAAATGTTAGAGATAGAAATGAGTGATATAGATCTTTTGTATATAGGAGAAAAAATAGTTGTTGCAACACATGGTCATAGATACAAATTTAATGAAGAATTAATGAATGGAAAAGATATATTCATACAAGGACATACACATGTACCTGTTTTAGAAGAAATGTCACGGAAAAATATATGCAAATCCCGGTTCAGTAAGTAGACCAAGGGGTGTGGATTTGAGATGCTATATATTAATTGATGATAAAAAAATAGAATTAAAAACATTAGAAGAATCTAAAGTAGTAAGAACAATTACGTTTTTAAATTAAGGGGGACAGACTATGAGCGAAACGTGGGATATTTATGATAGAAACAGAAAAAAGACAGGAAGATATGCAAAAAGAGATGTAGATGTATTAAAAAAAGGAGAGTACCATATAGCTGTTGAATGTATAATTATTAATTCTAAAAATCAAATATTAATCTCACAAAGAGCAATGCACAAAAAATTTCCTGGTATGTGGGAGTGCAATGGCGGATCTATTTTAAAAGGAGAAACAAGTATTGAGGGAATGATTAGAGAAATTAATGAGGAATTAGGAATTCATTTTACAAAAAAAGAAGGAATATTCTTTAAAACATATATTAGAGATGAAGTGCCACCATATATGAAAGATTACTGGATTTTTAAAAAGGATTTTGATATCGATATTCTTACTTTTCCAGATAAAGAAACAGTAAAAGCAAAATGGGCAACTTATGATGAAGTAATTCAAATAGCAAAAGAAAAAAACTATGCAATAGGCTGGAGAATGACTCCTGAAGAGTTTGAAGAGATTATAAACAAAAAGCAAAGAGAAGCTTATTTATATATAGGAAAAGATGTTGATGTGGTAATTGATAGAAAGATTAATACAAGTCATCCAAAATTTCCGAACTCTATTTATCCTATAAATTATGGATACATTCCAAATACAATAGCAGCAGATGAAAAAGAAATTGATGTATATTTATTAGGTGTAAAAGAACCAGTAGACACTTTTAGAGGTAAATGTATTGCGGTTATACATAGATATGACGATGATGATGACAAAGTAATTGTAGTACCAGAAGGTATGAACTATACAGATGAAGAAATAAGAAAAGAAACTTATTTTCAGGAACAATATTTTGAGAGTGAAATAATAAGATAAAGATTAATATTTTGAAATTTATATAAAATAGATAAGTGGAAAAAAATGTCATATTCACAACATATAGAAGAAGAAAGAGTATATTATTAATTAAAATAAGAGAGTACACTCCCTAGGTATAATTTTACCTAGGGATTATTTTTGCCAAATTATTGCAATTTTTTATGTAACGTGGTAAAATGCAGTAGACTTAAATATTAGAGGAACCTTTTAATTAATAATAGGAGGTAACAAGAAATGGAACAGGAGAAAAAATATTTCTTTGCTAGAGTATATGATTTCTATAAGAGGCATCCAATTCTGACACATCTGAATTGCTTTCTAATTCTCATTGCGATTATAGCTACTTCAACAATAGTCTTAATAATGGAATTTAAAGCGGGCGGTTTACTCTATCCTGAAAGAGAGTATGAAAAGCTTGAACAAATTGGAGATGAGATAGTTAGTGACTATCGGTTTGGAAAAAACAATATCTTACAAAACGCACCTGCCAGTAGAAAAAATGATGAAGTAGTTTCAAGTCAGTTTGAGACTCATACATCGAATAACATTAAATACACTATTGCTGAAGATAGTGATAAAGTAACACTTGTGTTAACTGCTGATAAAACTGAAGATTATGGTAAAGCAGTAATAACATATATTCTCTCACCGACATATGAAATTCTTTCCAAAACAAAGCTATATAACAATCATTTTGAATATACAAAAGCTTTACTAAGTATGACGCTTGCTATAAAATTTTATATATTTGGGTTAACATATGTTTTTGCATTTTATATTTTCAGAAATATCTGTAAAAGATCTTATGAAAAAAGAAAAGTTAGATTTATGTGCCTATATATGGATGGTATTGAACCTAAAGAGTATAAAAAGCTTTTTAAGGGAAAATGTGAAAGCATATATAAAGCATACATAGTATATTATTACTACTGTGAGCAAAAGCGAAAGTATAGTAATGACAGTGATGATTTTTTCAATCTTGATCCTGAAGAGGAAGAAGAATTAGAAAGATTTTTCTTTAAACAAGAAGATTCTGATGGAATAAAAAATCCTGATGAATCAGAAGATTCAAATAATCCAGATGAAACCATGAAAGAAGAATAATAATTTGTTTGACCAGTTTGCAATAATGTGGTAAAATCCTATTAGTGATGAAGAAGAAAAGTAACATAAAATTTTTTTAGAGAGCTTGTGTTTGGTGAAAACAAGTAAAGTTTTTTGTGAAGGGAACTTTGGAGCGATACTATGAAAAGAGAGCAATGCTTGAAAAAGTAGTGCTAAGTAGGGTGGAACCGCGGAGAAAAATTCGTCCCTAGGCTTATAAAAGCCTAGGGACTTTTTATATTTGTCTTCGTCCCAGAATTGTAAAAAATCAAAAGGAGGTATTTTTATGGTAGAAAAATCAATGGAAAAAATCGTTAATTTATGTAAGTCTAGAGGATTTGTATATCCTGGCTCAGAGATATATGGCGGACTTGCAAATTCATGGGATTTTGGACCACTAGGGTGTGAACTTAAGAAAAATATTAGAGACGCTTGGTGGCAAAAATTTGTGAAAGAAAATAAATATAACGTTGGTATTGATGCTGCTATTATGATGAATCCGGAAGTGTGGATTACAACTGGGCATGTTGGTGGTTTTAGTGACCCACTTATAGATTGCAAAGCTTGTAAAACAAGACATAGAGCAGATAAATTAATTGAAGAATGGTCATTTAAAAATGGTGAACAAATTACAGGTCTTGATGGATGGTCTAATGAAGAATTAGTAAATTTCATAAAAGAAAATGGTATTTCGTGTCCTGATTGCGGAAAAAAAGATTTTACTGATATAAGAAAATTTAATCTTATGTTTAAAACGTTTATGGGTGTTACAGAAGATGCAAAATCTGAAGTATATTTAAGACCAGAAACTGCTCAAGCAATGTTTGTCAATTTTAAAAATATTTTAAGAACTACAAGAAGTAAAATGCCAATGGGTATTTGCCAAATAGGTCGTTCATTTAGAAATGAAATAACACCTGGTAATTTTATTTTTAGAATAAGAGAATTTGAACAAATGGAACTTGAATTTTTCTGTAAGCCTGGAACAGATTTAGAATGGTATTCTTATTGGAAAGACTTTTGCAAAAACTTTTTAATTAATATCGGACTTAAAGAAGAAAGTTTGAGACTTAGAGAACATGATAAAGCAGAACTTTCATTTTATAGTAAAGGTACAACAGATATTGAATTTTTATTCCCATTTGGTTGGGGAGAATTATGGGGAATTGCAGATAGAACAGATTATGATTTATCAAGACATATGGAAGCATCAAAAGCAGATTTAACTTATCTAGACCCAGAAACAAATGAAAAATATGTTCCATATTGTGTCGAACCATCTGTTGGTGTTGAAAGAATTTTCTTATCACTAATTTGTGATGCGTATGATGAAGAAGAAATTGAAGAAGGAGATGTAAGGACAGTACTAAGATTAAAACCTGCACTTGCTCCTTTTAAAGCTGCTGTACTTCCACTTTCTAAAAAATTATCAAAGCCAGCATATGAATTATATGAAAAATTAATTAAAAAATTTAATGTGGAATATGATGAAGCTGGAACAATTGGAAAAAGATATAGAAGAGAAGATGAGATTGGTACACCATATTGTATTACTGTAGATTTTCAAACTATAGAAGATAATACTGTAACCATAAGAGATAGAGACACAATGGAACAAATAAGAATTTCTATAGACGAAGTTGAAAAATATATAGAAGAAAAAATTAAATTTTAAAAAAAATAGGAGAGACCAATGAACAAATACATAGACTTACACATGCATTCTACAGCATCTGATCGGAACTTTTACACCAAGAGAAATAGTTAAGATGGCAAAAGAAATTAATATGAGAACAATTGCTATAACAGATCATGATACAGTTGCAGGTGTTGAAGAAGCAATTATTGCAGGAAAAGAATATGGTATTGAAGTGATTCCAGGCATAGAAATGAGCGTAGATTATGATGGTATTTATGAAATATTGGGATATAATATTGATTATAAAAATGAAGAGTTTTTAAGCAAGTTAGAACAAAGAAAAACATGGCGTGAAGAAAGAATGTTTAAAACGGTCGAACTTATGAATACTTTAGGATACGATATAAAAGTAGAAGAAGTAGAAAAAATTGCAAACGGTGCTACCATTGGGAGACCACATATTGCAAAAGCATTAATAGATAGAGGATACTTTAATAATATAAAAGAAGTATTTAACGAATTATTAGCTGAAGGTAAAAAAGGATATGTGAAAGCAAAGGGTTTTTCAATTAAAGAAGTAATTGAAATAATTATTAAAGCAGGAGGAGTTCCGGTCTTAGCACATCCATATATGATGAGGTTTAATGATGAAGAATTAGAAGAAGAAATAAAAAAATTAGTATCATATGGATTAAAAGGTATTGAAGCTTTGTATTCAGAAAGTACTTTAGAAAAAAATAAGTTTCATCTTGAACTTGCTCAAAAATATAATTTAATTTTTACATGTGGTTCAGATTTTCATGGCAGAAATAAACGTCGCGAAATTGGAAAAATAATTGAAGACAAAGGTATGATAGAGGATTATTCAATAATAGAAAAGTTAAAAAGCATCACACAAAATTAAAACTTAGGAGGTGCAAATATGCCAAGCTTAGCATATATGTTCAAAAGACTTACAAGTATGAATTACAAATCTATGTTTGAAAGAATTGATAGTGTGAAACGGTAAGTGTAATAAAAATAAGTTTCATATTTTTTGTGACATGGTATGGTGTGGGTTTAGATATGGTGCCGGTTACATGGACTACGATATTATAGGATTTTATAAACTCTCTTCTAAGCAAAGAAAAACAATGCTTACGCGTGGCATAAATAATAAATTCGTAAAAAGATTAAATGAAAAAGAGTATTGGCATTTATTTAATAATAAAAATGAATTTAATGATATGTATAAGGAATTTCTAAAACGTGATTATATATATCCCATAAGTTCTAAAAAAGAAGAAACAAAAGAATGGATAAAAAATCATAATATATTCTTTGCAAAACCAAACGATGGTCAGTGTGGAAAAAATATCGAAAAGATTAATGTCGAAGAATGGAATCAAAATATAGAAAAAATATATGATCATCTTATTGAAAACAAACTAGAGTTATTAGAAGAACCGGTTATTCAATGTGATGAAATGAATAAGTTAAATCTATCATCAGTAAACACCACAAGAATGGTATCAGTTATGAACGATAGAGGAGAAGTCACTATAATAGCTACATTTGTTAGAATTGGAAACGGAAAAATTGTAGACAATTTTAACAGTGGAGGAATGACTGCAAAAGTTGATACAGATACAGGAATTATAGTAGAAGAGGCGGTTAATAAAGAAGGAACGTTATTTGAAAAACATCCAATAACAGGAACAACAATAAAAGGATTTAAGATTCCTTATTGGAATGAGGCAAAAGAATTAGTAAAAAAGGCTGCTAAAAAAAGTACACA
Source organism: uncultured Eubacteriales bacterium (assembly GCA_964572605.1). Lineage (GTDB taxonomy): Bacteria > Bacillota > Clostridia > TANB77 > UBA1234 > UBA1234. Next base: position 13,609 of record CAZNFG010000023.1, read on the forward strand.
TGTTAGATATGTTGGTTGGGATGTTGCAATGAGCATAAACGGACCTGTACTAATAGAAGGAAATCAATATCCAGGACATGATATATATCAAGTGGCAGAAAAACTAGGAAAAGATGATATAGGAATACTTCCACTATTTGAAAAAGCAATGAAATAAAAAACTAGCTCCATTTAATTGGAGCTAGTCTTTTTTACTTTAGTTTTCCAGGAGTAATTCCTCCTGGAATGTTCCATCGGGAATCACAAAGATATGGAGTCGCTCACTATTTAGTGAGTCAACGATCCAAGGGGAAGTGTTACCTTCATACACATAAAGGTAAGCTTCGTCAGCCTTGCCATTCTCTATTACCTTGACGTCGCTTTTGTCGGACAGCAACACGCCATTTTTTTCGCCATCCGAACTGGTATAGCCATAGCTATACCAATGAGTGTCCTCATTGTGAGAAACATAGAAATCCATTCCATTTTTCTCAACCAAGTCAAGCTTTACTTTCCCAACTAAACGCGAGTTGTTTAGATTGGGTTTTATGCTTGTAGCTGGTATGAGAATTATCAGCGCTGCAACAAACCCCATTAGTATGAAGACAAAATTGTTACTAGTTGTCCCAATTTTGTCATACATTTTGATGTCAATGACTACAAACACGACGAACACCAGAACTGCCAGAATTACAAACAACATTGCTTTTTCCTCCAATTAATTTAGTACCAATTGTGTGCTATTATTCTTCCTGTTTCCAAACTAATTGTACGCTACATTTCCTTTTTATGTCCTTCCTTTCTCATTTGTCGGTCAGCTTTTGAATACCAAAGAACATATGGAGTTTATTTGCTTATCCTTATTGTAGAACAAGCTATAAAACATCATATACAGCCAAATTATACCATATAAATTATGTAAAGTCAATTTCTGCATAGAAAAAGACTACTAAAGAAGAGATAGAAAAAGTCTAGCTCCAAAAATTGGAGCTAGACTTTCTTATTTTGATTTCTTTTCGTTATTCAAAAATCGTTCCTTCGGGAATAACAAAAACATAAATACGTTCGCTGTTAATATCATCCCATATCCACAAGGAATTATTTCCTTCATAGACATAAAGGAAAGCTTCAGCAGTCTTGTTTTGAATTACCACAATATCTTTATCATCGGCAATTAGTGTTCCGACGGTTTTGTTATCGGTGGAAGTATACCCAAAGGTATACGAATCAGTATTGGCATCGTGTAAAACATAATACGAATTGCCATTTCTTTGATACTCATCCAGTTTGATTTGTTGAACTACTCGGGAATTTGCAATATCTGGTTTAATAGATATGGAGTTGCCTAATATAAAGCAAAAAACTCCGAATCCAAGCAAAATGTCAAGTAATCCGTCGCTAATTTTCTTATGTTTGAAAATGACTACAATACCATAAACCAGAAACCCAAAAAAACAAGCAAAAGACAATAACAAAAGCAACATAATAAAAACCCTCCAAATATAATAAAATAACCAAGGTGCCATGGAACTAATAATATATTATGAAAAATATTCTTCATAATATTGTCGGTCCTAAATAAAAAAAGAGAGTAGTGCAGTATTTTTGTTAGTGTGCTGCCAAAAGGCCTCATTTTTCTACATCAAGATAGCGCACAATAAAACTTTCTAAATTTTTGTCGTTTGCTACCTGGTTGCCATGGAAGAAAGAGCCTGGATCATCCTGTCATAATAAAATCCTCCTCTAATATCGGTCGGTCTTAAATTAAAGTAGAGAAATGTGGCATTTCTCGCTTATTCTTAATAAAAAACAAGCAATAAAATATCACAAACACTGGTATAATACCACAAGTGTTATGTAAAGTCAATTTTTTTATAAATTGAAGTACTTATAATACTTAAAAGCTGAAAAAATATGAACAAAAAATCTAGCCCCAATTTTTGGAGCTACATTTTTGCTTTGTTTACTTGGTGCTAGGTGGCACCTCGTAAAACGTTCCGATTGGTACAACGAAAACAAATAACACCTTATTATTGAGAAAATCTACAAGAATAAGATTATCTTTGCCTTCATATACGTAAAGTGTTGCTTCAGCAACATTTTCATTTTCGATAACCAAAACTTGTTGATTATCTGCAAGTGCTGACAATGTGGGCTCATCATTTTCGTCTACATATCCGAAAATGAATTTTCCCAAATCTTTGTCATGAGAGACAAAGTATTTGGTGTCATTTTCCTCTAATAGTTGTAGATGAGTTACACTTGCAAGTCGTGAATCCTTGATTTCTGGTATTTTGTTGCTTGTTACTACTAAGCAACAAACTGCAAGCAAAATGCCAACAAGGATTTTCTTACGACCATTGTGGCGTTTTTTATACCTAATCACGGTATAGATTCCAAAGAGAAAGTAGACGACACCCACAACTGCTAAACCAAGAAACAACATATCATGACCCTCCTATTTTTTTGTCTTTATTGTTTTTACCGAAGAAAACTTTTGAGTATCAGATTTGCAAAATCATCCTTTCTTTAAGTACCAATTAGACGTATAGCATTTTTTGCTTATTTTTATTATAAAACAAGCTGTTAAATGATATAACAATATATATTATGCCATATATATTATGTAAAATAAAGAATACTGAAGAAAAAGATACTTTACAAGAGTTTTTTTACTCATGTTCTCTTGATTTTTTGCCACTTTTGATATATATTATCAATGTTATGGGCATATAACTTAAATTAAAAATGAGGAGGAAATTAAATGAGCAATAAGTATGTTTATCTTTTTAGCGAAGGTAATGCTAAAATGAAAGAATTACTTGGTGGTAAAGGTGCAAACCTAGCAGAAATGACTAATTTAGGTCTGCCAGTTCCGCAAGGATTTACTATCACAACAGAAGCTTGTACAAAATATTATGAGGATGGAGAAAAAATTAATGACGAAATCCAAGTAGAAATATTAGAGTACATTAAAAAATTAGAAAAAATAGCGGGAAAGAAATTTGGAGATGTTGAAGAACCACTTCTTGTTTCTGTACGTAGTGGAGCTAGAGCATCTATGCCTGGTATGATGGATACAATCCTTAATCTAGGATTAAATGAAGAAGTTGTTGAGGCTATTGCAAAAAAATC
>CAZNFG010000024.1:0-16604 GCA_964572605.1 uncultured Eubacteriales bacterium
GGTCTCACGTGCATAGCACGTGGTTGTATGGCTCGAACAAAGTTCGAGCTCATAAACCAAAAAGGCACTCTACATTAAGTTATATGTAGAGTGCCTTTTTTTAAGTTATTTTATTATTTTATTTCTTGTATCCACATTTATGGCATACACCATTTTCATCTAATGTAATACCACATAATGGGCAGCGGTCGATTTCTTTTTTAGGTTCATATTCTTCTGTAGCACCATTTACTCCGCTTGTAAATGTTATCTTAGCAATGTTTAACTTATCCTTTAGTAAATCATAAACTATTTTAATCATTCCTTCAACTGTCATTGTTTCTTTTGTAACAACCAAACGACATTCTGGATATGCTGTTGCAAGTTCTGTTTTAAACGCAGGACCTTTTTGCATGTTAGTTGGTGCACCGTTTTTAATTCCTTGTGCTTCATAAACTCCAAGGATAGCAGGAAGTAATGGATCATCTTCTCTTAAGATAAGTGCATGGTCAAAATTTTGTAATACTTCCCAAGCTGTTTTCTTAATTTCGTTACATGGGAATACCATATTAACCCCCATATTAACCGTATCTTCAACTTCAATTGTAAGTATTCCTGTATGTCCATGTAAGTATTGTGCCTCTCCTTTAAATCCGTAAAATCTGTGTGCATATTGTATGTCTAATGTAGTGAAACTTCTCATAATTATTCTCCTTATATTTGTATTTACGGGTTTTTTGCTCCCGTATGCGCAAATGATTTGGTTTTAAATTTTGTTTAATTTTATTGCAGTACTAAGACTATATCCTACTATCTATGATGTGTCAATGATGTAGTCAGCTCTTCTATTTTTTCCCTATTCGGAATAAAAACATTTTTAGAAATCTTACACATGTTTATGTCTTTCTTCCATAATTTTTAGAAGTCTATGTACTCCTAATATCTTTAAGCTTTAATAAAGCTTAGAAAAGCATTTACTTGTCTTTCTAAATCTTGTTTGCTCATTTCATTAAATTCTAATTTACCCTCACTATTTAACAATTGCCATCCGCTAGGAATTGTAACACGAGGAACATTCATAACATTCATATTTAAATAACTGATAAGTGCAACAAGAAAGTCTTGGGCAATGCTTGTTCCGGCAATACCTAAGCCAATACCACTTATGGCAGCAGGTTTTCCTGCTAAAACTTGTGGCTCTGTTTCGCTAATTGGACGAGATAGCCAGTCTATTATATTTTTCAAACTACCTGGATAAGTATGATTATATTCCGGTGTAAAAAACCATATCCCATCTGCATTTTTTACTGCATCACGAACACGTTTTACAGATTCTGGTGCTGGAAATTCAATATCTTCATTCATAAATGGAATATCTTTATAATCTAGTAGTTCAAAATCTGCTCTATCTCCAATCATTTCTTTTGCTAATAACGCCAATTGTTTATTATATGAATCTTTTCTAAAAGAACCAACTATAGCTAATATTTTTATTTTATTCATTTAATTACCTCCTTTTTATCTCATACTTTCTAGTATAAGAGTAAACATATTATTGCATAATTAAAATATTTTTGCAATAAATATATTTTTATAACTTAATAATGCTAAATGATATTTCATTTAAACCCTTTCTTCTTTTTTATCTTTGCTTTCTAAATATTCAACAAGTCTTTTATATGAATCTAAACTCCAAAATGTCCATCTTTTTTCATCAGGAAAACATCCTAATGGTTTTTCTTCTCCCTCTGGAATAAATATATGATCCAATCCCCATCCATACGTTCCAGATTTTTTGGTATCAATTTTTCCCATAGTTATTCCTGAAAAAACAATTGGTTCTTTTCCTGGCTCACAATATGCTATTGATTCTTTAAAATATGCAACTCTATCTTCATTTCCTTCTAGTAATCTTAATATTCCATCTTCCGTTATAGTATCATCAATATAATGCGTATATACTCCGGGAAATCCTTTCAAGGCATTAATAAAAAGACCTGTATCATTTTTTATAACTGCTTTACCAAGTTTTTCTGCAGCCCATTTTGCTGAGTACTTTGCAACCTCAGTTACATCATCAGATTGAATCTCTGGTGTTTCAAGTTTAATGTTATCAATTTCATATCCAATTGGATTTAATATTTGTTTAGCACTTGCTATCTTAGCCCAGTTGCCTGTTACATAAGTAATTTTCTTTTCCATAGTACTTCCCTTCCCTTTTTTTATAAGTATAATGTTTTTTCTAGTGTCAATTGCTCTTTATTTAAAAACTTTTGCTAGTTTTCCTTTCTAAAGCTTTACTTAATAATAATCTATACGCTAAGGAAATTGTAAAAAACAAAAAACACTATTTAGATTAATTATCTATCAAGTGTTTTTTTGTTTTTTATTTATTCTTCAACTTTTTCAAAGAATTCTTTTCCAACACTACATAAAGGACAAACCCAATCATCTGGTAAGTCTTCAAATTTAACACCCTCTACATTTTCATCATAAATATAACCACATGCTGTACATCTGTATTTCATTTTTATTCCTCCTTTCCACTTTTTATAAGTATATCTGCCATTTCAGATAACTGTAACAAATTTTCATTTGAAGTCGTAGATCTTATTGTAATAAATGGCTCAATAATATTGATATTTTTCATGGTTTCTAGAATTTCCCTCATACATTTTGCTGCATTAGGAGCCCATGTTCCATTTTCTATTAAAGCTACTGTTTTATTTTGATAATTTTTCTCTTTTAAATTTAAAAGTAGATTTCTCATTGGTGTAAATATTTCCATATTATATGTTGATGATGCAAAAACAATCTTTCCATATCTAAATGAATCTTCTACAGCTTCTGCGAAATCTTCTTTAGACAAATCAACCAAAACTACTTTTTCTACACCTTTTTCTTCTAGAATTTCTTTTAGTTTTTCACAAGCATTATATGTATTTCCATGTAAACTTGCACATGCAATATAAATACCTTCACTTTCTGTTTTATAACTACTCCAAATATCATATTTATCTAAATAATGATTTAAATTCTCCTTTAGAATTGGACCATGTAGTGGACAAATCATGTTTATATCATAGTTTTTTACTTTTTTCAATAATGACTGGACCTGTAATCCATATTTACCTATAATATTAAAATAATATCTTCTAGCTTCACAGTCCCAATCTTCATTAGTATCTAAAGTGCCAAATTTTCCAAATGCGTCAGCTGAAAATAATATATTTTCTGTCAATTCATATTCCATCATTACTTCAGGCCAATGTACCATTGGAGCAATGATAAATTGCAGTTTATGCTTTCCAAGGTTTAGTATATCACCATCTTTAACTTCGATTTTTCTTTGGTTTATGTCATCTATATTGAAAAATTGAGGCAATAATGCAAAAGTTTTTGCATTACCTACAAGTTTTATATCTGGATATTTTTTAACTATGTAATTAATATTATATGAATGATCTGGTTCCATATGAGAAATTATCAAATAATCTGGTTTTTTCCCTTTTAATGAATTTTCTAAATTATTAATCCATTCTTCGGTTTTTCTTTTATCTATTGTATCTAGAATTGCGATTTTTTCATCATGTATTAAATACGAATTATAAGACACTCCATTCGGAACATTATATTGATTTTCAAACAATTCAAGTTCTTTATCATCAGCACCTATATATATAATATCATCTGAAACAGAAACATCTTTCATTTCAATCACTCCAATTATTTTGTATCATAATTTATCCTCTTTGATTTTGATTCACTCTTATAAACTTTTCTTTAGTTGCACCACACACTGGACAAATATAATCATCTGGTAAAGGATCACCTTCATAAACAAAGCCACATACAGTGCATATCCAAACCGTCCTGTCATCTGAAACTTTATATTCAATATATTCTTCTTTATGTTTTTGATAATATTGATAAACAAGTTCTTCTTTATCATTATTTCTTTGATCTAAAACTATTCTTCCTATAAATAATGTATGTGTATCACAATCAATTTCACTTACTTTTTCTAATATCATATAACCTATTGAGTCATCTATTATTCTCATTTCATCAACTATTTTATATGGTACTTTTTCGAACTTATTAAGTTTTCTTGAAGAATTAAAACCGAATGTTTTTATTATTTCTCCATTAATATCTTTGGCTAATATAGATATTGAAAATTTATTATTTTCTTTTAGCTTTTCATGTGTATAACTTAATTTATTAACTGACACAGCTACAAGAGGATTCTTTCCTATGCTAAGCTGAGCAACTGCATCTACTATACATGCTGAGCCATTTGTTTCTAAAATATATATTCCCGAAACTATACTATTATATGCTTCTTTCACAAAAGCACCTCCAAAATCATTTATTTGTGTTTGAATCGCAATTTTGTATATAAACCAATTTTAACATATCAAAAAAAGTTTGTATATAATAGCTTTATTGATAATTTTCTAGCGCTTATTTATAATAATTGTAATATTGCCTTCCTTATCTAAGTTTTTGACTATTAAATCATAAGAACAAGCCTCATCTATCTCATTACGCTCTTGATCTCCCAAAAAGTAAACACCTGTATATTCAGTTCCGTTTTCTTTAATAATATATGGTATTAAAATTTCAAAACTTACTGTTTCACCAGCGCTTAAATCTGGGAATACCCATTTTACCGATTTTGTCACTTTAAAAGAATCATTGGTATCTTTTATGCTATATTCGTTTAGTGACTTTATGTTTATTTTATTGTCTAAAGCAATCAAAGTATTTTCATCACTCTCAGGTACATTTGGTTTATCTTCTGTTTTTTTATTATTAATAAATAAAATTACTCCAACAATTATCAACAAAGCTATTATTATCACAATCATTTTTTTCATTATAAGTCCCCTTTCAAATTACTATTCATATTTCATGATATTTATTATCATATATTCTTCTAATATAAATCTTCTATTAAATAATTGCTAATAGAGTATTAACTTCTTCTTTAGTTAAGTTTCTCCATTTTCCTACAGGCAAATTGTTTAATTCAATATTCATAATGCGAATTCGCTTTAATTTCACTACCTCATAACCAAAATGACTACACATTCTTCTTATTTGTCTATTTAATCCTTGTGTCAGAGTTATTTTAAATGTTCTAGCATCCTTTTTTTCGATTTTACATCGATTTGTCATAGTGTATTCATTCCTAACAGGATTATAAATGCTTACTCCCTCTGCCATTTTTTTAATAAAAGAAGGCGTAATATCTTTATTTACAGTTACAATATAGTCCTTCTCATGATCATTTTCGCTCCTTAATATTTTGTTTATAATATCTCCATTATTGGTAAGTAAAATTAATCCTTCCGACAACTTGTCTAATCTACCAATTGGGAAAATGCGCTCATTATGATTTATAAAGTCAATTATATTGTCTTTTATATTTCTTTCAGTAGTACAAGTAATACCTACTGGTTTATTTAAGGCAATATATACAGCTGTCTCCTGTAATTTTAGTAGCTTTCCATTTACCTCTACTCTATCCTCAGGATCTGTGACATCTCCAATTATAGCTATTTTACCATTAATCTTTACTTTTTTCTGCTCAATTAACTTATCTGCCTCTCTTCTTGAGCATAGTCCCGTTGAGCTAATGAACTTATTTATTCTCATACTTATCACCTTCAAATGCTTTATATATTATATTAATAAAAATTACCTTAGTATATTAACGCAACAGTTTCAACATGTTAGTTTCCATTAAACGAATATTTCAAAATGTTATTCTAATAAATCATAAAACTCTTCTATCCAATTTCTTCTTGTCCCATCTTCTCTTATATAATTTAAAGAACCATATCTATATCCATCATCGCTCAATATTTCAATATTTTCAATTTGTTCTCTTTTTATTTTCCAAACGCAGCCTTGTAAAATATCGCTATCAGTAGTAATACATTTATTAAAACTTTTTTCTATCATCTCACAAATATCTATAAATTCTTTATCATTTCTACAACTTTCATATTTATCTTTTTTTATATATGCTATTAATTCTTCTTTCGTAACATTTTTTTCTTTTAACAAATTATCAAAATCCTCTTTATCTTTTTTTGAATCAGGTATATATAAATTATTTAATATAAATGAAAATCTTCTAAAATCTGTAACAAAAATATCTTTTTCATCAACATTAAAAGTGATTTTAACATCAAACCCTCCAACCTTTTCTCCTTTCACTCTTGGTGGGCAATTAGAATCATTGCATTTTACCCAGCACCAAATAGGATACTTAGCGGATGTATTATTTTTAATTCTGTCGTTCATGTTTTTAATAACCCAGTTATAAGATAGTTCTGACTTTTTCATATCAATATATTTGTCATCACATATCAAATAACCATTTTTATTTAAATAATCTAAGGCCAATTTTGATTGAAATGTTATTACTTTCACACTTCTACTTCCTTTCCAAAAGACAAACTGTTTCCACATGACTAGTCTGAGGAAACATGTCTACTGGTTGTATTTTTCTAATCTCATACCCATTATCAGTTAAATATTTTAAATCTCTTGCAAGTGTAGCAGGATTACAACTTATATATATCACTTTTTCTGCTTCCATATCTTTTATTGTTTCAAGTAATTTTTCATCGCATCCTTTTCTTGGAGGATCAACAAAAATTATATTTGCTGTTTTTCCTTCTTTATACATCTTTGGAATTACGGTTTCTACTTCTCCAACTTCAAATTCAATATTTTTCTTTTTATTCATTTCTGCATTTTCTTTTGCATCTTTTATTGCATCTTCTACCACTTCAACTCCAAATACAGTTTTAACGCTATCTGCAATAAATATTGATATTGTGCCTATTCCACAATACAAATCAAATACATTTTCACTACCGTTAAACTTTGCGTAGTCTTTTGCTATATTATACAAGATTTCAGTTTGTATTGGATTAACTTGATAAAAAGATAGAGGGGATATCTTGAATTTATATCCAGCTAATTCATCTACTATATATGTCTTGCCATAAAGATTTATACATTTTTCACCAAGTATAACATTTCCATTTTCCGTATTCACATTTTGAACTATGCTTGTTAATGCTGGATATAACTCTAATATATCTTTTACTATTTTTTCTGAATCTTTAAACTTTTCCCCATTGGTTATAAACATAAGCATTGATTCGTTAGTATTAACTGCAACTTTAGTAACTATATGTCTAAGGAATCCTTTTCCTGTTTTTTCATCGTAAGCAGGCACATTATATTTTTGAGTTATTTCAAACGCATCTTTTGCCATTTTGTCTGTTAACGCGTTTTGAATGTAGCACTTTTTATTTTCTATTAATAGATGTGACCTTTCTGCATAAAAGCCAATCTTTCCATTCGTTACTGGATATTGTGCTTTATTTCTATAATTATATGGTACACCCATTCCAATAATATTTTCAACTACTGGTTCGTATCCTAACTGTTTTTTAAGAGTTGCTTTAACTAAGTTAGTTTTAAAGTCTAATTGTGATTCATACGACATATGTTGAAGTGAACATCCTCCGCATTTATCAAAAACCTCACATATAGGTTCTTCTCTATTATCACTTTTTTTAATTATTTCTTCAAGTTTTGCAAATCCAAAATCCTTATTCGTTTTAAGCATTTTGATCTTTACTTTTTCGCCTTTTATAGCACCTTTTATAAATGTTGTATATCCGTCAATTTTTGCAATTCCTTCGCCCTCATACCCTGTATCTAAAATATCTACTTCATAATAATCGTTCTTTTCCATAAACTTAACTCCTTAAATAATTTTGATTAATTTTTTACAGAATTATTTCTCTTTTCAAAATATTTCTGTTTACTCTACCAATTCCAATAAATTTATCTGTATATAATTTATATAATCCATCTGGCTTTTCTACAACTATATCTATACCATTTAATAGTTTTTTCAGATCATTTGTAACATCAATTTCTTTATCAAAAAGTTTTTCTATTGGAATTATTTTTTCTTCAGAAATTAAGTCTAAATCTATTGCATTTTGTATATCAAAATTTCCATTCTTTATTCTTTTTAAATTAATCATCGTTGCTACTGTTCCAAGCTTTTCTGCAATATCTTCGCAAAGTGTTCTAATATATGTTCCTTTTGAACAAGCAACAGAAAATTTTAATATATCTTTATCTTGTGATATATTATTTATATCATATATTTCTATATCACGTGCCTGTCTTTCTATTTCTATTCCTTCTCTTGCAAGCTCATAAAGTTTTTTTCCATTTATCTTTATTGCTGAATACATTGGTGGGATTTGCTTTTGCTTTCCAACAAATTTTTTTATTACATTGTTTAACATATTCGAGTCTATTATAACATTTTGATCTTCCCTTATTATACTTCCTGTTATATCTCCTGTATCTGTTTTTATTCCAAACTTTGCAGAAACTTCATATATTTTTCTCTCAGCAGTTAGATATTCCACTAGTTTTGTTGCTTTTTCGACGCATACTATTAAGACACCTGTAGCAAGAGGATCAAGTGTACCTGTGTGTCCAACTTTTCTTGTATGTAATTTTTTTCTTACGGTGTTTATAACATCATGTGATGTTATACCAGAAGGTTTATCGATTACTAATATTCCATCTAACATTTTTAACTCCCTTAAAGAATGGCGACCAATGGCCGCCATTAATATTTATTTAAATTGTTTTTTTATTTCTGAAAGAACTGTTTCTTTTGCTTGTTCAAGCGTCACTGCAAGTTCAAACCCTGCTGCCTTTATATGCCCGCCACCTGCATACTTTGAAGCAATTAGTGATACGTCGACATATTCATTTGATCTTAAACTTACTTTAAATTTTCCATCTTTTTCCCTTATTAATACAGAAACCTCAACACCTTCAATGTTTTTTCCATAGTTAACTATATTTTCGTAGTCGCCTTCTTCATTTCCAAATTCTTTTAAATCATCCTCTGTTATATATGTATAAGCTACTTTTTCATTTTCAAGAAGTTCCAATCTTTCTATTGCTCTTCCTAATAATTTAGTTCTTGCCATTGTAGTTACATCAAATAAATTTTTGTAGATCTTTGCAATATCAATTCCTGTTTCTAATAAAACTCCAATAAGTTCGAAGGTTTCTGGTTGAACATTATATCTGAAACCACCGGTATCTGTAAGCATTCCAGCGTATATACATGTAGCCATATCTTTATTAAAAGCTATATCTAATGTTGCTAATATAACTGTAATGTTTTGACATGTTGATGACGCAACTGCATTAACATAGTTTGCATCTCCAAAGTTTTGATTTGTTATATGATGATCAATCACTATTGTATTTTCAATTTTCTCAAACCATTCTTTACCTGCACCCAACCTGTCTATATCACTACTATCTAATGCTATACACAAATCATAATTTGCATTACTTTCTAGTTCTGTTTTTACGCATTCGTATCCTGGTAAGAACTCATACATTTTACTCATAACAGGAATAAAAACATCAACTTTTTTCTCAATCTTTTTTAATCCATGCATAAGTCCAATTGAACTTCCTATTGCATCTCCATCCGGATTTTCATGTGTAACTATTAAAATAGATTTAGCATTTTCAATTTTTTCTTTTATAAGTTCTAAAACTGACATTTTTTAAACTCCTTCTTCATCCTCAGCCGGCTTTATATCTAGCTCACTAATGATTTTTTGAATTTTATTTCCATATTCTATAGAATCATCAAATTCAAATTTTACTTCTGGTGTTGAATGCATTCTTATGTTCTTGCCTATTTCTTTTCTAACGTATCCTGATGCTGATTTTAATGCTCCCATTGCTTCATTTACATCACTTACACCCAACATACTTATGAATATTTTACAATACTTTAAATCCTTAGCAACATATACTTTCGTAACACTTATTATTCCTGTTAGTCTAGGGTCTTTAAGTTCTTGATCAATAATTACGCTTACAAGTTTCTTTATTTCTTCTTCAATTCGCTCTGTTCTTTCCATTTGAACTTCTCCTTATTGTTTAATTTCTTCCAAGATAAACGATTCTAATTTATCTCCAGCCGTTATCTCTTCATAATTCTCGATTTGAACGCCACACTCATATCCTTCTGCAACTTCTTTTGCATCATCTTTCATTCTCTTAAGTGAAGCAAGTTTTCCTGTATGAATAACAACATTGTCTCTAATAACACGAAGTCCAGAATTTCTTACTATCTTACCTTCCAGTACATAACATCCAGCAATCACACCTGATCCAGTAATCTTAAATGTTTGTCTGATTTCGGCTGTTCCTTGAATTACTTCTTTATATTTAGGTTGTAGCATTCCTTTTAATGCTGCTGTTACATCATCAATTGCATTATATATAACTGAGTATATTTTTATTTCTACTCCTTCTTTATCTGCAATTGATTTTGCCATAGCTTCGGTTCTAACATTAAATCCTATTATTATTGAGTTTGTAACTTTTGCAAGAGTAACATCAGATTCTGTTATTCCTCCAACATTACTATGAATTATTCTAACTCTTGCTTCTTCATTCATTATTTTTTCAAGAGAAGTCTTAAGAGCTTGAGCTGATCCTTGTAAGTCGGCTTTTATAATAATGTTCAAATCTATTAATTTACATTCTTGAATTTGACTAAATAAGTTATCAAGTGTAACCGGTGCACATTTTCTAAGCGTCTCTTCTCTTTGTGTACGTTTTCTTCTTTCAATTAAACGCTTTGCAATTTTTTCATCATCTACTTCATAGAATGTTTCGCCCGCCTCTGGTACTTCTGTTAATCCAGTTATTTCAACTGGTGTAGAAGGTCCTGCTGCTTTTACTTTTTGTCCCTTATCATCTATCATTCCTCTTATTTTTCCAATTACGCTTCCAACAACTATTGTATCACCTACGTTTAATGTTCCTCTTTGCACAAGAAGCGACACTGAAACACCAGTGTTTTTATCTAATCTTGCTTCAATTACAGTTCCTTTAGCTTGTTTATCTGGATTTGTTTTTAATTCTTTTACATCTGCTACAAGTAGTACCATTTCTAAAAGTGCGTCTATATTTTTATGTTGTTTTGCAGATATCGGTACGCAGATTACATCTCCGCCCCATTCTTCAGGTACAAGTCCATATTCCATGATTTCTTGTTTGATTCTATCTACATTTGCACCTTCTCTATCGATTTTATTTATAGCAACTATTATTGAAAGTCCAGCAGCCTTTGCATGATTTATTGCTTCAACTGTTTGAGGCATTACTCCATCATCAGCTGCAACTACTATTATTGCAATGTCTGTAACTTGTGCACCTCTTGCACGCATTGCTGTAAATGCTTCGTGTCCTGGTGTATCTATAAATGTAATCTCTCTACCATTAATATTAATTTTATACGCACCAATATGTTGTGTTATTCCTCCAGCTTCTCTTTCACTAACGTTTGTAGATCTTATTGCATCAAGAAGTGATGTCTTACCATGATCAACGTGACCCATAACAACAACTATTGGAGGTCTTGTTACTAATTTATCATCCTTGTCATCTGTATCGTCAAATAATATTTCTTCATCTGAAACTTTTTCTTTTTTGTGAAGCGCAACTCCAAATTCTGAAGCAACTAAAAATGCTGTATCAAAATCTAACTCATTATTCAACGTTGCAAGTATTCCATAATTTAATAGTTTCTTAATTACTTCTCCTGCTTGTTTCTTTAACTTTTCAGAAAGTTCTTTTACAGTAACTGTTTCAGGTATATCTACATCTGTAAGTTCAAATATTTTTTGATCGATATGTTCTTTACTCTCTGTCGGTTTTCTTTTATTTTTTCTATTTCCTTTACGTCTAGATAAATCATAGTAATCAAATATTTTACTTTCTGTATTATTAAACATGTTAGAAAAATTACTTTCAGATTGTAAGTCTTTTAGTTTATCTATACTAATTTCTTCAACATTTTCTTTTGATGGTTTGGTTTTTATTTTCTTTACTTCTTCAAATTTTCTGCTGTCCTTTTCTTTATCTCTATAACCTGTTCTAACTGTTTCTCTTGCAGGTTCTTTTTGAACAACTTCAGCGCTTGCAATTATTCCTTTAATGTCTTTTTCAACTTTGTTCTCTCTTGGTTGATTTCCAAATCTATTGCCACTACTACTATTGTTTGGTCTATTAGTATTATTATTAAATCTGTTATTACTTCCTTGTCTATTATCCGCAAAACTACCTCTTTGATTAGAACCATCTCTTTGTTGTTGATTGTCTCTGTTACCTCTGAAATTATTGTCTCTTTGATTATTTGCTCCATCTCTTGGGAATCTATTATTATCTCTTCCTTGGAATCTATCTCCTTGATTGTTATTATATTGTGGTCTTCCATTTTGTTCTCTATTATCAAAACGAGGTCTATCTTGTCTTACAGGATTTCTTTGAGTACCAGATTGAACTGGTTTTACAACTCTTTCAACAGTTTTTACTTCTCTAGTAATTTGTTTTGGAGCTTCTTCCTCTTTTAATATTTCTTTCTTTATTTCTATTACTTCAGGCTTTTCTTCCTGCACTGCTGGTGTAATAGTTCCTATCTTTTTAGGTAATGTTCTATATTTTATATTCATTGATGCATCCGTTCTTCTTTGAACTACGCCTAAATCTTCTCTACGTTGAGATACTCTTTCAGTTTTTATAGGCTCTTCACGTGTTTCTATTCTAGTTACTTCTCTTCTTATAATAACAGGAGCTATTGGTTTCTTTTCTTTTTTCACATTATTCTTTTCATTTTCTATTGTTTCCTTATTTTCTGATTTGGAAACTTTTTTACTAGCTTTAAATTGTTTTTTGATTTTTTCAACATCAGTATCCTCAAGCATTGAAAGATGGCTTTTTACGTTATATTTTAATTCAATCAATTTATCCACCAAATCTTTGCTTTGCATATTCAATTCTTTTGCTAGTTCATGTACTTTCATTTTTCCCATATTAATTAATAGCCTCCCTTATTTCTTTTAAAAGCTTCATTATCTTGTCTGCAAAGTTTTTATCTACAATAGCAAATACGACTTTGTCAACTTTTCCTACTGCCTTACTTAAGTAATCTTTTTCTCCGAATACTATATTCTGAATTTCATATTCTTCTGATAACTTCATAAATTTTTCTTTTGTATTTTGTGAAGCATCTTCAGCAATTATTGTTAAAAATGCTTTTTTCTTTTTTATATTATCTATGCATACATCTGCTCCACAAACTATTTTTCCTGCCTTCATACAAAGACCCAACATAGAATAAATTTTATTTATCACTTAATATATCTCTCCTTAAGTCAGAATATATCTCTTCAGAGATTGTACAAGAAAATTCTTTTTCTAATCTCTTACTTTTTATTGCTTTTTCAAGGCACTCTGAATTATTACAAACATATGCTCCTCTTCCATTAACTTTTCCTGTTTTATCAACACATATGTCCCCATCAGTTTTTTTTACAACTCTGCATAGTTCTTTTTTAGGTTTTGATTCATAGCATCCTAAACATCTTCTTAATGGAATTTTCTTCATGTTTTCACCTCTTCGTAATTATATGTTCATTTCTTCTTTTATTTGTGACTCGTTTTTTATATCTATCTTCCAACCTGTAAGTTTTGCTGCAAGTCTAGCATTTTGTCCATCTTTACCAATTGCAAGTGATAGTTGATTATCTGGAACTACAACTTTCGATGCCATTCCTTTTTCGTCTATATCAACTGCAAGTACTGTTGCTGGACTAAGTGCAGATGCTATATATTGAACAGGGTCTTCACTCCATTCAACGACATCAATTTTTTCATCTCTTAATTCATTTAATATGTTTTGGATTCTTATTCCTCTTGGTCCAACACAAGAACCTACTGGGTCGATGTTAACATCTCTTGAAAAAACCGCTATCTTAGTTCTTGAGCCAGCTTCTCTTACTATGTTTTTGATTTCAATTAGTCCTTCATATATTTCAGGGATTTCTAGTTCAAAAAGTCTTCTTACTAATCCAGGATGTGTTCTTGAAATCATCATCTGTGGTACACCTTTACTGTTTTTTTGAATTTCTAAGACATATGCTTTTATCTTATCATTTAAATTATATGTTTCTCCAGGAATTTGTTCGTTGCTAGTCATAATACCTTCTATTCTTCCCAAATCAACTATCATAATATTTTTATCTACTTTTTGGATTAATCCACTAACGATTTCACCTTGTCTATCTGAATATTCTGTAAAGACTATCTCTCTTTCTGCTTCTCTAATCTTTTGCGTTATAACTTGTTTAGCTGTCTGTGCAGATATCCTTCCAAATTCTTTTGGTGTTATTTCAACTTCAAAAATATCACCTAATGAAATTTTCTTTCTTCCTTTTTTAACCTGAGAAAGTGCAACTTCAATTGCAGGATCCATAACTTCTTCTACTACTTCTTTTAATGAATATACTTTTATAGTTGCTTTTTCTTCATCTATAACTATTTTCACATTTTCTTGCGCATTAAAGTTTTTCTTATATGCTATGACCAGCGCCGCTTCTATTGTATCAAGCAAATACTCTTTGCTTATACCCTTTTCAACACTTAGTTCCTCTAATGCTTCAAAAAATTCCTTATTCATTTTTCCTATTCCTCCCAATTAAATAATATTTTTGCACTCGATATATTGTCATATTCAATTCTGACTTTCTCGTTTTTCTCATTTGTCATTACTATTCCTTCATCGTCTGTTTCTAACAACTTTCCAATACGATTTTTTTCTTTATCTACTGACTTGTATAGCTTAACTTCAATGTCTTTTGAAATTGCAGCATCAAAATGTCTTTTTTCTCTTAATTTTCGCTCTAATCCACACGAAGAAACTTCTAATGAATATGATGATTGTATCGGGTCCACAATATCTAGTTCGTCACTAATTGGCCCACTTACTTTTTCACAATCTTCAAGTCCTATTCCATTTTCACTATCGATATAAACTCTCAAAAACCATTCTTTTCCTTCTTTAATGTATTCAACGTCATAAAACTTATATCCTAGCTTTTCTACTATAGGTTCTACTATTTTTTCAAATTCTTTTTCTTGTCTTGTCATTTTTGCCTCCTAACAATAATGAAAGAGTGAGGCACGCCTCACTCTTCATGTTATTTTTTATTATGCTACGCATATTTTACATGATTTTAACGGAAAAATCAAGTGTTTTTCGAAAAATCACTAGTCTCCTATACATTCATTTAATATCTCATCTAGTCTTTTATCTTGTTTAGTCAAATACAAATATCCAATTAGTGCTTCAAATCCTGTTGCATACTTATATTCAATAATATCTACATTCTTTGCAGTTGAGTGAGGATTTGAGTTTCTGCCTCTTCTAACTATATCTAATTCTTCATCCGTTAGCTTTTTCTCTATTTTCTTTAATATTTCAACTTGTGCTTTAGCACTAACATATTTAACGCTTTTTTTATGTAGCAAGCCGTTATTACTCAAACCTTGCCTTATTACATATTCTCTTATAAACTTTTCATATATTGCATCACCCATATATGCATATACAAGTGGAGACATTTGCTTTATATCGCTATCTGTTATCATAAATTATTTTACCCTTTCCAATGTAATTTTTCCAATTACACCACTTCTAAACTCATCTAATACAATATTTGAGACTTTTGTATAATCAACTTCTCCACCTTTGATTAAACAGCCTCTCTTTATTCCAATTTCCTCCATTACTTCGGTTGCTCTTTCATATTCAAAGTTCTCTGCAATCTTATATCTTTCAAACAATTCTTTTTTATTCGTATCTAAAAGCTCTGTTATAAGATTAAAAGCTAATTCATCGGTGTCTATAATATCATCTTTTATTGTTCCAATATAAGCAAGATGTCTAGCTATTTTTTCATTGTCAAGCCTTGGCCATAATACACCAGGAGTATCTAATAATTGAATTCTTTCATCTAATCTAACCCATTGGTTTTTTCTTGTAACACCTGGTCTATTGCCTGTTTCTGTAGTTTGCTTTTTGGCAATTTTATTTATGAAAGTAGATTTGCCGAACATTTGGTATTCCGACTATCATAGCTTTAATTGATGCACCAACAATACCTTGCTTTTCTTTTCTTTCTAATTTTTCTTTCATTATTTCATATGCTGCATTTACTACTTCTTTTACGCCAGTTCCTTGATTTGAATTTGTTTCAACAGCAACAATGTTTTTTTCTTTATAATAATTAATCCATTTTTTGTTTTCGTTTTTGTCTGCAAGATCTGCCTTATTTAATACAATTATTCTTGGTTTTTCACCAATTATTTCATTTAATATTGGATTTCTGCTTGCTATAGGTATTCTTGCATCAACCAATTCTATAACAACATCTACTAATTTCACAGCCTCTGTCATTTCGCGTCTTGCTTTTGCCATATGACCTGGATACCAGTTAATGGAGACATTAGAAAAACTTTTTCCATCCTCATTCATTTTTTTATTTTTTCGTTCTTCTCTTTTTTGATACATATTTTTCGCCATATAAAATCTCTCCTTTTATTTAATTTACAAATCTATTAGTTAATTTAAAGTTTTGTGTAAATTCCTTTAGATTATATCACATTTGTTACGATTTATA
>CAZNFG010000025.1:0-643 GCA_964572605.1 uncultured Eubacteriales bacterium
AGAAGGTTCTTCGGATAAGTATGCAAGAATGATTGCAAAGTGGTTAGTAAAATTAGGATTACTAACTCAAGTATCAAAAGAAATCAGAGTAACTATAGGTGAAGATGAATATGTAGATAATATCCGTCAATCCTATATTATTACAACTGATGGCATAAGAGCTCTAAACAAGATTAATGGAAGAAGTAGATATAGAAGAATCCCTAAAAATGTATCTTGGGAAATGTTAGCAACTAAAGGAACAGATAGGTATTATGTTAGAACTAGAAGAGCTTTGATAATCAAAAACTTATATGAAAGCAGAACAGGGTTGACGTTGGATGAAATCAAAGACAGACTAGAATTGCAGGCAATTTCAGAATTATACACTGTTATTAAAGATGATATAGAAGGTCTAAAGAGTATTGGATTAAATATAGAATGTGTAAATGGAAGGTATACTCTTAATGATGAAATAAATGATTTTATTATTCCTATAATAGCAAATAGTGAGAAGTCTGAATTTGCTTTAGAGAAAGATACTTTAAGAGAAAAACTTGATGTGTTATCACACGAGTATTTATCGTTAATAGACCTAGCTTTTGATAGTGCACAAAATAGGTTGTTTGAAATGAAAACTATTGAACTATTGACCAAAGAATGC
>CAZNFG010000025.1:656-1248 GCA_964572605.1 uncultured Eubacteriales bacterium
ATTATAAAGGATTACATTTAGGTGGCTCTAGAAAACCTGATGGAATTATTTATACTGAAAATGAATCTCAAAACTATGGTGTAATTATTGACACAAAAGCATATTCTAGTGGTTATAATTTGCCTACATCTCAAGTAGATGAAATGGTTAGATATGTTGAAGAAAATAACAGTAGAGATCCAGCACGAAATAGTAATGAGTGGTGGAAAGAATTCGATGAGAATATCAATATGTTCTATTTTTCATTTATTTCAGGAAAGTTTGTTGGTAATGTCGAAGAAAGATTACAAAGAATAACAATTTTCACTAATGTTTATGGTAATGCTATGACAATAGCAACACTTTTGTATATGGCAAATGAGATAAAAGCAAATAGAATGACTCATACGGATTTTGCAACTTGCTTTGATGGTAAAGTACACTAATTTAAGGAGTATGGAATGTTTGTTTTAAATTTATCAATTAAAAATTATAAATTATTCGATAGTACCAATGTCTTTAAACTATCAGACTTAAATGTTCCCGATTCTGTTAATAATGGTTCAGGATTAAATGTAATTGGCTGGAGGTCATACTGCTTCTGCTGGCTACT
>CAZNFG010000025.1:1258-15644 GCA_964572605.1 uncultured Eubacteriales bacterium
AAGCAATAGGTACTACTCTTTTAGAGTATAAAGCAGAAAGCTTTGATGTAACATCTATGAATAATCCTAATGAAGAAACAAATATAACTATTGATACTAGTAGCAATTTTATTGTAAAGGGGACCTTCCCAAATACTGATTTTGAGGCAAAAGGTTTTCAATTTATAGGAAAAACACGAGAGAAAACAAACAAAAACAAGTTACTATCGCTAACTGTATCAGATCAATTGTATATAAGTACTAATGATGAAAAGCCAAAGCCCAATTCACCTGATTTAAGGATGGCTGTTACAAATTCGTTTGGAACAAAAAGATTTAATGAATTGGATGTCTTGTATCTAGATAAAAATAGATTATATCAAACCAAGAGTGGTACATACAGTACAACACGTTTTGATAGAATCATGGAGGATTTTAATTTTCAATATAACAGGAAAAGTGAGAATGTTGAGAATCTCAACTCAACTTTAAGTGAAATAATCAGAAAAAAAGGTCTTTCAAACGATTATTTGAAAAATGCTATAGAAAAGTTTAAAGAATTTAGTGGCTATAATATTAGACTAAATTTTATAGATAATTATTTACCCTTTAAGAATGCAAGTTTCGTGATAGAATTATCAAATAATATGCAAATACCTTTAGCAGAACTAGGTTCAGGATATGAAATGATTTTTTCCTTACTATATTCTTTTTATATGTCAAAACAAAATGGTAGAAAACTATTAATTCTTATTGACGAACCTGAACTTCATTTACATCCTAAATTACAAGAAAAATTTGTTGAATTTCTTTTGGAAGCTTCAAAAGATTCTCAAATAATAATGACAACTCATTCTCCACTCTTGATAAAACAATTAGCTTATAATGATAAAGTTAAGAATATAGTATTAAAAAAAGATGAGCTTCCTGCTGAATTTAAAGCCAGAAAACTTTCGTATGTTTCAAGTAACGAAACAAATTATTTAGCTTTTGATTTACCAACCGAAGAATATCATAATGAATTATATGAAGCTTTAATGGAACAATATGACCCAAACATAAGGATAAAGACTTTTGATAATGAATTTTTTGTTCAACAAAAACATGAAAAGCCAATATATCCTGAACACGGAAAGCCAAATCAAGTAACATTACATACATATGTCAGAAATCAGATACATCATAGAACAGCTAATAATATTGCTAGTCAAGAAGATTTAAGAAAATCAATCGAAAAAATGAGAGATTATATATAGAATTATACTTGAATTTTCAAGATTCTTATGTTAAATTTGACTCATAGAGATTAAACTATAAAACAAATTTTGAAATATACCCTCGATTTTTCGCAAACGGATGTGTAAATCGAGCCAAAAAATAAAGGTGGTTATAAGACGACCTTTATTTTTTTTGTTTTTTAAAATATATAAGAAAACTACAACATAAAAAGTTGAATATATTTTAAATATTGAAATTCAAATAAAAAGATGCGTGAAAAATTCACGCATCTTTTTTATTAGGTATTTATATCTTTCTTGTGAAAGCCTTTTTTGCACCCCATATACATGGAGCTGCACAAGTGTAATCTGGGAATGTACATCTTGCACCTTTTGAATAAGGCAAAAGATCTTTATATACTTGTGGATTAGAAGCCTTTGTATTTTTCAAGTACTTTTGCATAGTCTCATTAGTTTGCAAAGCAATTTCGAGTTGTGCACATCCACAGCAACGTTCCTTGCATTTTAAAATAAAATCTTCAACAGTGCCACGTTCATTTATCTCTA
Organism: uncultured Eubacteriales bacterium; assembly: GCA_964572605.1. Taxonomy (GTDB): domain Bacteria; phylum Bacillota; class Clostridia; order TANB77; family UBA1234; genus UBA1234. The sequence continues at coordinate 3,022 of CAZNFG010000025.1, forward strand.
AAAGCATACCTTGAGGATATCTTGGTGCAAGGTATTTAAGGTCAATAAGCCATTCGTTCTCAAAAGGAGTTCCTCGTATTATTGGAGGAATATAGAATAAAGCATCCTCATATTCTGGTATAAACACTTCATACTTAAGTGTTCTGTGTCTCATTGCTTGAGCTAATTGAGCAAATGTTCCATAGTAAGTATAACAGTAGTTTTCTCCCCATTCTTCTTTACGTTCACGTTTTCCAAATAGACTTAAAGATCTACCTTTTCCATCGCAAAGCAAATCTTCTTTATATTCAGAAAACATCTGTGTAAATTCCTGAAGATAAGGGTTAAGCAAGGTACTAAAAGAGCTAATATCTGAATTCTTGAGATAATCTTCCATCCAATGTAAGATATAATTTAACTGTCTAAAATCAAGAGTATGTCCCATAGAAGTAGCAGGTGTGAAAACACTAATTAGATATCTAGCGTTTTCCATTGCTAATTTCTCAGCTTGTTTATCTTGCATGTCAGGATATTCTTCAAGAATTCTTGATTTATATAGTCCAATCCATTTTTCATACACAGCAAGTTCTTCAGGTGATGCTTTCATCTTTGTATACCTTGCAGACTTTTCAGATGTATTGTAATCTTTTTCATTGTTTAAAAGCATAGCAATAATCTTAGGAATTTCTTCAAGTGCAAAGTTGTATGTAGGATGTCCAAAAACGCTGTGATGTCCAGAAAGTTCTGTTTTTTCAGCACGTTTTAGGCTTTTTTCAGGATCTTCGGCGAATAAAGACTCAATAGTGTCAGGCATGTAGCAGATACCAGCCTCTTTGCCAGCAAAGATTTTTGCCTCTCTTATTGGAAGATTGTAGCCTACCTTGGTTGACCCAAGCACTCTAAAATTCATTGTTTTAACCTCCTAAAAATTATTTTTGGAACTTCTTAAGTTAGAGTTTGTATAACATGTTTTATATAACACAACAACAAAAAAATGTAAAGTTATATATCATATTTGGTATTTAAATATACACTTGTTTCCTCTAAACTATCAAAGTTTCTTTGTCTTAATATTTCATAAAGAACGATACTTACTGAATTTGAAAGGTTTAACGAACGCAAATCTTTCTTCATCGGTATTCTTATTGCATGGCTTAAATTATTTATTAGCAAATCTTCTGGTAACCCTTTTGTTTCTTTTCCAAATAATATGAAAATATCTGAATTCATTTCTCTGAAATTGATATCAGAGTAGCATTTTTGACCTTTTGTAGTAAGAAAAAACATATTATTTTTATTTGCAGGATATTTTTGTAAAAAAGCATCTAAAGAATCATGCTCTTCAATATCTACCTTATCCCAGTAATCTAATCCAGCTCTTTTTACTTCTTTTTCAGAGATTTTAAATCCTAGTGGATGTATTAAATGTAATTTGCTTCCTGTTGCAGCACATGTTCTTGCAATGTTTCCAGTATTTTGAGGAATCTCAGGTTCCACTAAAACGACATTTATTTTCATAAACTTTCCTCCCTAATTACTCTAAATGTAAAATAACACAAAGAAAATAGAAAATCAATAAATAATATGGTATAATCAGACAAGTTATAACACATATTGCATGGGAGGAAAAAAGTGATAAATTTTTTAAAAGGAATAGTAGTTGGTATGGGAGGAATTGCACCAGGATTAAGTGGAAGTGTATTATTAGTTATATTTGGATTATATCAAAAAACTATTAATGCAATAGGAACACTTTTTAAGAAATTCAAAGAAAATATACTTTTCTTAATACCATTATTTTTAGGAATAGGTATAGGAATAATTCTTTTTAGTAAAGTAGTAGATTTTCTATTGAATAATTTTGAAATGCAGACAAGATTTGCATTTTTAGGATTAGTATTAGGGACCGTACCACTTTTTTATAGAGAAGTGAAAAAAGAAGGGTTTAAAAATAAATACTATATAATCATTGCCATATCAGCTATTATAGGATTTGCATTATTTTTCTTTAATAAAAATATTTTTCCAGAAGTTACAGATCCAAATATGATACAATCTATATTTCTTGGTGTTGCAGTGGCTGGATCTTCAATTGTACCAGGAGTTGATAGTGCCGTTATATTATCTTCATTAGGTTTATATGAATTATATGTAAGCTCTATTGCAGATTTTAATTTATCTATACTAATACCTGCTGGGTTTGGACTTGCATTTGGTGTTTTAGTAATTTCTTTTATAATGAACATACTAATAAAAAAATATTATACAATGACCTTTTCTATAATATTTGGACTATTTATATCAATTATTCCAAATGTCTTAAATGAAAGCTGTGTATTAGAAGCAAATAGCGCTTCGGTCATATCAATTATTGTATTAATATTTGGATTTTTAGTTTCGTATTATTTAGGAGATATAGAAAATAATAATCAAAAAGTAAGAAAGCTATTTAAAAAATAGTTAATTATTTACATCTTGAAGGTGGAAATATTAGGGAAAATATCTAATTTAGTAGTTGATATATGCATAAAAATATGTTAATATACTAGTTGTTTACAAAACAAGGAGGAATAGATCATGGATTTTTTAGTAAGATTTTTAATAGTATTACAAGTTTTTGTTGGAGTTTTAGCAATTATATTAGTATTGTTACAAAATAGCAAAGATGAGGGAAATGTTGTAACTGGTAGTGCAAATAAAGGTGGAACAATGGGAACAAGTGGAGAAGCTAAACTAGTTAAATGGACAAAAGTATTAGGTGCAATATATATAATCCTTACAATAGCTGCTGGTTCATTAATGATAGTAAATCAATAGTTTTTATTTGCAAACTATAAAAAATTAGTATATATAAAAAGAGGGCTAGGTAAGCGCTATCAATTAATAGATAACGTTACCTAGCTTTTTTTAAATTAATAATTATTAATTTACCTTTACTCACCACTTCTTGACAATAAAGCCTAAATAGTAGATAATTTATTTAGAAAAATCAATAAAAAATGGGAGGTTTTGTATATTATGAATCCATATGATAAAGTACATGAGCTTGTAAGAACAATAAAAGAAAGCAATGAAGTTAAGGAATATCTTGAATTAAAAGATGATCTTTATAAAGATGACAAAAATAAAGAAATGATAAAAGACTTTAGAGATAAACAAGTTGAAGTTCAAACATTGCTTATGCAAGGTAAAGAAGCAGAAACAGAAAAAATTGAAAAACTTCAATCACTATATAACATATTAGCATCTAATGTTAAAATAAAAGAATTTTTTGATAAAGAAGTAGCATTTGATGTTATGATGTCAGATATATATAAAATAATTGGAGAAGGTTTGAAAGAAATAATTGAGTAGTAGTACAAAGGAGATAGTATGAAAATTTTAATTAAAAATGGTTACATTGTTTCTATGGTATCAGATATTAAGAAAGGTGATATTTTAATTGAAGATGATAGAATCTCTAAAATAGCTACCACTATTGATGAAGAAGCAGATAAAGTATTAGATGCAACTCGGAAAGATTGTTATGCCAGGATTAGTAAATGCTCATACACATGTGGGAATGTCTTTATTTAGAGGATATGCAGACGAGCATGAACTTATGGAGTGGTTATCAAAAAAAGTATGGCCAGTAGAAGATAAAATGACACCAAGTGATGTATATTATGCATCACTGCTTTCTGGAATTGAAATGATTAAAAGTGGAACAACTACTTTTAATGATCATTATTTTTTTGAAGAAGAAACAGCAAAGGCAGCAGAAAAACTTGGATTAAGAGCAATACTTGCACGATGCATAATTTTTGAAGGAGAAGAGGCAATAAAACGTATCAATGAGGCGGAAGAGCTGTATAATAAATGGCACAATAAATGTGAAGGTAGAATTAAAGTATGCGTTGGAATACATGCACCGTATACGTGTCCGCCAGATACTATAAAAAGATCATTAGAATTAGCAGATAGATTAGGCGCACCTATACATATGCATTACTTGGAGACGAAGGACGAAATAAAACAAATTAAAGAAAAATATAATATGACAGTTACAGATTATTTAAAGAAACATGGGGTGTTTAAGTACCATGTAATGCTTGCTCATGGAATTCATATTACTGATGACGCATATGAAACGTTAAAAGAAATAAGTGGTGGTATAATTCATAATCCAATATCTAATCTAAAACTAGGTTCGGGGATTGCGAATATAAAAAAATTAAAGGATAATGGTATCAATGTGGCTCTTGGAACAGATGGACAATGTAGTACAAATACATTAGACATGTTTGAAGAAATTAAGTCTGCAGCATATTTACAAAAAGTATTATATGGAACTGCAAAGGCTATTTCTGGTGAAGATGTTATAAAAATGGCAACTATAGATGGAGCAAGAGTCTTAGGAATAGATAGTGAAGTTGGCTCTTTAGAAGAGGGAAAGAAAGCAGATATTATTATAATTAATTGCAATAAACCTCATCTATGTCCAATTCATAATATTTATTCAACACTTGCATATTCTGTTAATGGATCAGATGTTGATACGTCTATAATTGATGGTAATATAGTAATGGAAGACAGAGTTGTTAATGGTGTAGACGAAAACGAGATTATGAGAAATTGCAGAAGAATATCAGAGGTCCTTTTCAAATAAAAGAATGGAGCAAATAATGATAAAAAGATGGGAAAATTGTAAGAACTTTGGTGATGAGATTGAATCAATAGTTAAGGAAAACAACATATCAGAGCTTGTGGCAAAAATACTGGCAAGCAGAGGAATTATAGACAATATCGAAGTATATAAGTTTTTACATCCTAATCTTGAAGACTTATATAATCCTTTTTTATTAAATGATATGGACATAGCTGTAGATAGAATTATTAATGCGTATGAAAAAAAAGAAAAAATTACAGTATATGGAGATTATGATGTAGATGGAATTACAAGTATTGCTGTTTTGAAAAAGTTCTTAACAGAACTACGGAGTAGATACTGAACACTATTTACCAAGTAGACTTGAAGAAGGCTATGGTCTTAACAATAAGGCAATTGAAAAAATTGCTCAAAATAAAACTAATCTTTTAATCACTGTTGATTGTGGAATATCTGCATATGAAGAAATTGAATATGCAAAAAGTCTTGGAATAGATGTTATTGTAACAGATCATCATGAATGCCCAGAAATTATGCCAAATGCATTAGCCGTAATTGACCATAAAAGACAAGACAATACATATCCATTTGCAGCACTGGCTGGTGTTGGAGTTACTTTTAAACTTATACAAGCTATATCTTTAAAACTTAATTTAGATAAAAATAGATTTCTAAAATATTTAGATTTAGTATCACTTGGAACAGTTGCTGATATTGTACCAATAATAGATGAAAATAGAATAATAGTAAGTTTTGGAATAAAATTAATAGATGAAACTAAAAATATAGGATTAAAATCACTTATTAAGATTACTGGGTATAATAAAATTAATTCAACAGCTATTTCGTTTGGACTAGCACCAAGAATAAATGCGTGTGGAAGAATGGGAAAAGTAGATCTAGCCTTAAAATTATTATTAACTGATGATGAAAATGAAGCAAATATAATTGCAGAGCAATTAAATGACATTAATAAAGAAAGACAAGAAGTTGAAAAGAAAATAATCGAAGAAGCGCTAAATATTATTGAGTCAGAAAAACTTTATGAAAAAGATATAATTATTGTAAGTAAAGAAAACTGGCATCATGGAGTTATAGGAATTGTTGCATCTAAAATTACAGAGATGTATTATAAACCAACAATACTTATATGCATTGAAGCTGGTGTGGGTAAAGGTTCAGGAAGAAGCGTAGATGGTTTTGATTTGCATGAAGCACTTGCAAAATGCTCAGATATAACAACTAAATATGGTGGGCATGAAATGGCTATTGGACTATCAATTGAAGAAGATAAAATTCCAGAATTTAAACAAAGAATGGAACAGAGTGCAAACTTAGCAAATATTAAAGAGCTTGTTCCAACAATTAGAGTTGATGCAGAAATAAAATCAGAAGATATTTCAATAAGAATAGTTAAAGAATTAGAAATGATGGAACCGTATGGCGAAGCAAATCCATCACCAGTATTTTTATATAAAAATATTAAAGTTGACGGAGTAAGACTTCTTTCAAACGAAAGACATTTAAAATTACTTTTAAGAGATGGCACATTTGTAACAGAAGCGATTGCATTTAATATGGGCGATAAAAAATATAGTATTAAGATAGGCGATAAAGTAGATATACTTAATTCATTAGAAACAAATAATTTTAATGGTGTTGAAAAAGTACAGTTAAATATTAAAGATATAAAGAAAAGTATTTAGCGATAAGATAAGAAGGTGATATAAATGGCGACAATAGGCGATATATTAGCAAGGACAAAAAGTTATAATAAAAGATCAGATTCAAAGTTGATACGAAAAGCATATGAATATGCCGATGCACATCATGAAGGACAAAAAAGAAAATCGGATGAGCCATATATTATTCATCCTGTTGAAGTTGCATATATTGTATCAACATTAGAGTTAGATGATAGTGCTATATGTGCTGCACTTCTTCATGATGTTGTAGAAGATACGGCGGCAACATTAGATGAGATAAAAAAAGAGTTTAATGAAGAAATTGCAATGTTAGTTGATGGAGTCACAAAACTTGGAAAGTTATTTCACTATTTAGATAAGCAAGAAGAACAAGTTGAAAACTATAGAAAGTTTTTTATGGCAATGGCAAAAGATATAAGAGTTGTCATGATAAAACTTGCAGATAGACTTCATAACATGAGAACATTAAAACATTTAAGTGATGATAGAAAAAGTGCAATTGCAAAAGAAACAATACAAGTCTACGCACCACTTGCTAATAGACTAGGTATTTATTCTATTAAATGGGAACTTGAAGATTTAAGTTTCTTATACATAGAACCAGAAGCATATAGAGAACTTGTTGATGCAATAAATACAAAACGTGTTGAACGTGAAAGATTTATAAATGATATTATAATTGAAATAAGAAAGAAATTAAAAGAAGTAAAGATAGAAGCAGAAGTATATGGAAGACCAAAACATCTATATAGTATACATAGAAAAATGGTTAAAGATAATAAGAGTTTAGATCAGATTTACGATTTATTTGCAATGAGAATAGTAGTTAATTCTGTTAAAGACTGTTATGCAGCACTTCGGTTTAGTACATGAGTTATATAAACCAATGCCAGGAAGATTTAAAGATTATATAGCAATGCCAAAACCGAACATGTATCAATCTTTGCATACAACACTAATTGGAAATGGTGGAACACCATTTGAAATTCAAATAAGAACTTGGGATATGCATAGAGTAGCGGAATACGGTATTGCTGCTCACTGGGCATATAAAGAAGGAAAAAATATAACAGCATCAGATGAAAAATTATCTTGGCTTAGAGAAGCAATCGAATGGCAAAAAGATACAAACGATGATAAAGATTTTATGAGCAAATTAAAATTTGATTTATTTGATGAAGATGTTTTTGTATTTACACCAAAGGGTGATATAAAATCATTGCCATCAGGTAGTATACCAATTGATCTTGCATATGCAATACATGAAGGTGTAGGAAATCGAATGATTGGTGTAAAAATAAATAGCAAAATGGTACCGATAACAACAAAGTTAGAAAATGGAGACATCGTAGAAATTATTACATCAGATAATGTAAAAGGTCCAAGTAGAGACTGGTTAAAAATTGTCAAAACAACTGCTGCACGTAATAAAATTCAAAACTGGTTTAAAAAAGCTCAAAGAGAAGAAAATATTACTAAAGGAAAAGAATTAGTTGAAAAAGAACTTAAGAGAATAGGAATGAGCTTTGCAGAATTATTTAAAACAGAATGGATCGAAAAAACTTTACAAAGATATAAATATAATACAATGGAAGATTGTTATGCAGCAATTGGATTTGGTGCAATTTCAGCAGCAAAAATAATAACAAGACTATTAGAAGAATATAAGAAAGAACATAAAGAAGAAGAAATCGAAAAGAAAATAAACGAGCTTCGTGAAAATAAACCTCTTGAAAAAAGTAAAATATCTAAATCTGGCGTAATAGTAAAAGGTATAGATAATTGTTTGGTTAAGCTTTCTCGTTGCTGCAATCCACTACCAGGTGATGAAATAATTGGATATATAACAAAAGGAAGAGGCGTATCTGTTCATAGAACAGATTGCGTTAATTGTAAAGAACTTCTTGCAGATGAACAAAGATTAATAGAAGTTCAATGGTATAAAGAAAATAATGCATCGTATATGGCAGAACTTGAAATTTATGCAAACGACAGATCAGGATTACTTGCAGATATAACTGTTGCTGTTGGAGAATTAAAAGCAAATATTGTTTCAATAAATGCTAGAACTTTGCAAAACAACAGAGTTGCAATAATTACGCTAGGAGTCGAAGTAGACAACATAGAAACATTAAATGTAGTAATAAAGGTAATTAGAAAAGTAGATAGTGTATACGACGTTCATAGACAAAAATAAATAGGAGGAATTCATTATGATTATGAGAACGATTAGGGCAAAAGTAGGAAATGCTAATATGTATACCAATATGTATGTCATTTCAGATGAAGAAACAAAAGAAGGAATACTTATAGATTGTGGTGCAGGCATAGAAAAGATAACTGAATATATTGATGGTATGAATATAAAATTAAAATATGTAGTTTTAACACATTGCCATGTAGACCATATATCTGGAATAAAAGCAATAAGAAAAGAATATCCTAGAGCAAAAATAATAATAAATGAGGGCGATAAAAAAGGAATGACAGATTCGTCAATAAATGGATCTGAGGTATTGGGTGTTGAAGAAAATTATATAGACCCAGATATAGTTGTAAAAGATGGTGATGTAATAACATTCGGAAATATAAAAGCAGAAGTTATACATACACCCGGGCATACAGAAGGTAGTATGTGTTTACTTATAAATGATGCTCTTTTTAGTGGAGATACATTATTTAGAGGAACACGAGGAAGAACAGATTTAAAGACAGGATCAGAAAGAGAAATATTGTGGTCAATAAAAGAAAAATTATTAAAATTAGATGAAAATGTAATGGTATATCCTGGACATGGAATAGCAACAATTATAAAAGAAGAAAAGAAGTTATATCAAGAGTAAACATAATTCCACAAATTTCTCAATATTGCGTGATAAAAAATAACTTGCAAATACAACCCATATAGTCTATAATAAAATCTGTTAAGCCCGAGTGGCGGAATTGGCAGACGCACACGACTCAAAATCGTGCGGGAAACCATGCGGGTTCAAGTCCCGCCTTGGGCACCATAAAATACTTTAGCAATGACAAAAAAGCATTTCTAAAGTATTTTTTTATTAGTAAAATTAAAAAAAGATTGCTTTGAACTTTAAAATAATATAAAATGGTTTTGAAAACCATGTAATAAAGTTTTTAAAAACTAGTGAAAAATTTAATTTAAATAGTATAGGAGAAGAATATGAAAATTAAAAATGAATTTAGAAACGTACCTCGATTTAAAGATATAAAGGAGATAATCTATAATTCTGCAAAATTATATTCAGACAACATAGCGTATACTACAAAAGTAGTCGAGGGTCAAGGTGCAAAATATGTAAGTCATACTTATAGAGAGCTATTAGAAAATATAAATGCTTTTGGTACATCTCTATATGGATTAGGATTAAAAGACAAGAGAGTTGCTGTAATCGGTTATAATCGTTATGAATGGGTTGTAGCACATCTTGCTAATCTATTAGGTGGAATAGTATCTGTACCACTTGACAAGGGGCTTCAATTAGAAGAGCTAGAAGATTCACTTGTAAGAAGTGAAGTTGAAGCAATTGTTTTTGATGAAAAATTAGAAGAGCTTTTAAGAGAAATAATTAAAAGAGGAAAAACAAAAATAAAACATTATATTTGTATGGAAAGTTTAGAAGGTTTCATTAGTTTTTATGATTTAGTTGAAAATGGTAGACAAGAAATTAAAAAGAAAAATTATGAATATATTGAGCATAAAGTAGATGAAATGAGAATGAGTATATTATTGTTTACATCTGGAACAACATCAAAATCAAAAGCAGTTATGCTTAATCAATATGGTATTGCAACAAATACGTATGATATACAAATTGTAGAAACGATTTATCCAACAGATGTAAATATTGCATTTTTACCATACCATCACATATTTGGTTCAACTACTATGCTTGTTATGCTTAGTATGGGAGTTAAAACGGTTTTCACTGATGGACTTAAGTATATAAAACAAAATTTATTAGAGTATAAGGTATCTGTTTTTGTTGGAGTTCCTGCACTAATAGATAAAATATATGAATCAGTTCAAGAAGGAATTAAAAAACAAGGTAAAACCGCATTAGTAAATACAATGATATCTATAAGTAATGTTTTATTAAAATTACATATTGATATTAGAAAAAAATTATTTAAACCAATAATAGATCAACTAGGTGGTGGCATGAGGTTTATAATATCAGGTGGGGCACCATTAGATAAAAGAACATCTAAGTGGTTTAATAGTATTGGAATTCATTTGGTTCAAGGTTATGGATTAACAGAAACTTCACCAGTAATATCAGCAGAAAATGATTACTTTGTAAGACCAGGTTCTGTTGGAATACCAATGAAAAATGTTGAAGTAGAAATAGACAATAAAGATGATAATGGAATTGGTGAAATAATTGTGAGAGGTTCTTTAGTAATGATGGGATACTATAATGACGAAGAACAAACTAATGAAGTAATAAAAAATGGATGGTTTCATACAGGAGATCTTGGTTATATAGATAAAGATGGATTCATATTTATAACAGGAAGAAGTAAGGACTTAATAGTTCTTAAAAATGGTAAAAAAGTATTCCCAGAAGAAATTGAAATGATATTAAATAGAATTGAAGAAATAGAGGAATCACTTGTTTATGGATTACCAGAAAAAGATGATAAAAATGATGTTAAGGTTGCAGTAAAAGTAGTGTATAATGAAAAGAAAATAAATGAACTTCATGATAATATTAACGAAAAAGAGCTTCGTAATATAATATGGAATAAAATAAAAGAATTAAACAAAACTTTGCCAAAATATAAATACATAAAAGAGTTGTCTTTAACTACTGAACCTTTCGTTAAAACTTCAACGAATAAAATAAAAAGAAAAGTAGAAATCGCAAAAATTTTAGAAGGGAAATAAACTTATGAAAAGAACTAAATTGGCAGATAGAGTTTTACCAACATATAGCAAAGGTGAAGATATTTTCAACATGGTTTCTCATATTGTGGGTGGAGCTGTTGGAATAGTGGGAACGATATTATGCATAATAATGTCAATACTTCATCAAAATGTATATGGTGTTGTAAGTAGTGCAATATATGGATTTACACTTATATTACTTTATACAATGTCTAGTATTTATCATGGATTAAGAAATCAAAATACAACAAAAAAAGTATTTCAAATAATAGATCATTGTTCAATATTTTTCTTAATAGCGGGATCTTATACACCATTTGCATTAGTCACATTAAGAGAATATGATAGTGCAACTGGCTGGACAATATTTGGATTTGTATGGTTCTTTGCAATATTAGGCACTGTTTTAAATTCAATAGATTTAAAAAAATATGAAAAATTCTCAATGATATGTTATATAGCAATGGGATGGTGCATAATGGTTAAATTTAGTATATTACCAGAATTACTAACAAACACTGGGTTTATATTACTTTTAACTGGTGGAATAGCATATACAATAGGAGCTATTTTGTATGGAATTGGTAAAAAACATAAATGGATGCACTCAATATTTCATGTTGCTTGTGTAATAGGTACAGTGCTACAACTATTATGTATTTTATTCTATGTAGTTTGACAAAGGGGACGTTCCTGTTTGTCAAAGAAAGATTTTCCATATGATAATTGCCTAATGGAAAACTTTTGGGGTACACTAAGGTAGAAGAATACATTAACATTTATGTATACAACATAAAAAGTACTGCTTTTAATTAAGCAAATAGTAAACAAACCTGCAGTGAGGCGCTACGAAACGATTGATACATCGTTCCGTACAATTACTCAAGTAGCCGTTTTAAACTTGTAAATAATGCAAAAAAGTGATAGACTTACCTTAGTTCTAAGGTAGGTCTTTTTTTAGTATATTTCAATAGTAAGAGGTGAAACATATGCAAGAATATAAAAGAGAATACCATTTATTTTCACTATGTGGACTTAATTGTGGCCTTTGTCCTATGTTTCATACTGATGCAAAATCAAAATGTCCTGGGTGTGGAGGAACGGATTTTAGTTATAAACATCCAACTTGTGCTATTGTTACATGCAGTAAAAAACACGGAAATGTTGAATATTGTTTTGAATGCAATTGCTACCCTTGTGAAAGATATACTAAACAAAATAATAAAGATTCTTTTATTACATATAAAAATGTAAAATCAGATATTGAAAAGGCCAGGAAAAATGGAATTGAAAAGTATAAAGCTGAATTAAATGAAAAAGTTGAAATACTTAATTTTCTAATGAGTAACTATAATGATGGGAGAAGAAAAAATTTTTACTG
>CAZNFG010000026.1:0-14898 GCA_964572605.1 uncultured Eubacteriales bacterium
CCATATCAAGCACTCCGCCCTTCTGTCTTTCTTCCTTCTGGAGCTTCTGTAATTCGCCCCATAATATATTTGTTGCCTCTGTTGGATCTGCTAAAAATGACTCATCACCCTCAAATGACTGTATACCAACCCTTTCAGCCACATCCTCAAAAAGACTAACCAATGACTGAAAATCGCTTCAAACTCCACACGTTCTCCGACCATTCCAAATCCGAAAGCACTTCATACTCTAGCAAACTCAGTCATATCAAGCAACTCCACATTCTGCACTACCCCTGTCCTTCTAGTTCAGAGATAATCTTTGGATCAGATATATTACATCTTTCTAAAGATAAATATCTTAAATCTTTAAATCTACTAAGTAATTCTGGTCCTTCTTCAGATAAATCTATTCCTCTTAATTGTACGTTTTGTATATTCTCATTTAAACCATCTAAGAAAGTTGTGTCATATGGTACAGGCCCATCTTTGTTTATAACATTAAATATAAAGGATTCTAGTTTCATATGGCATAAAACTGTTTCTAATTCTTCATTAAATTCTTCAATTTCTAATTCAGTTAATTGTGCAGTATTTATTCGAATATTTAATTTTAAAAATTTTGATATGTTCTTTTCAGATATTTCTCCAAATGTTTCTTCTTCCATATCATCTTCTATAACTGGTATTCTTTTATCGAAATCTAAATTAGAATTAAAACGATCATTATATTCCACTATATTGTTATTTAAAACATCTATCAAAAGTTCACTCGTTATTCTCATATATATCTCTCCTAATTTTTCCTTAATTATATCATATTAAAAAATAAAATACCCCGGAAAAATTCCGAGGTATTGTCTTTTTGAATTAACGAGGATTGAATTCGTCCTCGCAAACACCGTAGGCTTCAACATCAGTATGACTGCTACGTCCGCATGATAAGCAATCGATCACAATCTCCTTGATCAGGGCTCCATGACCTAACCAGTACTGCTCTGAAATTATCGTCATTACGTTGTAAAGTGGAGGGTTATCTGGGTTGGTCCAGTGACAAGCACAAGGTTCAGAACCTCTGAAATGACGAAGTACTGAAGAGGAGCTTACTTTGTAGTACATCTTTGCCATGTTGTCTTACCTCTTTCATATATTAATTACCTGATACACTAGTATTTTATAACTTTTTATGTAAATTGTCAATATAGCCTCAATTTTAGGTTTTTCTATTGAATTTTATGGTAAAACATGTTATTATGTTAAGTGGATTTAGATATTGTTGTAAAAATTTCTTGAGCTATTGCTCAATTAAAATATAGTCACTGTTGCAAATACGAATAGGCTTTAAATTTGAAAGGAGACAATCTAATGAGAGATGTTGCACGTCTAATGATCATGATCATTATCAACAACCTTTCTGGTGAATCACCCCGGTATGACATTGATGTCGGAAACGGTGTCATTGAGGAAATTGAGAAACAAAATCTCAATACCAATGATGCCTTGAAGTACATCTGTGATCGAATTGCCGTCAACCACGCCGGCTGCCACTTAAACTGGGCAGGAGCTTTAGCCTACCAACTCCACGTAACCGGAAGGAAGGCTGGCCTTCTCATTACACCAAAAGATGGTGTGAACAAGATTTCCGTCGTCTATCGTATCTGCGACGAACTTTATGTTGCGGATATCGTAAAGTATATCAAAGATGGTGCATCTTTGAGTGATATCTGCGGTATTCCGTACAATGATTTCGTCAAACAATATGGAGAAAATGTCTACCTGTTTGACGTAGAGAAAATTTCTGGACCGTTTCTTGACTCTATCAAGGCCGATCCGCTTAAGTCCAACGTCAAACCGGAAGATTTCCTGACCGACTGGTAACTTATAAAAAATGCGCTATAGATTTTCTATAGCGTATTTTTATTATCTTATTGATTCTCGATATCTTAATTCATTTTCTTTTAACTTTTTATCTAGCTTTTCTCTTTGTTTATCGTTACACCAAAACTTTTTACTTATTATAGTTAAAATACCAATTGTTTCTTTTCTTAAGTTCATATCTTTAATTCTTTTAGTATGATCTAATTTAGGTTTATATGTGGTTGATTTATTCTGTTTTAGAAAGTCAATAAATTTAGCTGGTATTTTATCTACATCTTCTTTATTAGTATTTGCTAATATTTCTAATACTTCAGTTATTGCTTCGCTATATTCTCTAGTTACAACTTTCATATTTTGTCTCCTTTTCAGTTTCTTTTATCTTTCAGATTCTTGATCTTTTTTAATTTGAGTTTTAGTTAATTCATTTAAAGCGGAAACACCTAAACTTATTCTTGATTTTTCTGCTAAATCTTCAGAAATTTCTGATGCATCTTTTTTTCTAAATTTTTTTACTAATTCACTAAACTTTAAATTCTCACGATATAATCTTTCATTTGGTATATATATAACAACTGTTTTAGTACTAAGTCTTGTGCATGGTGAATCAGAAAATTCTGAATAATCAATATATTCTGTATGTTTATCATCTACTAAAGCAACTTGAGGTTTATTAACAAAAAAGTCTCCCATTTCATGCTCTACTTCTGTTTCTGTAGCATCTATGCTTTTAACGTGTTCATACAAATATTCTTTTCCTGGTTCATAATCTCCTAATAAGACATCTGTTTTTGTTACACTTTCGCTATAGCTATCTGAAACATCATCTTTTAGCATTTCTTTTTCTGGTCTAGTAGATGTTTCAAACCAATCAGGATTTCTAATAACTTCAACCTCAGGAAATTCTCCTTCTAAATTAATCTTTTCTACTATTTCTTTTATTTGTTTGTCATTAAGTTTATGTCTAACTTCTTTTTTTATCTCTTCAAATAATTGCTTAGCTCTTTCTTCTAAAACCATTTCTTTAAATCTTAAATTATCCGGATATGCTTTTTCTTCTGGTAAATATACTGCAATTATTTTAGCATGTTCTTCTACACCTATTTCGTTAAATGTATCTGAATAATCTTCATCTATTAAAGCAACTTGAACTTGGTTTAGAGAAAAATCTGACATTACATGTTCTTCTATAGTATCCTCATTATCTCCGTCATCCAGATATTCATATGTATCGTCTAGTCCAGGCAAATAGTCTCCAAATAGAACTTCTATATTTA
This sequence comes from uncultured Eubacteriales bacterium, assembly GCA_964572605.1. GTDB lineage: Bacteria > Bacillota > Clostridia > TANB77 > UBA1234 > UBA1234. Next base: position 3,132 of record CAZNFG010000026.1, read on the forward strand.
CTATATCTTTTCTTTCTCTATTCCAATTATTATCTATAAGTAATTCATTCTTTCTTCTTGATAAGCCTTCAAATTCATGAGGGTCTGGAGTAACAAAAGTTTCTAACTTTTCTTCTTCTCTTAATGTAATTTTTACAGCTATTTGTTTTACTTCTTCGTCTGTTAATCTGTCACCAACAACTGATCTGCATAAGCTAAGCAGTTTTTCCATTTCCATAAAATCAACCCTTTCAATACTTTATTTCTCTCTTATAAATGTCATATCTCTTAGATTACATAATTGCATTTTATCACCTTAAGCTTAAAAAAACAAGCTAAAACATATCTGTAATAGCTTGTTTTAATATATTTATCTCTCTTCTTCATCCATGTCTTTGTTTTCTTTATTCCTCTCTGCTTCTGTTAAATTGCTTAAAGCATCTACTTCTAGACCGCTTCTAGACATTTCTCCTAAATCTTCAGATATTTCATCTGCATCTTTATCAACTAATTCACTAAATCTTGAAAGTTTACCATATTGTAATTCATCTGGTAAATATATTATAATTTTCTTACTTAGTTCATCTTTTTCATTTCCATTATAATGGTCAGAAACATCTTTATTTATAAGCGTAACTTGTAATTGATCAAGAGCAAAGTCTGATTTTTGGTGATTTTCCCTTGGTCCTTGCGATTCTCCATTATCACTATATTCATATCTATCATCTATTCCTGGTTGATAATCACCTAATAAAACATCTGTATATGATATATCCACTTTACGTCCAGCCCAACTATGTTCAAATATGTCTTTTTTTAATCTAGCTTGTTCATCAAAATCAAAAGGATCTGAAGTAACTACAATCTCAGGAAGTTCAATATCTTCCAAATCAACCTTTTCTATTATTCCTTTTATTTGTTCATATGTTAATTTATCTCCAGTTTGCTCTACTATTGCTTCACTTAATTTTTCAAATCTTTCTTTTAATATCATTTCTTTAAAACTTGATTTTTCAGGGTATTTTTCTTCATCTGGTAAATATATTACTAGTGATTTTTCTTCTGAGAACATATTGTTTCCGTTATATGTGTCTGAATACTCATTATCTACAAAAGCCACTTGCATTTCATTTAATAAAAAATCTGAAATTTTATGACTATTTGTCTTATTTTCTATATTTCCATTATCACTAAATTGATAGCTATCATCTATTCCTGGTTCATAATCTCCTAATAAAACATCCGTATATGATACATCTGCTGTACGTCCAGCCCAACTATGTTCAAATATGTCTTTTTTCTTTCTAGTTTTCTCTTCAAACTCACGAGGATCTGAAGTAACTAAAACTTCTAACTGTTCATCTTCTTCTAAATAAGGTTTTTCTATTATTTCTCTTATTTGCTCATCAGTCATTCTTTCTCCAACTGATTCTTTTACTAACTTAAATATTTTTTCCATATCCATGATAATCACCCTTTCAATACTTTATTTCTCAAAATGTCATATCTTCTAGATTACATAATTGCATTTTATCACCTTGAGCTTAAAAAAACAAGCTAAAACATATCTGTAATAGCTTGTTTTTACATATTATTCCATCATGAAGTACAAATTTATAACAAAAAGGATTTAAAAAAAATTTTCCTATATGTTCAATATAAGTTATAAAAAAATACAAATGCTCCTGCAAATGGTTGTCCTTAATTTGAACTTATTTTTATACCATAATCGATAACCCCTTGTTGATGTTCCATTATAATTTCTAGTATATAATCATTTTTATCTATTCCACTTATTGAATTGCTATCGAAATTAACATTTCTTTCTAATGCTTCATAAGAATCTGGATAATATATATTGACATCTTTAATAGTCATATCTTTGTTATCTATAATTATTTTTTCTTCCTCAGATATACTAATAGTACTATCTTCATCATATTCAAATTCTATTGGATGAGCTGAATCCGCAAGTATTGTTTCTTTACCAAATAAAAATGTATTTTTGGTCCACCTATATCCACCTCTTTTAGCAGTTTTTATCTCATTAGAATTTGTCACATGAAATTCAAGCATTGGTGGTTTATCCATATCAGAATTTCTATATAATATGATTCCTCCACATACTAATAAAACTAAAACAATAACTATTATCACTATTAAACTTTTTTTCATAAAATTCACGTATCCTTTCATTTTTCTTACTATACAAAGGTTTCATTTCTTTGTATTATGTTCTTTTATATGTCTTTCTATTTTCTCTATATATGGGATATCTTTGGGAGCATTTCTTTTTTTCTTAAAAGCTAAAATCTGTTCTAAAGTTTCTACTAAGAAGCCATCTACTTCTTCACAATTAAAATCTTCTTTTTTATTAGGTATTATTTCTATTAGATCAGATAATTTATAAAAGCCATATTCGTTTTTCTTATCTTCAGTAAGTTTATATTTTTCTTTTAATATTTCAAAAACTTCAAAAGAAACACAAAGGTCTAAATCATTAGTGGTATCTTTAATTCCAAACATTACTAAACTACCACCACCTAAGATATAATATTCTTTGCTTGGTAGATTTAAAGTTTTTATTAAAATTAATAATTCATCTTTATTCATAACTTACTCCTTAATTTAATATATATTTATTTTATCACTAGATAATTAAGAGTTAAATAACAAAAAAAACAAGTTAGAATTTCTTCTAACTTGTCTATATCTTATTTCATTAATCCATTTGCTCTCATCCATCTAATTCTTGCCGTTGGATCTAGTATCTTCTTTCTTAGTCTAATGTTTTTAGGTGTTATTTCTACTAGTTCATCTTCTGCAATATACTCGATAGCTTGCTCTAGGCTTAATATTCTTGGTGGTATAAGTCTTAGTGAATCATCACTACCAGATGCTCTTGTATTTGTTAAGTGTTTCTCTTTACAAATGTTTACTTCCATATCTTCATTTCTTGGGTTTTCACCAATGATCATACCTTGATAAACATCAATACCTGCTCCAATAAATAATGTTCCTCTTTCTTGTGCATTGTATAGTCCATATGTTACTGATCTACCATCTTCAAAAGCGATTAGTACACCTTTTGTTCTTGCCGTTATATCTCCTCTATATGGTTCATATCCAGAAAATACATGATTCATTATTCCATTACCTTTTGTATCTGTCATGAATTCACTTCTATAACCAACTAATCCTCTTGCAGGTATCTTAAACTCAAGTCTTGTATATCCTTGTTCGCCTACTAGCATATTAGTCATTTCTGCTTTTCTTGCCCCTAATTTTTCCATAATAGCTCCAGTAAATTCATCTGGTACATCTATAACTAATTCTTCAATTGGCTCACATTTTACACCGTCTATTTCTTTGTAAATAACTGTTGGTCTTGAAACCATGAATTCATATCCTTCTCTTCTCATTGTTTCAATTAAAACAGATAAGTGAAGTTCTCCACGTCCAGATACTTTAAACGTATCTGCTGAATCTGTTTCTTCCACTCTTAAGCTTACGTTTGATTCAAGTTCTTTAAATAGTCTATCTCTTAAATGTCTAGATGTAACAAAGTCTCCTTCTCTTCCTGCAAATGGTCCGTTATTTACACTAAATGTCATGTTAAGTGTTGGTTCATCAATATCCACAAAATGAATTGCTTCAGGTGCGTTTACATCTGCTATTGTTTCACCAATATTTATATCTGGTATACCAACTACTGCAATTATATCTCCAGCTTCTGCAGTTTCAATTTCAATTCTCTTTAGTCCTTGATATGTATATAACTTACCTATTTTAGTATTTTGAATTCTTCCATCTTTTCTACATACTGCAACATTTTGTCCTTGAGAAATTGAACCTCTTTCAATTCTACCTATTCCAATTCTTCCTACATAGTTATCAAAATCTATACTAGATACAAGCATTTGCATAGGTTTTTCTTTTTCAACACGTGGTGCTCCAATATATTTAACAATCGTATCAAATATTGGCTTCATATCTGTTCCTGGTACTTTTAAATCAGTAGATGCTGTTCCTTGTTTTCCTGATGCATATATTACAGGAAATCCAAGTTGATCATCATTTGCTGAAAGTTCAAAGAAAAGGTCAATTACTTCATCAACTACTGCTTCTGGTCTTGCTCCTGGTCTATCTATTTTATTTAATACAACTATTGGTCTTAAATTAAGTGTTAATGCTTTTCTTAAAACAAATCTTGTTTGAGGCATAACACCTTCAAATGCATCAACTAATAATATAACCCCATCTACCATTTTAAGAACACGTTCAACCTCACCGCCAAAATCTGCATGACCTGGTGTGTCAATAATATTAATTTTGTAGTCGCCATATCTAACTGAAGTATTTTTTGCAAGTATCGTGATGCCTCTTTCTTTTTCAAGATCATTAGAGTCCATAACTCTTTCTTCTATATGCTCATTTTCCCTAAATGTTCCTGATTGTCTTAAAAGTGCATCAACTAATGTTGTTTTACCATGGTCAACATGGGCGATAATGGCAACGTTTCTAATTTCCATTTAAATTCTCCTCTTCTGCTTTTGCTTCTTCGGTTTGTTCAACATTTTGTTCAACATCTTTTCCTTCTTGTTCTCTAATAGATATTTCAATTCTTTTCTTGTCTGCATCAACCTCAATTACTTTCCCTTCAACTTCTTGTCCTAATTCTAATGCATCTTGTGGTTTTGCAATTCTCTTTATTGTAATATTTGAAATATGTACAAGTGCTTCAAGTCCATCTGGTAATTCAACAAAAGCTCCAAATGGTTTCATACTAGTAACTTTTCCTGTAACAACATCTCCAACTTGGTATTTAACGTTTGCCCAAGGATTATCTTCTGCTTTTCTATATCCTAAAGAAATTTTTCCTGTTTCTTTATCTGCTTTTAATATTTTAACTTCTATTTCTTGTCCAACTTTTAAAACTTCACTTGGATGTTTAATTTGTTTCCAAGATAACTCTGAAACATGAAGTAATGCATCAATACCACCGATGTCTACAAATGCACCGTAATCTACTAATTGTTTTACTGTTCCTTTTACTATTTTTCCTTCTTCAATCTCATTCCAAGTTTTATCTTGCATCTCTTGTCTTTGTTCATTTACAAGTTTTCTTTCAGAACCAATAATTTTTCTCTTATCTGGGTTATATTCAATAATCTTAAGAGCAAGTGTCTTGCCTTTATATACATCTAATGCTACATCTTTTTTAGCTAGTTGAGTTTGTGGCACAAATATTTTAATACTTCCACTTTCAGCTATAACTCCACCATTTACAACATCTGTTACTTTTGCATTAACTGGTTTTTCTTCTTTTACACTTTCTTCAAATTCATCTCTTAATTTTTTTCTTTCAAGTCTTTTTGTAGACAAAAGAATATTTCCTTGACCATTGTTCATCTTTAATATATATGCTGTAATTTTATCTCCAACCTTATATTTGTCTCTTGCCTTTTCTTCACTATAAGAGAACTCATCTCTTGGTATAACACCATCTGCCTTATATCCTAAATCAACGAAAATATCATCGTTGATAATATCTACGATAGTTCCTTCAACAACTGTTCCTTCCTCTAATTTCTTAAGTGAGTTTTCATAAAGCTCAGCAAAATCTTGACTGTCATTATTTGTCATTATTAACCATTCCTTCCTTTTTTTTTGCTAATTTAAAATTTAAAACAGTAACTAACTAACATTAGTTACTGTCAAAATCCTACTTATTATCCTACAAATTACATAAAAAGTCAATAATTATCTCTTAGTCTAACTACTTCATCCTTAATTTCATTAGTAAGTGTAATTATTTCTCTTGGATCTGCTTCTTCTCCTGTTTTATATTTTTCAAGTGTAATTGGCTTTCCAAAGTTTAAAGTAACTTTTGAAAAAGGTTTAAATGTTCCCTTTATTCCTACAGGAATAATTGGCACATTCTCATAAAGTGCTAATAGTGCAGCACCTTTTTTAAACCTTAGTCCTTTTTCTAAACCATTTCTTGTTCCCTCAGGAAAAAGTAAAAGTAATTTTTTCTCTCTAAGCAACTTCTTTGAAAATTCAATAGCCTCAGAATCACCTTTTCCTCTTCTTATTGGATAACAACCAAGCTGTCTCATAAACCAAGCCATAAATTTATTTCTAAATAACTCTTCTTTTGACATAGGGTATATCATTCTCTTTATGTATATTACTACAGAAATAGAATCCATAAAATGAATATGATTAGGACAAATAATTGCAGCTCCCTCTTTAGGAATATTTTCTAATCCTTTAACTTCCATTTTATAAACTAAGTGGCAATATATATTAGCCACACCTTTAACAATTGCTCTAACTATCATATTTTACCTCTTCATTTTTTTCTTTCGTTAATTATTTTTTCAACTTCTTTATACACTTCTTCAATGCTTAATTTTGTTGTATCAACAACAATTGCGTCATCAGCAATTTTAAGTGCTCCCATTTCTTTATTTCTATCATTTTCATCACGTTTATTTATTGATTCTAGGACTTCTTCAAATGTAGTATTAATTCCTTTTTTAGTAAGTTCTAAAAATCTTCTATTAGCACGTTCCTCGGGATCTGCAGTTAAATATATTTTTACTTCTGCATTTGGGAAAACAACGGTAGTTATATCTCTTCCTTCCATTATAACGTCTCCATTTTGTCCGAAGTTTCCTTTGCATATCTACTAATTTTATTCTAATTTCTTTTATTGCAGATACTGGTGAAACCAACTCATTTACTCTTGGTGTCCTTATCTCAGATGTAACATCTAATCCATCTAAAAATACATGTTGTGTATCATCTAAATTTAAAAATCTTATTTCTGTATTTTCTAATAAATCTACTATAGAATCTATATCTTCTAATCCAATTTTCATATTTAACATTTTAAGTGTTATACATCTATACATTGCTCCTGTATCGATATATGTAAAATTTAATCTCTTAGAAATAAGACTTGCTATTGTTCCTTTGCCTGTGCCTGCAGGACCATCTATTGCAATTATCATATATTTGCACCTCCAAAATATATAGTAATTATATAATACTACGTTATTAAAAACAATAAAATTATCTTACTTCTTCCATATATTGGTTTTTGATTACATGAAAATATTTGAAATAATTGTTTTTTATGAGAAAATATTATATACTCTTTCCCATATACAAGCTTTTATTGGCCCTTAGTTATTAATAATTTAAATAAAGGGGGGATTTCAATGTCTACTCGGAGAGTTAGGTGCTTCTTTTGTGGAAACTTAGCTGTTCCTAAACCAACACACGATCAAATCTTCGTTGGGGAAGTCTTGACAGTAGAGAGAAAACGCGGATGCATCTGTTCTGAATGCGTAGAATATTTGTATGAGACATGTTGTGAATTCTTTCCTGACATGAGCGAAAGCTTTTTAGATTCAATAAATGGTGAAAGCTCTTATGAATCTCCTACTTTTCGAAAAGCTCCTGCAAATGAATCGAAAATTTCGAAAGAAGTATCTCCTAAAGAGAAATACCCATGTCTTGAATACTCTATAAGCAGTATCATCAAATTACTTAGTGATAAGATCTATGGTCAAGAAGATGTTTTAAGCAGAGTTGTTTATACCATCTATCACAACCAGATGGCAAACCTCTTGGAAGACTTAGGTTCTCCCGCACCACCGCGTGAAAATCTGCTTCTTATTGGACCTACTGGTGTTGGTAAGACATTTATCTCTGAAACAGTCCTAAGCGCAATGAAGATAAACTATGCTAAGTCTGATGCAACTGCCATTACTTCTGCTGGATATATTGGTGACAAAGTTGAAGACATCCTATCTCGTCTTTATCATGCATCAAGAAAAAATATTGAGAAGGCTCAAAACGGTGTTGTTATTATTGATGAATTTGATAAGAAAAGATCAACCGAAACCACATCTAAAGATGTTAATGGTCTATCTGTACAACAAGAGCTATTAAAAATTCTTGAACCATCTACTGTATGGATTGAGAATGGCAATGTTTCATTTGATACTTCTCGTCTTACAGTAATTCTTTGTGGTGCTTTTGTTGGACTTGATAAGATTGTAGAGAAACGATTAAACAAAAATGTAATAGGCTTTTCTACTGAAAGAGATATAAAGATTGATCCTTTATCAAACATCGAATCTGAAGATTTTGTAACATATGGTTTTATTCGAGAAATTGTTGGTCGTATGCCTAATCCTATTGTTCTTACGCCTCTAGCTAAAGATAAGATTATAGACATCATCTATTTATGCTTGAATGAACAAAATTATTTGTTTACATCAAAAGGTTTTGAACTTATTGTTGATCCTTTTCTTATAGATAAAATTGCAGATCTAGTAATGTCTCACAAAACAGGTGCACGAGATATAAGAAAAGAAGTTTCTTCACTTCTTTATAGAGCTAAGTTCAAAGTTTTAGAAAGTGCCCCAGGTGGCGGTATCTGTGAAATTGATGAACAAGGTAGAACTTCTATACTATATAACTCACTCTTAAAAAAAGCTGAAGTCATGGAATTCCCCGGTGCAAAATATTTTCAAGAAGGTGAATAATTTCTTTCTTCTTAAAAACAACTACTTTAAAGCCCTCCTTATAAAAAGGAGGGCTTTATTTTATAAACTATTTACTGCATCAACTATTAATTTAATATTCTCTATATTTTCATCTTTAATCTTTTGAGATATTCCAGTTATTGCTAAGTATTGTGCTTTAATAATATCTGCTTCTGGTATAAAAAAATATACTCTATTATTTGAATACATCATATACATATTGTAGTTTAATTTTTTTCTTATCGTTAAAATTTTTTCCATAAACTCTATAGTAACTTTTTTTCTTGCTTCAATCTGGTTTGAACTATATACTTCAAAGTATCTTTCAAATTCAGTATTTTCTAATCTTACAATGTTTTCAACACCAAACATCTTTTTTATATTGTTTGTTATTTGGTTTAAGTATTTATTCTTTACATCTGGAACTATATTTAAACTAAACTTATATTTTTCATTTGATTCTATTATTCCAAAAATCCCAGTATATAATATCGACGTATATTCTTCTTTAGTTCCCTTGTTATGAAATTCATCTACTTCTATGTTGCACATATAGAATTTTTTATCGTCAATTGTTTCTCCTATTATTGCATCATGTGCCAAATATTTATCATATTTTTTTATAAAATCAGATTTTTTAAAATCACTTTCAGATATTCCAAGTTTAGAAAAATACTTGCCATTTTTTATAACGCTTTTTGCAACTTCATCCATTAATATAATTTTATATTTTTTTGAAAGATCTTTATATATTAATAACGATAATGCACCTGTTACAACAATTAGAAAAAATGCAATTAACACATATATAGAATCATTTGCAACCATTTCAAATTTTGTTGTAGCAGTTAACATTAGTATTGCGACAGATAAGAATAAAACAGCAAAAATAATTACTAAAACAATTAGTATTTTACGTTTAATTTCTAACTTTAAAATATCGTTTTTCATATAATCTCACATCCTACATATCAATATGTATTACATTTTTAACTTCATCTGTTACTGAGAATAATTCTTTCTTCTTTTTTGAAATCATTGCTGCTATTAAATTAGTTGGAAAAGATTCAACTGTTATATTATATTCTGTAGCTGCTGCGTTGTATGTTCTCCTTGCTGCAGCAAGTTCATCTTCAATATTTAACAGATTTTTTTGTAATTGTAAGAATGATTCGTTAGTTTTTAAGTTTGGATATTGCTCTGCTACTGCAAATAAACTTTTTAATGCAGTATTTAGTTCTCCATCTATCTTAACTGTTTCATCTGCAACAGTACTATTTAGAGCTCGTGCTCTAATTCCTGCTACATTTTCAAAGACTTCTTTTTCATGTTCAACATGACCTTTTACAACTTCAATAATATTTGGTATAAGGTCATATCTTTTTTTTAAGAATACATCTACAGTTGCAAAACTATTATTAACTTGATTTTGTTCACGTATTATTTGATTATACAATAATATGAATAGCGCTAAAATAATTACTAATCCTACTATACCCCAAATCATAGTTTAATCGCCTTCTTTCACTTTTCATCGAATAAATCTTTAAATAATCCTTTGTCTATTTGTCTTGCAAAAATACATTTTAATGCCATTAATGTAATTGGTCCTAATATTAATCCAAATAAACCAAGTATTCTATAACCTGCATACATAGCCATTAATGTTATTATAGGGTGTATTCCAAATTGCTTGCTTACTAGTTTTGGTTCTAAAAATTGTCTTATGATAAATATAATTATATATGTTATAAATAGTGCTATTCCATAACCATATTCACCTATTATAATCATCCATACTGCCCATGGATTTATTATCGTTCCCACGCCAAGTATTGGCAATATATCTATAATCGAAATAAGCATTGCAAGTGCAAAAGGATACTTAACTTCATATCCTAAAAGGTTATAGATATTAAATGCTAAAAATAATTCTACAAAAGTTATTAAAATTAATTTTAAATACACTTTAAAGTATCCACCTATTGAAGATGCTATTTCTGCAATAACTTTCAAACCTTTTTCTATCCACATTTTTGGTAAGTGGTATTCAAGTAAGTCTATAACGTAAATTCTATCTCTAGTAAAAAATATTAATGCTAGTATTGTAATTATTATGTTTATAACAACCGCAGGTAAAGATAAAAGCATCTTTAAAAGCAATGATATTTGTTCACTTAAATATTTGCCAAGTGTTCCAATAAAATCTGTAATTGAGTTTTCTATCATCTCTGCAACTTGATCCGGTATCTCTAAATACTCACTAGAAACTTTATTAGTCATTTCATCTACAAACTTTGTTGCACTTTCTATCGCAGGTGTTAAATTAGATGATAATTTTAAAAGTTCTGAGATTAGAGTTGATGCTCCCCAAGCTACTGCAAGTCCAAGTAGTGATATTGTAATTATTATAACTACAAAGCTGCTTGCTCTTCTACTTAGTTTTAGTTTATTCATACCAAATTTAATAATTGGTTCAATTATTAATGCAATTACTCCAGCAACTAAAAATGGCATGAAAAATACTGCAAACCTGCATATTAGTAATAGCAATAATAATGTTCCAATGAATATTCCAACTCGCTCTATAACTTTAATTTTTCTTGTTTTTGAATCTTCCACTTACTGCACCTCTTTCTTTATCTCTTTCAATACTTATTTTCCCATATTTATAGCAAAAAAACAAGAAATATTATTTTTCCAAATACTCTTGTCTTAATTTCATCCAAAGCTTTCCAAGATTATTTTTGCCGTCTCTATTTTCTCCCCATCCCCAAAAAGAATCTTTAGGTGAATCTTCTACTATCATATAACTTCCTGTTTGTAATAATTTCTTCTTAACATAAGGGTTTTGTTCTACTTTAAGTCTTAAAAGTTCTTCCATAACATCTAATTGAACTTTATCCCAATCTGGTCTTTGTTTGTCTAGATTCTCATATGCAATTTTTTGAGCTTCATGAGCAGAATGAGAATGTTTTATTTTTTCTACTAACTCTTCATCACTACTTAAAAAACTTGCAGCTTGAAATGCTTCTTCCAATGAAGAATATAAATAACCATTCCACTCTACTTTAAATGAAGAAAAATTATCTAGTGGGTAAAACTCTCTTGGATAAAATCCAATAACATCATCCATCCTGGAAGCCATCCAAGGATCTCTATATTGCTCAAGGTTTATCATAATATCACTCCTCTATTATAATTTATCTATATAAATCATC
>CAZNFG010000027.1:0-14893 GCA_964572605.1 uncultured Eubacteriales bacterium
ATATTTCTTAAGGATATCAACACCAATCTCAACATGTGTACCTTCAATTTCATGGTCAATTGCTTTACCAATATCATGAAGTAATCCAGCTCTTTTTGCTAATTTTGAATCAAAGCCAAGTTCTTCGGCCATAATTCCAGCAAGTTGAGATACTTCAATAGAATGATTTAAAACATTTTGTCCATAACTTGTTCTGTACTTTAGTTTACCGATTAGCTTAATTATATCTGGGTGTAATCCCATAACACCAGTTTCTAAAGATGCTCTCTCACCTTCATCTTTGATAATAGTTTCAAGTTCTTCTTTAGCTTTTTCAACAGTTTCTTCAATTCTAGCTGGATGAATTCTTCCATCTGTTACTAGATTTTCAAGTGCAATCCTTGCAACTTCTCGTCTTATAGGATCAAAACCTGATAAAATAACTGCTTCAGGTGTGTCGTCAATAATTAAATCAATTCCTGTTAAGGTTTCTAACATTTTTATGTTTCTACCTTCACGACCAATTATTCTACCTTTCATGTCATCACTAGGTAGAGGAACAACTGAAACTGTTGTTTCAGAAGTATGGTCTGCTGCACATTTTTGAACGGCAAATGTAATAATCTCTTTTGCCTTTTTCTGTGATTCTTCTTTTGTTTTAGCTTCATAATCTTTAATCAAAACCGCTGAATCATGAGTCAATGCTTCCTTAAGCATATCTAATAAATGCTTCTTTGCATCTTCTTGAGACATACCAGAAATTTTCTCTAATTCTGCAATTTGCTTTTCTTTAAATTTGTCTAATTCTTCTTGTTCTTCAACTAATTTTCTCGATTTTTCCACTAATTCATTTTCTTTTTTCTCGATATTTTCAATTTTCTTATCTAAAGTTTCTTCTTTTTGAAGAAGCCTTTTTTCTTGTTTTTGAACTTCGACCCTTCTTTCTCTTATCTCTTTATCAAGCTCAGCTTTATCTCTTTGGATTTCTTCTTTGGCAAGTATAATCTTTTCTTTTCTTTCTGCCTCAGCTGCTCTAATTATTTCTGCTGCATTCTTTTTTGCTTCATCAGTAATCTTACCAGCTTCTTCATCAGCGCGTTTAATCTTTGAAGTACCATTTTTTATTTTACTTCTATTGATTAATACGCAAGCTATAGACGTTAAAGCCACTGAAATAATAAAGATAATAATTGAAGGGACAATCATTTCTTGTGTAAAAATATCGTCCACCTCCTTTATTTACTTTTCAATGTTCAATATATTATCAAGGATACGTTTAAAACAAATGGGAGTATCCACGCCCCATAGAAATATAATTTAAATAATATATTTTCATTACTTCTCTATTTTAATATTAAATGCAGTTATTGTCAATTAGAAAATAGACAACAAGGGACGTTCCTTTCTGGCAATTTGCCAGAAAGGAACGTCCCCCTTTGTCACCTATTTGTCAATTATTACTAATATATCCTATAAATTGGTTCTTCTGTAGTTATCGCTATTTCGTCAATTTTTTCTATTGAGTTTATGTCGTTTGACATTACCTTTTGATTTGAAAGTGTGTATAATACATTTCCTATATATATAATTCTTTCTATATCTTGGTTATACCATCTGCTAGTTACATTATCACTATGAGTTATTTTTCCTCTTAAAGATATTCCGTCTTCAACACTTAAATTAAATACAAGTGCTCCAGAAAACTCTAATTCACCATATCCAGGTACTCCATTATCATAAGGTTTTCCATCCGAATATACATACGCTGGGAAAGCAAACAATTTCTTTTCTTCATCAAATAATAATGTTTTATGATTTGATAATAATTCTGACCAACTTCCTCTTCCACCAATTTTTATTGAATGTAATTCTTTTGGATTATAGAAGTCTGTTATATCAAAAATTGCAAGCTTAAGTCCTGTAGCATAAGCAGTAACCTCAGTTTCTCCATTCCAATTTATATAAGACTTCTCCACTGAATCTTCTCCAAAGCCTATTAAATAGTTTTCTCCAAGTGGATGTAAGTAACTACTATAACCCGGTATTTTTAATTCTCCAAGAACATTTGGATTTGTTGGATCCTCTAAATCAATTACAAATAGTGGATCAACCGTTTTATATGTAACTACATAACATTTATCTCCCATAAATCTTGTTGAATAAATTCTTTCTCCTTTTGCTAGCCCTTCAATTTTACCGACAACTTCCATTTTGCCATCTAATACATATAGATTATTTCGGCTATCTTCACTATATGATTCATCTGTAGTTGTTATTCTAAAATATCCATTATATTCATCCATAGAAAATTGATTTAGTAATGAGCCTGGAACAATTCCCGTAGCAACATATTTTACTTCTCCGTCTTTAATATCAAATTTATGAATGCTTGTTGTAATGTCATAGTCGTAGTCATACCAATCACCATATCTAATACTACCTATACTTAATTTTCTATCATACTCCCAATCCACTCTTGCAATAAATAATGAATCTTTTGACGCGTACATATTTGTACCTGCACCTAAGAATGTTTGAATGTTAGGTTTATTTTTAATATTTTCTAAATCAATACTAGAAACCATCATATAATTACATTCATCAAAATCTTTGAAATAGTAAATATCTGTAGCTGCTATTTCTTTATAGTCTTCGCCTTCTAAAGTATCACGCCATACAGGCATAATAGGATAATTTCTATAAATATATTTATTTGAAACTAAATATATTTTGTCATCAATTTTTCTTGATGAAACATATGAACCAGAAACTTCAAAAGTTTTTACAACTTTATATGTATTAATATCTATTATTGTTACAACAGAAAGGTCATCATTATACCACCTATAGTCACCAACTGGCATTATACTATCTACTGCCATTTTCTCATTATATATTACATTATCTTCTGGTATTTCAACATCATATTTTCTTGCTCCGTTACTAACAACAATAATATAATTATCATCAATATAAAGCTCTCTACCATATGAATATTCATTTTCTTTTATTGTCATTGTTTTTTCTATATCCATTTTTCCTGATGGTGTAGTTTTTATAATCTGCAATTCATTATTTGTTAGATAATATATAAAATCTCCATTTGTTTTAACAATATCAGCTTCGTCAACACCTTGAACTTGGACATTAGTTTCTGAATATTCAGAATCCGCACCGCCTGTTGTTGGTGCAACAGCGTCTTCAGCTTTATTCATTTCTCCTTGAGGAATTGCAGAAGAAACGGAATCTAACATATAATATCTGTAATCATATGCGTCGTCCTTATTAAAATAATCCTCTATCATATTTTCAAGTTCTTCTTTTGATTTGAATTTGCTAAGTTCCGTATTATCTTCTATAATAACCTCTTGTTTTTTTTCTTCTTTAATAGCATTTGAATTAATAAATAATGCTCCTGTTGCTATAACTAATGTAGCAACTAGTTTAATGATTTTATCCATGTTACTTCCCCCTTCATTGGTAATTTCCAACCCACCTTTTCAAAGGTTTCTAAGGTTTAGACATACATACTTACATCTTTTGTTCCATTAATTATTATAAAAGTTTGCTTAATTCAGACTCTGACAATTTTTCTGGAACTTTAACTTCTTCACGTACTTCACTAGGATGTTCTCTAACTAAGGTACCTTTTCTATAATATATTACTTCTTCTAGTAACCCTTCTGGAGAATATCTTGTAACTTTACCATGAAGCACATCTCTTTGATATTCTGACTCTTGTTTTACCACTCCTGTATCATAATATACTTTGCACACACCATTACGTTTTGAATTTTTATATACATTTTCTTCCATAATTGTTCCAGATTGGTAATAAACATAGCATATTCCGTTTAATTCGTCATTTACGTACTCATTTCTAGCACTTATTATGCCATTATAATAATACTCAATTTCTGTACCATTCTTTTTACCGTCAACATATGGCGTTTCTGACATTACTTTGCCTTCTTCATAATACTTAATAATTATTCCTTCGATGACACTTCCGTCAGATCCATAAATAACTTCTTTTCCCATAAGTTTTCATCCTCTCATTTTTTTAATCTACTTATATTATACACAATATTCCAGTATTTAATCAATAAAAAGCAAAAAATAAGAAGGAACTTGTATTCCTTCTTACTCTATAATTTAAATTAATCAATTATTGTTTGATATTTATTAAATGATTTATCAATTTTGTCATTAATTAATACTTCAACTTGTTCTTTTGTCATTGATTCAGCTAAAACTAACTCACTAACCAATATTTGTTTTGCATTTGTAAGCATTTTCTTTTCTCCAGTTGCAAGTCCTTTAGCTTTTTGTCTATATGCTAAGTTTCTTACAACGTCAGCAACTTCACAAATGTCTCCACTCTTCATCTTCTCTTGATTGTCTCTATATCTTTTGTTCCAGTTAGCAGACATATCTGTTGGTTCTGCAGCAAGCACTTTTAAAACAGTCTTCGCAGTGTCATTACCAATAACATCTCTAACCCCTATTAGTTCAGCGTTTTTCGTTGGAACCATTACTTTTATATCGCCTACTGGCATCTTCATTACATAATATTTCTGTGTCTCGCCAAGTATCTCTTTTTCTTCAATTGATTCAATTGTTCCAGCTCCATGCATTGGATATACTATTTTGTCTCCTACTTTGAACATTTACTCACTTCCCAACTTTAAACAATCTATAACTAATAAAAAAGATAACTAATAGTTACTTTTCTTAGGCTACGTGTTCATTATAACACATGTAAATATAAAAGTCAAAGATTTTAGTATACATAAATAACTTTACCTATAAAACTTAGAATCATACACAACTTGTTCATGCATTCTCTTAATTCCTTGCTTGATATTTTTAGCTCTAACCTCTCCAATACCGTCAACATCGTCTAATTCCTCTATTGTTGCTCTAATAATATGTTGAAAGTCCCCTAAGGTCTTATTCATATTTTCAATTATATTTATCGGTGTTTTTGGTATCTTAGATAGCTGTCTGTAGCCCCTAGACGGTGTCTCTACATCATCTAGCGCTCCTTCCACATCATATCCCAGCTTTTCAGCAATCAACATTGAATTCATAAGTTCTGTCCTTGTCAATACTGATAATGATTCGATAACATTTTCAGGTGTAAGTGGTTCAACTAAATAGTCTTTTATTAGCAAAGATTCTTCTTCTTCAAGGTTCCTAGATAACTCTTCTAACTGTAGCTCTATAAGCCTTCCTTCATCTCCAAGTTCAATAATATATTCTTCAATTTCATTTACAACTCTCATGCAAAGTTCTGCTCTTTGTATCGCAATTACTACATTTTGAAGCGTTACAACATCGTCAAACTCAAATTCATTAATAATTGACATGATATCATCAAATGCTGTCTTAAACTTCTCTAATGTTTGCATTGCTTGATTGGCTCTTGCTAATACTTTTGTACTATCTTTTATAATATATCTTATATTACCTTTAAATAAAGTAATTATATTTCTTCTTTGAGAAATGCTGACCACTAACTCATCAGTTTGTTTTGCAGTACGTTCACCACTTCTATGTCTTGTACCTGTTTCTACTGTTGGTATCGTTGGATCCGGTACTAACTGAGTATTCGCGAGTAATATTTTTTTAGCATCTTTACTAAGTATAATTGCACCATCCATCTTTGCTAATTCATATATCTTTGCTGGAGTATACTCTTCATCGATTTGGAAACCACCATCTGTCATCTTTATGACTTCTGGTGAATCACTAATTACTATTAAAGCTCCGGGTTCTTGCTTTTAATATATAGTCTAAACCTTCTCTTAAATCAGTTCCTGGTGCCACCATTTTTAAAATTTGAATTAATTTTGAATTACTACTCACGTTACTTCTCATTTTCATCCCTCCTAACTAATTATTGCTTTTATTGCATCTGCAATATTTGAGACCCCTATAATATTTATTTTTCCATTTCCTTTTAGTTGTTTTTTATTACCTTGGGGTATTATACATGTTGTAAAACCTAATTTTTCTGCTTCTCTAATTCTTTTTTCTATTGAATTAACTATTCTTACTTCACCAGTAAGACCAATCTCACCTATTGCTACAACATCTTTTGGTATAGGAATATTTTTGAAACTTGAAACTACAGCAAGTGCAATTCCAAGATCTGCAGCAGGTTCATCTAGTTTTATTCCTCCAACAACGTTCACATATGCATCTTGATTAGATAAATGTAATCCAACTCTTTTTTCAAGAACTGCTAATAACAAAACTAATCTATTATATTCAACTCCTAGCCCTGTTCTTCTTGGAAGTCCAAAAGCAGTTGCAGTAACTAGCGCTTGTAGTTCAATCAACATAGTTCTTGTACCTTCAAGTGTTGCAACAACAATTGAACCAGATGGATTACCTTCTCTTTCAGATATAAGTATCTCCGAAGGATTTGCAACTTCTATCATTCCTTCTTCCTTCATTTCAAATAATCCTATTTCATTTGTAGAACCAAATCTATTTTTTACACCTCTTAAAATCCTATATGAAAAATATCTTTCACCTTCAAGATATAACACCGTATCAACCATGTGCTCTAAAACTCTAGGTCCCGCTATTGTGCCATCTTTAGTAACATGTCCTATTATTACTGCGGTGATTTCTTTTTGCTTACATATTTGCATTATCCTAGCTGTTATTTCTCTTACTTGACTTACACTTCCTGGTGCAGCTGATATATCTTGACTATACATTGTTTGTATTGAGTCTATTACCATAAACATAGGTTTCTTATTTTCTATTACTTCTTCTACCATATCTATGTTTGCTTCACCAAGGAAAAAGATGTTATCATTTTCTATTTTTAATCTATCAGCTCGAAGTTTTATTTGTCTTGCAGATTCTTCTCCAGATACATAAAGAATAGTTTCGTTTTCGAATTTTACATTATTACAAATTTGAAGTATTAATGTAGATTTTCCGAATACCGAGGCTCGCCACCAAGTAGTATTAAAGAACCTGGAACTATTCCACCACCTAGTACTCTGTCTAATTCTTCGTACCCAGTTTTAACTCTCTTAATACTTTCTTTAGTCCCAACATCATTTAATTTAACTATTTGTGCACCTACTCTTATCTTATCTGATGTGGTTTTATCTTTATATACCTTTTCTTCATAGTATGTATTCCAACTGTTGCATGCTGGGCATTTGCCAAGCCATTTTGGAGATTCATTTCCACAAGAATTACATACAAAAACTGTTTGATTTTTTGCCATTACTTATTCCTTTCCAACTTATTCTTTACTATTATATACATTGCATGTGACCACGATAGTTGTCTTACCCAAATTGTGTCATGACCATTTTTATCTATTTGTTCTGGTAAAAACCCTAAAGCATCTGCATGGTTTGTTACCCAATCAAAAATATCAGTTGCTTTTTCAATATTTTTTGTTTCTATATAATAAAGAGCAAGCCATAAAGAAGCTATAATCCATGCATTTCCACCAATGTATTCATCATCCTTATAACGCATGTATCCACCATTTTGAAGTTTTAAATCTTCTTCAATTCTTTTAACATAATTTTGTATTAATATATCTGAAGCATCTAAAATGTGAAAAGGAACTACTAAAGATAGAATAGATATATCTGTTTTGTAATCATCTAAGCTTCTTTTAAATGAAGCACCTTCAACAAAATTATGAATAATAGCGTCTTTAATATGCTCAGTTGTTATCTCTATTTCCTTTACTATTTTTTTGTATTTTAGTGAATCAATCTTTTTTAGCATATCTTTTCCATATTGTAATCCTGCATAAATACTTGCAGTAGAATATAGATGTTTTCCTTTTCTTTCTTCCCAAAGATCAAAACATTCTTTTGAAAGATAATTGTCATCTATATAATTTAGAAGTGCTGTTATCGTCTTTAGAATCAAGGTTTCAAGTTTTTTATACTTTCCATTTTGGTGAATACCAAGTAGTATTGCTGCAGTTTCATCTATCTGAACACCCCATGAAGGTGCAAGTTCACCAGTTGAATAATATCTTTGTTCAAAAAGTCCAGAATCAAGTTGTGCTTTTGATGCCCAAACGTTATAGAACTTATCTGTAAGTTTTGAAAGTCCCAAAATATTTAATGCATTGTTAATAAATATTGCATCACGTGGCCAGCAGTATCCGTATCTTCCACACCTTTCAAAGTTTTCATCAACATCAGGACTAGCAAGCACTGCTCCCGTTTCTTGATTTGTCACAAGAGCAAACATCAATATACTTCTTTCTATTATTTCTTTTTCTTTTATCTTATTGATATTTTTAAAAATCTTATTACTCTTAAATTTATCTAAGTAATCTTCCCAGAATTTTTTAGTGCCTTCATATAAGACGCTTTCATCTTTATTTTTACACCATTCTATTGTTTTTAAAATATCTTTTAAATTATTTTCAAAAGCTATGTACAAAGTGATTTCATTAACATCTTTGTAAAGAATTGCTGAATCTTCTGACATACCAATATAATCTTCATCATATAACATTCCATTTTCTAATGCATACTTAGAATTATTTATTTGGTATTTTGCAATTTTTTTATTTGAAAAAGTAGCCATGTACATTTCTTGGCAGTATTGAATTAAAGAATTATCTACTACCATGCTAGATACTTTTTTATTTACATCTGAATTTAATTTTGAATATAAAAACATATCTAACTTTTTATTAAACTTAAGTTTTCGAACTAAAATATTTTTATCTGGCAAAATTAAATCTCTTTGTAAAATTTCGAAATCTCCAATATTTAATTCTGTATATACAATATTTCCCTCATAATACTGTGTTTTAAGTGCAGCATCTGAAAGCCAAAGTATTTTATTGTCTTTGACAATTCCCATTTTGTTTTTATCTACATTTTGGAAGTAATCTATATTAGGATAATATAGTCTAATAAGTTCTCCTTTTTCTGTTAAGCATCCTAATATCTTTGAATTACCAATTATTGCTTGATTAAAATACTTTGACATATTTCACCTCTTAATTTATTTTTTGCCTAGCAGATTAAACATTTCTTTTTTATAAGCTTCAACACCTGGTTGATTGAAAGGATTAACACCTAATAAATATCCACTAATACCACAAGCTTTTTCGAAGAAATATAAAAGTTCTCCAATATTTTTTTCATCAAGTTTTTCTATTTCAATTAGTAAATTTGGAACATTTCCTCTTGTATGTGCAATAATAGTTCCTTGCATTGCCTTTTCATTTACTTCACTTAAAGTTTTTCCATTTAAATATCCAAGCTTGTCCATCGAGTCTTCAGAAGATTCTAAATAAAATTCCTTAGAAGGATTTTTTACATTAATTACTGTTTCAAATAAATGTCTTTCACCTTCTTGAATATATTGTCCCATTGAATGTAAATCGGTCGTGTTATCTACGCCAGCAGGAAATATTCCCTTACCTTCTTTTCCTTCACTTTCTCCAAATAATTGTTTCCACCACTCTGTTATATAATGTAGTTTAGGTTCATAGTTAACTAGTATCTCAATTTTTTTATTTTGTTTATATAAAATATTTCTTATAGCTGCATACTCATAACATTTGTTATTTTCTAATACACTGTATTTTTCTTTTGCTTCAAAAACACCTTCTAATAATTTATCTATATCTATTCCAGCGGCAGCAATTGGTAACAATCCTACTGGTGTAAATACAGAATATCTTCCACCTATATCATCTGGTACTATAAATGTTTCATATCCTTTTTCATTTGCAAAAGTTTTTAATACACCTTTTTCTTTATCAGTCGTAACAAATATTCTTTTTCTTGCTTCTTCCATTCCATATTTATTTTCCATATATTCACGAAGAATTTTAAATGCTATTGCAGGCTCTGTTGTTGTGCCAGATTTTGAGATAACATTTAATGAAACTTTTTTATCATCAATAAATTCTAATAATTCATTAATATACTCACTACTTAAATTATTCCCTGCAAATAAAACTTTCTTAGGTGCAAAAAAGTTAGATAAAGCATCAATTACAGCTCTAGCTCCTAAATATGATCCACCTATACCAATAACTACAAGAAGATCTGAATTTTTTCTAATTTCCTCTGCTGCAGATTTTACTCTTTTTATTTCTTCATCATTTAACTTTAAATCAACCCACCCTAGAAAATCTGAACCTTCTCCAGTTTTGTTATATATTTTATTGTGTGCATCTTCTATTTTTTCTTTATATTCTTCAATTTCCTTTGATGACACAAAAGCATTTTCATAATTTAGTTTCATTTTATCTTCTCCTTTTGTTTAAAATTATATAATCACCTAACAATACATTAGATGATTAATAAATACTGCTTATTGAAGTTTTGTTATATCGTCTGTAAATTTTGCCATAACATCTTTTGCCTTATCTTTAAGCATTGCAAGTTCTATCTTTGCGTCTATTAGCTTTTCTTTTTCCGCTTCAATTTGTGTGTCTATCTCTTGTCTTTCTTCTAAAGCTTTGGCTTTTGCATCTTCAACTATTTGCTTTGCTTGTTGCTCTGCTCTTACTAAAACATCAGAAATATTTCTTTTGGCATCGTCAATCTCTCTCTTATCATTAAGCATTTGATTTAATCTTTCGTTTAATTTTGAGTTTTCAGATTTCATTTGGAGTAATTCTTGGTTTTGTCTCTTAAGCTCATTCTCATAATCTTTCTTCATGTCTGCGATGTAATTTTCTACATCTTTTCTGTTTAGTCCAAATAAACCTTTTGAAATATTTTCTTCCATATTTCTTCATTCCTTTCTATTTTTTGTTGCCTTTTATTACTTCCTCAAGCATATATTTGCATCCCTTATCTTCTATGACTTGAACTAAGTCAAATCCTGGTCTTCTATTTGCTTCAATAAGTAGTGGACCTTTATTAGATATTGCAACATCCCATCCAACAACTTTTACTTCTGTATTTTCCATTGCTGCTTTGCAGACCATTTCTTTTATTTCACTCCAATAAGGAATTTCAAATCCATCAAATTTTATTTTGGTAGCAGGATGCTTAATAACTTCTTCTAAATCTTTAGAAACAGCATTTCCAATCAATCTACCTTTTTCCATATCTATTCTAACTCCAACACCACCTTGATGAAAATTATCTACAACTGCTTTTCCATTTCCAATTCTTGCAGCTGCATAAAACAGTTCAGCTTTGTCATTTATAACCCTTGTCATAGCACGTATTGTATTTACACTATTTGGACAAATCCTTCCCCATCTTTCATCTTGTATAATATATTCTTCAAGGAACATATTGTTATTTTTTATATAATCGAAAAATTCATCTTTACTTTTAATTTCAGATACAGACATTTTTTTCACATCTGTTCCTGCTAAACCATCTGTTGGTTTTATCATAAATGTATTATTTTTTTCTAAAAATTCGTTTAGTTTTTCTATTCCGAATTCATGTATAAAATAATCTCTCTTTGTATATTCAGAATAATATTTATGGAAATTTGTTTTAATTCTTAAATTAGTTGCAGCTTCTCTTGGAGAATATTTTGCATAAAACCTAGAACCATATTTTATAGTTACATACTTAGATCTTTCTTTCCATGTTCTATTATAAAATTTATAGTTCAAATAATCTGTAAGTCCGAGAACCAATAAATAGTGCTGAAATTGAAGCATCAATAAACATCATCATAGGACTTTTTTTATTCTTCTTACTAAGTTCTTTTAGATTGTTATAAAATCTTTTATAATTTCCTTTAAGCATAAAATCTAAGAATTCCATTTTTATCTATCTCCCCATACTTTTCTTTGCTTCCAATATTCCCTTGTAAATTCCATAAGCAACATCTTCTCTAAAATCTTCATCTTGTAATTTTTCTAAATCACTTGCGTTAGATAAACAACCGACTTCACAAAGTACTCCTGGCAAATTAGTAACTTGAAGATCTTCTCCCAAACTTTCAGATATTTCATCCATGTTATTTTGCGTTAATATCCAAATATAATCACCTAAAAGTAATCCTCTATCTGCTAATCCAGTTTCATAAACAAGGTTATCTTTAATTATTAGTGCTAAATCTTTACTTGTTATTCCGTAATCTTCTTCTTCACCATCTTTGTTATAATAACAAACTAAGGTTCCATTGTAATTTGGATTAGTTGTGGAATTTATATGTACACTAACTAACATGTCCGCATCGTCTATATTATCCCATACGTAATCTATTCTACCTTCTCTATCAATATATACGTCTTTTGTTCTAGAAGTTCTAACTTCAATATCGTCTTCTTCTTCTAAAAGATCTCTTAGCTTTAGCATAATATCTAAATTAAAAACTTTTTCATACACATCACCGTTAACAGCTCCCGGATCTTTACCTCCATGTCCTGCATCTAATAATACAACAAATTTATCATCGGTTGATTCTTCTTCTGGTTTTATTGTTATTAAAACATCATCACCATCTTGTTTCATTGTATATGACATACTACCTGTTCCTTTAACAGCTATGCTAGAACTCTTTATAGTGATATTTTCTACAAAATCATCATCAATATCATATATAGTAGGTGCAACTTCAAATTTAGAACTAGAAAAGCTAATAATATATTTATTAGTTCTTGTTGTTTCACTAGTTGAAAATACTCTCTTTAAGACATCAGTAAGTCTTAATGTTGCATAAGTATCAAACTTCTCATACTTAACATTGTCTGTTGAAATCTTCTTTTTTAATCCAACTTCTATATAACCTATTTTTTCAGTAATCGTATAATCTGCCTCTTTATCTAATTCAAAAACAATTCTTACAACATCTTGAGAATTTTGTGCAAATCTAATTCCAGTTATAATATTTCTCTTTGGTGTTATTTCATCAGGTCCGTCATTTTCTAATATAGCTCCTTTAATATCCATAACAAATCTATTTGGATTTGTAAGCATAAATTCTTCATATTTGTATGAACCTGAAATTTTAATTCTAGTTTTCTCTGTTGTAGAAGAATATGTAACTGCTGTAACTTTCGCAAGATTTTCCAACTCTTCTTCAGTTAATTCTTTTTCATCTCCGCTTGGTACTTGTTCAAAGTCACCACTATAATTATTCTCACCAGAAGTACCTTCATCTCCACTTTCAGTAATAGGAATATGTATATTGTTGCTAGTAGAAGCAACTAAAATTCCATCAGATACATCTTTAGCAAGTGGTATCTCAAAAGTACTAGATAGCGCAAGATAAGTAGTAAGTCTATCTTCACTTTGTATAACAGTATATGAATCAATTTTACTTAAATCAAAAACAATTCTACTTACATTATTATCTTGAATTCCAAAACGCACTTTTTGAAGATCTTTATAATTAATCTCTATATCATTTTTGTTTATAGCAAAATTGCTATTTTCTAAATCTAAAATCAATCTATATGGCTCACTTAAAGAAAAGTATTTGTAGTCTATAAGCTTTGTATCTGTTGTAATTACTGCACATAAAACGCCATTAATAACATTTATATTTACATTAGTAATGTTTGCAATACTATTTCCTCTTGTTATTGTAACTTGGTTCTTTGCTCCATCCCATCCAATTTCTGCTCCATATAAATTAGATATTGCTCTTACTGGAAGATATGTTGTACCTGAATATGAAATAGGATAAACAGTAGTCCCATTTACATCTACAAAAGATTGTACCCTCTCTTTATATTCAATCTTAATATCTTTATTTAATATTACACTAACTTTTTCACTAGTTCCTTTTGTAAAGCTACCAATACTTGTTACTGTACTTACAGCTAAATCTCCACTATCTAAATAAATTTTGTTGTTTGTCCCATCCCAAAGAACTGGAATATCTAGCATTGAAGAAATCGCTCTTACAGGCAGATACGTTGTCCCATTATATGAAAGTGGATACACAGATTTCCCAGTTACATCTGCAAAAGCTTTAAGCTCATTATTGTAAACTATGGAAATCTCTTTATTTAAAATAGCAGTAATATTTTCATTTGCTGCATATATAACAACATTTATTACCATTACAAGTATCACTATTAACATAATCATGACGCTTTTTTTCATTTGTTTATCACCCTCCAAAATGCATTATTATTCAGTTAAATAATATCATAAGAAAGCCTTATTCGACAATGATTTTTAGTTATTTTTTTTAAATGCCTACTTATATTAATAATAGTACTAAAAAAAGATAAAAAATAGACCCTTCAGGTAAATTCTATACCTGAAAGGTCTTAAAGAGAAACAGAGTTTCCTCTTGTATTTTATCTATAAACAAATTATGGTTTATATAATTTAAGCTTCTTCTTTAGAAACTTCTGTCATTGGTTTTCCGCAGCACTGAATTCCACAATCTTCGCACTCGCAGTCAACTAATACTTTAACCATTGCTCCGCACTCTTCACATTTTAGTATCTTATCCATATTTTCACCACCTTTCTTTGAATTATAATATCAGACTTTGGGTACTAAAATCAACAATTTCTGTATTTTTATATCTTATATTCATAATATTGCAAAAATCCCAAAAGTAGTATATAATGTTGTCAATTAAAAAACTTAAATAGGAGGTATTCATATGTCTGGACAACTTTGTCAAAAGTCTCTCAACAATAACGAATACCGGATCGATCCTGCCACCTTATCTGATGAGGAAAGGGAAATTCTACGTTTAATGGGGCCAGAAGGACTTGAAGCCAGTCAGCATCTTAAAGCAGCACAGCAAAACAGAGAAAACCTGTTTCTGTTCGTGCTTTACGATTCCCTGCAACAAAAAGCCCAAGAGCCCTAAACAACAAGAAGCCCGAAGAAGTTTATTAGCAACTGCTATAACCTTCTTCGGGTTTTTTATTTTTTTACCAAGGATAATATAACTTTATTTATATACATAACTTAAAAACAAACTGTAAAAAGCTAAT
>CAZNFG010000028.1:0-4378 GCA_964572605.1 uncultured Eubacteriales bacterium
AACTACTGCCATTTTAATTTCCTCCTTATTTTTTTGTTTTTTTCCTCTGCAATAAGTCATTGCTTTCCACCACTTTTATCATTAAAAGCACTCGATGGTTCGCTATTATTACATGTGGATTTTGTGCACTTTTTGCACACTGCATTATTTTACCATCTTGTATAATAAAAATCAACAAAAATCGAATAAATTCAACCTTTTTATATATAAAATACCCTCTATAGTAAATATACTAAAGAGAGTATTTATATAATATTCTTTGTATTTTTACTAAAACTCCATTTTTTTATCTTTAAATAGCTCTCCAATTCCCCTGCCATTATGTATATTCAATATTGCTTTTCCAAAAAGTGGTGCTATATCAAGTATTTTTATACAATCAGTCATCTTTTCTGGTGGAACTGGTACAGTATTTGTAATTACAAGTTCTTCTATATCTGCGCATTTTATTCTTTCGATTGCTGGACCTGATAATACTCCATGTGTACAAGCAGCATATATTTTCGATGCTCCATTTTCTTTTAGTGCTCTAATAGTTTCAACCACCGATCCACCAGTATCTATCTCGTCATCAAAGATAATACATACTTTTCCTTTTACCTCACCAATTACATGACTTGCGATTGCTCTGTCATCATTACCTTCTCTTCTTTTATCTATCATCGCTATTGATGTATTAAGCTCTTCTGCGAATTTATATGCTTTTTTCGTACTTCCTGCATCTGTAGCTACTATAACAGTATCTTGTTTATTAGCTATATCTTTGAAATATTCGGTTAATATGTCTTTTGCCTTTAGTTGATCTGATGGCACCTCTATAAAGCCTTGTATTGCACCATTATGTAGGTCACAAGTAAGTATTCTATCTGCACCAGCTTTTACAATTAAGTCCGAAACTAGTTTAGCAGTTATTGGAATTCTTGGTTGATCTTTTTTATCTGATCTAGAATATGGATAATATGGAAGTACTGCCGTTATACGTCTTGCAGATGCTCTTTTTAATGCATCTATTGTGATTAGTAATTCCATTATTCTTTCATCAACAGGTGGTTTCATCGTTTGTACTACAAATACATCATCTTCTCTAACTGTTTCCAATATTTTAACGAATGTATTATCATTTTTGAATTTGAACGCCTCTTTCTTTCCGTACTTCGACGCCTATTTCTTTACATATTTTTTGCGTAAAATCCTCCGCTGAATTACATGCGAATACTTTTAAATTATTCACAAAATACACTCCTTTCTATACTACCATATCTACCCAATTTCTTTTCTACACATAGATTATATCATTATAAAAAATACTTGCCAAGTTATATTCATCATGCTATACTAATCTTGCTGTAAAAATATTTATGGCCCATTGGTCAAGCGGTTAAGACGTGGCCCTCTCAAGGCCAAATCATGGGTTCGATTCCCGTATGGGTCACCAAAAAAAATAAAGATACGGATATAACTTCTTAGTTATATCCGTATTTTTTAAATCAAAAATTTACTTAAAGCATTTTCTTCCATACTTAATTCGATTTCAGGTAGATATGAAGAAACACATTTGAGGATTTTTCCTTCAATGATTGAATCTTCTAAACATTTCATAAAGAAAGTGTAATATCTACGCCTTCCTATAATGCTTAATGCATCAGCAGTTTCATTAGCAACAGCCTTATCTCTGTATGCGTATATGATGTTTTGTTCTGAGACTGTTTTTCTTACCGTTAAACCATTTTGTCGTTTAATATTTATAGTAATGGATATTATTGGTTCATTCTCCGCAATAGGAATATTAATAGGTAATGCATCTCTTAGTTTTTGAGATAAGATATACAGTAGTTTTTTTCTTATGCCCTTGTAGCTTTCATAATAGTCTTTATCACACACCTCACATAAGATTTTCAAAACTTCAGGACAAGAAATAATGTTTTCAATAAACGGTAGTTTTGTGCAGTATATCCCTTGTTTTTTCATATTCCTAACTTCAATTTTTGATGCAGAGTCTCTGTCAATCATACCAAATACAAGATAAGGTTTTATCCTTTTTCTAATCAAAGGAATAAGTTTTTTTACGTCGGAGCACCCACCTACTGGGACAACATAAAGTAATGAATAGATCTTCTGATACAAACAGACATCTATACTAGTCAAAGTTCCTTCGCAAAGCAAAACGCCAATATATTCTTTATTTTTGTCGAGGACTTCCATCGACTTTGCAGCGATTTCCTTTGCCATCAATATCCGTCCATCATCCGGCATTTTTTCCCTCCTTAATTTTTAAAAAGGTCGCATAAAACTAATATCACATGACAAAATATTATCATAAGCTTTTTTTATTATCAATCAAATTATAAATAAATTTTTTTAAATTAATTAATCAAAAAAGATGCAAATTTTATTTGCACCTTTTTTTTATTCAATATTTTTTTTCTTTCCCATTAAACGTTTTAATTCTCTTTTTGTTTTTCTTTCTAATCTTCGTTTTAATTCTCTCTTTAATTTTTCTTTATCTAAATTTCTTATTATTTTTCCGTCTATTACAAAAGAAACTTTACCGTGTTTCTTCTGATGCTACTAAAACAATTGCATCATATTCTTCAGACAATCCAACAGCCGCTCTATGTCTAGTACCAAATTCTCTATCTAAATCTTCCCTATTAGTAACTGGTAATATACATGACGCTGCAGCTATTCTTCCGGTTTCTTATAATTATAGCTCCATCATGTAGTATAGTGTCCGGTACAAATATATTTTCTATTAATTCTTTTGAAACTTTTGAATCAATTGCCACACCTGTATTAACAACATCTGATAAATTCATTTCACGTTCAAACACAATAAGTGCACCTATTTTTTCTTCTGACATTCTAAATATAGCATCAACTATATCATCTACTGAATTTTGATCTGTTTCATCAAAGTCAAATAGTTTTCTTATATCTGCGCTGCCCATTTGTTCAAGTGTTCTTCTAAGCTCTGGTTGAAATATTATTATAACTGCTATTACACCATATGTTGTAACAGAATTTAAAATATAATGAAGTAAATTTAATGAAAAAAATTCACTAAGTGCAGTGATAATTATTAATATAGTTATTCCTTTTACTAGCTGCATAGCTCTTGTTCCCTTAAGCATTTTTACAAGCACATATATTAAATATCCAACTAAGATAAGATCGATTATTAATGCGACAATCTTTATTGGATATTCTAATAACGTATTGAAATAGCCTAATATATTAACTTCATAAAAAGTTTTGAACGATTCTAAAATAGGATTCATATATTCACATCCATATATTAATAAAATAAACTTACTATTGCTGGTACTACAAATAATAACGCTAACAAAAAGCAAACAAGTCTAACAATATTTTTGGTTTTTTCTTTCATTTACTCATGACACCTCCGTAATTTTTAACTCTATATATCAATCTTAATGAATATTAATATTAATGTCAATAGTATGACTAGCAAAAAAGAAAAGCACCACGACAATGATATTTCAAAGCCATGGTACTAATGGTGCGCGAAACCGGAATCGAACCGGTACGCCCTCATCGGGCGCAGGATTTTAAGTCCTGTGCGTCTGCCTGTTCCGCCACTCGCGCATAAATAAATTACAAAAAGTATAGTAACATTTTAAGAAGTGAAAGTCAACAATTTTAGTGTTTTTTTATTATATATATGAAATAATATTAAAACGAATATATATATGATAGCTATAATAGATTTAGATATATAATTATTATAGCACTTATTTAAATCAAAAATTAAATTAAAAAAGTTTGACCCTTGCAAATATTTTACTAATTGCAAGGGTCAATAGTCTTAAAAAGTCTTAATAAGCTCTCTGACTCTTTTTTTCCAAACAGGGTCATTTTTCCGCTTATTGTATTGTTCTTGAATCCATGCATCCAGCGTTACACCAGCATTTCCTGCAAGTTGAGACATCCTCATCACCGCCATACCCTGCATGGTTCCTATATTCGTAGTACGAACCTTTTGTCGCTCAGAGTGCGATGTTTCTACGACTGTGCCTTTTTCTGGGACCGTGTTTCTAATTGCATCAGTCATAACACGCTTCAGAAACACTGCCGCGCAGTAGATTGCCAGAACTTCTGATTCATCACTTTTTTGAATACGTTCTAAATTTTCCATGTTCTTTCTTCCAGCCTCCTCGTTGTAATCATTTGTACTGTCAAATAGCCTTTCAGACACTAAATTTTAACCCCTTTCATTCAAAATTGGTTTTCCATAATAAGTTTTCAACATGTCTATTTTAGCATAAAATGGCATTTTTGTCTAGATTTTTAACTTTAATAATCAGTTTATTTACTTTTTATGTAAATTTTTGTAAATTTATATTTTGTCATTATATAA
>CAZNFG010000028.1:4388-4998 GCA_964572605.1 uncultured Eubacteriales bacterium
ACTTTTTATGTAAATTATGGTATAATTTACTTATCAATTGATTTGTAATAAGTTTACCCTGTAGGGAAAACAAATCGCTTGGTTGCACTATGTTATTAACCACATAATTTAGTGTATTCCAATGGGTGGTAATAATTGCCATAAGGCAAGGAGGATTCAACCACATGGAAAACCAGGTAAGTATCTTCGATGAACTGAACGAGCTACTTAAGAGGGAAAAAATCTTAGGCAAAGAACTCGCAGAAAACGAGTTCGAAACGAATTTGCCCAATCTTAGGGCAAAAATTCTTCAGGTAGTGGTTTCCCCTCGGTGTGTCGGCTTCTCAGTAGGCTTTTCGGAAGCAGGGCTATTTGTGACGAAGCTAACCGACAATGAAAAAGATATCCCTGAAGGTTCCGGAAATGTCGCTGTTTTCGGCTTCGAAGCTGCTCGTGACAACAGCGACGAGTTCTATAACGCTTACACAAGTAAGCTCTGCCAGTGCCTATCTGAATTTTTAGGCATCGCAGAATTTTTCCTTGGACAGTCTTATATCTTTTATAAGGATTCCTGGGTAAGATTCCTGGGGAAATAAGATCTAAACCACCAAAAGGGCCCCGTGCATTGCAC
>CAZNFG010000028.1:5008-13809 GCA_964572605.1 uncultured Eubacteriales bacterium
GAATTTTTAGGCATCGAAGAATTTTTCCTTGGACAGTCTTATATCTTTTATAAGGATTCCTGGGGAAATAAGATCTAAACCACCAAAAGGGCCCCGTGCATTGCACGGGGCCTCCTTTATTTTTTTTATGTTTATCTTACTATTTTGCTTCTATTTAAGTTCTACCACTGTAACTCCTGTATCTCCTTCTCCATATATTCCAAGTCTATATGAATCAACATGCTCGTTTTCTTTAAGATATTCTTGTACACCTCTTCTTAGTGCCCCACTTCCTTTGCCATGTACAATTCTTACTGTTTTCATACCTGCTAAATATGCATCGTCAAGATATTTTTCGATTTCTTTTGTTGCTTCATCAACTGTTTTTCCTATTAGATTTATTTCTGGAGAAATATCTTTTGCTTTACTTCTTATATATCTATTACTTCCACTTTTTTCTTTTGTTTCTTCTTTTTTTGTTATTTTTTCGATTTGTGAAATATGTGTATTTAATTTTACGATTCCAGATTGAACCATTACGTTATCTTTCTTATCTGGTAAAGAAATAATTGTTACTTCTTGATCTAGCGATGGTAAGTATACTTTCATGCCTAGCAAAATTTCTTCTTTTTTTATTTGATTTTTTACTTCCGTTTTTGGTTTAGATAAATCTTTTTGTATTTCAGAAATATTCTTTTTAATTTTTGTTCTAGCTTCTTCTGCAATTTTGTTTATATTCTTTTCTTTATCTTTTTTTAAATTAATCAAGTCTTTAATGATTTTACTAGCTTCTTCTTCTGTACCTAATAAAAGATCTCTTGCTTCTTTTTTTGCTTTTAACAATATTTCTTCTTTTTTATTTTCGAGTTTCTTTATTTCTGTTTCAATTTTTTCTTTTTCAATCTTTGCTTCTCGTAATAAAATATCTGCTTTTAATTTTTCTTCTTTTGCTCTTTCTTTATTTAATTCCATCTCATTAAGTATTTGTTCAAACTTTATTGTTTCTGCACTTAAAAAACTATTTGCTCTCTCTAATATTTTTTCTGAAAGACCTAACTTTTTAGATATTGCAAATGCATTGCTTCTTCCTGGAACTCCAATTAATAGTTTATATGTTGGTGATAATGTTTCTATATTAAATTCACATGATGCATTCTCAACATTATCTGTTTCTATTGCATATGATTTAAGTTCACTATAGTGAGTCGTTGCTAAAGTTATACATTCTATTTCTTTTAAGCTTTCTAAAACTGACATTGCAATCGCGGCACCTTCTACAGGATCAGTTCCTGAACCTAATTCATCTAATAAAACTAAATCTTCAGATGTAACTTTGCTTGTAATTGCAACTATATTTTTCATGTGTGATGAAAATGTACTTAATGATTGCTCTATACTTTGCTCATCTCCAATATCTGCGTATATATTTTTAAATACAGCTATTTCTGAGGACTCTTTTGCCGGTATATGTAGTCCACTTTGAGCCATGGTTGATAATAGTCCTATTGTTTTTAATGTTACTGTTTTTCCACCTGTATTTGGTCCTGTAACAACCAATGTTTTAAACTTATCTCCTATCCAAACATCTATTGGTACTACTTTTTCTTTTTCTATTAATGGATGTCTTGCTCCTTTTAAATTAATATAAAACTTTTGATTTATTGTCGGTTCAAAGGCATTCATTTCCAGAGACAATTTTCCTTTTGCAAAAGCAAAATCTATATTTCCTAGACTTTCTAATGAATTTCCTATTTCATCAGAAATAGGATCTATCATCTGTGTTAAAACAGATAATATTCTTTCTATTTCTTTTTGTTCTTTTATTCTTAATTCTTTTATTTCATTATTCATATTAAAAACAGCTGTAGGCTCTATAAAAATTGTACTTCCCGATGATGATGCATCATGTACAAGTCCTTTTATTTCATTTTTATATTCTTGCTTTACTGGTATTACATATCTATCATTTCGAAGTGTTACAACTTGATCTTGTAAATATTTTGAAGTTTCTGCTGAACGCACCATTTCGTTTAACTTATCTTTCACACGATTTTCTAAATCTAAGATATGTCTTCTAATATTATACAGTTCTCCACTTGCTCTATCATCTAATTCCTCATCATTTTTTATACATCTATATATTTCTTTTTCGACATTTAAATTGTTATATAAACTCTCGAAATATTCTTTTAGTATAACAATGTTATCTATTTCTTGAGATTTATAATAGCTTTTTACTTCTCTTAATATTTTTAATGTATCTGCAATATTCAATAGTTCTTTTATAGAAAGTGTTGCCCCAAGTTTAATTTTTGATATAATTCCTTCGAGTTTAGTAATTTTTGATATAGGTGGATTACCAAATCTAAAAAGTAAAGATGTTGCTTCTGTAGTTTCTTTTTGCTTTTTTTTAATCATAATAATATTATCTGTTGGTTGTAGTTTTTCACATTTTTCTTTTCCTAAATAGGTTATTGCATATTCTTCCAACAGTACCAGTATTTTTTCAAACTCTAATGTCTTCAACGATTTTCTGTCCATGTTTTTGTTCCTTTCTTTTACATCTTAAAAAAAATTGACGAGGTCTCTTTTATATAAAAGTTTCCTCGCCATTTTTTCTTTAGTTTTTAATTTTATTTTTCTTCTTAAATAAACTCGTGATTGGTTTAACAATAGCATCATAAACTTTCTCTTTGAATGTTTTCCTAATTGCAAGCGACATCTCTGTATTTCCAGTATTTTCAACCAAAACATATTTAGAATCATACTCAGATTGTAATCTTTCAACCGCTGGTGTTATTTCTGATTTTATGTATTCGAGTGCTCCTGCTTTACTTGTTGTTCTCTCTAGGTCAATCGTAATATGCACACTGTTTTCCAAATTGCTAATCTTAGATTTTACCGTTTTTTCTGCTCTTATATATTCTTCAGATTCTGGAACACAAGTAGCAATTGTTTGTAAACATTCTTTCATCGAAGCTATGTCTTCATTTTTTGCAAATTCCTCTTCATACTCTTCTATTGGATTTGCTGCCATAGCAGATATATACATATCAGATAGCATTCTGCTTAAATCTAAGTTTCTTTGGGCTTGTTCTCTTAATTCAACAATTTTTGTTGCACCCAATACTATTTGATTTACAGCATCTAACTGTAGTGCTTTTAGTTTATCTAAAAGTTCAACTGGAAACTCTGCAACATCACAAGTAAGTGCATAATCTTTTAGGTCTGTTATTAATTTTTTGAATGCGTCATCTTCTTCCCATAGAATTAAAGACTTCTTACTATTAGGATTAATCATTTTTTCTAATTTTTCTAATTTTTGGATTTGTCTTTGTAATTCTAATAATTGAACATTAACTTCGTTATTTTCCATAATATATGTTTAAACAGTTATACTGCTTAATCCTCCAATCCTAATTTGTATTTGCTCACAACTATATTTTACATTCATGAGGAAGCTTTTACAATTACAGAATTATTAAGTTTATGTTACAAAAGCATTACATCAAACCCTTACTTCCCTAAGGATTATTGACACCTTTAAGTTCTTCTTCAATAATTTTCTTTATCTCTTCATGTCTTTTCACCTTATTTGTAGTTGTTTTTATTAGCGGTTCATCCGTCACCATTATTTTCTTAATGTATTTGTATGTAGGCATTGTCTTGTTCGTTTCTTTAATAAGATTCCAAAAAATCTCTTTTAGTTCTTCATCTTGTAAAATACCATATTTTTCAATAACAGCATCTTTATCGTATACTATTTTTGCTCTAAGTTCCAAGTCGTTGTCTTCCATTTTTGAACCATAAACAATAGATTCCTTAACACAATCCATATTGTTAACAAGTGATTCAAGTTCTTCAGGAAATATATTTTTCCCATTTTTAAGCACAATAACGTCTTTTTTTCTACCAGTTATGTATAGATAACCGTCACTATCCATTCTTCCTAAGTCTCCCGTTTTTAGCCAGCCATGTGAAAATGCATTTTTAGTCGCCTCTTCATTTTCATAGTAACCGATCATGACTATAGGAGATTTTATAAGTATCTCTCCTATTCCTTCTTCATTAGGTTCTTCAATCTTTATTTCAACTTTATTTAATGGTTTGCCTACAGAACCAAGTCTCGACCATTCTGAATTTTCAACAGATACAACTGGAGATGTTTCTGTAAGTCCATATCCTTGATAAAGTGGTATTCCAAAATCATTAAACCCTTTTAAAACATCTTGATTTATACCTGCTGCACCACTTACAAATAGTCTTGCTTTTCCGCCAATACTTTCTATCATCGGCTTAAAAAGTTGTTTTCTCATATCTATACCAACTTTTAATAGCGCTTCACTAGCTTTAAGAGCAACCTTTACCTGTGTTTCCTTTTTATTATCTATTATAGCTTTCCACATTTTTTTGTACATAGTTTCATATAATGCAGGAACACTTATCATGGCAGTAACACCAAATTCTTTTAAGTTATTTGCAATATGTCTCAAGCCTTCGCAAAATGCAATACTAGCCCCTTTGCTTATTGGATATAAAAAGCCTGCTGTGCATTCAAATGTATGGTGTATAGGTAGAAATGAAAGCAAAGTATCATCTTTTGTTACATCTAACCTATCATCGATTTGTTCTATATTTGTACATATATTTCTATGTGAAAGCATAACACATTTTGACATTGCTGTTGTTCCGGAAGTAAAAATCATAAATCTCATTTTATCATTAATTATTTTTACTCTATTATATTGTGCATTTTTCTTAAGTAGTAAAACCTTTCCTCCATCATAACAAGAATTCATTTCTATATCCATATCAATAAATTTCTTTACACTTGTTTTTGGGTTAGCTTTTTCATTATCTATAAACTCTTGATATTTATTTTCATAAATAATTACATCAGATTTAGATCTTTCTATTAATGAATGAAATTCATTTTCTGTTAATGATTTATCTAGTGGAACGACAGTAAGATCTGATGTTGCTGTTGCCATATAAGCAACACACCATTCATATCTGTTACTAGAAATTATTGCCACTCTCTTGCTTTTTAAATCTAAACTAAGAAGGTATGAACCAAAATTCTTAACATCTTCAATGAATTTTGAATATTTTACTTCTACAATAGTACTTTTATACTTAATTTTAAATGCAACCTCATTTGAATATTGTTTTTCTATATTTTCTAACATATCTCTCAAATCTTTATAGTGAGTTGCCATAAATGTATCCTCCTTTAAATGGAATTATGATAGGTATATAATATAACTTTTTAATAAAAATGCAACCACTTTAAGCCTTGCATTGCCTAAAGTAAAGCAATTTTTTAATAAATTTAGCTATTTTCAAAAAAAGTCACATGTGTGAAACATGTGGCTTTTTTATAATTATATCCATTTACTAAATATTTTTTTTACAAAATCTATTATGTTTTTCCATATTTTAGCAGGAGTAAAGCTAACTTGAACAAGTGAGGTTTCTTCTTTTTCAGTTGCTACTGATTCTTCATATATTTCTTTTGGTTTTATATATATTTCACTTGTATTAGCATAATCTTTTTTCTTTTCTAATTCTTCTCTTTCTCTACATAATTTATCATAGCGTTTCCACCAATCTTCTTCATCAGCAGTTGCAAAATATTTTTCATATATTTTTATAAGTAGTGCTTGTGTTTGTGGCATTAATTTTTGTTCTTCAATTGGTAAATTTTCTTCCATAGTAAATTCATAAGAATAATCCATATTTTTTTCAATCTTTTCATATAATGCTTTTGGAATTATTTCTCTTTCAAATTTAGATAATGAATTTAAAACTCCATATATCTCTCTAAGAGATCTTCTATATTCTACATTTTCTAAATACATAGCAAAAACACATCACTTTCTTCTATTTTTCTAAGTCATCACTTCTATCTTGTAATTGTATTCTATCTAATGCTGCAAGTATTTTTCCTGCTTCTCCCATTTGCTTTTGTACATCAGGTCTTTTCGCCATTTCATAAACCGAATCTTTAAAAGTTGGAATTGTAGGACCGTTTTGTTTTGCTTTTTCATATTGATCTGGATATTGTTTTTTAACATATGCTTCCATTACAATTTGTAGTGTTGGTGAATAATTCGAATAATCAAATGTAATTAGCTCACCATGGTTAATTATTAAACGTTTTTCTAATAATACAGATCCTATATCTTCCATATCATAAAATGAATTTAATTTTGCTTGCTTTTCATCATTTAATTCTTGTGAAACTAATTTTTTTAATAATGTTCTATCATATATAACACCTCTTAAAAATTCTTGAGGATGTTTTTCTGCAGCCGATTTTAATCCTTCTAAGTCATTATAAAATTCATCTGAGCTTAAAATTTCTGTTCTTAAATCTGCGAGCATGCTGTTTTGCACTGAAAATATAAAATCAGCTTTTCTACGTTCTGTAAGTGTAGCTTCTAATCCTGGCGTATATGTATATGCTTCCATAAATTCTCTCATAAATTCTAAATACTTTTCTTTGTCTCCGAGATTCTTTCAAAACTCTATTTGTTTCATATAAATTAAAACAAAATCCATTTAAATCATTTGTTTTACTTCCCAAATTAGGTTTTTGAGTATTTATAATTTTAAGCATTTCCATAGTTTGTTCTGCAAAGTTTTGTGAATCAGCATCTATATTCTTTGGAACTGCTGTAAAGAACATTTTCTCTGGTGTTAGTCCAACATTTTTTAGATATTCACCAGAACCTAAGCCCTCAAATACACCTGACATTTTTGCTACAAACTCATTATATTCTTTCACACCATATACTTCTTGTGTGTCAGATATAAAATATTTACTACACATGTCTAGTCCTGTCAGGTAAAGAACCTTACTATAATCATTATGTCTTTCTTCATTATCTTTTTTAACAACATCTGCTAATTGTTCTACAGATTCCCAGAAATTATCTTTTGTTGTAGTATTTTTTATTTCATTAGCTTTTGTTACAATTTCAACATTATCCCCCATTTTTTCAGATAATATATCAATTATGTTTGCTCCACTTTGTTGTCTTTCCATGACGTACTCTTTATAATTTTGTATTCTTGCAAAAACCATTTTGTCTATATTAGCCTCAGTAGATAATCTTTCACAATATTTTTTCAATTGTTCATCACTTGGATCAGTAATTCCTTTTGCTGCTAAGTCATAACATATTTGTAATGCATAAAAATCCAGACTACCAAAATAACCAGCTTTTACTTTTTTATCTGCACTATCAAAATGTCTTTTAACTTCAAAAAATTGTTCTGTAACAGCAATTATATCATCATATAATTGGTAATCAAAATGTTCTGTTGGTAATTCCTCATCAATTTTTTTTCTTAATTCTTCAGGTGACACAACAGATAGTTCACTAAAGAATTCTTTTTTATAAAAGTCAGGAGCATTAAATTTAAGCAATAATCTACGTATATTTTCATCAATATATGTAATATCTTTTTCTAATAACCAATCTTGTAATAATTTATTCATTTCTATAGTTGTTTCTGAAAAATCTTGAATAGGTGTTTCACTAAATACATTTTCAAAAAACTTTTTCTCATCTTCAAACATTTTTGAATTAACATTTTTACTTCTTTGTCTTATAAGCAATTTTCCATACTTTTCATCAATATCACTTGCAATTTTTTCTAATATATTCGGTGAATTCTCATCTAGCAAGAATTCTATTGTTGAATCTATTCCATATCTCTTCATTAGTAAATCAAAAGATCTAACAAATTCTGCAGACTCCTCATACCCATTCATTAAATCTTGTTTTTCTAACAATTTAGAAAGATCTTCTTCTTTTATTCCATTAATACTTGGCATTTGATCATTTAGAGCATATCTAATACTTTGTGCTGTAATATAAGTTACATATCCTTCTTCTAAAAATGTAACTTTCTCTTCATTTGGCGTTTTGCTTACAGTATGATAAAACTCATGTACAAGCGTACTTAAGTGTTCTTCTATTTCATTTTCTGAAATGTTATTTGCATCTAAATATCTTAAAGAAATTGTACCATGTCCATCATTTGAAGCATGAGTCGGAGAACCCGGTATAAGTTGTTTAACAACTATATTTTGAGAATCAATTTGGCTTTCTATTCGTTCAAGTTCAGCTTCAATTCCTTCTCTACCGAGCATATTTATTTCGTATATAATTTAATATAATTTCTTTAGCTATTAATTTAATTTTACTTATTCTTTGTTCTACCTCTGGTGAAATTTCAAAATTCTCATCATTTTGCATAAGGCTCCCCCTTATATATTAATCAAATATAACACCTGGATTTAATTCAGCTGGACTTTTCCACTCTATTTTGTAATCAGTTAGAAGTATTTCCTTTTTATAACGCCAATAATGATGACATACACCGAAGTCTCATTGGAATCTTATCTATTTCTAATTGAGCTTTTATTTTTGATTCTAATTCATCTTTAATTTTTAGGTATTCTTCTGACTTTTCAATTTCATCTTCAATTATTACAGAATTCATTTTTATCACCCCGTATCAAGAGTTATAACTATCTCTTATAATCAATTATATCTTATAGTTTTTACCTATAATTGTCAAATAAAAAAGGAAGATTTGATTGTCTCCCTTTTTTCTATTTTCTATCTTCTATTATTTTTTCATTGCCTCTTCAACTGCAACTGAAACCGATACTGTAGCACCAACCATTGGGTTATTGCCCATTCCGATAAGTCCCATCATTTCAACGTGTGCAGGAACTGATGAAGAACCAGCAAATTGTGCATCTGAATGCATTCTTCCCATTGTATCTGTCATACCATATGAAG
>CAZNFG010000029.1:0-9657 GCA_964572605.1 uncultured Eubacteriales bacterium
CATGACTAAAGTCATGGGTTTCCGCTACCCCCTGCGCCCCCGCGAGGTTTCATGATTCCAGAAAATTCTAAGTTTGTTGATATGAATCTCAATGTACACGAAATATGCTATGGAATTTAAAAAGTACAGTTATTTGTTGTGCACCTTTATCACGCAGCTTTCATAAAGATTATAAAGATTATAAAGTTGAAATAGAAGCTAACTTAGAAATAATGGAAACTATTCCTTATTTTAAATACTTAGTACAAAAAGCAAAGGACAAAAATGTTAATATGTAGGGGACATAAATATTGTGCAGCAAAAGATGTGTGTCCACATGCTAAACTTCATAATAAACGACCTGCTTGTGTACACTATCCAAGTGAGTTCCACTCTTGTAACTGTGTTCCTTATATAAAATTAGCAGCAGAAATCTCCGTAAAGCTAAGGCTAAATAAAAATGTTCATATGCAGGGAGTATAAAACTTGTTCATTTACAAAAGATTGTAGCCACTCAATACCTCATGCTCATAAAAGAGGTTGTATAACTTTCGCCGAAAGTTGCACTATTTGGAAAGGTGAGGACGTACCATGTATTTGTGTTCCTTATTTAAAAATTATAGTACAGGAGAAAGTAAATGCTAAAAAACTCAATAATCAAATCAATTAACTTTTTAGATAAACCTTTGTGGACACCTTCCAGAAAATTAGCTAAAGAAACTGTTTATGAAGATATTTCTGGATATAAAATATCTTGTGATAAAGGTTTACCAACATCAATAGACAATGATATACTAAACTTTCTTTTATTTCAACAACAAAGAGATAATTCTAAAGAAATTACTTTCAAGAATATGTCAAAGCTATTAAATGGATTAGAATATTCACATAACCCAAGAATGTATAATTATGTACTTACTGCATTAGAAAGATGGAAGAACACAAAGATAGTTTTTAATGAATTTTATTTTGGAAATGGAGTAAAATCTAATTATAAACTTGATTACATTTTAGATTATAAATTTGATTTTAAATCACTACATATAACTTTCAATAAAAAGTTTCTATCTGTTAATAAAGAATCTAATTACAAAAGCCGTATTTATTTACCATATTTTTCCACATTAACACCGTTTTCAAAAAGATTATATGAAATTTTATCAAAAAGTTTTTTATTTAAACATAAATTTTATATCTCTAATGAGATTCTAAAAAAGAAGATGATAATGGAATCTCTTTTCTTTAGTAAAATAAAAAATACTCTATTAGAAATAAACACTAAAGCAACAAACCTAAATCTCAAAATGGGAAAATTTTCCGTAACAAAAACTGAAAATGAAACTTTACTTTTTAACAAACAAAAATCTTAATATATTTCTGTACTTTTTTAAGAACAAAATGTCGTATACTTTTAAAAAATAAAGTGTACTTCTAATTAGAGAATCTATAAAAAGTATACTTCTAATTAGTAAAATGTACTTCTAAAAAATGAAATATACTTCTAATAAAAAAACCGTATATTTCTAATATTTATGGATTTCAAAATCATCAATAATTTTATTATAGTTACAAAGCATTTTTTTAGACTTATATTATTTTCTTTTAAATATATATATTTTATTTAGAAATATTTCTGATTTTAAAGAAAATCTGTTTTTAAAAGAACTTATTTTTAAATAGTGCAAAAAAAGTTTTTAAGCACTTTTAGAACTTTTCTGGTGCGCCCCTTCGGGGCGTGTTAATAGGAGATTTTTTATGTTATCAACAGAAGAAAAAAATATCTTCAAGAATCTTTCAAAACAAAAAAGGGATGAAATAAAAACTTATTTAGAGTTCTTAGAAATCTCCTCTGATGAAGAAGAAGATTCTTTTCTCTTGTTTTCTTGTATTGAAGAAGAAGTGTACAAGATACTGAAAACAAAATCTACAATACCTTTTTATGTTTTAAAGAAAAAGAATCCAAAACTTTTTGATAAACTTAAATTTGTAAGTGAATTTCTGAATAAGTATTTAGAGACAATTCTAACAAGAAAATATTCTGTGATAGAACACTTGAATTTTTACAAGATTTATGCTAAACTATTAACTAAGAAAATAAACAATGAAACAGAACTTGAATTAAATATCTTCACTGTGATTAATTACTATGGAAGTTTTCCTGCTTTATTAGATTTAAATTTTCCTGGGTACATAAAAAATGGAAAAGGAGACTGGATAGTAAAATGAAACTTATCTGTAATAAATCTCAGTATTGCAGTCTTACAAATTGTGAAGTTAAATCTCCTTTTGATAGAAAAGGAACTGTACTGGAACAATTCAAAGAAGATTTTGAAATTGGTTTTGCATTTACTAAACCTTCTCAAAAATTTGTTCCCTATTTTAAGTATCTGATAAAGAAAAAAGCAAAAGAAAAGAGAACTGTTACATTTATAATAAAAAATGCTTCTAAAACTGTTAGAAATTTTGTAGCGTATAGTTTCATACTCATTAAAAAGAAATTGCAGAAATAAACTTAAATTCGTCTATGGCTACTGATGAATTTGAACTACTCAAACTTATATTTGAGACTACTTTTCAGGAGAATGAAAATAAATGACACTGCTACTGATAGATTTAAATAATGTTTTATTTAGAAATCTCTATATTAATCAGAACTTACGGTACAAATCAAAGAGAACTGGAGCATTTTATGGATTTGTTCAAACTTTTGCTAAGAATATTGTAACTCATAAACCAAGATTTGTTATCGTCTGTAAAGATTCCCGACCATACATACGAACTAAGTTATGTGAAGAGATAGGGATAAAATATAAAGGAGATAGACCTAAACTTGAAGAATCTTTTCTGTCTTATATACAGGAGTCCAAGAAATATGTAAATCATTTTTTAAATCTTATGAATATTCCTATTGTAGGTTTTGAAGGGTATGAAGCTGATGATGTAATTGCATCCTTTAGTTTCTTTTTTAATCAAATATTTAATCAAATAGTTATTTTATCCAACGATAGTGATTTATACCAACTTTTAAATATACAAAATCTTTATATTCAAAAGAAAGATGTTTTATATTCTGAGAAACATTTACAAGATGAATGGAATGTTAGTCCTTATGAATATCGATATTGTCAAATAGCAGCAGGAAATCATAATGGAATACCTCCAATAGAAAAAGGTATAGGAATGAAAACTGCTATTAAACTTTGGAGGAAAGAGTTATTATATGATAAATATGAAAATTCAAATAGTTCGTTTTTACAAACTATTTTTCAGAAAAGACAAGTTATAATAAATTTACCCATTAATTTTGATTTTCATGACACACTTCATACAAAAGGTTTTTGTACAGAAAGAAAAACATTTAAAGAACGGGTTCTAGTAAATTCTTTATACGGGGATTTTGGTTTTGAATTAACTGATTCAATAGAGGAAATGATTAGGATTCTAAACATATGAAAGTAATTTGTTCTCGTTCTGTTGATTGTTCTTCTTGTGATGTTTGTTTGGATTGTTCTAACTCATGAACAAACTGGTGTTTGTTTTGAAGATGCTTATTGTGCTAAGTTGGGTTCTAATATTTCTGCATGTGAAAATTATTTTAAATTTATAGTAAAAGAAAAATTAAAGAAAAGGGTGGTAGAAAAATGATAAAAATAAAAGAACTATATATACGAATACAGCCAAGTATTCAAGTTAAAAATTATTCAACAGTTGATGTACGAATAAGAGTTAATGGAGTGGAAAAAGAATTGAATGAATTAATATACAATTCTGATATTGAAAGTAAATTGGATATATTATTAAAACTGTTA
Source organism: uncultured Eubacteriales bacterium (assembly GCA_964572605.1). Lineage (GTDB taxonomy): Bacteria > Bacillota > Clostridia > TANB77 > UBA1234 > UBA1234. Next base: position 3,789 of record CAZNFG010000029.1, read on the forward strand.
AAAACTGAAGTGATTAATAATTTTAAAGAGTATGAAGAAGAATGAACCTTATTTGTAATGCCCATTCAACCTGTAATATATCTACTTGTCATCACAAACATTTACATTTGGGAACATTGTTTCATTGCAATTCATTACATAATTGTCCATGGGTAGATTATATTAAATTAGTACAATGTGAACCATTCATTAAAGTTAAAGCAAAGGATGTGATAAATGGAAGAATTAAATAACTCACTTCAAGAGAATATAATAATTTTACTTACCTTTAATACAGAGGCAAGTAAAATTATTTTCAACACAATCAAACCGGAATTGTTTGGAAATACTTATTATAGAAATATAGCAAGTAAAGCTATTAGTTATATAGCTTCCTTTAATGAAGCACCGAAAGAGCATATAGCAGATTTACTTGAGTATGAATTGAACAATGAGAAAACAAAAGATATTTATACTCAAATACTACAATCTGTCTATGAGAACAAAGATTCAGTCAATAAAGAGTATATTATAGATGCACTTGAAAAGTTTATTCGACAACAGAATTTAAAAATTGCAGTACGGGATGCAGTAGAGGCATTACAAAGAAATGATTTTGATAATGTAGAATTTATTTTAGACAAAGCAAGAAAAAAGAATCAAACACTATTTGACCCCGGAGTATTCATTTTTAATGATGTAGAAAATACTTTAAGTCCTATTTATAAAGAAGATGAAGATGTAATATTAACAGGAATAAAAGAATTAGATAGAATGGAAATTTGTCCAGCACCTAAAGAGTTATTTACTTTAGTAGGGAGATCAGGGGCTGGAAAAACCTGGTTCTTAATTCATTTAGGAAAAATGGCATTACTACAAAGAAAAAAGATTTTACACATTAGTCTTGAACTTAGTGAAGAAAGATTAAAAGCAAGATATTTACAAGCATTGTTTGGTGTAGCTTTACGATATGAAGATATACAAAATCAAAATGCTTTTTTTAAGACAGATAGATTTGGTTGTTTTAATGATGTAGATTTTAGAGATATTAAAAATTTAAAAACTTTCAAAGATAAAGATATAAATGTTTATTTGAGAAATGAGCTTGATAAAGTATCTATTCCTAAACGAATGGTAATTAGAGAGTTTCCTACTGGTTCTCTTACAATTAATCAATTAGTTACTTATTTGGATAATTTAGAATCATTCTATAATTTTATTCCAGATATAATTTTATTAGATTATTTAGATTTAATGTCAATAGATGCAGATAAACTAAGAGTAGATTTAGGAAAGACAGCGGTAGATTTAAGGGGTATTGCAGTAGAAAGAAACTTAGCTATGGTAACAGTAGCACAAACTAATAGAGCAGGGGAGGGGAGACAAGTCCTAACAAGAAAACATTTAGCTGAAGATTTTAGTAAAGTGAGAATTTCAGATAATTTAATTACTTATAATCAAGTAGTTGACTTGGAACAAGAAAAAGGTTATGCTCGTTTATTTGTAGATAAAGCGAGAAACACCCGAACAGGAGATATTGTATTGATTTCACAAAATTATAGCATTGGTCAATTTTGTTTAAACTCTTGTCATTTAGATTCTAAGGGAGATAAATATTGGTCAATGGTGGAGGGAAAATAATGAAATATTGTCTATGGGAAAGAGAGGATAAAGAATTTGAGGAAAGAGTTGATGATTGGATTACTTCTTGTGGACGAGATTATTTTATAAATGATGGGTCGAGTCCTTTAGAAAAGGGATGGAAGTATTGTCCTTTTTGTGGATTAAAAATAAAAGAAAAATGCTGTACAACGGCTTTGTAATGAGGGATATATGGCAAGAGCAAAAGTAGTTCATTCGACAGATTGTGTTGAAGTTGTATTTGAAGGAGATAAGAAGAATCCTGAACCATCAACAGGAGTAATAAAATTCCCTGGTGGTCATATAGAGGTGTCAAGATGCTCTGATGATACATATTGGGCGCACCTGGCTGTTGATGATGGGGTAAATATTATTGATGGAAGAATAGATAGAAATTCACAAGAACAATCTGTTGAATCATTACCAAATCATGATCTTATTAATCATATAGCAATTCGTGTTCAAAAGATAGTTGATAAGAGAAATTATTAAATGATTGACAAAATGAGTATAACTGTTGTATACTAATGAAATTTAAAGCAGATACTATATATGACTTAGATTTAGGGAGATAAAAGGCGATGGGTTTAAAAATGAAAATATTTTTATATGTGATGATATGTATTGGAATTTCAGCAACTTCTCTGCATACAGCAGAGAATTATGGAAATGTAATAAATAAGAAACTACTTTATGATATTGCAAGAGTAGAATCAAATCACAATGATAAAGCAGTTTCAAATAAAGGTGCTATTGGACGCTATCAAATAAGATATAGCGTATGGCACAAAGAGTTAAAAGAGAATAATATTATTAAAAGTAAAAAAGATTTATTTAATCGAGAGAAGAATGAACAAGCGGCTGTATATATATTAGTAAAGTATTATAAACAAACCAAGTCTTTAAAGAAAACATTAATTAAGTATAGTGGTGGAGATAAAAATTATTTCAAACGAGTATTAAACGGAGAGAAAATAAAATGAATAGATACCATAAAAGATTTCTTGAAAGTTTTACGAGTGATAATGTTATAGCTTTATTTTCTCGTTATAAAAACTCAGCAAAGGAAATTACTGAATCATGGGGAATGTTAGAAGCAGCAAAGAAATTTGTTCCAAATCTTAATGATTGTAGAGTTGTTGTAGTGGGTGATGGTGCTTCTCCAAGAACTGGAGCTATATTTGCTTATTATACTAAAACAAATGTTATTTCTATTGACCCTTGTTTTAATATTGCTCATTGGAAAGATTTTGTAGAAAAACAAACTAACATGGGATTTCCACCACAAAGATTATATTTAATAAAATCTAAAGTAGAAAATGTAAATTTTGATTGTTTAGGAAATGAGCGAGTTGTAGTTGTATGGCCCCATTCTCATGCACCAATGGATAAATGTATTATAAAAAAAGTAAAAGAACGATATGATATAGCTTTACCATGTTGTGTACAAATTCCAAAAAAGTTTATGGAAAAACCACATATAACTTATGTTGATTATAATATTGAATCACCAAGAAATACAGTTCATATATGGGTGAACATTTAAATGAGCCATATATTTATTACTGCGGACACTCACTTGGGTCATGAAGCCATAATTAAATATTGCAATCGTCCATTTAATTCATTAAAAGAAATGAATGAGACAATAATTAAAAGATGGAATGAAAGAGTAAAGAAAAATGATATAGTTTATTTCTTAGGAGATTTCTGTTTCTGTAATGGAAAGAATGGTAAAGAGGGTGATATTTATAAATCAGACTATTACAGAGAGCAATTAAATGGGGATATTATTTTTCTAAGGGGAAACCATGATTCTAATAATTCAGTAAAAAGTGCTATTGAAGCTATGCATGTGTTCTTTGGTAAGAAAGATGTATGGCTTACACACAGACCTTATAATTTTAATAAAAATTTTAAGTATAATTTAGTAGGTCATGTGCATGAAAAATGGTTGTATAAAAAAATTAATGGTTCTATATTACTAAACGTAGGAGTAGATAGGCATAACTTCTATCCAATTAAATTATTAGAAGCATTAAATTTTATGGAACAAATAGAAAGAGGTAGAGTACAATGAAAAATCGTGTTCTTTTTGTTGTTTTTGTATTAATGAATTTAACTACTTTATTTTTCTTAACTCAATGGTTAATCGTAGCATATACTACAATAAATGTTTTAGCATTTGAATTGTTTTTATTGTTAATAATACTTCTCTTGACAAATATAAAAAAATATGTTACAGTAAAGCATAAATGATTTCAAAACATATAATAGAAAGTTTCATAAATAAAAAATATACTAAGTCAGATTGGGTAAAGAAAATCTCAAAAGAAGAATTTGAGAAAGAATGGATACCCAAGACTTTTAAACCAAAACTAAAACCATTTAAACATCAAATGGCTGGAATAGTTTTGGGAACACTTCATGATAATTTTCTTTATTTCATGGAGATGGGTTTAGGAAAGACACTTATCGTCCTAAGTGTTCTTTCTATACGAAAGAAAGAGTGGAAAAAAGTATTAGTTTTGTCTCCAAATGCTTCTACAGTTGCTACGTTTGGAGAAGAAATAGAAAAACATTCTGATTTTTCTTTTATTGAGTTAATGGGTACAAGAGAAGAAAGATGGGAAATGTTACGAAACACCAATGCACAATTTAATATTATTAATTACACTGGATTGCTTACAATTCTTACAGATTCAGTAAAAGGTAAATGGGTAATTAATAAAGACAAACTAAAAGAATTTATATCTTATTTTGATGTACTTATTATTGATGAAATTCATTTAGTAAAAAATTATAAAAGTCTTACTTTTAAGATTCTTAAACCTATTTCAGAAAATTGTAAATTGAAATATGGTTTAACTGGAACTCCTTTAAATCGTGACCCAATAGATTTATGGTCACAATTTTATTTAATTGATAATGGTGAAACTCTTGGAAACAATATCATGCTTTTTAGAGAAGCATATTTTGACACAAAACAAAACTTTTGGAGAGGGAGAAATAATCATCCAATAATAACATATACTCTAAAGAAAGAATTAGAAAGTAATTTACATGAACGAATTTCTAATAAGTCTATTCGGTATGAAGAACATGAAGCAAATGATTTACCAGATAAAACATTTATAAAGATACCTTATGAATTAAGTGAAGAAGCAAGAGAGCTTTATGTAGATGTTCAATCTTCAGTAAATATAGAAGATATTGGAAGTATAAGTAGTAGCTTTATAAAAGAAAGAATGATATGTTCTGGATTTCTTTCTTTTGAAAATGCTCAAGGGATTAAAAGAGATTTAGTTTTAAGTAGCAATCCTAAACTTGATTTGTTAGTAGACTTAATAGAGAATACACAGAAAGATTCTAAAATAGTTGTATTCTTAGACTTTATAAAATCAGGAGAATTAGTCTATGAGAGATTAAGAAAAGAAAAAATAAAAAGTTTAAGATTGTTTGGGGGAACGAAAGATAAGAAAGAAGTTAAAAACGATTTCATTAATAAAGATTATAAAGTATTAATAGCGAACACAAAAAGTGGTGGTACTGGCTTGAACTTACAAGCAGCCTCTTATGTAATGTATTATGAATTGCCTCTAAGTAGTATAGATTACACACAAAGTTATAAAAGAGTGCATAGAACAGGACAAAGTAAAAATGTTTTTATTTACTCGTTAATAGCAAAAAACTCAGTAGAAGAAAAAGTAGAGAAATACTTATCTCTTGGTAAAGATATTTTTTCTGCTATAATTGAGGGCAAAGAAAAATTATGAATGAACAATTAATTCTTGCAATAGGAGATTCAATAAAACATTGGGAAAGAATGATTAAGTATGCAAATAGTCATATAAATGACTATGTTTTTGATTATGAGAACATGAAAAATGATATTAAAGATCATTGGCGAAAACCTTGTGCAATTTGTAATTATTGTGATGATGAATTTATTGAATGTGAAGATTGTGTTATAGGTTTGTATTCAATCCCATGTGAAGAGGATTGTAGTGTTTATGATAAAGTAAACTTAGCTTGTACATGGAGAACGTGGCTTGTATATGCAAATGAAATGTTAGATTTATTAAAAAATATTTTAGAAAAAGAAAAAGAGAAACTATAAAATGGAACTCATTGTATAAGCACTGACTGTATGTTTTAGGAATTTACATATGCTGATAAAAATATGGGTTGTTGTTCACGATAAGAGATAATGAGTAGGTCAAGAAAGAAAACTCCTATAATTGGAAAT
>CAZNFG010000029.1:9667-12662 GCA_964572605.1 uncultured Eubacteriales bacterium
TAACAGAACTTTCAGACGGCATCAAAAATGGGCTACTCAACAAGGAGATGATGTTTTACCAATACTTCGTGAGATAAGTGATGTATGGTATTTTGGAAAAGATGGAAAACAATATTGTGGTGGTACAGAATGGGAAAAGAAATCAAAACGAAAATAAAAAGGAGAATAGTAAATGACAACAGATGAAATAAATGATTATCTTGGTGATGTCCTTGTTGCAGATTTTAAACATGATATAAAAGAATTTCGAGATACATTTACTGACAAAGGAGCAATATTACAAGCTATTGAAATGTTAAAGGGATTGCTATGAAAGTAAAAGTAATTAAAGAATCTGGATACATAGAAGCTATGCAAGGTTTAGCTTTAAGCTATAATATTTCTCTTGATCGTGCTACAAAAGTAGCAATAAAATTGTGTAACAAAGATGGTGGAGAAAATAAATTTCTTGAAAGTATTATGGTTTGGTTTGATATTACTGCACCACGTTTTTGGTGGCAAGAAGCTGATACTTATAGATTATCAACCAAACAGTCCCAATCCACAATGCATACATTAAGAAAAAGAGAACTTACTCAATTTGATTTTGAATATAATATTTATGAAGATTATTTAGTTATTTTAAATAGACTTCTTAGAAGTGAGTTTTCAACACTTGCTGAAATTAAAAATGCTTTACCTGAAGGATTTCTACAAAGAAGAATTTGGTGCATGTCTTATAAAACTTTGAGAAATATTATTTTACAAAGACATAATCATAAACTTCCACAATGGCACTATTTTATTAATGAAGTAAAAAGTCAAATAAGATATTTTGAATTATTACCTTTAGAGGAAAAACAAGTGGAGATATAAAATGAAAAATAGAAAAGATGTTTTATTGAGGGCAGCTTATGACCTTATTAAACGCTCGACAGAAAGTCATTATGTACAAGAAACAACAAGTATACAAGTGATGTATGATGATGCTAATTGTGATGGATATTGTCTTATGAATGATATTGCTTTTGAACTCGGATTTGATGATGATTATGTAGAACCAATTCCATTAAAGAAAGAAGATTAAAATGAATTTATATCGAGTAACTTGCAAAGGTATGAGAAGTTCACATGGATGTGCTTATGTAATTTCAGATAATGCTCAAGATGCATATAATAAATTATTGTCATTTCTTAATAAAGAAGATTTGGGATTTTTTTCTGATAGAGCTTTAGATAAAATTGAATTGATAGCTGATGATGAAAGGTACCCTTCTTGTGGTACAAGACTATTTTTATAAGGAGAATATAATATGAGTATGTGCGTAAGAAGTAGAAAAAATTTAGATGATAATGATTATGGTTATGTTGTCTGTTGTCATGATTGTGAAAATTGTGCCTATTGTGCCTATTGTGCCTATTATGAAAATTGTGAAAACTCACCAGATATATCTAAAGAATATGTTAAAAAAGAAACAAATCATTTAAATGATGCTTTTGTTTATTTTACTCAGTTTGTAGATGCTATTACTAAATTTAAAAATAAATAAGTTTACAACTTTTTAATAATTATATTTTATAAGTTGTAAACAAGTTGTAAACAGGAGGATTATTAATGTTCAAAAGTCCAAACCCAATTATTACACAAATAAGGCAAGATAAATGATAGAGAAAATTAAGAAACTAAATGAATCTTATGATTATAAGAAATTCTGTGATGATTGTGGAGAAGAAATTCCTATAGGTTTATCATGCAATATGGCTACTTGTGCTTATTGTGGAAAAGACTTATGTGAAGGTTGTACAGCTCGTTGTATGGCTCATGAAGATTACTCTTGGAGTGATTATAGAGGAACTTTGTGGTGTGATAATTGTTGGAGTATAGGAGAAAAATATAGACCATTGATAGATGAGTTTCAAAATAAAATAGAAACACTATATGAACAATGGCAGAAAGAGTGTAAGGAGTTATAAAATGTCTTATATGCATATTGATAATCTTTATAAAAATCAAGATATTTTATTATTTAAAGAGTGCTACGCTATGGAAAAAATTCATGGAACCTCTGCACATATTTCATGGAAACATTCTAAATTAAATTTTTTTGCTGGTGGAGTTAGTTATGAAGATTTTGTTAAGTTGTTTCTGCCAGAAGATTTAATAGCATCATTTGAAGAATTAAATTATAATGATATTACTATTTTTGGCGAAGCATATGGTGGTAAATGTCAAGGAATGAGTGAGACTTATGGCAAAAATTTACGATTTGTAGCATTTGAAGTTAAGATAGAAGATAGTTGGCTTTCTGTACCAAAAGCAGAGGATATAGTTTTAAACTTAAATCTTGATTTTGTTCCATATGTTAAATGTTCTACTGAAATAGAAACTTTAAACTATTGGAGAGATTATCCATCAGTTCAATCATTAAAAAATGGAATAAAAGAAGAACGAAAACGAGAAGGAATAGTTATTCGTCCATTAATAGAACTTGTTAAAAACAATGGAAAAAGAATTATAGCAAAACACAAAGCAGATGATTTTAGGGAAACAAAAACACCAAGAAAAGTTTCTAAAGATGATTTAGGAATAAAAATTAAAGCACAAGAAATTGCTGATGAATGGGTTACTCCAATGAGATTAAATCACATATTACAAAACTTTATTTCTCCTGAAATAGAACAATTAGGTGAAATAATCAAGTTAATGATAGAAGATGTTGAAAGAGAAGCAGAAGGAGAGATTATTACTTCTCCTTTAGTAAGAAAAGCAATAGCAAGCAAAACTGCTTTGATGTTTAAAGATATCGACACAGGCGTAAGTGCTTATACCCTGCCATTGTTGATGCAAACGAAAAAGTAATTAAGGAGTTGAGAGATGTGTGTAATAGTAACAATTAGTGGCGGAAAGGCTTCAGCCTGGTGTGCAGACTGGGCGTTGAAGAACTACCCAAAAGAAGATGTCGTTTTATATTTTACTTTTGATTGTTTAAGCAATAATTTATATTTTTCAAAATGA
>CAZNFG010000030.1:0-12598 GCA_964572605.1 uncultured Eubacteriales bacterium
TCTCGTCTTCTCCCATATATTGAAAATCAGATTGCTTTACTGATCCATCTTCATCAGAAATATTTTTTACACTAATTTCTATAGCAACGTATTCTTTTCCTTCTTCTGGTTCAAAGACCCACTCTGTAGGTTTTGTAACTTTTACAATTGCAACTTCATAATCTCCCGTTTTAGCATATTCTCCAATTCCATATACTTTTTCTTCGTCGGTTTGTTCTTTTTGTTGTATCAATTCTTGTTCTTCTTCCACTTGCGTATTTTCACCTGATTCTTTTCCACATGCAGTCAAAACAAACACCATTACCAAACAGCTCATAATTAAAAGTAATTTTTTCATAAAATATACCTCCTTATATTTATAATACCTGTCATGATTATATCATATGAGGATTTTTTTCCAACCAATATCGACATTTTTTAATAAAAAAGGAGTGCTAATACGTTCATTTCTAAAACTTTTTTGAACTTTATGTTAATTCATTACACAAGAAAATGGGAGACTACTCTCTTAAACAGAATATAAAATAATAAGACCACATCGAAGGATGAAACCTTTAATGTGGTCTTACTGTTTTATGTGAAAACTACTCATATATTTAATGTTTGAAATTATTTTAGAGTATCGTAAGTTCTGACAGTCATAAGAATTGCTGCCTCTCGAGTCGCCATGCCATAGCCAGCAGCTGTCTGAGCTGTAGTTGTAGCCTTAGGCATAAAGTTTCCAGAAGTATCTCCTTTGATTATTCCTAAATTTGACATATACATAGCTCCTTCAAGAGCCCATGGAGAAATATCTTTCTGATCTGGAAAATTCTTAATTCCGGTGACAGTATAATCTGCATTTGGTGAAATTGCTTTGATAGCTCTAAAAAGCATGGTAGCACACTGTTCACGATTAATTAGTGTTTTTGGTGAAAAAGTCGTGGCTGATGTACCCTCTGTGATTTTAAGTGCATATGCCTTCAATATCTGATTATTTGTTGTATCAGTAAACGGATTTGGAGAGGCGGGTGTCGCTGTTTTTTCTGTTACCTTTTCGTAAAGCAATACTGCAAGCTCACAGAATTCTTCACGCGTGATAGGCTTTGTCATATCTGCTCCCTTAAGTATAGCAGGTATAAGTTCCAATTCGTTCGCTTTCGCTAATTCAGGTTCAGCCCATGTGCTTGCATCTGAATAAAAACTGCCCGTGCCAATAGTCACAACATTAGAAACCGGAGAATAAATTGGTTGTACATCTGGCCAACCCTCGTAGTAATCGTAATAGACACGAAGTTTATATGAATAAAGGTGGCTACGTATGTCAATTGAATCTAGACCGCCCTCATCAATTGGATTAAATTCGATAGAAAAAATGCCCTCGGTTACTGATGATCCCTCATCCTCACCACCGGTGTAGACATTAATATATCCTCCACCGCCAAAGTCGCCCCATGAGTCATTATCAACTTTAACTGAATATTCCCAAAAAACAGATCCGCCGCCTGGTGATTCGCTATCTATATCAAGGACGCTTTGAGGAAAAAACACCTTCGCTTCAAAATATGGAACGCCATCATCATTATGCTTGAGTTCTATACTCTTTATTGTTGGGGAAGTTAAGGTCGAAGGAACCCCATCTGGCAGAGCAGCCAGTACATTAATAGAAAACATAGAAAAAACCATGGTCAAAGTAAGTAAAAATGTGAACAATCTTTTATTCATAAAATATCCTCCTTATAATTTAACTTACATTAGAATTATATCATATAAGGATTTTTTTCCAACTAATAATAGTATTTTTTAATATTAAGGATTTTTAATATATCCAATTATTATATTTTTACTTGAATTTTATGTCAACTCATATTATAATACTATTGTATTAAGCTTTATATATATCCTCAAACTAGGCAATAAAGCAGCACTTGTGACTATTTTTATAGGGAGGATAAAATGATTAATCCAAAAACAATCTATCAGTTGTTGAGTCGGAACCTGAGCTTCAGTGACTCCAGTATTGTGAAACAATACAATTGCAAGACAGCTAAGCTGAGAGGAATCATGGATAGGTATCCAAGATATGACACTCTTGAGCAATTTCTTGCTTCAAAGTCTCAAAAACCCGCAATCGACCCTGCTATATACGAAATTATTCTTAGCAACGGGTGTACCCTTGTTATTCTTTGCAAGAATCGATATATGTATATAGGAAAACGGATAATCAAAAATAGGTAAACATTAAGTAGCCACACCTCTATAATAGAGGTGTGGTTGTCTTTTACCTAAAAATTTTTACTTAATTATATTTTTTCTTTAGTTTTTTCGGTAGTAGTCATTTCTTTTTGAGCAGTATTTCATATATATCTTGTTTCTTATAATTTTCTAATTCTGTTAATGAGTTTTTATAAAGACGAGTATCAATTTCATGTTTATTAAAAGTTTCTTTAGCCCAATTAGTTAAACAATCTTTTATTCGCAAAATATCATTCTTATATTTAAATTTACATTAAGATAATATTATATGAAGAGTTTTTTTAAACTAATAATAATGTTTTTCAATATAAAGGAATTTAAATATATCGAATTATTATATTTTTAACTTGAATTTTATGTCAACTCATATTATAATACTATTGTATTTAAACTTTATAATATCCTTGAATTAGGCAATAAAGTAACATTTTGTAACTATTTATATAGGAGGATAGAAAATCATGGACATGACAGGAACGGATATCTATCGGTTGTTACGCGATGATTTTGGGATAATGATACTTAGTGTGAAGTATTACAACCCAAAAAGATTCAAGATCAAAGGAGTCTTTAGTAGATTCCTGAGACATAACTCTCTTGAGAACCTCCTTGCCGAAAAAGTAAGGCAACCAAAATATGAACCTGCTATATACGAACTCATTTTTAACACTGGATATACCCTCAGTATCCTGTGCAAGAAGCGGTATATGTACATAGGAACACGGGTTAAAGAAAAATATAGGTAAACATTAAGCAGCCACACCTCTATAATAGAGGTGTGGCTGTTTTATACCTAAAATTTTTATTAAATTATATTTTCTTTAATTTTAGCTATTTTTGTACATGTAAAAATATCTAAATTAACTTTTTTTATTTATTTTATCAATATAATTTTGCATATTAAATTTACGTTCTAGACCAGAGGCATTCATGTAACGAATCATACCAAATATAGGTCTTTCTTTCCAAGGACGATCATGTTTACCAAAACACCAGGCAATTCCCGTAAAACTATTAGCATCACGACCATCAAGACTATATTTATTATTTAAATATAGCATTATTTCAAATGCATTTTTAGGACTGTCTGTCCATTCAATAATCTTTTTACCCCAATACATCCTCATATAATTACTCATTTTCCCAGTAGTAATCATTTCTTTTTGAGCTGTATTCCAATATATATCATGTGTCTTATAATTTTCAAATTCTTCTAATGAGTATTTATAAGGACGAGTATCAGTTTCATGTTTATTTAGAGTTTCTTTAGCCCAATTTGTTAAACAATTATAATTATCATAATTAGAATTATAATAAACAAAATTCATGCTTAATTCTCTTCTAACGATTAATTCTTCTATAAAAGAAGTATTATTTAAATCCATTACTTGATGATAAATATATAGTGGAGATATTTGTCCAAAATGTAAATATGGACTTAAGTGAGACTGATAATCTAAACTAGGATCGTTTCGTAAGTCATCATATTTATTTATTTTTTCTTTAATGAAAAGTTCTAACCATTTTTTAGCATTAGTAGTTCCACCTTTATATATTTCACTTGGTAAAACACTCATGTCTATATTCAATTTATTTATATCTAATAAATTAAATTTTGGCTTTTTAAATTTGATTTTCAATGATGAGCGTTCTAATTCTTCAATATAAAAAGGTTTGGTGTAAAATGGTAATAAAGACATTATTTTATTGCGAATCGTAGATGCTGCATATTCTTCTTTTAAAGAAACTTCTTCGATAGGAACAATAACATTAGTCTCTACTTGAACAAGTGGAATATCAATATTTTCAGCCACTATACTTCGCCAGTATTTTTCTAATTTTAAATAGCCTCTATCAACAACCATTAAGTCAGCTTCTTTAGATATCTCAATAGCCCCTTTTTCAGGAGAAATATTTTGAATAAACATTTGAATATTTTTATCCTTCAAAGACTTTTCTACTTCTGCCAATCCTTCAATCATAAATTGATAATGACGCAAATTTGCCTCAGGATAATTATCAGTAATTCCAAAATATACAATAAGAGGTTTTCCTAAATCGTTAGCTCTTGATATAGCGTATTCTAAAGCATGATTATATTCAACTCTTTGGCTTGCCTGCATCCAATAAACAACAAAAGAACGATGTTTGATTTTATTATTATTCAAATATTTAATACGCTCTTTTATTACCATATTAAAGCCCTTTCTATTTTTTTACTAATTTTGTTCTTTAATTTTAGCTGCTTTTATCCATTTTAATAATCCATATATATTTATTATTAAATATCCGAAGAGATACTAATAGCATCATAAAAGAATTTGATGTGTTAATAATAAAATTAATAATCCATATTGATAAATCTATAGAATTATTAACTAGCCATACTGCCCAACATTCTTTAAATCTTAAATTCATAAGAATAATGCCACATAAATTCATTATATTACTAGTTGAATCTAAAAATGCTAACTTTTGTCCCGGTATATTACTTAAAATTATTCCTAAAATTAAACTTCCTAAAACACAAGATGTTATTATTATAATAGAATTTTTCGTATTAAACCCTCTAACTCTTACTTCATTATTATTTAGATTATTTTTCCAACTAATAAAACCGTGTATTTGTGAAGGAAAATATATTATTAGTGACAAAGCTGCAATTCCATATAGCCCATTTTTATAGCATACATATCCACTTAACAAAGAATATATAGCTCCAAATATATAGTTATAAATTTTACCAATGCTTGCATAATATGAGTTTAATAAACCACATATCAAAATTATCGTTCCTAAATAATAATCTTTTGAAATAATTCCGCATAAAATAGAAAAGCAAATAATTAGTACTGTATAAATTCTATTTTTCATAAAAACTCCTCTGATTTTAATCTCTTACAGATTTTTTAAATCACTTACTTTCCACAACATTTTTTATACTTTAGTCCTGAACCACATGGGCAAAGATCATTTCTACCAACTTTCTTTTCGGAATTAACTTTTGGCTTTGGTTTCTCTGCTCCTGCTTTATCTGCACTATTTAAATTTGTAACCATATTTTTTACCAGATTTACTCTTTGTATATTTTCATCAGTAATTGGTCTTAAATGTAACAATGTTTTAACAACTGTTTCGGAAATTTCATCTGTCATTTCATTAAACATTCCAAAACTTTCATTACTAAATTCTTGTACAGGGTCTTTTTGTGCATATCCTCTAAGTCTTACACCTTCTTTTAATTGTTCCATTGCATCAATATGATCCATCCATTTTGAATCAACTGTTCGAAGTAAGATTATTCTTTCTATTTCTCTTAGTCTTTCTTCACCTATTTCTTTTTCTTTTTCAATGTATTTATCATTAATTAGTGTAATTATTTTTTCTTCTATTTCTTCTAGATTATTATCATTTGTTGGATCATAATCTACGTCAAATGTTGTTCTTAAATAATTTCTAAAATCTGCTTCATTTTCAGTATTTGTATTTATTCCAAAGAAAGACTCAACTGTTGTTGTAACTGTTTTCTTAATCATTTTTAAAATATTTTCTTTTATGTTTACATTATCTAGCACTTGTCTTCTTTGTGAATATATAATTTTCCTTTGCTCATTCATAATGTCATCATATTGAAGAATATTTTTTCTTGCACTAAAATGAATTGATTCGACATTCTTTTGTGCAGTTTCTATAGTATTGGTAAGTAATTTCATTTCAAGCGGCATATCTTCTGGCATATTCATTGCAATTGCAATTCTTTGAATTTTATCTGAACCAAATAATTTCATAAGTTTATCTTCTAATGAAACATAAAATCTTGATTCGCCTATATCTCCTTGACGTCCACTACGACCACGAAGCTGATTGTCTATTCTTCTAGATTCATGACGCTCAGTACCTATTATTTTTAAACCACCTGCTGAAATTACATTTTCTCTTTCTTCTTTTACTTCTCTATCTATTTTTTCATAATATTTTCTATATTCCTCTCTTGCTTTTAATATTTCTTCATCAGTTGTTTCATTTAGACTTACTGCTTCAAGAATAATTTTTTCTGAATAACCGTTCTTTTTTAATTCATGTTTTGCAAGTGCTTCTGTATTACCACCAAGTAAAATATCTGTTCCTCTACCAGCCATGTTAGTAGCTATTGTAACGGCTGCATACTTACCAGCTTGTGCAATTATCTCAGCTTCTTTTTCATGATATTTTGCATTTAATACCACATGCTTTATTCCGGATTTATTTAAATAATCACTTACAAGTTCGGATTTTTCAATTGTTGTTGTACCAACTAATACTGGTTGTCCTACTGCAACACTTAGTTTAATATCTTCAACAACTGCTCTTAGTTTTGCTCTCTCTGTTCTATATACAATATCATTATGATCAATTCTAATCATTGGTTTATTTGTTGTAACTTCAACAACATCTAATCCATATATTTGTCTAAATTCTTCTTCTTCTGTTTTTGCAGTACCTGTCATGCCAGAAAGTTTTGTAAATAATCTAAAATAATTTTGGAATGTAATTGTTGCAAGCGTTTTATTTTCATCTGCTATTTTAACATTTTCTTTTGCTTCAATAGCTTGATGAAGCCCATCACTATATCTTCTTCCATACATTATTCTTCCTGTATGTTCGTCAACAATTAATACTTCATCATCTTTAACAATATAATCTATATCTCTCTTCATAATTCCATTAGCATCTAACGCTTTATTTATGTGATGAGAAAGTGTCATGTTTTCCATGTCAGCCAAGTTTTCTACATTGAAATGTTTTTCTGCTTTTTTTGTTCCTGCAGTAGTAAGTGTTACTCTACGAGCTTTTAGATCAACAATATAATCATATTCCATATCGTCTTTATCATCTGTCTTCATCAAGACATCAAACTTGCTTGTATCTTCTTTTGTTATTACTTTTGCTTTTAATCCTTTAACAAATCTATCTGCTAATTTATATAAATCATTTGCTTTATCTGCAGGTCCAGAAATGATAAGTGGAGTACGTGCTTCATCAATTAGGATACTATCTATCTCATCGACAATAGCAAAATTTAAATCACGTTGTACCATTTGTTCTTTATATATTGACATATTATCTCTTAAATAATCGAAACCATATTCATTGTTTGTACCATATGTTATATCTGCAGCATACGCTTTTTGTCTTTCATCTTTTTCTAATCCATTTATAATTACCCCATAAGATAAACCAAGAAAATTGTATAGTTTGCCCATTTCATCTCCTTGAGATTTTGCTAAGTAATCATTAACTGTTACTAAGTGTACACCTTTTCCATCAAGTGCATTAAGATACAATGCAACTGCCGCTGTCAATGTTTTTCCTTCTCCTGTCTTCATTTCTGCTATTCTTCCTTGATGAAGAATTATAGCTCCTAAAAGTTGAACATCAAAAGGTCTCTTTCCAAACACTCTTTTTGATCCTTCTCTTGCCACAGCATATGCTTCAACTAAAATATCATTTAATGTTTCTCCATTTTTAAGTCTATCTTTAAACTCAGCAGTCTTAGCCTTAAGTTCACTATCTGTTAGTTTTTCTATCTCTGGTTCTAATGCATTAATTTCATCTACGTAATGACTAATTTTTTTTATTTCTTTTTCACTATATGACGTGAATATATTTTTAAATAATCCCATTATTTTCTCCTTTATGATAATTAAGGGACACTCATTTTCATACAACTATTGTTGTCCAAAAATGGATGTCCCCGTTTCTTTATTTTTCTATTTCTACTTTTCCTTCGTCTATTTCAATAGCTGCGGTGGTTACATCAGATTCCATTTTTGCGTTGGTTAGCTTTGGGCTTCCTTCTGCAATTTGTCTAGCTCTTTTTGCTGTTCCAATTACAAGTGAATACTTGCCTGGAGCTTTTTTTAGTAAATCTGAAAGATTTGGTTTTATCATCATACCCTTTTACTCCTCCCTGTTATTTTTTACTTCGCTTTCATCATTTTCATCTATATCTTTATCTAGTCTACTAGCCACTGTCTCTGGTTGAACTGAAGATAATATAA
This sequence comes from uncultured Eubacteriales bacterium, assembly GCA_964572605.1. Taxonomy (GTDB): domain Bacteria; phylum Bacillota; class Clostridia; order TANB77; family UBA1234; genus UBA1234. The sequence continues at coordinate 8,277 of CAZNFG010000030.1, forward strand.
CATGATCGCTATCCATTATTATAACGGCTCTCGTTCTTCTACCATATGTTGCATCGATTAGCTTTCCTTGATCTCTTGCATCTTGAACAATTCTTTTTATTGGAGCTGACTCTGGACTAACTACTGCAACTAATCTACTACTTGAAACAACATTTCCATAGCCAATATTTATAAAGCTCATATTATTTCATCTCCATCTTTTTTATTTTTAAAAACTATTCTACATTTTGTATTTGTTCTCTTATGTTTTCAATTTCATTTTTAATTTCAATCACATAATTTGTTATGCCAACTGAGTTTGCTTTTGATCCTATTGTGTTTGCTTCTCTATTCATTTCTTGAACTAGAAAATCTATCTTTTTACCTATTGGTCCGTCAGTATTTAACATTCCTTTTAAAGTCTCAATATGACTTCTTAATCTTGTAATTTCCTCACATATACTACATTTATCTGCAAATAATACAACTTCGATCCCTATTCTATTTTCATCTATAATGTTATTTGCCCCTAATTCATTTACTCTGTTTTGAAGTTTTTGTTTATAATCTTCTAGTAAACATTTTGAACTTTCTTCAACTATATTTATATTTTCAGATATTTTTTGTAAGCGTGAACTAACATCTTCTGAAAGTCTTTTACCTTCTAAAAGTCTTGCATTATTTATATTTGTCATTGCTTCTTTAAGCGCATTTTCTAGTTCACTCCAATATAAGTCTTCACTGTCTTCATTTTCTGTTACAAAGACATCTGGTATTCTAGCTATAACTGAAGTAGAAATATCATCTGTAATTCCATATGTTATTGAAACACTTCTTAATTCTTTTATATATGTATTAACTAAAGCTTTATCTATTTTAATGTTTTTACTTTTTAGTCCGATATTTTTTACTGTTACATATACTTCAATCTTACCTCTACTTATATTATTAGAAATATATTTTCTAGTTTGCTCTTCTAAACAAGTTAAATATCTAGGTAGTTTTACTGTTATATCATTATATCTATGATTAATTGTTTTTATTTCTACAGTATACTCTCTCTCTTCATTTTCGTATTTGCCTTGCCCGGTAACTAGTCATACTTTTAATCATTTTTTTCTCCTTTTGCTACTTTTATTTTTACTTGTTGCAATAAAAACTGCTTTTACTAAATAATAAAGTATGGCCATGATTCCAAAAAACACGACTGCTTCTCTATTTTCTAATAGTAAAAACGAAAATGACACAATCATAATTTCAAGTGCGTGTGTTAATACAAATTTGCTTCTTTTAATCATTGAATATATAAGTGCCATCGCTGCAATTACTGATGCAATCATGAAGAATATATCTTTCATTGCATACAATGCAAATGTTGTATACATTATAAAAATTAACTCTATAGCTCCTAGGATTACTGCATTTGACTTATTTCTTTTTGACATTATCATCAAACATTTAATAACATAATAAACACCGAATAATAACGGAAATAGTATATTAATTTTATTAAATGGATATGCAAAATCTGTATATGATTTTGGAAGCAATCCCGCAGAAAGAGCAAGTACTAATATTTCAATACCATATATTGCCGCATTTGGTTTATCTTTTCTATAAGCTATAATCAAAAGTAACAATGCAATTGCTAAAAATATTCCTCCAAATATATAGATAACATTAGTAACATCACTTATATTATAATTAAAAACTGTAAATGCACTGTCAGTTATTCCATAGAATATTTCCACTAAGAATGCCATCAAAAGAGCTCCACTTATATTATCTATTAATCTGTTTTTTTCTTTATAGTTCATAAAAAATCCTTACCTTTCTTACAAAAACTAGAGATGTCAAATTAAAAATCATATTCATATATAATCATTGACATTGTAACTATCCCCGCTGTTTCTGTTCTCAGTATTCTTCTCCCTAAAGATACCTTTTCAACATTTGGTAAAACTTCTAATTTTTTTATATCTTTTTCTGAGAAGCCGCCTTCTGGTCCTATCACTATTGCTACCGAATTTATCTTTTTATTTAAATTCTTAAGCACAATCTTTAACGTTCTTTCTTTTTCACACTCGTACGGCAATATAACTATATCATATTTTGACAGATTTTCAACAATATTTTCTAGATTTACAATATTTTGAATTATCGGAATTACTTGTCTATATGACTGTTTTGCAGCTTCAGCTGCTATCTTTTGCCATCTTTCAACCTTTTTGTCAGTATTTGCCTTATCTATTTTCACAACTGTTCTATCCATAATAACTGGAATTATCTCTTTAGCACCTATTTCAACAGCTTTTTGAACTATTAAGTCCATTTTGTCAGATTTAGGCAATCCCTGGAATAAAGAAATCTGAATTTTTGGCTCATTCGAAATATTTTTCTTTTCTTTAATATCTAGTACTATGTTATCACTTAAAAATTCACTAATCTTTGCTTCATATCTATTTTCATTATTATCACAAATTTCAAGTATATCTCCTATTTTATGTCTTTGAACGTTTTTTATATGATTTACGTCTTCACCTTGTATAGTTATCGTGTTTTCATGTATTTGACTTTGCACTATATAAAAAGTAGACATCCTACCCTCCTATTTAAAAGAATTTCTTTCTTTTTCCTGTTTCAAAATTTTCTTCGCTTATTTCTGCAAGTTTTTTAATTAATTCTCTTTGTTCACTATTTAATTTTTTAGGTATGTCTACTATAACAGTAAAGTATAAATCTCCAACACCTTTACTATTAATGTTTTTTATGCCCTTACCTTTCAATGTAAATACAGATCCCGTTTGCGTTCCCTCTGGTAAGTCAAATTTTTCTGATTCTTTTAATGTTGGCACATTAATTATTGCACCTAATGCAGCTTGAGCAAATGATATATGTACGTCGCAGAAAATACTATCTCCTTTTCTAACAAAAACATCATGCCTTTTGACTGATATTGTTATATATAAGTTCCCTGAATCACCACCACGTAAACCTGGTTCTCCTTCACCATTTAAAGATATTACTTGACCATTATCTATACCTGCAGGAATTGAAACTTTAATTCTACGTTGTTTCTTTACAGTTTTTCTTCCATGACATTCATTGCATGGTGTATTTATAACTTTACCAGTTCCACCGCAATTATCGCATGTTTTTACAGTTGAGAAAGATCCTAGAATTGTATTTTGTGTACTTCTTACTTGTCCACTTCCATTACAAATTTTACATGTTTCTGGATATGTACCGCTCTTTACAGCCAGTTCCGCCACACACGGTACATTCTTCATCTCTATTAATACTTATTTCTTTATTAACACCGAAAGCAGCTTCTTCAAATGTAATTTCAACACGAACTCTTAAATCTCTTCCTCTTATTGGTCCATTACGATTTGCACGTTTGCCACCGCCACCTCCGAAAAAAGAAGAAAAAATATCATTTAAATCGAAATCCATTCCACCAAATCCGCCATTAAATCCCTCAAATCCACTAAATCCACTGAAATCATTTGCATAACCATTTTGTCCACTATGTCCAAATTGATCATACATGTTTCTTTTTTGTTTATCAGATAAAACTTCATATGCTTCATTTATTTCTTTAAACTTTTTTTCAGCAGCTTCCTTGTTTTCAGGATTAGCATCTGGATGGTTTTGCTTTGCTAACTTTCTATATGCTTTTTTTAGCTCTTCATCAGTTGCAGATTTTGAAACGCCTAACACTTCATAATAATCACGTTTATCTTCAGCCATCTTCTCTTAAATGTTCACCTCTTCCATATAAGAACAGTCTTTTTTGAAACATAAGTGTCCAAAAAAAGACTGTTCTTTTTAGACTTATATCTATTCTTCTACTTTATAATCTGCATTGTGTATTGTTCCGTCTTCACCAGTTGTTTCTGTATTTCCTGTAGTTTCGTTACCTGCTGCTTGTGCATTTGCGTTTGCAGCAGCATTTGCATATAATTTCTCAGAAATTGCATAAAATTCTTGTGTTAATTTTTCTGTTGCAGCTTTTATTTCATTTGTATTTGTTCCTTCTAATGCTTTTTTAACATTTGCAATTTCAGCTTCAACCTTTGCTTTTTCTTCGCTACTAACTTTATCTCCTAAATCTTTTAATGTTTTTTCAGTGTTGTATACAAGTGAATCGGCATTGTTTCTAATCTCAATTGATTCTTTATTCTTTCTATCTTCTTCTGCGTGAGCTTCAGCTTCTTTAACAGCTTGTTCAATTTCTTTTTCTGTTAAGTTTGTGCTTGCAGTAATTACAATCTTTTGCTCATTTCCTGTTCCCATATCTTTTGCAGAAACGTGAACAATACCATTTGCATCTATATCAA
>CAZNFG010000031.1:0-11789 GCA_964572605.1 uncultured Eubacteriales bacterium
TTTATACAAAACATAAATCACCGTCCCCTTTTTGGAGCGGGTAGCGGGAATCGAACCCGCACAATCAGCTTGGAAGGCTGAAATTCTACCATTGAACTACACCCGCATTTCCATGTTGCTTTTTTATTATAGCAACATGATTTATTCTTGTCAATATCTTATTATATTATTTTTCCCAAAATTTCTCTCCAAATATCTCATCATACTGTAACAGTAAATATGTGTTATATTCATGCTCGTTACTTTTGTTTTTTACACAACTATACAACGCTTTGTATAGCCAAGACTTTTTTTCGAGTCTTACATTTTCTAATATATATGTACCCATTTCATTGGGGGTAATTTTTTCATTTACTTTTATATCATTACAATTTGAAAAGACCATATATGGAGTTTTAAACATATGACTGTATTTTTCTGGTGATATATTTCGTTCTTTTTTTGGTATCATGTTTAAAGCTTCATATAAATCATATGTTGATGGATAATGGTCTCCATACATTATAACTAATGTATTTTCATCAGATTTTGATACATAATCTAGTATCTTTCCTATCATATTATCCAAGTTTCTAATTTTTTGCACATAATTATTAAATCTACCATTTTCTATAGCAGTCAATCCCTCTACTTCTACCCATTCATCGCATTCCTCCTTCGTAAAATCACCAAAAGGCGAATGCGTACCCATCGTACTACAGCTTATAAAACTTTTTTCTTCTTTTTCGATTATTTCTTTTACTTTGTTATATATTTCGATATCTGATATGTATGATCCATATTTAATTGGTGATTCAAAATCATCATCAGACAAGAATTTTTCAAATCCCATATATGGATATGCAGTATCTCTGCTATAAAACCCTTCATTATATGTGTGTATTCCGTGTAGTATTATATCCGTTACTTTTAAATAAACTTACAAGTGTGTTTGTATCTCTTTTTATAAAATTCATATATGCATATAAGCCTTTTGGATGCTGTTCCATGCTATACATAGAAAGCACACTATACTCAACATCTGAAGTTCCTCCACCTATATTAGTTACATTCAATTCTCCATTGTTTGTTTCTGTACAATATTTATAGTAGTTTTCTAGAGGATTTTTTTTAAAATTTACATTCGGCCAATTGTTTACATCTACAAATGATTCTAACAATATTACTATTACATTATCATAATTCATCATATTTTGAGATGGAATTTCATATTCTTTATATTCTTCTTTTATTTCTTCTATCTTTTCTTCTGAATATTCGCTTGGTTTATCATTATAATTCATTATTCCTATATCTAATAAAAATGTTGTTAGCGCACCATATTTTTCAACTTTTTCATATGGCCAATAATTTGCATATCCTGTTTTTTGTGGATATATAATTTTCATTTTTATTGGAATATAGCTAGTTACTAGAAAAAATATTGTTATTATAGCAATAGAAACAAATCCTATCTTTACAAACTTACTATTTGGTATTTTTAAAAACATATTGAAAATAAAAATTTGAACAATGGTAATTAGAATCACTAATACCACCGCAATTGTAATATCTATAATAAATATTTCATTAAATGATAAAAAAGTTCTGAAATCACCAAGATTTTTGACAAATGACATATCCCATGGTTCAAGTATTTGACTTCGAGTATCTAGTTTTATTCTGCAAGCAACCGCAAAAATAAATTCAAGTGTATTTATAATAATAATTGTTGGCGTCTTTTTTTTAAATACAGAAAGTAAAATAATAAATATAGCGCTATACATTAGCATGTGCACAATAATTCCACTTTGTGAATTGGATGACACTATAATATTTGTAAAAATACACGATGTAAATACTGTTATTATTATAATTATTATTTCTTTATATAAAGCTAGTCTTTCTATTTTCTTTTTTTCCATACTCTCACAACCTATTTATCGTTTTGGATATATACAATAAGATTTCTTATTTCATCTATTGCTTTGTAATTTTCCTTAATATATTGATCAAATTTTTTTGGTTCTTGCCACATTAGATTTTTATCCTTTAATATGATGGCATCGTTTAATTTGCTTGTTTCCTCAATTAATGTATCTTCACCATTATGCCCCAAACTTCCATAAAGCACCATGTCATACTTGTACTGATTTCGGTTCAATTCAGCCATATAATATGCTGCATCTGCGGAAACCACATATACTTTATATCCTTCTTTTTCTTTTTCTAATATGTATTCTATTACATCTTTTATGTATGTGATTTTTTCTTCTTCATAACCGTGACTTTTATATATACCTATTCCTGGCGTTTCGATATCCTTTGAATTGTCTAAATTTATTTTTGTAATCACTATGCAAGACACCAAACAAATAGTAATAATAAAATACATAGGCGTTTTAATATTCATATTTTTGTCACTCTTTATACCAGAAACACATATTGATAAAACCGTTGTAATTAAAAGTAACAGATTGCAAATTATTAATAATATAAAAAATAGGTTAGACATTTCTGTTGCTGAATTAAAAAACAACTCCGTATCGCTCATAACACTTGATTCAAATAAGTATTGAGCACTAAACCATAACAATCCTATAACCGCCACAAATAAATTGTATACTTTTTTTTCTATTGTTATCAAATTTAGTAAATATATTACAACTGGAATCATAAAAAGCATAGAAAGTAGTGTATGATATGCATTCATTAATGGAAACATTATTAAACACATAAGTAGGTAATATATAAACAGTACTAATATTTTTTTATCTTTATTCTTACTTTCTTTAATATAAAATCCTGAAATCATTGCAATCACTAGCATTATAAAGGTATTGCCACTTAATGATATTGCAAAATTATTGCTACCAAATTCAACTAATCCACCAAAACAAAAGAGTATAAAGTCATTAAATGTATTTGTTAAAACAAAATACCCACAAAATATTGCAAGCATAGATAAAAAACCTGTAGCTTTTCTAATAATTTCTTTTATTGGATTTTTTTTGTTTACAACTAGCTCATTTATTAATGAGATTGCTCCCGTTGCTAAAACCCCAAATGTTCCAATATTTTGTTTTGTAAAAAATGCAAGTGCAAGAAATATACCTATTAGATAATCATTTATTTTCTTTTTTTCATCACAATTTTTTATCTCGATTAACAATGCAATAAATATCCACATTGCAGCCGTTATATTATAATTTGCCAAGAAAAATGATGGCGTAAGTTGTATGGCAATAATCATAAATAGTATAATTGCAAATCTATTTTCTTTTATCATTATTTTTTTTACAATTTTATATAATGTTGTCGTTAAAACTCCCCATATAACACCACCATATATTGCAAATGATACTAATGAATTTCCAAATAATTTTATAAATAAACTACCAATCCAAAAGAAAATTGGTGTAACAACCGTATTAATTTCAGAATAAAGCATGTAACCATTTGCGACCTTTTGAATCATGTGAAAACACCATATAATATCATAATTTATTGATGTATTTATTATTCCAACCAAAATTGATATTGTGGTAAATACTATAAATATAAATAATGTTTCAATTATGTCTTTTTGTTCTTTATTTTTCATATCATATCCTCTTTGTTTATTTTGTACATTTAATAACATTGAATCCTTTTTTCTTATCTAGTATTACACAATTTCCATATATTTTGTTAAGAAAATCAATAGTACTAGGTGCTCCATGTTTTTTATTTATAACTATATAAATTGATCCTTTGTCATTTAAATAATCTTTTGCATCTTCATACATTTTGTATATTACTACTTTTCCTGCTCTTATAGGCGGGTTCGTAATTATTGTATCAAATTTTTCTTTAACGTTTTCAAATCCATTTGATTCAAATATTTTTACTTTTGATTCTACTTTATTTTTTATTGCATTTTTCTTAGATAAAGCAAGTGATCTATGATTTATATCAATCATAGAGACACTTCTTACATTTGTATTAGTCGCCATGGTAATCCCGTATTACTCCATAGCCACAACCAATATCTAATATATTTCCTTTTACTTCTTTATATATTGTTTTTATAAGTAATTCTGTTGCATCATCAATATGATTCTTTGAAAAAACGCCGTTATCACTTATAAATGAAAATTTTGTTTCTTCAAATTCATACTCTATTATTCTTTCTTCAGATTTCACTGTTGGATCAGATGTATAATAATGTTCCATGATTACCTCTTATTATTTCTTTGATATATATCCATCAAGTGGATTTACGTAATTACCATTTATTCTTACTTCAAAATGTAGATGTGGACCTGTTGCATATCCAGTCGATCCAACAAGCATTATTGCTTGTCCTTTTTTTACTTTGTCACCTTTATTTACTAATAGTTTTTGCGAGTGTGCATATAAAGTTACCACACCACCACCATGATCTATTACAACTGTATATCCGTATCCAGAAATCCATCCCGATGTTATTACAGTGCCATCGGCAGCTGCAACGATATTTTTACCATTGCATCCAGAGCCAGCTATATCTACTCCTGTATGCATTTTATATACTTTAAGTACAGGGTGTAATCTGTTTCCAAAATATGAACTTATTCCATAATATCCAGGTAGTGGCCATGACATTGTACCACCTGTATACTTACTGGTTGTTGATGAACTAGCTTGTTTTCTGATTTCTTCTGTTAGTTCATCTGCTTTCTTTTGGAGTTCATCTATTGATGACTCAAGTAAGTCTTCCGTTTTTTCTAATTTTGCCAAATATGTCTTTCTAACCTCTTTTGTTTCGCCAAGTGCAGCTCTCTTATCTTCTGCTGATGCTTTTTTATCTTCACACAACACTTTGTTTTCTTCTAATTGACATTTTATTGCTTCAATTTCTTTCTTCTCTTCTTCTAATTCTTTCAAAAGATTATTATCATACTCAACTATTCGTTCCATCATGCTGTATCTATAAAAAAAGTCTGTTATTCCTTCAGAATCAAGTAGTGAATCCCAAAAAGAAACCGTTCCTTTTTTATAGTATGTTAGCAATCTTTCTTGTCTTATTTCTTCTTTTTCATTATATTTTTCCTCTTGATATTTTATATTTTCCTCAGAAACCAGTATCTCTTTTTCTAGAGTTTTTATTTCATACTCTAAGTATTCAATTTGAGTCTGTGTATTTCCTATTTGTTTGTCTAGACTTTCAATATCTCCCAAGGTCAACTTTTTGTCTTTTTTTACACTATTTAGTTGACTCTTTTTATCGGTTAACGCGCTTGCTGTAGAGTTTAATTGACTCTTAAGATCTGTTGCAGCGAAAACCGTAGAAGATATTATTGATATTAAAATAAATATTGATACTATCCTCTTCATCTTTTGTTCCTCCTTATACATCTAGATATTTATTAATCGATATTGAACTACCAACCGTACCTATTCCTATGGCAAGCCCTAGAAGTAAAAATGTAAGTGTGCTCATGTTATCTTTAGTTATTACTAAGAAGTTAAATATTTTCAAATTATTTGCTACATTTGATAATCCATTTGCAAATATTCCTACGATAATCAAAACCACTAATGCACTTATAAGTGATATAATTAGTCCTTCAATTATGAATGGTGCTTTTGTAAAAGTATCTGTTGCACCAACATATTTCATAATAGATATTTCTTTTTTTCTTGAATATAGCATAAGTTTTATTGAATTTATCATAATGAAACATGCCGCAACTGATGCTAATATAAATATAGTTGCCGCAATTATTTTGATTGTAATTGCAACTTTTCCAATAAATTCACTGTTTTCATTTACAGAAATATCATCATCTTTTTCTCCAACACCTTCAATTCCTCTAACTATTAGTGCTACTTCTTTTGCTTTTTCTAAATTATCAAGAGTTATTATAATTGATGCAGGAAAAAAATCTTGTGGGAGTCCTTCTGTCATACCTTTCATGCTCTCTTCAGCTCTTATTTTTGATTCTTCCTTTGAAATTATTTCTATGTTTTTTACTCCGTTAATAAGCATAATTCGATTGCCTATGTTGTCCATTTCTTCTTCAGTCACATCATCGTTTAAAAACACTTCGATCTTTCCTTGTGAATCTTGTACTTGTGCCATAATTCCATCACCTGCTATATAAGCAAAAAACAAAAGTGATATACAAAGTAAAGTAACTATCATTACTGCAATACCAGATAAAAATATTTTTTGGTTTTTTATTATACTTGCAACAGCTTCTGCTATCCAATAACTAATTGTATTTATGTTCATTCGTATACACACCTTTCTTAATGTCGCTTACAATTACTCCATCATCTATTGTAACAACTCTTTTTTGCATCTTATCTACGAATTCTTTTGCATGCGTTGCAACCACAACTGTTGTGCCTCTTCTATTAATATCATTTAATAACGACATTATTTCCCAAGCTGTTTCTGGATCTAAGTTTCCTGTCGGCTCATCTGCAATAAGTACCATTGGATTGTTTACTATTGCACGTGCCAGTGCGACTCTTTGTTGCTCTCCACCTGATAATTCATCAGGATAAACTTTGCCTTTATTTAAAAGTCCTACTAATGACAAAACATTTGGAACTTGTTTTTTTATTATTCTTGGAGACGCTTCAACAACTCTCATCGCATACGCAACATTATCATACACCGTTTTATCCGGTAATAGTCTGAAGTCTTGGAATACAACTCCCATTTTTCTTCTCAAATACGGAATTTTGTTTCTTGGTAGTTTTGTAATATCTTTACCATTTATATATATACTACCTGAAGTAGGTTCAATTTCCTTTAATATCATTCTCATAAGTGTTGATTTTCCACATCCACTTTGTCCTATAACGAAAACAAATTCACCTTTTTCTACATGTAATGTCGTATGTTTAACAGCTTCCGTACCTGTTGCATAAGTTTTCGATACATCGTCAAAAAATATCATTTTCTACCCTCCATATGTCGAATACACTCTATTCAGAATGATTATATCAATAAAGGTTTTTGAAATCAAGAATTTATATGGTGTATTTTTATAAAATGCTAAATTTATGGAGACATCCCTTTTATTAAATGGACATTAAATAAAAGGAATATCTCCATATTATGTATTAATCATTTTCTAATTCTTTTATAATTTTTTCAAGGGCTTCTTGTCCCATTCTTTCAAATTCTTTTGTTTTCTCAGTATAATTTACATCTTTGTTTTCCATATAATAATCAACTTTTTCTAGAATTTTTTCTACAGAAATATTTTCATATGTACAAACCGAGGTCATATTCATCATTTCCAAGAAACCATCTATCTTAGGTTCATACGAAATTCCTATTGTAGGAATATTCATAAGAGCAGAAAAAACTAGTGCATGTAGTCTTACTCCAATATTCACATTCATGTATCCCATTGCCCCAAGTATTTCTGAGGGTAAATATCTATTTGGCATTAAAACCGCTTTATCTTCATGTTTCATTTTATGAGAAACGATCTTACTAATTTCCGCATCCTTTGGTTTGTGAAAAGGAAAGAAAACAATTCGTGCATTATATTTTTCCACTAGCTTGTCTGCAATTTCCGCAAACAAATCTGTTCTATCTTTATCCTTCCATTCTCTTATAGAAAATCCTATTAAAACTTCACCCTCTTCATAATTATGAACATTATCTCTAATTATTTTTTCGCATCTTTCTTTTGCTGGCGGTTTAGCCATGAAAATCATGTCTGATGAAAGCATCATCTTATCTTCTTTCACCCCTATATCTTTTGCATATTCATATGCTTGTTTGTCTCGCATCGCTACTAACTTAACACTTTTCTTGTTTAAAGTGTTTTTTGTCATAAGTCTATACAGTTTTGTGTTAATTGGTCCCATACCTTGATATGCAACACACACTTTTTTTCCCATGAGTTGTGCTAATTTAACTATCCCTAAGTAGTACCATATACTCTTCTTACTGGTTATATCTTGAAAAAGAGTTCCACCACCACTTACTAATATGTCAGCTTCTTTTATTGCTTTAATAATTTCTATTAAATTATATCTATCGTATGCTTCAACATTATACATTTCTTTTGTTTTTTCTGGATTTGATGATAGAACTATTAATTTATAATTTTTTTTTGCAAGTGCAATCGAAAATGTCTCAATCATCGCTTCATCACCAGTGTTATTGAAACCATAATAACCTGAAATTAGTACACTTTTCATTTGTTTTACTCCTTAACTTACATATTTTCTATTGCATTTTGTGCAGCACTCATCTCTGCTTCCTTTTTATTTTTTCCTTTTCCTTTTCCGCAAAAGTTTTTCATCGCAAAAAACTTCTGAAATAAAAACTTTTGCATGATCAGGTCCCATTTCATCAATAATTTTATATTCAATTTTCACATCACCATTAATTTGTAACAATTCTTGTAATCTTGTCTTGTAATCTTTACTGCCTTCATTTACAAAACTAAAAATCCTATTTGATATATTAGGCAATATAAATTTTCTTGCTTCATCAATTCCTGAATCTAAATATATTGCTCCAATTACTGCTTCTACACTATCTGCCAAAATTGACGCTCTATGTTTGTCATCAACCTTTACTTCGCACTTTCCAACTCGTAAAAAATCACTAAAACTATATCTATTAGCAACTTCTGCTAAAGATTCCTCACATACAGAATATGCTCTAGCTTTAGTCATTTCTCCTTCAGATAAATCAGAATATTTAGTATATATATATTCGCTCGATATTAATTCTAATACTGCATCTCCCAAATATTCAATTCTTTCATTATATTCCTTAAGATTATTTTCATGTGCATACGAGCTATGTGTTATCGCAGTATCTAAAAGATTTTTGTTTTTAAATTTATAACCTATTCTTTTTTCAATTTCTAACATTTTTTCACCTCCTTCAAATACTATTTTAATGTTTTTCGCAAAAAAAATAAAAAAGAACAGCTATGCTGTTCTTTTTCTTATTCTTACTTATTATTCTTTATGTATTCAACAACATCTCCAACTGTTAAAATCTTTTCGGCTTCACTATCCGGTATTTGTAAATCAAATTCTTCTTCTAACGCCATAATAAGTTCAACTATATCTAATGAATCAGCTCCTAAATCGTCTATGAATGATGTTTCTAGTTTAACTGAATCATCTTCAACCGCTAATTGTTCTATTATAACCTCTTTTACTTTCTCAAAAATTGCATCTGGATTCATTTCCGAATGCCTCCTTTCACTTGTTTTTCTTATACAGAAACGTATAAGGAATCTTTTGTAATATATAACTTTTTATATAATAACAATATTATATGTTTATTTAATTGTCAACTACATTTTTTCTTCTTTATCGGCACCTTTTATCTCGTCAGAAATAGTCTCAACCACTTTATTTTTCGCAAAATTCTCTGCTTGTATAAGTGTGAATTTAACTATTTTAGCATTTGCACTACCGTGACATTTTACCATTGGCTTTTTTATACCCAAAAGTAATGCTCCACCATACTCACTGTAGTCAATTCTCTTTTTGAATTTTTTAAGTGCTGGCATCAAAAGTAATGCAGATATTTTTCTAAAAATATTTGCGCTTAATTCTTCTTTAAGCATTTTAGTAAACATGATGCCCATTCCCTCAATGGTTTTAAGTGTTATATTTCCTGTAAATCCATCTGTAACAACAACATCAACGTCACCATTAAATATATCTCTACCTTCTATATTTCCGTAAAAATTAAATTCATCAGTCTCGGCAAGGTCTTTATATGCTTCTTTCGTTAGTTCATTTCCTTTACCTTCTTCTGCACCTATGTTTAAAAGAGCTACCTTAGGGTCTTCAGTATTCATAACTTTCTTCATATATATAGAACCCATTTTTGCAAATTGAAACATGTTTAATGGTCTGCAATTTGTATTTGCTCCACAATCTATTAGCATAAATCCTTTTCCATTATACGTAGGAAGTAGCGGACAAAGCGCAGGTCTATCAATGCCTTCAATTCTTCCAACTATTAAAAGTCCCCCTGCCATAAAAGCACCTGTACTTCCAGCTGAAAGGAATACGTCACCCTCTCCATTTTTAAGCATATCAAAACCAATTACCATTGATGAATCCTTTTTTGTTTTAATTGCTGAAGTGGGCGATTCTTCATTCTTAATAACTGACTTTGCATTTTTTATAACTATTCTTGAAGTAACGTCTTCTATTTTATCTTTGTCATAAAACTCTTTTACTTTTTCATTAATTAATTTTTGATTTCCTATTAAAATTATATCAGATTCGATTTCGCTAATGGCTGCCACACATCCTTTAATAATCTCGTCTGGACTATTGTCTCCACCCATTGCGTCAACTAAAATCTTCATGAGCCCTCCTTTCTATTACTTTAAAGTTTTACTCATTACAAGGAGAAATTATATTACATTAAAGTCTAAAATGCAACAGATTTTATAGTCTAATAACTACATAACCAGTCTTTTTTAGTCTATTTTTTACAATATATGTAAATTGAATTTATATAAAATGCTGCTATTTTTCAACTTTATTGACTTTTTTTAACCTTTATGATATATTGCATTTAATAAAAATTCGTTAAACTTGGTATAAAGTAATGATTACCACTGAAAAAAGTCGAATCCATTTACAATTATGCCCAAACCGTGGAGCCTTCTGTGTTGAAGTCCATGACGATGATTTCCAACATAGCTGTAGAAACTGTGGAAAGATTTTTGTACAAAATCATACCGAAACAGTTTGTATTGATGAAACCTAATCAACTTGCCTATACAAAAAAGGAGGTGTTTGGGTGATGCCTGCTAAACCTAAAGAACCTTTCTGTTAATCCACCTCCTGTAAAAGCTTCGTAGCAGGGGGAAGAATCACTGAAACAGTAGTCACTTTGGGCAGCTAGTAGTGCTGTGCGCGATTCAACTGAAAAGTACTGACTAACTTGGCACCACCTTAAAATAATAAGGTGGTGCCTTTTTATGTGAAAATTTAATCTAAGAATTTATTATCTTTAGAAACAAAAAAAAATGCATGAATTTTTTCATGCATTTTTTGTTTAAATTTAAATTATGATTTAATTTCTGTAACGATACCAGCACCAACTGTTTTACCGCCTTCACGAATAGCGAATTTTAATCCTTGTTCGATAGCGATTGGTGTGATAAGTTCTATGTCCATAGTTACGTTATCTCCTGGCATAACCATTTCTGTTCCTGCAGGTAATGTAATAACACCTGTAACGTCTGTTGTTCTGAAATAGAATTGTGGTCTATAGTTACTGAAGAAAGGTTTATGTCTTCCACCCTCTTCTTTTGTTAGAACATATACTTGTCCTTTGAATTTTGTGTGTGGATGTATTGTTCCTGGTTTTGCAAGAACTTGTCCTCTCTCAATTTCATTTCTTTGAATTCCTCTTAAAAGAACACCTATGTTATCTCCAGCTTGAGCTTGATCAAGAAGTTTTCTGAACATCTCAACACCTGTAACAACTGTTTTTCTTGTTTCTTTTACAATACCAACGATTTCAATTTCATCAGAAACTTTAACTATTCCTCTGTCTACTCTTCCTGTAGCAACTGTTCCACGTCCTGTGATTGAGAATACGTCCTCAACTGGCATTAGGAATGGTTGATCTATTGGTCTTTCTGGAGTTGGGATATAGCTATCAACTGTATCCATAAGTTCTCTAATGCATGCATATTCTGGAGCATTTGGATCTGTTGATTTGCTCTCTAATACTTTAAGGCCTGATCCTTTGATAATTGGAGTTGTATCTCCTGGAAATTCATACTTTGTTAACAAGTCTCTAACTTCCATTTCAA
>CAZNFG010000032.1:0-11651 GCA_964572605.1 uncultured Eubacteriales bacterium
TTTAATACTCCGGAAGAAAAAGAAGTTAAGAAATCTTTGTTTGATATTTTCAAAAATGTAAGACAAGACAAAAACGAAATTAAAGAAGATACCCTAAAAGATAATGAATATATAATTGAAGTAGAGGAAAAGAAAGACGAAGTTAACAAAGCATCAATTGTAAAAATGCTTAACAACAGTATTACAAGCACATCAAGTGAGGAAGAAAAACTAGAAGTAGAAGAAAATACAGAACTAAAAAATAAAATAGAGCAAAGTAATATAAATGAACAAGAAGAAAAAGAATTTGCAATACCAGATTATAAAATATTAGGAGTTGCATTTAATACATATATATTAATTGAAATGGATGATGATATTTATATATTAGATCAACATGCAGCGCATGAAAGAGTTCTTTATGAAAAAGTAAAACAAAACTTTTATGGTCATGGTGGTAAAGAAGTTCAAATGTTACTTTTGCCAGATATTTTGGAAGTTCCAAAAAGAGACATGCATATGATAAGAGAACATAAAGATCTATTTGAACAAGCGGGGTTTGCAATAGAAGAATTTGGAGAGAATACAATAAAGATAAATGGAGTTCCAGTAATATGTTACGAAATGGATACTAAAGATTTATTTTTAGACATATTAGATGGAATTGATATAACAAATAAAACTAATAAGCAAGAAATTGAAGAAAAGTTTATTGCGACTGTTGCTTGCAAAGCTGCAGTTAAAGCAAATATGAAATTAGATGAAAGAGAAATAACAGGATTACTAAATGAATTATTATTGCTAGAAAATCCTTTTACATGCCCACATGGAAGACCAACAGCTATAAGGATTACAAAAAATGAAATAGAAAAGAAATTTGGAAGGAAGTAATATGAGCAAACCACAAGTGATTGTAATAGCAGGGCCTACAGCATCAGGAAAAACTTCAGTATCGGTAGAACTTGCAAAAAGAATTAATGGTGAGATTATATCTGCAGATTCAATGCAAATATATAAAGAAATGAATATTGGAACTGCAAAGGTAACAAAAGAAGAAATGCAGGGGATAAAACATTATTTAATAGATGTTATATCTCCTGATGAAGCTTTTAATGTTACAAAATATAAAAAAATGGCAGAAGAAGCTATTGAAGAAATATTGAAAAAAGGAAAAACACCAATAATTGTTGGTGGAACAGGGCTATATATAAATACACTTGTAAATGGAATTGAGTTTACTGAAGTTGTAGAAGATAAAGAATTTAGAGAAGAAATGCAAAAAATAGCTATCGAAAAAGGATCTAAACATTTACATGATGAATTAAGAAAGATAGATAGTGAAGCTGCAAATATAATTGATGAAAATAATGTAAGAAGAGTAATTAGAGCATTAGAAATTTATAAAATAACTGGCAAAACTAAAACTAGATTAGATGAGGAATCAAGAAAAGAAGTAAAATACGACTATAAAATTTATGGAATTGAAACACCAAGAGAAATTTTATATGATAGAATAAATAAAAGAGTAGATAAAATGCTAGAAGAGGGATTAATTGATGAGGTTAAAAGTTTATTAGAAAAATATAACTTTTCATTAACTGCCCTTCAAGGCCTTGGCTACAAAGAAGTTAAAGAATATTTAGATGGTGAAACATCATATGAAGAAATGGTAGAGAAATTAAAAATAGAAACTAGAAGATATGCTAAGAGACAACTCACGTGGTTTAGAAAAAATAAAGAAACAAATTGGTATGAACTTTCTGAGATAGTAGAAAATATATTATTAAGTTTAGAATAAAAACGGAGGAGTACAATGGCTGTTAAACAAAAGAAAAAGAAAAACAGTAATTTAATAATTGTAGTAATATCAATACTGATTATTATACTTGGATACTTTGTAATTACTATTGTACAACTTTTTCAAAAACCCGTTGATACTGTATTAATTAAAAAAGGTGAACTAATAAATTACGAAGAAGTAAT
The DNA here is from genome assembly GCA_964572605.1 of uncultured Eubacteriales bacterium. Lineage (GTDB taxonomy): Bacteria > Bacillota > Clostridia > TANB77 > UBA1234 > UBA1234. The sequence continues at coordinate 1,963 of CAZNFG010000032.1, forward strand.
AGGATATGTAATTCGTAATGAAGAAATAATAGATACTTCAGCATATACCGGAATGAAAAAGTGGGAAGCACCAGATGCTACAAAAATATCAAAAGGTTCACCTATGATTACATATGTATCTTCTTCAGAAACTGAGATATTAGACAAAATAGAAAAGTTAGATGAAAAGATAGAAAAAGCAATGGAAAGCAGTCAAACTGTTTTTGATAGTGATGTAAAGACCATAGAAGCTGAAATTGGGAATTATATTTATATAAATATAAATGATAATAAAAATTTAAATTCAATTAGAGAGTATAAAAAATACTTAAACTCTAGAATAGAGACAAAAGCGAAGATTGCTGGTGAATTAAGCCCAGTCGGTTCTGAACTTAAAAGATTAATAAATGAAAGAGCTGAATATGAAAAAGTTTTAAATGATTCTGAAAAAGCTTTAATTGCACCAAAGTCAGGACTAGTTTCTTATAGAATTGATGGAAAAGAAGATGTATTAACTTATGATGCAATTTCGTTACTTACTTCTAAAAGTTTAAATGAATTAAAGATAACGCAAGATGGTAGTGTACCTATTAGTTCTAAAGAGGTAAAACTTATAGATAATTTTGCGTGCTATATTGCAGTACCTATGAAGAAAGAGTCTACTCAAAATATAAAGTTAAATGATATAATTAATTTAAGATTTAAAAATACAGGAGATACTTTAATTCCCGCCACAGTAGACTATATTTCGAATGAAGAAGATGGAGTTTTGGTAATATTTAAAGTTAAATCTAATGTAGAAGAACTAACTAAGTATAGGAAGATAAGCTTAGATGTTGTTTGGTGGAATGCTAAAGGATTTAAGGTAACTACAAAGGCAATAATTAGAAATGAAAATGATGTACCTAAAGTTACGGTTAAAAAAGCATATTATATGACAGATTCTTTTGTAAAGATCTTAAAAGAAACAGATGATTACGTAATTATAGATAATTATACTGATGATGAATTAAGAGAACTAGGTGTTGATGAAGCATTTATAAAAGACAGATATACAATAAAAATGTACGACGAAGTGCTTGTGGTAACATAAATATTACGGAAATGTTACAAAACTGTTAAATTAACGTTACAAATAAGCAATTTGTTTGACATTAACTTTGGCTATACATACAATATAAACATACAGAAGATAAAAAGTATGTTTAGGGAGGTCTTTAAAAGTGGGAAATAAATTCATGAGCAAAGTTTGGGATATGTTGGGTGTTAACCCGGAAGAAGATTATGAATATGATGAAGCTATTGAATCTGCTGCACCTATGGCAGAAGAGAAAGAATCGATATCTCCATTTTCTAATAAGAGAAACAAAGTGGTTGGTATGCCAGGTATGCAACAAGTAAAAGTTGTTATATCTCAACCAAGCACCTTTGAACAATCTGAGGAGATATGTGAACATCTTAAGGAGAAAAAATCAATAATTCTTAATTTAGAGTATGTAAATAAGGATGTAGCAAGAAGAATAGTAGATTTCATAAGCGGAGCTGTTTATGGATTAGACGGAAATATTCAAAAGATCTCTAATTCAATATTTTTAGTAGCACCTTTTAACTATGAAATAACTAACGAAGTTATGAAAGAGGATATTAAAAACAAACTATCTGTTTCATGGATTAAATAGTTTTATAAAGGGGGCTAAGGAATGCTTACTCCATTGGAAATAGAAAATAAAACATTTAGTAAGCAAATGATGAATGGATATAGTGTAAATGAAGTCCATGAATTTATGAGCATTTTACTAAAAGATTATGAAACTTTATATAAAGAAAATATAGAAAATAAAGATAAATTAACAGTATTAAATCAAGGAATACAACATTACAAATCGATAGAAGATACACTACAAAATGCATTAGTTGTAGCACAAAGTACAGCAGAATCTGTAAAGCAAAATGCTAAAGTTGAAGCTGATAATATTAGAAAGCAAGCTGAGCTAGATGCAATGAGATCTGTAGACGATATCAAAAAGCAAACTACACAAAAAGAAATGCAATTAGATGAAGTAAGAAAACAATTCGATGTGTACAAAGCTAAAATGGAATCACTTCTGATATCTCAGTTAGAGATACTAAAGGAAATGAGTAAAGAAAATAACTAAAGATGGAAAGACAAGCAAGTTTTTATTTGCTTGTCTTTTTTTGTCCTATATTGTCAATTTATATATATTATTGTCTAATTTTGTCGGTTAGTGTCATTTTATGTCGTTTTTTGCAAAGTAAAAACTAATAAAAAATGTAAAAAAAAGATTGAAAATATTAGATGTTAAGATTTCCTAATTAGTCGAACATTTTTTCGTATTTTATCTTCTAATATATTGACTAATTTGAGTAAATAAAATAAACTTAAATGTATCAAAATAAGAAAGGATGAATAAATAATGAAAGGTAGTAAAGTTATGTTATTAATAGCAATATTGTTAGTTTTAGCTGTTGGACTTTCTTTTTCAGTTAAGCAAATGAGTAATGACGAAGAAATTATTAATAGTGGAGATGAAGTAACACCAAGTAAGTCGGGAGATGTTACACCAGAAGTATTAGAAGAAAACAATTATGAAACTGTTGAAAAAAATCCAATAGTAACTCTTAGTGTAAAAGATGTAGGGGTAATAAAAATAGAATTATTTCCAGCAGTAGCACCAAATACTGTTGAGAATTTTATAGAATTAGTACAAAGTGGATTTTATAATGGATTAACGTTCCATAGAACTATGCCTGGCTTTATGGCTCAAGGTGGTGATCCAAGTGGAGATGGAACTGGTGGACCTGGTTATGGTATAAAGGGAGAGTTTTCTTTAAATGGAGTAGAAAATAATCTTTCTCATGAAAGAGGTATAGTTTCTATGGCAAGAGCTCAAGAATTTAATTCTGCAGGATCTCAATTTTTTATAGTTACAACTGACTCAACATACCTAGATACACAGTATGCTGCATTTGGTAAAGTACTTGAAGGAATGGATGTTGTAGATATTGTAGTAAATCAAGAAGTGGTAAGAAGAAAATTAGATGAAGGATTAGATTACTATACAAACCCAGAAGAATATGTTAAACAATCATTAGAATTAAATAGACCTATTAATCCTCCAGTAATTGAATCAGCAACTGTAGAAACATTTGGTGTTACTTATGACGCACCAGAAAAAATATAATAACTAAAAACTAGGAGAAATAAATAATGTATGCATATATAAAAGGAAGTCTAGAAAATAAATCAAACGATCATGTAATAATAGAAGCCTATGGAGTGGGATATAAAATATTTATGCCAACTAATCAAATAGAAAAATTAGGAGATATAGGTTCTAGTGTTAAAGTATATACACATCATCATGTAAGAGAAGACAATATAAGTCTTTATGGATTTTCAAATCTTGAAGAACTTAGAATGTTTGAACTTTTGATTAGTGTAAGTGGTATTGGTGCTAAATCTGCTACTGCTATACTTTCTAATATATCACCTTCTAAGTTTGCCATGTCTGTAATAACTAATGATGTTAATGAGCTTAAAAAACTTCCTGGTATAGGAATGAAATCTGCTCAAAGAATAATATTAGAATTAAAAGACAAATTAAAAACACAAGAAGCTATTGCAGCAGAAAGCGATTTTCTAATTCAATCTGTACTTACTAAAGATGATAATGTACATGAAGCAATTTCTGCACTTCAAGTATTAGGGTATCCAGTTAAAGAGGCAACAAAAGCTGTTACATCTTTTGATACAAGTAAGTTAACTGTAGAAGAGATGATTAAAAAAGCACTTATGTATTTTGCTAAAAAATAAACAATAAAAATCTTTCTATTTTGTTAAGAAGTTTTTAGCAATGTAGAAAGATTTATGTTTGAAAGTAGGTTTTAATATGGAAGAAAAAAATATTCCACTTGCATATAGGATGTGTCCAAAAACAATAGATGAATACGTTGGTCAAGAGCATATACTTGGAAAAGATAAAATGCTTTATAGGCTTATAAAAGCAGATAGACTTGCAAGTATAATACTTTGGGGCCCTCCAGGTAGTGGAAAAACTTCACTTGCAAGAGTTATTGCTAATTCAACAAAAAATAAATTTGTGAAATTAAATGCAGTTTCTGCAGGTGTAGGAGATATAAAAAGTGTTGTTGAGGAATCAAAAAATCTATTATTAAATCCTTCACGGAAGAACTGTTTTGTTTATAGATGAGATTCATAGATTTAATAAGCTTCAACAAGATGCTCTTTTACCACATGTTGAAAATGGAACAATTATATTAATTGGAGCAACTACAGAAAATCCATATTTTTCAGTTAACAAAGCTTTAATTTCTCGCTCAACTGTTTTTAAATTAGAACCATTAACTAATAACAATATAAAAGATATATTGAAAAGTGCAGTAAAAGATAAAGAAAAAGGACTAGGTAATTATGATATAGAAATATCTGAAGATGTACTTGAATATGTAGCAGATTTATCTGGTGGTGATGTAAGAGTAGCACTTAATGCATTAGAAATTGCAATACTTACAACTAATATGAACAAAGATGGAGTAATTGAAGTCACAAGAGATATAGCAAGTGAGTGCATTCAAAAAAAGAGAGCACAGTTTGATAAAAGTGGAGATAGCCACTACGATAACATTAGTGCCTTTATAAAATCTATGCGCGGTGGTGACGCCGATGCCGTTTTATTTTATTTGGCAAGAGCTATATATGCAGGAGAAGATCCTATGTTTCTAGCTAGAAGAATTGCAATATGTGCATCTGAAGATGTTGGTATGGCAAATTCAAATGCATTAGTTGTAGCAAATGCTGCTATACAAGCAATACATCAAATAGGAATGCCAGAAGCAAGAATAATTTTAGCACATGCTGCTACATATGTTGCAAGAAGTCCAAAATCTAATGCAGCATATTTAGGAATAGATAAAGCACTTCATGATGTTGAAAATATGGATACAGGAACAATTCCTATGCATATTAGAAATGCACCAGCAGAAGGAATGAGTGAGTTTGGATATGGTGTTGGGTATAAGTATCCACATGACTTTCCAAATCATGAAGTTGAGCAACAATATCTTCCAGATAAAATGAAAGGGACAAAATACTATAACCCAGATGAAACAGAAGAAGAATTAAAATAAAAAAAACAAAAAACAAAAAACAAGAAATAAAAATAGAATAAAAAATAGAAAAAAATAGAAAAAAGATAAGCATCTGGAAACAGATGCTTCTTTTTTAAAAAAACATATAAAACTAGAGGTACAATCTATAGTTGAAATTTCTTACCTAATATAGTATACTTACTCGTATAAATTACGAAAAAAGACATATTTTAGGTACTTTTTAATATAGGGAGGATATACAATGAAAGCAATAGAACTAAGAAGAAAATATATAGAATTTTTTGAAAGAAATGGTCATAAATATATACCAAGTGCACCATTAGTGCCGGAAAATGATCCTACAGTACTGTTTACAACAGCAGGAATGCATCCACTTGTACCATATCTTTTAGGTGAGCCTCACCCACAAGGTAAGAGACTTACTGATTACCAAAAGTGTATAAGAACAGGAGATATAGATTCAGTAGGAGATCCATCACATTTGACATTTTTTGAAATGATGGGAAACTGGTCTTTAGGAGACTATTTTAAAAAAGAGTCTATAAAATTAAGTTATGAATTTTTAAAAGAAGAATTAAAGCTAGATATGAATAAAATATCTGTAACTGTATTTGCAGGTGAAGAAGGAATTCCAAGAGATGAAGAAGCAGCGTTAGCTTGGGAAAAAGAAGGAATACCAAAAGAAAGAATATATTATTTAGATAGAGAAAGCAATTGGTGGGGACCTGCTGGAGAAACCGGACCATGTGGACCAGATACAGAAATTTTCTTTGATACAGGAAAACCAAAATGTAGTGAAGCTTGCGATCCATCTTGTAGTTGTGGCAAATATTTAGAAATATGGAACAATGTATTTATGCAATACAATAAAACAAAAGAAGGTAAATATGAACTATTAAAAGCACCAAATGTAGATACAGGACTTGGACTTGAGAGGGTTATAAGTTTACTTCAAGGAAAGAGCAATGTATATGAAACAGAGTTATTTAAAGAAGTAATAGATAAGATAAAAGAATTATCTAAAGTAGAAAATATATCTAGCTTTAGAATTATAGCAGATCATCTAAGAGCTTCTATGTTAATAATAATCGATGGCGTTAGACCAAGTAATGTTGAACAAGGATATGTATTAAGAAGACTTTTAAGAAGAGTTATTAGACATATGAGAAAGATAGAATTTGATCCTAATAATATTAAAAAGCTAGTAGAAAAATTTGTAGAGATAACAGCTGATATGTATCCAGAAGTACCTGCTAATAAAGATACAATAATATCTGTTATTGAAGAAGAAAAAGATAAATTTTTAAAGACATTGGAACATGGTGAAAAAGAATTTGCAAAGAATGTTGAAAAAGCAAAAACTGAAGGAAAAGAAAAATTAGAAGGACCAGTTGTATTTAGACTATATGATACATTTGGTTTTCCACCAGAAATGACAGCAGAGCTTGCAAAAGAAGATGGGCTAACAATTGACATGGAAGAATTCAATGAGTTATTTAAAAAACACCAAGAGCTTTCTAGATCTGGTTCTGAAGCTAAGTTTAAAGGTGGTCTAGCAGATCATAGTGAACAAACAACAGCATATCACACAGCAACTCATCTAATGCATAAGGCACTTCAAATGGTATTAGGACCAGATGCAACACAAAAAGGTTCTAACATAACTGCTGAAAGAGTTAGATTTGATTTTGGACATCAAGCAAAGGTAACACCTGAAGAATTAAAACAAATTGAAGATATAGTAAATGAACAAATAAAAAAAGACTTAGTTGTAACATGTGAAGAAATGTCATTAGAAGATGCTCAGAAAGCAGGAGCAACAGGACTATTTGCTGCGAAGTATGGAGATAAAGTAAAGGTATATACAATAGGAGATTTTAGTAAAGAGATATGTGGAGGACCTCATGTAGAAAGAACAGGAAGTATGGGACATTTTAAAATACTAAAAGAAGAGGCAGTTGCAGCTGGAATAAGAAGAATAAAAGCTGTATTAGAATAAGGAGGTATTTAAATAAATGAGCGATTGCATTTTTTGTAAAATAGTAAACAAAGAAATACCATCAAAAATAGTATTAGAAAACGAATATGTAATAGCACTTGAAGATTTAAATCCTATGGCACCAGTACATATATTAGTAGTACCTAAAAAACATTTAACAGATATACTAGAAGTAAAAGAAGAAGACAACATATACATATTAGAAACACTTAAAGCAATAAATGAAATTGCAAAAGAAAAGAAAATAGATGAATCGGGTTTTAGAATAGTAAACAACTGCAAAGAAGATGGCGGACAAACTATAAAACATTTGCATTTTCATCTACTTGGTGGAACAAAACTAGATGTTAAAATGGCATAGAAAAATATTAAAATGATCTAATGGGTGTTAGAGATATCTACGCAAGATATCTCTAACTTTTTTTTATCACAAAATATTTATCCTTAGTTTATTTTTTTTTACGAATTTCGTAATGAAATAAGTAATCAAAAATTATGATGCGAAAAAAGAAGAAGATTGTCGAAAAATCTCGAAAAAAGGCGATTATAAGACAAAATAAGGTTACATAAAATTACAAAAATTAACAAATACAGTTATATTTGTAAACAAATTGTAAAATACGTAAACAATTCTTTAACTCTGTTGACTTAGTAAATAACAACTATATAATGAACGTGAGAGTTGAGAAATGGGAATAAGTCTCATAATGTCAAAACTCAGTTGAACTATTTAGAGCAGAAAAGAAAGAAAAGGATAGTTCAATACCATCAAATAACTTTTCTTTCGGAAAAAAATTTTTAATAGGAGGATTTATACATGAAAAGAGTATTATCTTTAGTAATAGCGCTTTCAATGGTATTAAGCATGTTCACATTCGCTTTTGCTGCACCTTTAAAAGATGTTGCAGGAACAGGATTTGAAGCAGCTGTATCAGCGCTAGTTGAGTTAGGTGTAGTTGCCGGATATACAGATGGCACATACCTACCAGAAAAAGTAGTAACAAGAGCAGAAATGGCTAAGTTACTAGTAGTAGCAGCAGGATTAGAGCCTGCAGCAAAAGTAGCAGTAGGTGCTACAAGATTTGCTGATGTTGCAGCAGATCATTGGGCAACAGGATATATTAATGTAGCAGCAGAGTATGGATACATTGCTGGTTACCCAGATGGAACATTCCTACCTGATCAAACAGTATCTTACGCTGAAGCTGTTACAATGGCTTTAAGAGTATTAGGATACAAATCAGTAGTAGAAGCAAAAGGAACATGGCCAACAAACTATATTTCTAAAGCACAAGACTTAGAGATGTTAGAAGACATTAGCTATGGAACATATACAGAAGGAGCTAAAAGAGGAAATGTAGCTCTATTAATCTGGAACATGTTAACAACAGAAATGTGGGATATAAAGGGTGAGAGTGAAGGCGATGGACTAACATTAGGATATAGTGGTAAAGAAATGTTAGAAGTTAAATTCCCAGACTACGAATATTTAGATGAAGAAGATGAAGTAGTATTTGATGTATTCGAAATCGATGAAGGTAATGTATTAGTTACATTATCTGGAGATACAACATTCAGAGATTATGAGTACTTTAAAAATGATTTCTATACATTTGTACCTGGACAAAGAGTAGAAGCTCTTGTTAACACAAAGGACGAAACAGTTCTTATGATGGTTCCAACAGGAGAAGATAAATTAGTTCAAGGTTCAAAGATGGCTTTGAACGAAGATTATAAAGCATTATCTGGAGATACATTCCATTATGCTTTTGGATTAGTTGAAAGAAGAGAAATAGTAGCAGCAACAAAGCTTATTGCAAAAAGTAGCTATATTTATGAAATCAACACAAGCAATAAATCAAGAATTAAATTTGAGAATGCTGATGCTTTAGCAAGTATCGATTATGATGATGCTGAAGACGAACTTTTCTTAAAAAACGGAGAGAGAGTATCTGTAAAAGATATCGAAGTTGGAGATGTTCTATCAAAGGTTACGGCTACCTATTCAGGAGACTCTGGAGATGGCACATCTGAAGAATTCTATATGATAGTTTCACCAAGAACTGTTGAAGGAAAGCTTACAAAGCTTGAAACAGAAGCTGATGAAAATTCTGCTATTGATAATGAATATAGAGTGGCAACAATTGGTGGAGAGAGATATTATTTGCAATCAAATGCAATATATTTTGAAGATCCAGCAGATGAAGATGAAGATCCACTAGACCTATTTACAAGTGGCTATGCATATGTTTCTGGTGTAACAAAGATGAAGAATGAAGTAGTTGAAGCAAAACTAGACTTCTTAGGAACTGTTGTAGCAGTATTATTTGATGGAAAAATAGATGAAGGAGACGGAGCAGACGAAGGAGATGTTAGATTCTATGCATTTACAGATGATGTTGATGGTACAACAATAGCTGTAGAAAATGAAGATGGAGAAGAAACATTAACATTTGCTAGAAGATCAACAGCAAGATCATGGGAAACATTAGATTTAAAAGGAAGATTCGCAATATTAACATTAGATGATGATGGTGAAATCACAGATTCTGGAGATCTT
>CAZNFG010000033.1:0-8582 GCA_964572605.1 uncultured Eubacteriales bacterium
ACTATTATGACCTGAATTTTAGGGAAGATTAGACACTTTAAAGATTAGTTTACCATTTCTTGCAGTTTGGATATTGGATACTTTTGGGTTAAGTTTCCTACATAGAAGTATTCATGCTCATTAAAAAATAAGAAGAGCTTTTCTTTAATGAGGACTCTATGAGGCTCAACATAAGCCAAATTAGTATGCTCAATAATTCTCAGACTACCGTTCTTTATCTTTGGTACACAATTTTTAAAAGTGCATGCCCATTTAATTTTTGAACGTAATTCATCTGTCATATTGATTTCTTTAATTATTGTGGCTATCATATCACCAAAACCTCCTTTTTTCAAGATTTTTATAGAGGTTTAAGCTATAAACACAAAAAAAGAGATAGTCTAGATTAAACTAAACTATCTCATTGTAATTTCGGTTCGACGAAATTACCTTATGGCTCCCCTTGTAGGACTCGAACCTACGACCTACCGGTTAACAGCCGGGCGCTCTACCAACTGAGCTAAAGAGGAATATAAATGTGGCAAAACCCTATTTTCACAAGGGGCAACCCCTTACTATTTTCGGCTATTTTGAGCTTAACTTCTGTGTTCGGTATGGGAACAGGTGTGACCTCAAATATATCTTCACCACGTTTCTTAGTATACTCTGATTTTATAACCTTGTCAACAAAAAAAAACATTTTTTTTAGAAACTTCCCATGTAGTACTTTTTCTTGCCTTTCCTTACTATGACTGCTTTTCCTTCAATGGCTATAGAAGGTTCTATTACCATATTTTCGTCAGTTACCTTCTCACCATTTATTGTTATACATTCGGCATTTAAAAATTCTCTTGCCTCTCTTTTGCTGCATGCTATCTTATTATTTACAAGCATATCTATTAATATTTCTCCATTTTTAACTTCTATACTTGGTACATCTTTAAATCCTTCTTTTATTTCTTCAAGATTTAAAGATTTTATATCTCCACTAAATAAGGTTTCACTAATTCTAACAGCTTTTTCATATTCTTCTTTACCATGCAAGAATGTTATCACTTCTCTTGCTAATGCTTTGTGTGCTTCTCTCAAACTTGAATTTTCCATATGTTTTTTTTCAATTTCTTGAATTTCTTCAACAGACAAAAACGTTAATTTTTTCAAATATTCAATTACTTTTTCATCTTCAGAATTTAAGAAAAATTGATACATTTCGTAAGAAGATGTTTGTGTTTTATCTATCCAAACAGCGTTACCTTCTGATTTTCCAAACTTTGTTCCATCTGCTTTTGTAATAAGAGGCATCGTTAACCCATAGGCTTCCCCTTCTATTTTTCTTCTTATTAATTCAACACCTGCAGTTATATTACCCCATTGGTCAGCTCCACCTATTTGTAGTGTGCATCCTTTTGTCTTATATAAATGAAGGAAATCTAATGATTGAAGAATCATATATGAAAACTCTGTATATGTTATTCCACTATCTAATCTACTTCTAACTGTTTCTTTATCTAGCATGTAGTTTATATTAAAATATTTTCCAAAATCTCTTAGAAAATCTATAGTATTAATATCTTTTGTCCAATCATAATTGTTTACAACCTCAAAGCCAAAAACATCTTCCACTTGTTTTCTTAACTTAATATAATTATGTTCTAGTAATTCCTTTGTTATCATCGGTCTTTCTGCAGATGGTTTAGGATCTCCTATTAATCCTGTTGCTCCACCAACTAATAGTATTGGTGTATGTCCTCCATTTTTAAGCCTTATCGCCATTGAAAAAGATGAATAATGTCCTATATGTAAGCTGTCTCCTGTCGGATCAGTTCCAATGTAAAATGTAAGACCTCCGTTATTAATTTTTTCAATTAAATCTTCGCTTGTAATATTGTCTATTAGTCCGCGCCAAACTAATTCATCATATAATTTCATTTTTTCTCCCCCTTATAATTTTAAAAAACAAAAAAGTATTATGGACTAGGGACGACAAAATAACCGTGGTACCACCCTAATTCATAATACTAATATTATGCTCTTTACATACTATATCGCGTAACCGATTTGACAGGTAATTTGCTTCATAAATTTGCCTTGTTTACACCAAACCACAAGGTCTCTTTATTTCCAATTGTGAAGCTACTAATCTCTTGGTCAAATTAACTATTGGTGAGATTATATCATCAAAGTAGTATTAAGTCAACATTTTCATCTTATACAAAGAATACTAAAGCTATAAATACTATTCCTAGAAATATATATCCGTATCCCATGATTTTCGTCATTTTTCTAAACGCTTCTTCACTTTTCATAGATGGGTTTGATATATGCCTTCCTACTTCATAATTCATTTTTGGCATATAATTACCCATAAATAAGAAAATACAGCCAACCGTAAAAGATACTATTTTGCCAATATAAACTTTAAATCCTAATGCATAAAATATCATTAATAGATAAACAATGATTGTAATTATTGGGAAAATCCATTCAAGTATTTTCATTAGTTTTGGTAATTTTTCATTATTTAATAAATTGTCTTTCTTTAGTCTATATCTCATTGCTAAGCAACAAAAAACATTTAATGCGGCCATTAGCATTGGAAGTGCAAACAATGCAAAATTTTTTGGTCCATAATTATCTGGCACATCATTAAAAGTGAAATGAATAGGCATTTGCTCAGGCAATTTATCATAAACAGCAATGCCTAATATCATTGGTAATAGACATATAATTGTTGTTATAATTAATACTTTGTTACTTTTCATTTTTATTACCCCCTAATTTATAAATCCATACTAACACATCTTCAAACACCGAAACATTAAGTTCATAGTATATAAAGTTTTTTTCTTTCGTTTCAGATATTAGGTCTGCTTTTTTCAATTGTGCTAAATGGTATGATACTGTAGCGTTTGTCAGGTTAAACTTCTCTGCAATTTCTCCAGCCGACTTTCTTTTTTTCTTTAGTATTTCTAATATTTCTCTTCTTGCTGGATCAGAAATTGCTTTTAATGTATCAGATAGTGCCATATTGTTACCCCCTTATTCTATTTAGATACTTTTCTAAATAGATTATATCACCTCTTTTTAATAATAGCAATAGCTATTTAGAATATTTTCTAAATAGCTATTTTGGGAGTTTAATTTTATTTATTATTGGCTTAAACAGCAGATATATCATATATCCAACTATTCCACCTAAAACATTTGTAACGATATCTGTGATATCAGATACTCTGCTATTATGTAAAAGTGGTTGTACAATCTCTATAGATAAACTAAGTAGAAATGTAAAAAAAGTAGTATAGAAAAACTTTTTATTTTTAATTATTGGTAGCATAAACCCAAAAGGGACTGTCATAACTACATTTAAACACATTTCTAAAATAGCTGTTGGTCTTTTTTCAAAATAGTCTTCAAATAGATTCATTTTCATAGGAATATATTCATGATTAAATATTTCTGGCAATGTTGTAATTATCGGCATCACCGTTAAAAACATCACAGCAGAAACATAAATATACATAAGTGTATAAAGAAATATTTCCCTTTTTCTTTTTTTCTTCCATTTTCTTAGTAAAAAAATATATATAATTATTAAAACAATTAAATCTGGTATAAGTTTTATAACTTTTGTCACAATATTCCTCCCGCACATTATTTTTCTCAACAATAAAGATTATACACAATGCTTTATTTTTTTTCAATATAAAAAATATGACGCCCGGGTTTAAAGCGTCATAAAAGGTTTGTACTAATAGTTTAAACTACGTCTACTTTTTTCTATTCATAATTGCAATTTTTTTGAATTTTTCTTTCTTTTCTTTTAAGTAACTTTCGCTGTCATCGTTATATTTTGCTTCTTTCTTTAGTTTCATATAAGACTCATATCTCTCTTCAGATAGCTCACCATTTTTAATGGCTTTTTTTATTACACATCCTGGTTCATTTGTATGAGTACAATCAGTAAATTTACATTTTCCTAAATATTCTTCGACATCCAAAAATGCAATCTCTAAACCTTCTGATACATCCCACATTCCAAGTTCTTTCATTCCGGGAGTATCTATAATCATAGTACCATTTTTTAGCATTATAATCTGCCTATTTGTAGTAGTATGTCTACCTCTTGAATCCTCTTTTCTTATTTCATTTGTTTTCATTATCTCTTCACCCATTAATGTATTTACTAATGTAGATTTTCCAACCCCTGAAGAACCTAAGAACACTACTGTTTTGCCAGGTAAAAAATATTTTTTCAATTCTTCAAGTCCTTGTTTTGTTACGCAACTTATTGGATAAATTTCAGCACCCATTGCTATTTTTTTTGTTAATTCTAGATACTCATCCAAATTATCTACTAAGTCACTTTTAGTCAAAACTATTACAGGCGTAGCTCCAGACTGCCAACCAAGTGTTAAATATCTTTCTAGTCTATGTAAATTAAAATTGTTATTTAATGACTGCATTATAAAAACGTAATCAAAATTTGCAGCTATTAATTGTTCGTGACTTCTATCTGGAGATGGATCAACTCTAGAAAATGAACTTATTCTCTTTAATGTTTCTAATATTCTACTATCTCCACTTTCGTTATAGTCAATCATTACAAAATCTCCTATTGTCGGATATATTGCCTCAGGATTATCATAATAACTTCCTCTTTTAAGTGTAGCAAATCCGTATTCCTCTGTCAGATATAAATTCATATCTATCTCTAAATGTGGTTATAATTCTTGCAGGTAAACCTTTACTATTACTTTTTATATATTCTTCTTTAAAACCATAATCTTCTAATTTCATTTCTACTCCTCTTAAAATAAAAAAGGTGTGATTATTTATTAATCACACCCTATTTTTGTAATTATTCTACATCTTTCTTCCAAAGTCCATGTAAATTGCAATATGCATATATTGTTGAACCTGGAACATACTTAAATCTAACTTCTGTACTTTGTTCTGGGAATAATCTAATTCTAGTTGTTTCAATTTCAGATACGAGTGCAATCCACATTATATAATGTTCCTTCTGCATAGGATGTTCTACCTCTCCTACTTTAACTAAAATTTCATCATCCATTATTTCATATACTGGTACATGTTTTTCTAAAGATGCGTCAACAGTATTAGCTACTAGCATCTCCATTTTTTGACCACAGCATATTATGTTATCAGGATTTCCGTCTATTAATCCAATCACATTTCCACAAATAGGGCATTTATAAAATTTCGTATTTTGTTTCATTTCCATAATAATTTTCTCTCCTCTCATAAAACTCTATATACTATTTATATCATATATAATTAATATTTTCTATCTTTTTATTTTATTAGTTGTTGTTTTATTGAATTGTTCGTCACGTATAATTATCTTTGTTATCTTTTTATATATAGGTAGCTCTCTGCAAGCAGTTGATATATCTTGTTTTAAGCTTTCTTCTTTATTCGTAATATTGAGTTCATTCAATTTTTCTTCATTTAAAAACACCTCTGCCAAAAGACCTGTTTCTGCTCCAGCTTCATTTTTTATTCCTCTTACAACAACTTCGGTAACATATGGTATTCCCATAATATAGTTTTCAATTTCTTCTGGAAAAATATTCTTTCCATTTTCAAGAACTATTAAATTCTTCTTTCTTCCTGTAATTAATAATTGACCTTTATCATTCATTTTGCCATAATCACCTGTATAGAACCAACCCTCTTTTAAAACTTCTGCTGTTAGTTTTTCATTTTTATAATATCCAAGCATAACTGTATCACCTTTAACTAAGATTTCTCCATCTCCTTCAGGTGTTACATTTTCAAATTTAACTTCAACGCAAGGTAGCAATACACCTACCGTTGCACAATCATTAAAATAATCTCTATTTGCACTAACAAGTGGTGAGCATTCGGTAATTCCATATCCATTTATCAAATCTATTCCTATTGAATCAAAGAAAATACCAAGTTCAGCTCTTATTGGTGCACCACCAGTTACTATTTTTATTAGATTTCCACCAAAGGCTTCGTGTATAGATTTAAATAGTTTTTTTCTTAAATCTATTCCAAATATTCTAAGGAAATTACTTACTTTAATCATTATCTTAAGTGCTACATCTTTTTTAGTTTCTTTAGCATTAGTCCAAATTTTTTTATAAAACAATTCAACAAATGCCGGTACAAGGTAAATATAATCTGGTTTATATAACTTCAAATTGTTTACTGTCATCTTTATATTTTCGTTTATGCATATACATGAATGATGATGAAGAGATACTAATATTCCCGCAACCGCTTCATACGTATGATGATATGGTAATACAGAAAGACATCTGCTATATACAGTCGAAATTCTTAATCCATGATATACAATTCCTACTAGATTTTTTTCTGAAAGCATTACACCTTTTGCATTTCCGGTAGTTCCTGAAGTATATACAAGCATTTTTAATTTATTTAAATCTTTATGCTCTATTGAAGTAAAAATTTTATCTCCCGCTTTATAATCTTTTCTGCCTGATTCTATTAGTTTATTGTACGATAAAACTTTTTCTCCATCTTCTTCTCTTGAAAAACCTATAAAATATTTTATTTTTGGTGCTTTTGCTTTTAATTCATCTATATGTTTTTCATATTTATCAGCATAAAATAATACTTCGCTATCGCTATCGTTTAATATGTTAATCATATCTTGAAGTGGAAGTTCTTTGTCTATAGGAACAATAACTCCATTACTTTCTAATATTGTTAAATATACCGTAAGCCATTTATAACTATTCTCTCCTACAACAGCTACATGAGTTGATGCAATATTATTTTTTGATAACGCTGTACCTAAGCTAAATATATCCTCTATAAATTCATTATATTTAACTTCTTTAATATCATTACCTTCTTTATATTTAAAGGCAATCTTATCTCCAGCTTGGATACCAGCTTTATCCATTATTTCCCTTATTGTAGTAACTTTTTCAACTTCATTATATTCATAATTTTTATTATTTTTCATGCTTACCTCCTATGTTCTTAAAAACCGCCTCACACAGTTTCAAAAACTATAATATATTTTTATCATAAACAAGTCAACACAATTTACATATTTGTATGACATTGACTAAACAACAATATTATGTTATTATTCTCTTGCATCATAAAGTTAAAAGGAGGTCCCCTTATGAAGATAGATGCAGAAGATTTAATGAATTATCATTGTCCACGTTGGAATGAATTACCAGAAATAGAATTATATATAGATCAACTTGTTTGTATACTTCAAAACAATTTATCAATATTTTTCAAAGGCAAAGATTCACCTGTTATCACACAAAACATGATAAACAATTACGTAAAACAAGGAGTTATTGAACCGCCTATCAAAAAGCGATACAATAAAACTCATTTAGCTTGCTTATTCGTAATATCAACTTTTAAAAGAATTATCAGCCTATCAGATATTAGAGAAGCCATTATAAGAATGCAAAAAATCGTTTCGACTGAAGAAGGATATAACATGTTTTGTGAAGAATTAGAGGCTGCAATAAAAAGAACCTTTAATCCTGATCCACCGAAAAAAAGCATGCATATTCTATCAGAAACAGATAAACGTGAAATAGCAATGCTTAGAGCAATAGTTTCTGCACTTGCAGATTCTTTATTGGTAGATAGATTAATATTAATGAGAAAATAAATTAAGTTACATTTATTTGTAACTTTTTTTATTTACCTTATATCTTTTTTTCCATTGAATTTTTGTTGATGCATCCATACTTTCATCACAAATTTACTACTAAATATCTTTGCAGCAAATCTTTGTGCTTTATTTAAAAAACCGTAAGATGAAGTAACTTTCTTATCATTATATAAGTCTTTTATTGCTTTCTCAACCACGTCCTTAGCATTGTACATTGCAATGTATTTTATAATAACTTCCTTATTACTAGAAGTATCTTGAGCACGTTCAAAGAATTTTGTTTTAGTCCAAAATGGGCAAAGCGTCAATACGTGAATTTTTCTATATTTCAATTCAACATTTAAAGCTCTTGAATATGAAAGTACAAAAGCTTTAGTTGCAGCGTATACATTAATATATGGTACAGGCTGAAAAGCAGCAGCAGAAGCAACATTCATAATTTTAGAACTTTCGCTCATGTAAGGTAACGAATAGTCCGTCATTGTAACAACAGCTTTAATATTTAAATCTATCATATTTAATTTTACATCTGTCGGTATATTTTCATCATGTTCAAACTTTCCAAAACCAGCATTATTTACAAGTATTTTTATATTAGGTTTTTCATTATTAAGTTCTTCTTTATATTTATCTAAATCTTCTTGTTTAGTTAAATCTAATGTTAATACTTTAATATTAACACCATTCATATCTTCCTTTAATTTATTTAGCATCTCTTGGTTTCTTGCAATAGCCCAAATTTCATCAAACTTTTCCTTCTTAGATATTTGTTCAACAAATTCTCTACCTATACCAGATGAAGCTCCTGTTACTACAATTATGTTTTTCATCATAACAACTCCTTTACAAGAAAGTATTATATCATACTTTAATAATAAATGACAAAGGGGGACGTTCCTTTTTGTCACTTTTTTGACAAAAAGGAACGTCC
>CAZNFG010000034.1:0-8512 GCA_964572605.1 uncultured Eubacteriales bacterium
ACCTCATATGTAAAATCAACATGTCCCGGTGTATCTATTAAATTAAATATATATTCTTCTCCATCTTTTGCCTTATATGTTGTCCTAACGGATTGAAGTTTAATTGTAATGCCACGTTCTCTTTCTAAGTCCATGTTATCCAAGACTTGTTCCTGCATTTCTCTTTTAGATAAACTTCCTGTAAGTTCTATTAATCGATCCGCTAAAGTTGATTTTCCATGGTCTATATGTGCAATAATACAAAAGTTTCTTATATTGTCTTTTCTGTTCACGTATTGTACCCCCTTTTAACCATTTAATAATATAATAAAATGACCTAAAAGTAAAGGAAAAAGGGGGTATAACATACGTTTGATATTGCTTATTTATGTAAATGTTGATATAATAGCATGGAAATCGGAATTTACTTAAATCTCTACCATAATAAAAGGAGGGAACAAAAGTGATGACTTTGGATTCTTTTGTAACATCTAGTGATTCTCTGGAAGCACGTGATATTCCTTTCGCCTCGGCATTTAGTGATGTTTTGTGTGCTGTAAAATGTACTGAAGAAGATGACAAGTTTGTTAAGATTCAGTTTGACGGTACAATTTCCTCGAAACACCTCATCAAAAAGGTCGAGAAAAACCAAATTCCGGACATCTTGTCTCTTGAAACAATTGTGGTTATGTTTGTAGGCAGACGGCTTGATAACATGCTTTTCTTTCCAACCAAAAATCCTTCTGTACTATGCATAGTCAACATTAAATAATGATTACAAAAACACCCTATATCTTAAATTAGATATAGGGTGTTTTGTTTTTTTTTATTTAGTAATTATTACACTTCTATAATTGTAACTTCCGGATGTATCTGTTATAGAGAAAAAGTCAAAATATCCGGATTTTAATGCTCGCACTATACATGGCTTACTACTTGTTGGATATGTTGCAATCATTCTATTCCAATTTGTTTCAACCATTGCATCTCCATATTTGTTTTCCAAACCGGTTACCTCTTCTTCCGAGTCTAATTCATATTCATCGCAATAATCTAAGTTTCTTAAAACTCCAGAAACTCCTTTTATAGTAGCTGCAACAAATTCATTTTGTCTTGTGAAGTTTATTTGTTCAAGTGATTTAGTTGCATACATTAAATATAATGCTGCTGAAAATTCAGAGTTTGTCATTAAATGACTTCTTTCATTCCCAGATATTCCAGCAATCTCTGTGGCATTTGAAACAGCATTGCTTAAATTAGTTTGATCTTCAGAAGTATCTATTGCAATCCATATTCCAGAAAGCTCTCCATTTTTATTACTAAAAGCTGGATGAACTTTATAACCAGTAGGAATTGCTTC
Organism: uncultured Eubacteriales bacterium; assembly: GCA_964572605.1. Lineage (GTDB taxonomy): Bacteria > Bacillota > Clostridia > TANB77 > UBA1234 > UBA1234. The sequence continues at coordinate 1,340 of CAZNFG010000034.1, forward strand.
TCCATTTCCCATATAATTTGTAGTGTCTTGCAAAAACACTATTTTTATAGCTGTATTTGGTACTTCAGCATATAGTCTTGATGGATCATTTAATCCATTGTAATACGTTTGAATTGAGTATGCATATCTCGGGATCCAAACATATATACCTTTATTGTCATCACCACTTCCATATTGCATTTTTGCAAAAGATGGTGAAATACTCATATAGTCGTACCAGGTTTCTTCAAATATATCATTTATAAACGTGTTTCCAACTGAACTAAGAGCGTACATGTTACTATATAATATCGGTCTATTTACTCCTCTAGAATCATCAAATGAAATTTCATAATTGTTTTTTTCTAACTTTTTAGTACTAATAAAATATTCTTCTGCATATGGTTCTAATATATTGTCACCATCATACATTGTGAGTTTGTATACTGTCATTGTTTCTCCAGCTACTGTTTTAATTTCTTTATTAAATTCTATTGGATAATCTTCGTTATAATACATTAAAAGTCCTAGTTGATCTAAATGAGACTCAGAAAAAGTGAATGTTCCTTCATCTACATTTAGAAAATTATCGTTTTTCCTAATTTCGTTGCATATTACTTTTAATTTATCAGAGGCGTCTTTTTTCCTAGCATCTGAAATCATACTCACACCTGTATATACAGTCATTGAGGTGATTATTATCATTACAACAACAGTTATAACAAGTGCCAATACAGAAATTCCCTTTGAATTATTCATAGAACTCGTGCCTCCTTAAAAACTTTTTAAGTTACGCTTTATTATTAGATCCTAAAACATCAACAATTTTATGTTTTACCATGTCTTTTATTGCATCTCTTCCAGCACCCAAGTATTTTCTTGGATCAAATTCACCTGGGTTTTTTACAAACTCTTCTCTTATTGCACTTGTCATTGCAAGTCTTAAGTCTGTATCAATATTTATTTTACAAACACCTTTTCTGGCAGCTTCTCTTAACATTTCTTCTGGCACACCTTGTGCTCCTGGGATATTTCCACCATATTCATTGCATTTTTGTACAAATTCAGGAATTACTGTAGATGCACCATGTAATACTAGAGGATATCCTTCTGGTAACAAAGTTGTAATTTTTTCTAATATATCAAATCTTAATTTTGGTTCTCCTTTAAATTTATATGCTCCATGACTTGTTCCTATAGCAATAGCAAGTGAATCACAGCCTGATCTTTCTACGAATTCAAGTGCTTGGTCTGGATTTGTGTATGAACTGTCGCCTTCAGCAACATTAACATCATCTTCTATTCCAGCAAGTTTTCCAAGTTCAGCTTCTACAACTACTCCTCTTTCATGTGCATATTCTACCACTTTTTTTGTTAATTCTATATTTTCTTCAAAGCTGTATTTTGAACCGTCAATCATAACTGATGAAAAACCACCGTCAATACATTTTTGGCAAATTTCAAAATCTCCACCATGATCTAGATGAACAGCTATTGGCAAATTTGTATCTTCTACTGCTGCTTCAATTAAATGCATTAGATAATTATGTTTAGCATATTTTCTTGCACCTGCTGACACCTGTAATATCAAAGGACTGTTAACTTCCTTTGCAGCTTCTGTTATACCTTGGATAATTTCCATATTGTTTACATTAAATGCACCAATGGCATAGCCACCATTTTTCGCTTTTTTGAACATTTCTGTTGTTGTTACAATACCCATAAATTAAATGCACTTCCCTTCAATCTTTATACAAAATATATTATATAATAACAAAATTTATTGTCAATTAAATATGACGAGAGGGACGTTCCTTTTTTATCAATTTGTTTAACAAATTGACAAAAAAAGAACGTCCCCGAATGTCAAGTTTTATAGTAATCATTATATAATTTCACAGCAGTTTCTGGACTATCTACACCTTCTTTATTTTTTATAGGTGCAAAATTTTCTTCTCTTTTAACACTATATATAAGATATGTATCTGCAACATTAAAAGCATCAAATATAAACATTTCAAATTTATAAGTATTAGGTGTTTCTGATATAACAAAATCACCCTTGTCATTAATATATGAATTCTTTTTCTTTGCCACATGATACATCAATTCTTTTATTATTCTTTCCAATAGCTCTATATCATATATAGCAGAACCAAAATATGCTTCACCAAACTCTAAATTTCCTTTATCATCTCTTGAATTTGCTAATTCATTACTAATTTCTGTATATTCAACAACACCAACTCTACCATTAATTTTGCAAAGCACTCCAACTTTTTCTTCTGGTGAAACTTTTGTAACCGTTTTAACTCCTAACTCAATATTATCTTTGCTCATCATTCCAATAAAAGAAGGTTCTAAAAAATCATTTAAAATGTTATCTACATTTCCTATTCCTAAGTATTTAATTCCATTTTCTTTTAATTCAGAAATTATATTTTCTTTATGCAATGCATCAAAAACTCCTCCATTACCATTTGGTGACATAAATATTTTGTCTTTATCTGATAATAATATTTTGCCATTAATATTTAATAACGGTAGTTCTGCTTGTTTAAAAAATTTAATATTTTCTTTACCATAATCAAAGTAATTGTTTTTTTCAAAAAAGTTTTTAGTTACATTATCGTTTTCTTCGCTTGTCATTATATACCATCTAACTTTGACTTTATATTTGTTTTCAGCATTTTTTAATTTGTCTGCAAATATTTCAAATATACTCTTTGGTGGATTTATTGGAACCACAAACGTACCTTTTGGTCCATCATATCCGAAGTCTAGTTCCCTGTCCTCCAGCCAACTGACAAACTGCAACTTTTCCGTTTCTAATTAACTCTTCTCCAATCGATGTGTAACGTTTTTTGTCTTCTGGCGAAATTTCACTTTCCTTCTTATATGGTATTTTATCAATTAATTTATTTTCTTCTGAAATAATATTTCTGTTATCATATAGTTCTTTCATGAAATCAAAATCAATTTTCTCGATTTGACTAAATAAACTTGTTCTTTGATTTGTATCAAGTTCATTGTAAAACCTTAGTAAATGTTCTTGATTATTCTCTTTTAAAAAATCAAAAATTTCATTATAAGTTTTCATATATATCACCTCCAAATTACATTTTTTCTGGTGCATCTATTCCGAAGTAAACTAAGACCTTGTTTTATTGTTGTACCAACACATTTTGTAAGAGCCATTCTTGCATTTTTAGTTTCTTCATCATCACATACAATTTGATGTTCATTATAAAATCTACTAAAGCTTTGTGCTATATTGATTAGGTGTCTAGAAATAAGCGAAGGTTCATTTCTATTTACTGCATTTAATATTACTTCTGGGTATGCCGCCAATTCTTTTGCAATATCAACAGATTCTTTATCTGAGATTTTATCAAAATTAATATTTGAAAAATCAAATTCGTTATTTCTTAAAATACTTTGAGTTCTTACATATGTATATTGCAAATATGGTCCAGTTTCTCCTGAAAAATTAAGTATTTGATTCCAATCAAATATTTCATCTTTTATTCTATTATTAGATAAATCATTAAATATGATTGCACCAACACCGACTATTTTTGCAACCTCTTCTTTATTTTCTAGTGAAGGGTTTTTCTCTTCAATAATTTTTAATGATTTATTAATAGACTCATTTAATATTTCTTCTAAAGTTAATAGATGTCCACCCTTTCGTGAACCAATTTTTTCTCCATTTTCATCTAGTACTAGTCCAAAAGATATATGTTCACAAGCTTTTGCATATTTTTCATATCCCATTAATTCTAACGTTTTAAAAACTTGTTTAAAATGTAATGATTGCTCACTTCCAACTACATATAAAGCTTTTGAAAAGTTATAGTTATCTATTCTATAAAGTAGCGCTGCCAAATCACGTGTTGCATATATTGTTGTTTTCGCTGAAGTTATTATTATGCATGGTGGCATATTATCTGGCATTTCAACAACTCTTGCTCCTTCACTGTCAACTAGAATCTTTTTATCTTCTAATTCTTTTACTACTCTATCCATTTTATCATTATAAAATGCTTCACCATTAAAAGAATCAAATTCTGACCCTAAAAGCTTATAAACTTTCATATAATTTTCTATGCTAATATCTATAATCCATTTCCATATCTTTATTACTTCTGGATCTTTATTTTCTAATCTAATAAATGCATCACGCGCTTTATCGGTATATGATGGATCTTCTTTTTCTAGCTTATTAAATCTCACATATATTGCAAGAATTGAATTAATAGGTTCGGTGTCAAAGTTATACTCATCTTTCCACATTTCGTATCCAGCTATTGTTTTTGATACGCTCATTCCCCAATCACCTAGATGATTTATTCCAATAACATTATATCCTAACGCTTTATACATTTTATACAAAGCGCCTCCAATAACTGTTGTACGTAAGTGACCAATATGAAATGGTTTTGCAATATTAGGTGAAGAATAATCTATTACCACTGTCTTACCATTTCCAACATTATTTCTTCCATAATTGTCTCCGCTTTCTAATACCTTTTTTACTACTGATTCAATAAAAAATTTTTTGTTTGTAAAAAAGTTAAGATAACCACCTAACACTTCAATTTTTTCAATATTTTCATCAGTAGTTAGTTTTTCTTTTAAATCATTTGCAATCATAGGAGGTGCCAATTTTAAAACTTTTGCTAGTTTAAAACAAGGAAACGCAAAATCACCCATTTCTGTGTTTGGCGGTACTTCGATATATGATTCCAATTCGTTTTTATCAATATCTGTAACCTCACTTATTTTCTTTGCAATAATTTCTTTATAATTCATATCTGTTCCTCCTATTATTCATTTACTTCATGTAAATTCTCTTTTAACCATTTTATTCTGTTATCTCTTAATTTAATAACTAACTTCTCATAATCTAATTCTTTTTCTAATTCTTTTGCGTTTACTTCTTTTATCATCTTATTTCCTATTTCAGAAAAATGTATTTTTTTATCTGAGCAACATTTATCTGCATTTGCAATAATCTCTAATCCTTCTAAGCCTAATACTGATTTATAGTTTCTTACTAAAAAGTCTACTTTTGTTGTAGCTTTCATGTTATAAAATAATCCTGCCTTCATATGTTCTTTAGTTGCAGTAATTCCTGCTTCTAAATACTTCTTTGTTAATCCAAGTCTAACCGCCATATTTCTAACTAGTTCAATACCTTTTTTATCATGTTCGATATGATGTGGCAATTCTTCCATTGGGGTTGTTCCTTTACCAAGATCATGGACTAATCCTGCAAATATTATATAATCCTTATCTGTGTGTTTAGATACTTCATCTACGACTTTCATTGTATGTTCAAAAGCATCACCTTCTGGATGATAAACTACAGGCTGAGTTTTTCCTATTAAATTATATATTTCAATAAAATGTATATCTAGACAATCTGCATCTTTTAATACTCTAAAAAAGTTACTTGGTTTCTTAGCTTTTAAAGCTCTTGTTAGCTCATTTACAATTCTTTCTGACGAAAGATTATATAAATCTTCTTTTGTTCTTTTCATTAGTTTTAATGTTTCATTATCAAGCCTAAAGTCAAGTTCACTTGCAAATCTTGCAACTCTATATGTTCTAAGTGGATCTTCTAAAAATGCATTACTAGTTGCTCTTAAAACTTTTTCATTTATATCTTTTATACCACCATATGGATCAATAATGGCATCTGTTAAAACATCTATTGCAATACTATTTATTGTGACATCACGTCTTAATAAATCGTCTTCAATAGAAATATTTTCATCAGTCTCAATTTCAAAACCTTTATGACCATCAGATATCTTTTTTTCTTTTCTTGCAAATGCAAATTCAGAATCTTCTATATAAAAGACTTCAAAACTTTTCCCTTTTGATTTTGCTTCTGGAAACTCATTAAGAAAAGTTTCAACACTAATTCCAGTAATACAGTAATCAAAATCTTTAGGTTTAATTCCCATTGCTTTGTCCCTTACTGCACCACCAACTAGATATAAATTTCCTCCCATATTATGAATTTTCGTTGCAATCTCTTTAATATCCATTCATATTCTCCTTAGAATGTTTCATAAAACAGGTTAATTATACCATATCTTTGCACCTTAAAACAACAAAAAATGAGTAAAACAATACTTTGAGAGCATAAAAAACCACCTCAGATGAGGTGGTTTTTTTATTGTTATGCTCTTCTTTTTTCACCTTGAGCGCGGCTTTCTTTGACATTTCGTAGATATACTAAAAAGAATCCGAGGCAAAAGACCATAAAGATTCTGAAAATTGAATCTATTGCTTTGTCTATGCCTACAAGAGCAGCAATACAAATTAAACCAAAGGTAAGTCCAAGAGCAATCGGAACCGAATCAAACAACGTCTTCTTAAACATCTTGTCCTCCTACTATTTATATTCTGTTTTTGAAGTCTTACTTTTATTCATTTTAGATATCCATTAGAATTAAATAGGTGTAGTGGCAAAGCAGAACTTGAGTAGCTTTTGAATATAGACGTTTCTCATCTAAAAAAACAAGCAATTAGTACTATGCAAATTGAGAATCCTACAATGTATGGCAACCAGTCATCATCAGTCTTCCCCATCATTTTCCCCTCCTAATTATAGTCGTTGCAGTTTTTTAATAGTTTGTCTAAAGGAAAGTAAATTAACCTAAACATACGTATTTTACCATATGTTATGTTACTTTTCAACACATATAAATGTTTGATGTTGGAATAAATTGTCATATAACAACATGTCTATTTTTTTACAAACTAAAAAATAATTACAGCTTTATATTCAATCGAAACAATTCATTTATCTAATACCTTCATTCATGTTCTCTTTCATAACTGTAGCTACATCTTTATCCCCTCTGCCAGATAGATTAACTATTATACAATCATTTTTTTTATAGTTCTTAGAAATTTTCATGGCATATGCTATTGCATGACTGCTTTCTAGTGCAGGTATTAGTCCTTCAATTTTGCAAAGTAATTTAAAAGCTTCTAACGCTTCATCATCAGTAACACTGTCATATTTAACTCTTCCAATTGAATTTAAATATGCATGCTCTGGACCAATTCCTGGATAGTCAAGTCCTGAAGATATGGAATATGCATCTTGTATATTTCCTTGTTCGTCTTGCATAGTATAGGTTTTCATTCCATGTAAAATCCCTATTTTATTGT
>CAZNFG010000035.1:0-8453 GCA_964572605.1 uncultured Eubacteriales bacterium
GCATCAGACTCTGACTCTGACAGTACGTGGGTTCGAATCCTACCACCCCAGCCAATAAAAGAACACAGCATCAAAAAAGATGAGGTGTTCTTTTTTATATAAATTTATTGTTATTAATCTAAAATCTACCTAAAAAAACGCGTAAAAAGCCATGTTTTATGATATAATAACCCAAGTAATACGTTTTAAGGAGGAAAATTAAGTGAATAAAAATATAGAGCTACTTTCACCTGCTGGTACATATGAAGCATTTATAGCAGCTGTTGAAAATGGCGCAGATGCTGTGTACTTGGGTGGTAAACTTTTTAACGCAAGAGCTAATGCATCAAACTTTGGACTTGATGAACTAAAAAACATAGTTGAATATGCACATCTAAGAAATGTAAAAATATTCTTAACTTTAAATACTCTACTTGATGATCAAGAAATTAGGGAAGCTTTAGATTTTGCTTTCGATTTATATAGAATTGGAATAGACGCTGTAATCGTACAAGATTTAGGTCTTGCCTCGCTGCTTCATGAATATATACCAGATTTAGAATTACACGCTAGCACTCAAATGACAATTTACGATTTAGCTGGTGTAAATAAATTAAAAGAGCTGGGATTTTCTAGAGTTGTACTTGCTCGTGAATTATCTTTTGAGCAAATAAAATATATTGCAGATAATACAGATATAGAGATAGAAATCTTTGCACACGGTGCACAATGTATCTCTTACTCTGGTCAATGCTTAATGAGTAGTATGATTGGTGATAGAAGTGGTAATCGTGGTAAATGTGCAGGTCCTTGTAGGCTTCCATATACTCTTTTAAAAGACAATGAACCTGTTGGAGCTGGATATTTGCTAAGTCCAAAAGACTTGTCAATGCTTGACGTTATAGACAAAATACCAAATATAAAGTCGCTAAAACTTGAAGGCAGAATGAAATCGCCTGAATACGTTGCAACAATAACAAGAATTTATAGAAAATATATTGATGCATATTTAAATAATTCAACTTTAAATATAGATAAACAAGATAGCCAAGATATTACTCAAATTTTTAATAGAGGTGGATTTTCAAAAGCATATCTTTTTGGTAAAACTGGCTCAGCCATGATGTCTTATGAAAAGCCTAAAAACTGGGGCATATATGTAGGTAAAGTTAAAGCTTATGACGGTAAAAGATATATTACACTAGATAATATATCTAACTTAAATATTGGTGACGGAATAGAAGTTTGGAATAATTCAAATGAATCTCCATCAACAATAATTAGTGAGATCATTGGAAACAAAGTCGGAAGAATAGTAGGCAAAATAAACATTGGCGATAAAGTTTATAAAACTTCAGATAAATCTTTAAACGCAAAGGCAAGAGAAAGCTATTCTAGGGGTTTTGTAAAACATTCTCCAATTAATATTAATCTTACTATTAAAGAAAAAGAAACAATAAAATTAAGTATAAATGGTTTTGATTATGATTCTGGTATAGTTCCTGAAGTATCTAAAAATAATCCACTTACAAAAGATACTATAATTAAGCAATTGTCTAAAACAGGTAACACTCCATTTATTATTAATGAATTTTTAGTTACATTGGGCAATAACTTATTTCTTCCTATTAGTACTTTAAATGATATACGAAGAAAAGCTTTACAAGAATATGAAAACAATTTTGTTAGTAAAATTTCTAGAGAAATTAAAAATATAACTCCTAAAAAAATCGAAAAACATGTCTCTGAAAACCATGAAGTATCAGTATTTTTTAATAATATTAAAAATGAATTTTTAAACCTTAAGAATGTTGATAATGCATATTTTACGTTAAAAGATGCTATAAAAAACATTGATTTAATAAAGGAATTTAATTGCAAAAAGTACGTCTTATTTCCAATTGTTACAACAAACAATTATATAAAATTAATTAAAGAAAACATTGCTAATATATCTAAATTTGTAGATGGATTTGTTTTATCTAATATTGGTCAACTTGAATTTGTAAAAGACTTAAATACCCAACTTGTTGCGAATTATACATTTAATATTTTTAATACTTATTCGATTTGCCTATTAAAAGATTTAGGATTTTCAAAGGTAATACTTTCACCCGAGCTTACAAAAAAGCAAATAGATAATTTAGGTGATACTCTTCCTAGAGAACTAATTGTTTATGGAAATACTGTTGTAATGACATCGGAGCACTGTACAGTTGGTAGTGTTGTCGGCGGACTAACGGCCACTACAAATTGCTCAAAACCTTGCATAAAAGAAAATAAGTACTATTTAAAAGACAGACTAAATATCTTATTTAGAGTTATTCCAGATAATATAAATTGTACTTCACAGATACTAAACTCTAAAGTAACATCTATGGAAAGCAAAGGTATTAACATAGATTCTATTAGAATAGACATTTTAGACGAAACAACGAGCGAAATACAAAACATTATAAATATCCATAAAAATGGGGATAAGCTCTCTGGGGATGACTATACCAATGGGCATATAAATAGATCAGTTTAGTCATGTATGAAAATTTTTTTAATATTATTTGACTTTTGGTTATAATAGCTATATTCTTACATATAGAGAACATAAGGAGGTTTTTATGAAAAAATTAATTATTGGTTTAAGTGTGCTTCTTGCTTTGTCTATGCTTGTTGGATGTGGCAAAAAAGAAGAAGAAACTAACCTTGAAGAAGTTAGTATTTTGGATAATGAGAACAACTCTGGAAACAACGTTCCAGAAAAAACATCAGGAGAAGAAATTTCAGATGAAAAAGTACAAAACTTTTCTGATAGCAGATTATTAAAAAACATGTCAAAATCTAACTATTATTTAAAGTATGAATTTACAGATGCAGATGGAACAATTACAGCCGAATATTCAAAAGATGGAAACAAGTTTGCATCAACTGTAACAGCTGATGACACTTCTGCTAGAACGGTACAAGAAGATGGTGTCCTTTATACAATTTTTGATACTGAAAAAATAATGGCAAAAGATACTATCACTGACACAAACAATTTAGCAAATTCAGATTTTATGGGATCTGAAGATGTAACGTTTACTTCAGGAAACACAACTATTGATGGTAAAGAATATTATTATGAAGATTTTCAAGGAAGTAAATTTTATTTTGAAGGCAACGCTTTAAAATATATTGGAACAAACGAAGAAAATGGTTTAATCAATGTTATAGTTACTGAAAATGTAAGTCACCCTGATATGTTTGTTATTCCAACTGACTATATGGATTTTTCAGAATACATTCAACAACAACAATAATAAATAATAAATAACTAAAAGCACTGTTTGGTATGACCTAACAGTGCTTTTTTTATATCTATTTATTTATATCTAGTTCTTATTTAATCTTATATTTTAAAAGCATCTCTTTATCTTCATCCGATACTCTATGACTGTCTCTACACTTTTGTACACCTTTATTTATAGTATCTTTATTTAGTTTATGATGTTTTAAATATTTAAGTGTCTTTTCTTTTTGTTTTATAAAACATTCACAAAACAGCCATGCATTCATCATATTGACATAGTACTCTTTTTCATCTTGAAACTTATCTAATAATTCAAATATTTTGTCTATATATTCTTCATTATTAATAAAATTAAATAAAATTGACATTCCAATTCTTCTAACAAAAGGCTTTGGACTTTTTATATATTCTAATGTTATATTAAAAAATTCTTTTTGTTTTCCTTTTATATCAAAAGATAATAAGTCACATGTTGCCCAATTCTCCGCTTTACTGCTGTATATATCAAGGTACTTTTTCATTGTGTCAAAATCTTTAATTTTACAAATTAAGAATCCATTAATTGCAGTATTTTCATAATATTCCCACAACATATAATCCAAAAATTCTAAAAAATTTCCTTGTCCAATTTTCTTTGCAATATCTTTAATTACTGGTGTAGAAATACTTAGTACCGGCAAACTTGTTTGCAGTATGTTTTTTGACCATTCCATTTTTTCTAGATTACCAAGTGTTTTTAAGTATTCTTGAAATTCTTTTATATCTTTCTTTTTCCAGATGTCTTTTATTAGTTCCATTAGATCATCCCATTTCTTTAATATAAAATTTTAATTAAACTTAAATAAATTTAATCCTATTTCATCATCAAACTTTCTATCTACTTCTCCATCAATAATATATATAACCATCTCACACGTTGCACTAACTATTGCTTTATTTAAATGTCCTCCAACAACATTTCCATTTACATCTCCACATGACATATGTAAATGTGAATAAAATTCTCCATTCATAGTATTGATTGTTCCTGTTAAAGAAACGATTTCCATATCCCCTGTAAAATGATTAGAATAATATTTCTTTTCACCTGTCTTAAATACTCCAACAGTTACATCGTTTGTTGCACCAAGAGCATTAATATTTGCAAGTTTAATGTTTTCTTTTAATGCTAGTTCCTTAACCTGCTCTAATATTTCTTCATCCTTATCTATTCTTGCAATTATTATATTTTCAAATCTTTTATACTCCATTTTTATCTCCTTTGCTACTTAAAGTTAATTATTTTACTCAATAAATCTAAATCTAAGTACTCCAATACTAGCCTCTAGATTATATACCATATCATAATTATTATATATTCCAATTGGGTCAATATCATCAACAAGCTTAAGCCTTGTATCAGTTGCAAAATTATATACTCCCCATTGTGGATGACTTTGTTTATCTTCGTTATAATAAGGATCACTCATATCTGCATTTATTACAATAAGTTTAGCCTCTGGATAGCAAACAAAAATAGTTTCAGTAAATGGTTCTTCACCTTCTACGATTCTTTCTTCAAGATATCTTTCTTTAACATTTGAAACTTCTAAAACTAAATTTTGATAAGTAAAGTTTTGAGTTGTACCCCTATCTAACATTTCCCCACTATTATTTAAATTATCTTTTATATTTATATCTTCTTTTAATATATTATTATTGTAAAAACCATATATTAGCACACAAGCAGAAACCACTATAAGCAAAGTAATTACTATAATAATTATTCCAATTTTTTTCTTATTCATAATAATTTTCCGCACCCGTACTCAGCATTGTAGTGAGTTCCTTTAAATCTTCCATAATACATTTTCACTTTTCCCCTTTTCTACTTAATATCTCAATTATACCATATCTCACTGTTGTGCCAAGTGATAAATAATTGACACTTTTACTCAAATTTAGGAAACAAAGTCATATTTTTTATATTTTTTCCCTTAGGGAAGCGCTTTATAAGGGATTTTTATGTTCAGCCAAGTTGAAAATTATGTAAATTTATGGTATAATAATATTACTATTTTCTTTTTGTCTTCATTTATTTGATAAGGCTCTGGCCTTTGATCATATTTGAATGTTCGATAGGTTATATCGACAAAGAGATGGTAGATTATATTTTATAGGAGGGTTCTATGCATCAGTCTTGGAGTTCCACAATTTTGGGTGTAATCCGGTTCATAGTAATACTCATTCTCCTGGGGATCATTCTTTCCCTTTCGATGATGGTCGTGCGTGAGGCATTGCCTAACTTCGGAAATCGTTTCCCCGCCATGTACACCTATCTTGACAGGTGCTTTCAGCCGTGGTTTGAAGGTATCTTCAATACAATCCTGAACAAATAATCTACCTACCGCCTGTCTTTGTATTCAGAGACAGGCCCCTTTATTTTAATATATAAATGAAATTAATTCGAAAATTAGAGTTCTCGCTAATCAGCTAAAAATAAGAAGCTTTTAGATTCTTATTGGCAAACAAAAAAGAGACATCACAAAAAGTGATGTCTCTTTTGGAGCCAGTGATCGGAATCGAACCAACGACCTACTGACTATAAACGGCATTCATTCTCTATTGTTTCTATTTTCTCCATTTTTTATATTGTCTCACGCTCTAAGGTTATCCCGCTTCAATCATTTACTAAGATTTTCTCATTTGTCTCTATTTTCTCTATTTTTTCTATGTTTGACTGTAGTTTGACTGTTTGACTACAGGATGTAGAGTAGTACATTATATTGGCTTTATATATCTTTAATCCAATCTGAATAAGCATATAATATCCTATGTATATTAACCAATTTACTGTTTTCATCTACATCGTAAAATATTATATAGTTTTTAACTAACATCTTTCGTAGATTTTCATGTTTAATTTTTTCAGACATCACTTTGGGATTTCTAAAAGGAAAATATTCTAATTTACTTATTTCATCTGTTATTAATCTAGACATCTCATGAGCTATATCAGGTTCTAATAATTCTTTGCAAATGTATTCATTAATATTTTTTAAATCATTATATGCTTTGGGAGAAAATTTTACTGCATAGTGTTCCAATTTTTCATCCCCCTTATTTAGTATACATTTCATCTATTTTAGTTACAACTTCGTCAAGTGAAATTGCATCTTCCATGTTCTCGTAACCTTCTTCAATCATTTTCATAAGCTCATCTTCATTCTCAGGAATCAATTCTTTTGGAGCATTATTAATAACAGAATTAAATTTTAATTCCGCAATATATTTTCTTATTTGTTTTATCATTTCGTCTGATAAATTTTTTGTATCTTCAATAAGTAATCTTTGTTGTTCGCTCATTTTAAAGCATCTCCTTTCAAGCATCTATACATACATTATACTACAATCTTAGCTATTTTTATACACTTTTTATTAATTTTGCTAATCTTCGTATAGTATAATGTCTCTAATAATTGTTTATTTTTTAATGTACAATTTTAAGTTATAAAACTTTTAGAATTAAATAACTTTTACGACGTTTCACTCAAAAACTATTAGTTAAGAACCCAAACTAAAAAATTAAGATTAACAAAGCATTTCTCTATATTTATATATACTTTACTGATATACAATGTTAATAGTAGCTTTCAAATACTCATTCATATCTAATAGTTTATTATTTTTATAATCATTTTTATATTTATCAAATTCAAACCTATATTCTCTTATTATTTTCTCATAATCATTTTTTATTGTATAACTAATATAATGCGTATAAACTTGATTGTCATAATCATACTCGAGAAATACGGAGCATTCTACAATATAGCATTCACCTGAATGTATAGAATTAACATACTCAATAACATCTTTGTCTAATCTATCAGGAATCTCCCATCGTTCTCTCCATTCCTTATCTTCATCAATAAATTCAATATTATTGCCATTAACAGTATATTCACATGTAAAATTTGTATATTCACCATTTATATATATTAAAATTTTTGATAGTGGTGTATAATTTGAGACTTCTTTTTTTAAATTGTATGCTACCATAATTTCATTTAGAGCATTATTTATTTTTTCAAATTGCTCATCTTTATTAGTAAGTGTTCCACAATAGTCCACACTAGAAACTAACCCAGACATATAATACTCTATTTTTATTTCATATTTATCTGCAATTGTAGAAAGTTCTTCATCTATTGAAGCTGTTAAATTTTCATAATAATCATCCGATACCGATTCTTGATGCCAAAATGTAGAACCATCCATTCCAACAGCACTAAATGAACTTATAGCATTAAAAGTGATATCTCTGTTTTTTTCTTTTAATGTAACTGAATTATAACGAGCATATTTATCTTTTGCAGTATTATCTTTTTCTTCTGTAATGACCATAACATCAATATTATATTTATCTTTTATGTGTTTAACGATGCTTGATGTAGATTGTATTTTTCCACAACCAGAAAGTAATAATATCGTTATAATCAAAAACAATATATACACTTTATCAGGGAAAAATTTGTTAATATTTTTCATACATACATTCCACCTTCATATTCATAAAATATACTTGAATTATATCATTTTTGAGCGAATTATTCAAATATTAGTCTTACACTAACTTTTGATTTTCTCTATAGTCTCAATTTTCTCTAGATTTGACTGTAGTTTGACTGATTAAATTGAAACTTTTCAAGAGATATGAAAAAAGTCAACTTTTTAAAGTCGCTTTACATCTGCATCATGCAATTTTATAAATCTTAAAAATCTAATTTGAACCAACGACCTCGTGGGTCATTTTCACACTAATTATTTACAAAGAAGTGAAAAATTAGTTAAAATGCTGTAATACAGTATTTGCAATGCTTTGGCTGTTTTACGTTTGACTGTAGAAAGACTGTAGTTTCCTTCCATATGTAGTATCGAAAATATAATAAAAATCCGCAAGCTCTTGTTATTCTAAGAACTTGCGGATTTATGGAGCCAGTGATCGGAATCGAACCAACGACCTACTGATTACAAGTCAGTTGCTCTACCAACTGAGCTACACTGGCAATTTTGGTGACCCGAGGGAGAGTCGAACTCCCCACTCCGCCGTGAAAGGGCGATGTCTTAACCGATTGACCAACGGGCCATTTGTGGTGAGCTATCCGCGATTCGAACGCGGGACAACTTGATTAAAAGTCAAGTGCTC
>CAZNFG010000036.1:0-6366 GCA_964572605.1 uncultured Eubacteriales bacterium
AATTATTCAAACCATTTGTTATGAAAGAACTTGTTGAAAGAGGTCTAGCACACAATATTAAGAATGCAAAGAGAATGGTAGAAAGACTAAAACCAGAAGTATGGGATGTACTTGAATATGTAATAAAAGATCACCCTGTTATGCTAAATCGTGCACCTACACTTCATAGACTTGGTATTCAAGCATTTGAACCAGTATTAATTGAAGGTAGAGCAATAAAACTTCATCCACTTGTTTGTACAGCATTTAATGCTGACTTCGATGGAGACCAGATGGCAGTACATTTGCCACTTACTCCAGAGGCACAGGCAGAAGCAAGATACTTAATGTTATCTGCAAACAATTTGCTTAAACCTCAAGATGGAAAGCCAGTTACTGTTCCTACACAGGATATGATTTTAGGTTCATACTATTTAACAATAGACGAGCCTAATGTAAAAGGCGAAGGCATGATATTCAAAGATAAAGATGAAGCAATGATGGCATATTTAGACGGAGTCATTTCAATACATGCAAAAATAAAAGTTAGAATGGAAAAAGAAATTGATGGAGTAAAACGTTCAAAGATTATAGAAACAACAATAGGAAAAGTAATTTTTAATGATTCAATTCCACAAGACCTAGGACTTGTTGATAGAACAGATCCAGAGAAAGCGTTTGACTTAGAAGTTAATTTCCCTGTAACAAAGAAAACAATTGGAAAAATAATTTCTGCATCTATTATAACTCATGGATTAGATGGTACGGCAGTACTTTTAGATGATATCAAATCAATGGGATACAAGTATTCTACAAAAGGAGCTATAACAGTTTCTATTTCAGATGTTATAATACCAAAAGAGAAGAAAGATATTTTAGCAGCTTCAGAAGCAAAAGTTGATGAGATAACAAAACAATATAAGAGAGGTTTGATTTCTAACGAGGAGAGATATAACTCAGTAATTAAAGTTTGGGATAAAGCAACAAATGATATTACTGACGCGATGATTGCAAACTTCAAAGAAACTAACCCAATATATATGATGGCAACGTCTGGTGCTCGTGGTAACATGAAGCAAATTAGACAGCTTGCTGCCATGAGAGGACTTATGGCCGATACAGCAGGTAGAACAATTGAAATTCCTATTAGATCATGCTTTAGAGAAGGAATGGATGTTTTAGAATATTTCGTATCAGCACATGGAGCAAGAAAAGGACTAGTTGATACAGCATTAAGAACGGCAGACTCAGGATACTTAACTAGAAGACTAGTAGATGTTAGCCAAGAAATAATTATTAGAGATTACGATTGCGGAACAACAGATGGTATGTGGGTTGCAGATATTAAGAATGGCAATGAATTAATTGAAGGCTTAGCTGAAAGACTAGCTGGTAGATTTGCTGCAGAAGATATAGTAAATCCAGAAACAAACGAAGTAATAGTAAAACAGAATTCTTTGATTACAGAAAAGAAAGCAAATGAAGTTGTAAAATTAGGAATAACAAAAGCAAAGATTAGAACTTTACTTACATGTAGAGCCCATAGAGGAGTATGTGCTAAATGTTATGGTAATGACCTAGCAGGTAGACAAGAAGTAAATATTGGTGAAGCAGTTGGTATCATAGCTGCACAATCAATTGGTGAACCAGGAACACAGCTTACGATGAGAACATTCCACATGGGTGGTCTAGCAGGTGGAGATATAACACAAGGTCTTCCTAGAGTTGAAGAATTGTTTGAATCAAGAAAACCAAAAGGTTTGGCAATTATTTCAGATATAGCTGGTACAGTTACAATAAGTGACACAAAGAAGAAAAGAGAAGCAATAATTACAAATAATGAAGATTCTAGAACTTATTTAATTCCATTTGGATCAAGACTTGTAGTACATGATGGAGATGTAGTAGAGCCTGGAGATGAAATAACAGAGGGTTCAATTTATCCACAAGATATAATGAGAATCAAAGGTGCAGAAGGTGTTCAAAGATACATCGTACAAGAAGTACAAAAAGTTTATAGAAGCCAAGGTGTTGATATAAACGATAGACACATTGAGGCAATTATTAAACAAATGCTTAGAAAAGTTAAGATTGAAGAATCTGGAGATTCTTCAATGTTACCTGGAACAATGATAGATTTATTAGCATTTGAAGAAGAAAATAAAAAAATGGAAGAGCAAGGATTAAGACCAGCAATTGGTAAGAGAGTACTTCTAGGAATTACAAAAGCATCACTTGCAACAGATTCTTTCCTATCTGCAGCATCATTCCAAGAGACAACAAGAGTATTAACAGAGGCAGCTGTTAAAGGAAAGATAGATCCATTAATCGGACTAAAAGAAAATGTAATTATAGGTAAACTAATTCCAGCAGGAACAGGACTTATGAGATATAGGGAAATGCAACCAGTAAATGCAGAGACAAAAGAACCAACAGCAAAAACAGTTCCTGAAAAGAAAGAAGAACCAAAAGCTGAAGAAGCAAAATAGTAAAAATAAACAAAAAACTGTCACTTATGTAAGTGACAGTTTTTTATATTTTATTTTGTACAATATTTTTTCTTTCTTTACACCATTCTTTAAGGTCACCTTTATATATTACTTTTACACCTTTTAAATTGCAAAATTCTATTGGTCTGATTTTTTCTTTTATATTAGGAACATTAATGCCTACGTTCGATAAAACAAATGCAACAAATTCTGAACAAAAGAATCTATTCTCATTTTTTACTTTAAATTTTGTTTTAGCTAATAAAAGGTTTGAAAAATCATAATTATATGTATCGCGTTTTTCTACAAATGATTTTACAATAGTGCAGATCTTATCATACTGTTCGTTAGATACTTCTTTTTTCAATATTAAACAAGGAATGTGTCTAAACTTTCCAAATACATGAGTAAAGGCATTTTCAATAACAAACCCGTCCGCTTAAGAAGTTATTTATTTTAAGTCTTCCGAAAGAATAGAAGTTAGAAAAATCCTCATCTACGCATAAGGAAGAATGATTAAATTCGTCGCGTGTAACAAGTTGTAAAGTCTTTGCAACAATTGTACCTGATTGAGTTAAAATTATATAAATGTTTTTCATAACGCTCCTCCTAAAAAGTATTTTAGCACAAAATACATATAAAATGAAGAGGTTTATATTGCGAATAAGTTGACATAATAGAAAAACGAGTATATAATATTTAAAGATTTAAATAATTAGAAATGAGGAAATGCAAATGCAAAGAATCGATAGTCAGGGACGGATTTTGATTCCTGGATGGACATTCGAAAGAGCAGATTTAAACAAGAACAACAAGTTAATGCTTGCGTACTGTGGTGAGAGGGTGTATGAGATAATACCTTGCGACGATGTACTGGTAACAGACAAGGTTTGCTCTGATGAACTTTCCATGGACGCTAAGAACCGGATTATTATTCCAATGGCAATCCGTAAGGGATATAGTTCATGGGCGACTTTGTATGTACAGGACAACCGACTTTTTATGGAGTTTTTTGCATATGCTGATGAGATGTGCAAGGTCGTTGTTAAAAATCAAGACGAATTTTTTGGTGAAAAATGAAATTAGGGGGGATAAGAAATTATCCCCCCCTTTTTTTTAGAAATATGAATGTATAACTATTTTTTATAAAGCTTTTATTTTCTCTTTTCTTGTAATTAGAATTTTTAATATAAAATCTCTAATTAGTATAAATACTTTAGAACATAAATAAGATGAAAGTGTAATAAACAATATCATAGTAGGAAAATTAAAATCAAATTTTTGATATGCATATCCATCTATTATACTTGAGAATAAATACATTTCAAAAGAGCATATAGATATCTCAGTAAATACTTTACTAATTACGGGAATATTAAAATCTATTTTATAAAATAATAAGAAAATACTTATTGCACAAAGTGCATTTGTAAGAGGTTCAAATCCATTAAACATATACCATGCACGGAACGTAGGTGTCGAAAAATAATAACACAAGATAGTAGGTACGGCAATGGAAACAACTAATAACAAAATCTTATAAATTAACCTAAAATCTATTTTAAAATCTTTAATATATTTTCCAATATAAAAATAAGTAATAGGATAAATTATTTGCCAATAATCTGGAATAATATCTAAATATTTTTCATCAAAAATAAAACTTTCAAATACTGCAGGTAAAAAAGTTAAAAATATAAGAGAAGCTATTAGTATGTTTTTTTCTTTTTTTGTTTTAAGAGTATCATAAAGAATATTCAAAAAAGGTATTAATAAAAAAAGACCAATATACATTTCAAAATACCAAGCATAATTATTAGCTGTAAAATTTAAAATACTAACAGCTGCAGAAAAAATATTGATAGGAGTATTAGTATATATGCTAGTTGCAATTATTTGAAAAATTGAAATAAAAATGTAAGATATTAAAATTGGGATAATACCTTTATAATATTTACTATTTACTTCTTTTTTGTTATTTAAAAAACCAGTTAAAAGTAAAAATAAAGGGACACAGCACATTGCAAAATATCTAATTATTAGAGATATGGTCCAGTTAAAAGATAAAAAGCCATTGCTAAGTACATCTCTATATGCAATAAAATGAGTTATAAATACAGTCACGATAGCAATAGTACGTATAATATCTAATCCAAGAACTCTTCTTTTTTCCATAGGTAATCCCCCTTTTTCTTTGTTAATTATAGCATTAAATAAAGCAAAAATCTACAAACCTCTGTTCTTTTATTTAATACTATGGTATAATGCTTTAGTATGTTTTGATAAGAGAAAGGGGACTATCATGTCAGACTATATAGAGATAAAGGGAGCAAAAGTAAATAATTTAAAAAACATTGATGTAAAGATACCAAGAGACAAATTGGTTGTTATAACAGGACTTAGCGGTTCACGGTAAATCATCGCTTGCATTTGATACGATATATGCTGAAGGACAACGTAGATATGTTGAGAGTTTATCTTCGTATGCAAGACAATTCTTAGGAATAATGGAAAAGCCGGATGTAGAATATATTGAAGGATTATCACCTGCTATTTCGATAGATCAAAAAACAACATCAAAAAACCCACGTTCGACAGTTGGAACTGTTACTGAAATTTATGATTATTTGAGACTTATGTATGCAAGAATTGGTATACCACATTGTCCTAAATGTGGAAAACTCATAAAACAACAAACTATAGATCAAATAATCGACGCAATAATGGAATTAGAAGAGGGTACCAAAATACAAATCTTGGCACCAGTTGTTAGAAATAGAAAAGGGGAATACACAAAACTTTTAGAAGATGCAAAAAAAGATGGATTTACCAGGGCACGTGTTGATGGAACAATATATGATTTAAGTGAAGACACAATAGAAATATCTAAAACAAAAAAACACAACATTGAAATAATTGTAGATAGACTGGTTGTAAAAGATGCAATAAAAAATAGATTAACAGACTCAGTTGAAACAGCACTAAAATATGCCAATAAACTAGTCCTTATAGATGTAATAGATAAAGGGGATATGTTATTTTCTCAAAATTATTCTTGTCCAGATT
This sequence comes from uncultured Eubacteriales bacterium, assembly GCA_964572605.1. Taxonomy (GTDB): domain Bacteria; phylum Bacillota; class Clostridia; order TANB77; family UBA1234; genus UBA1234. The sequence goes on from CAZNFG010000036.1 coordinate 5,535, forward strand.
GCAATATAAGTATTGAAGAATTAACACCACGATTATTTTCTTTTAATAATCCATTAGGAGCTTGTCCTACATGTAGTGGACTTGGAACATTACAAAAAATAGATAAAGATTTAATAATGCCAAGCACTAATATATCGTTTTTAGATGGTGCATTAAAAGGTATGGGATGGAATCAAGCAAAAGATAATAATATGGGAATAATGTATTTAAAATCATTAGGAAGACATTATAATGTTGATGTATCTAGGCCAGTAAAGGATTTGTCAGAAGATTTTGTAAATAAAGTATTATATGGTACTGGTGATGAAAAAATAGATTTCAAATATGAGAGCTCAACAGGAGTTAGATCATTTACAGCACCATTTGAAGGTGTTATAAATACTATGGAAAGAAGATACAGAGAAACTTCTTCAAGTGGTATGAGAGAATTTTATGAAATGTATATGTCATCACAACATTGTTATGAATGTGATGGAGCAAGATTAAATAAAGAAGCTTTAGCTGTGACAGTTGGAGATAAAAACATAAATGAAATTACATCAATGTCTGTTATTGAAATAAAAAAGTTTGTTAGCGAATTAAAATTAACGCCAAAAGAAGAGATGATAGCTCACCAAATATTAAAAGAATTAAATGCAAGACTTCAATTCTTGATAGATGTTGGTTTGGAATATTTAACACTTGCTAGAAATGCAGGAACTTTATCTGGAGGAGAAGCACAAAGAATAAGACTTGCAACACAGATAGGTTCAGGACTTATGGGAGTTATATATATACTAGATGAACCTAGTATTGGACTTCATCAAAGAGATAATGAAAAATTAATTTCCAC
>CAZNFG010000037.1:0-4917 GCA_964572605.1 uncultured Eubacteriales bacterium
TACTAAAAGTAATAGGATTTTCAATTTCGAGTTTTCTATTCAACGAAATTGACAGATAACTCTCTTCCTTATCAATACCAAGGAATTTTCTATTTGAAAGGTTTGCCGCTATTCCTGTTGTACTACTTCCTGTAAAAGGGTCTAAAACCCAAGCGTTTTTTTCTGTTGAAGCCAAAATAATTCTTGTCAATAAAGCCAACGGTTTTTGAGTTGGATGTTTTCCACATGATTTTTCCCAAGGCGCAATTGCCGGTAAATTCCATACATCTTTCATCTGGGTTCCTCCATTAATCTTCTTCATTAATTCGTAATTATAATAGTGAGAACCTTTTTTACTTTTTCTTGCCCAGATTATAAATTCGGTAGAATGTGTGAAGTATCTACATGAAAGATTCGGAGGTGGATTTGTTTTTGCCCATGTTATACAGTTTAAGATTTTGTAATCCAACTCTGTTAACATATGGGCAACTGAAAATATATTGTGAAAAGTACCACTAATCCATATTGTTCCATTTTCAGTTAAATGGTTCCTACAAGCCTTTAACCACTTAAGATTAAACTCATTATCCTTTTCAAAGCCATTAGACCTATCCCAATCTCCTTTGTTAACACTGACCATCTTACCACTTTGTACTGAAATTCCATCATTCGACAAGAAGTATGGGGGATCAGCAAAAATCATATCAAACTTGAATTCGAATTGATTCAATAATTCAATACAATCACCCTTTAATAGAGTAAAATTTTTATCCGTAGATTTAAAAAATGAACTTACCATTTAATTGTGAGTTGCTTTAGAGACAATCTTATAAATATTGCGATGATCCTTTAAACATTCTAATAGTTGTCTGAACATATATGCTTGCTCGTAGTTCGTTTTCTCTTGTATCATTAATAACTTTGCCATCAACAATAAAAATCTTATACTATATTCTCCTTTATTAGCTAGAGATGTGTAATTTAATGCCTCTTGTTCTACTTCAGCAAGTAAAGAAGATGAACTAAGAATGCTAGATCTTTCATCTTCACTCCTAATTGGCTGGATATGACTGTCCCACATAACAATAAGTAAATCTAGAAACCTAGTTGTTGCCTCACTATCGATATGTTGTTTAATTAATATATCTACAGCCCAATGAATATGCTTAGGAGTTCTTATTCTACTCCACCTACCATCCTCTAATTGACGATATTTAATAAGCAAATCATATTCAGATAGTGAGCCTTTGTAAACAGCAAGAATATATGTCCCATTAACTGGAAAAACCGCCAAGGGATTCATGTTTTTTGAAACCATCGAAGGCAAAGATGAAGCTTGATGCATAATAATATAATATATTATATTAGAATTCAATAACCTTTTCTGAAATTAACCTTTTAATAAAGTCATCTATATTGGACAGATTATATACAGATTGAATATTATTATATGCTTCTTCTAACTTATTTTTAGCAGACAACCATCCTTGCCCATCTGTAATCCAAACAAATTCAAATTGGGGGTACTTGTTTATCTTGGGAGCAACATCAGAATATGCCCTTGCTACTTCATTTAACTTTGAACCGCCCCCGTTATAGTAGTTTGTTTCAATTAAATATGTTTTTATTTCAGTTCTAATTACAAAATCAAATCTTTTTAAATCAACACCTAGACTTGTAATCTCAGGAAAATAAGTGCTGTTAATTTCATCTTTATAAAAGATGTTAGCTCCGTCAAAAAAGAGTGATACTGCTTTAGCCATATTATCCCCCCCTCTGTTTTTTCTCGCATTTGTATCTAGTCCTACTTCTACGCCAAAGACATAATCAACAAGATTTGTTATGTGCTTATTTTGGAATATATCGGCCAGTCCGGTATCCTCAATAAATTCATATATTTTATCTGGTGATTTGAAATATGAATCAAGAAGAACTATTTCGCCATCTCTATTAAAGGTTTTAGCATGCTTATTCTTCCTAACAGCTATAAGAATATCAAGAACTTCAAAAACTTTTGGGTTCTCCTCAAATAATTCGTTTATAGCTGATTTGAGATCTTCTTTTGCAATCAAATAATTTAACTGATTGAGCCTAATAGCAATCTTACTAACATTAGATTTAATCTTTTCAAAATCTGTAAAATAATCAAGTGTCGCATTAGTCTCACTTAATTCCGATATAAATACACTAAATTGCTTTTGCATAGTCATTTTCCTCAATAGCTTTATTAGTAATTAACAATTCAGTTAGCTTACCTCTTTTATCTGCATTGGAGTTTATCATTCTGGTAGCATGCACTCTATGAATAGAAAATCGTTCGTAAAGCTTGTCAAAGAAATCGTCATGAGGATTAAAACTTTTTACATCAGAATTACTTAGCACAAATGAGTGCCCTGCCATATCAATCTTATGACAGAAATCTTTCAATCTAATTTGCTCATCATCATTAAAAGCTTCTTTTGCATATGAATTAAAACTAGATGTTTCACTCAATGGTTTGTAAGGAGGGTCTAGGTAAAAAAACGAATTATTTTGTGCGTGTTCAAGAGTTTTCTCAAAGTCTCCAGAGTGAATTTCGACTTTTTGTAGCAGCTTACTATCTGCTAATATTGTTTGTTCATCACAAATCTTGGGATTTATGTATTTCCCAAAAGGCACATTAAACAAACCCTTGCTATTTACTCTATATAAACCATTAAAACATGTTCTATTTAGAAATATAAAAAGAGCCGTATTCTCTATATAATCAAGTGATTTTGTATTAAACCGCTCTCGTTTTAGCAGATAATAGCCCTTTCTTGCATCTTCGTTTAAGCCCAAGTACTCATCTTGAATTTTACCCAAATACTGTATTAGGTCAAATGGTTTGTCCTTAATGGTAATATATGAATTAATTAAATCTGAATTAATATCATTTATCACTGCCTTTTCAATGTTTGGGTAGTGTTGTAAAATCCAAAATAATACAGCTCCCCCTCCAACAAAAGGTTCGATATATGTAACTGACTTCGCAGTACCAAAGTTTTTGGGTAAAGCTCTTTTGATATTTTCAATTAATTGAGTTTTACCTCCTACCCACTTAACAAATGGCTTTGCTTTTACATTCATGATATGTGCTTCTTTTTTACAAAACTACTAATTAATTCCCTGCCTTTATACTTGAAAGCTTGTTATTGGCTTGGTTTAAACGTGCTACTTAGTTAAAATAAAACATTTTAGCGTATCCATTTATTAAATGTATCATCAACAATTAATCTTAAAAATTATTAAAATAACCCCCAAAGCTTTGATAATTAAAAACGAATTGTATTCATATATTTAACACCTCCAAACACATTCATTTTTATTACATACAACATAAATTAGAATATTCTAAGGTTCCTTGTAAGCCGGATGACCATCACCATACTTGACTGAAGAAGTATCTATTGTCTTGCCTGGAGAGTTCTTTATGAATTCCTCATAGTTATTCTTCCTCTTTTTTCTTATCCATTTAACAAGTATAAAGTAGAAAAGAATTGCAGTTACATAAGGTAAGATTGCTACCCAGTTTATAGTTGAATCATCCCATTTTAAAAAGAATCCATTAAAAATCCTTGTAAAAAAATGATATGCTAAAAAAATTGCTACAACACCCCAAGCAAAGAAGAGTTGAATTCTTAGGGATGTTTGTACAGAGTTAACATCTCTGTGTTTCCCAAAATAATACTGAATATCCACTAAGTCTGTTTCGAGAAGAAACTGCCTCTCTATATTTGAAATTATGACAAGGTTTCTATTGTACCAGTAATTTGAGTCATAAACATGTGCGATCACCCACATAGAAAGCAATATAACTACTGATATTGCTACATCTATTGGAATAATACCCTTTTCAGCTATTGCAATAAAAGCGAAAGACCCAACTAAAACACCTATAACTTGCCATACAATTTTATGGTGCCTATCAATGTCATTAAACATTTGTTCATACATTTCTATTAAAAAATTTTCACGTTTTTCCATAATAGCCCTCCCAAATTTTGTTAATATTTAAAATACTATCTTTTATACAATTGTCATATCCTCCTTGAATATGGGGTATAAATTTGTTCCCTACAAAATAATCCCCGAACTTAGCATCTAACGTAAACCTATTGCAGTCAATACTAACGACATTAAGCTCTTCAGCTATCTGTCTTTGAATATCTGGTCTACCGCCTAAAAGATGAACTTTTCTTCCCTTGAAATTGTCTCTTGGGATCTCTGTCTTTCCATATTTTGTAGGAACGCTATATCCTAGAACATATTCATCTGGTAATAAATGGAAATTATCAATCAGCCTCCTATCTTTTGGAACCAAAATAACCGAATTACAGTATTTATTAAGTTGTTCGGCTTCTTTCAAAATATCAGGCAGTTCATCAATATTTTCAATATCTCTGGCTACTGTCATATTTGGACGGATTTGCTTGACAGCATCTAAGTGTTTATTAAAATCATAGTTCTTCCAATCTATATCGATGAAAGCTACTGTTCCAAGCAATTTTATATCTCGTAAATTTGTATACCTTGCTCCAATTTCCCACCCCTGTGCCCTAGCTATTTTAAGCACCTTCTTGCTGTGATTCACAATTTTAATCATATTAATAAAGTCACAAAAACACATTTATTAAGTATTAGTCCACTTATTCCACATAGATTATACACAAGTGCACAATTACATTAGTCTATTTATCAAAGAATTATAATTCTTGTAAAATAAACAAGAACTTTCTGTAAATCTATCATTAAACTTAACTATTTGCAAATTTTAAAATTCATTTTTTAGATGATTCTTCGATAAATAGTATTACATTAAATTTTTCTATGCTATTCATATACTTATACTTATAAAAATAATATACCTTCGTTCAAATCTAGAATTTATGGAAGAAGAATCTGTATTTGACCAGTACA
>CAZNFG010000038.1:0-4839 GCA_964572605.1 uncultured Eubacteriales bacterium
CTAGTGTCAACGACGTGGGGGTTCAAGTCCTCTCGCCCGCACCACTTAACAAAGAAGAAAAAGAAGTCTATTAGACTTCTTTTTTTTTATCTAGTATAAGTTGACAAAAATTGTATACGATAATATAATGGTCGTGTTTCTAAATAATATGTGATTAACCAATAGGAGGTAATTTCTTATGGATAGCAAAGGTGAAAAAGAAAGATGGAAAGAGCCGGAAGATCTTCGGACTAAAGGAAAAATTTCTTATGAGCTATTTGAAGAACTTAAAGGCGATCCTGAGAAATGTATAAGATATGTAAGAATCTTATATGATGGACAAGTTGCACTTTGGAAGCTCAAAGAAAAGATATTGTCTTTTAAGATAAATCAATACCTAAGATCTCTTGTTGCAAGATTTAGATGGGATCTAAGCGAGACTCTTATATTCAAGAGTGATTATTCATGGATGTATCTTGATGAAGACTTATCTGAAGTAATAAAAAAGATTGATGCTTGCAAAACAAATCTTGTCTCAAAAGAACATTTTTCTGTTGAAGATCTATATAATACTATCAAGGCTTTGGATGAAATCAACTGTGCTGTTGCCCAAAAAAAGGAACAAATTCAAAGCTTATATCAAAGCTTAAAATAGCTAAAAGCCAATATTGTGTAATAATTTACACAATATTGGCTTTTTAATGTTATTGTTAGAAAATAATGCTTGACAAAAAGGTCTTATGCTCATATAATGGTCAAACACGCTTAAAATTTTAAAGAACCAATAGGAGGTAATTTCCAGATGGCCATGCAAAGTGTTGTAGAAAGATTAAAGACCGACGAATACGATGAAATGCTTGAGAGTACCGTGGTTTACGAGGGCGTTTTTTCTGATATAACTAGCGAGCTTATCGCAGACTCAGAGTTATGTGTACGAGTTATTAAGTATTTGAAGGCTGCAAACAAAAAAATCGCAATCTTAAGTGAAACTTTTTTATCTTATGGTATTGATCGGTATCTTGCACATAATCTTTCAAATATTCACTGGGAACTAAATAAATATAGACTTTTTGAAAGCGATTGTTCATGGGTTACTCTTGATAATGATATAGCAAATGCAGTAGCAAAACTAGAGCTGTGTCAAGGTATTTTAATGGGAAAAGAAAAGTATACTGTAAAAGATGTAGTTTACTTTGCAAAAGTATTGGACGAAATAAGCGAAGAATTTGAGCGAAAAATTGCTCAATTTTCAGACATCTACGAAATCTAAAAATTATCTTTTTGCCAGCATGTGTTATTTACACATACTGGTTTTTTTTGTTGACTTTTCTTACATATGAATATAGAATTTAATTGGGTTTAAAAATTTTTGTATCCAAATATGGAATATAGGAGGATAAAAAATGACGAATGCGCTAAAGATGTTGGAAACTGTTAATCAAGAGTCTGTTGCTTACTCAAGGAATGATCTTGGCATGGAACCAAAAACTTTTGAAGCCATTGCAAAACGTTGCGGTTTTGAGCCTATCTTGATTGGAGAAAGAGATAGAACACAAATTAGGCTTAAGAAACGGGGCATTCCAATTGTAATGTTGTATGACAAAGACACTTCACGCGAGTTCAGTTATTTAGATATCGCTGATTTACATGTGGGTCATCCTGAATTTTCACCGGAACTGTTGGATTCTACGCTTGCAAAGTATTATAAAAATGGTAGACCAATGGTAGACTATGTGTTCATTGCAGGAGATCTCTTTGAAGGGTTTACTGAAGAAGCTTATACTTATGAGCTTGTGGAAGCTAACCCTGGAATACGCGAAAAGCTTGTTAAAAAAAGAAATGAACATGTAAAAATTCTTTTTGATATTCTTAGTAAATATGATTTCGATTATAGGGCTATAAATGGCAACCACGAATACACATATGAACAGGTGGGCATTGAATCACCTATTGCATTACTTGAACGCTGGATGTATCAAAAAAATAGACATTTTATGTTTTATGACACATATATTGTTGATTTTATAATTGCCGGCGTAGTAAAAAGAATGATGCATCTGGAACAATTCAATATGAAACCACATTCAATAAATGCCTATGAGCGAGTTCACAGATTCAAATCTCATGGAGGATTGTCACCATACTATGGTGATAAGAAGTATCCAGTAAGAATGTTTCAATGCGGCCATATTCACGAGAAAATGGAATTGTATGATTCTACAAATAAGGTGTATATATCTCAGTCAGGTTGCTTTATTGAAACAAAAACCGATTCTACGCCTGCCATTTTGATGCAAGGCCGTGTTACAGATGAAAATCTCGTATTGAGAACATAAAATTAAATTAAAAGAGTAGCTTACAAGGCTACTCTTCTTTCTATTTTATTGAAATTTAACTTATCTTGTGATAAATTAGTATTGTAAAAAAGGGGAAAAAGTATGAAGTATTTGATAATTTTAATTAGTAAAATTTTATATATAGTTGGTAAGCTTTTTGGAAAAGGAAGTAGCTTGCCAGGACAAGTTGCGCTTAAATTAAATAAAAATATATTAAAAGAAATAATCTTGCCAGATGATATAATAGTAGTTACAGGAAGTAATGGTAAAACATCTACAGTTGAAATGATCGCTCATACTTTAGAAGAAGCGGGATATAAAATAGGATGCAATAAAGAAGGATCAAATCAAACTGAGGGTGTAACAACTATGATATTAAATAATTGCAATATAAAAGGCGAAGTAAAAAAAGATGTTTTGGTAATTGAAAGTGATGAAAGATATTTAAGACGCACACTAAAATATTTTAATCCTAAATATTTAGTTGTAACAAATTTATATAGAGATCAAATGACACGAAATGGAAATCCAGAAGTTATTTATGATGTTATAAAAGAAGCAATATCTGATGGAATACATTTAGTATTAAATGCAGATGATCCATTATCTTCTTTATATGGATATAAAAGAAGTAATGTAACATATTTTGGGATGAATAAAAATGAATTCTCTAAAAATGAAAACGATAGTACCTACGTTGAAAATTATTGCCCAAATTGCAAAGAAAAGTTAGTGTATGAGTATTATCACTTTAATCAGATTGGCTCTTTTAAATGTCCTAATTGTGGTCATAGGAGAATGGAACCAAAATATGCAGCTACAAAACTTGATTTAGAAAATAAGGAATTAGTTATAAACGATAGATATAAATTAAAGATGACATTAAATAGTATTTACAATGCATATAACTTACTTGCAGCATTTGCTGTTTGTAATTTAGTAGGAATGAAACAAGAAAAAGTAGAGGAAAACTTAAATAATTTTATTGCTAAAAATGATAGAATTCAAGAATTTTCGCTAAATGGAAAAGAAGCAATGCTACTTACATCTAAACATGAAAACTCTATATCATATAATCAATCACTGTTATATATTACTAGAGTTAATGAACCTTGTACAATTGTACTTATATTAGATGCAATAAGCAGAAAATATTTTACTAGCGAAACTTCATGGCTTTGGGATATTGATTTTGAACTTTTAAATAAAGATTGTGTAAAGAAAATTGTTTTATCTGGCAAATATTTTCATGACTTAGTTACAAGATTTAATTACACGGGAATAGATAACAAGAAAATCATTGTAAGAGAAGATTTAGATGATATGATGGCAGAAGTTAAAGAAAATTCAGAAGGAAAGATATATGTAGTAACATGCTTTTCTGATAGAATGAAGTTTTTAAATAGGAGGTAGTTTAAAATGACAATAAAAATATTACATCTTTACCATGATATTTTAAACTTATATGGTGACTATCGGAAATGTTATGATATTAAAGAAGAATTTAGAAGATCAAGGTTTTGATGTTTCGTTAGACAAGAAAACTTTAAATGATGAGGTTTCATTAGATGACTATGTCTTTATATATATGGGAAGTGGAACTAATAGAAGTTTACTTAGGGTACTAAAAGATGCTAGAAAATATAAAGAAGCATTTAAGAAATTTATAGATGATAAAAAGATAATTTTAGCAACAGGAAACTCTTTTGAGATTTTCGGAAAAAAGATAGATAATGAAGAGGGGCTAAACATATTTGATTATGAAGTTAAACTAGAAAAAGATAATGAAAATTCCGATGTTATATATGAGAGCAAATACTTAAAAAAAGAAGTTGTTGGGTTTATTAATAAGCGGAAGCAAAATGTATCACAATATGAATCCTTTTTTTGAAGTTAAGTTTGGAATAGGAGAAAATGAAAATAACGATTATGAAGGTGTAAAATATAAAGAATTTTATGGCACACATTTATCAGGTCCAGTATTAGTAAAGAATCCTGAGTTTTTACAAAAGATCGTAACAGAAATTTGCAAAACTCAAAGACCTAATTTCAAATATAAAAGAGTAGATCATTCAAATGAAATATTAGGATATGAAAGAACTTTAGAGGAATTAAAAAAACGAATGAAATAAAAAAGAAAAACTATTTTTGTATAAAGCATTTGAAAAATGATAAAAATATGATACAATAATAGCGTATTCAAGAAAAGGGGGTTAATGATTATGGAACTTAAAGGAACAAAAACAGAAGCAAATTTATTAGAAGCTTTTGCAGGTGAATCAATGGCAAGAAACAAATATACATATTACGCAAGCAAAGCTAAAAAAGATGGATATGAACAAATCGCATCTTTATTTGAAGAGACAGCTAATAACGAAAAAGAGCATGCGAAAATATGGTTTAAATTATTGCATAATGATGAAGTGCCTGGAACATTAGAAAACTTAAACGATGCAGCAAATGGTGAAAACTATGAATGGACAAATATGTATGATAGAATGGCAAAAGAAGCAGAGCAAGAAGG
>CAZNFG010000039.1:0-1678 GCA_964572605.1 uncultured Eubacteriales bacterium
TTTTATTCTTTTTGTTTTGTTTTGTTCTTTTTTCTAACTCTTTTATCCTTGTTTTTGTTCCATTTTTTTTGATAGTTTTTCTGATTTTATTGGTGGTGTTGCATTGCATTTTTTTTCATTTCATATATAATATTCTTGTATATTATGCAAGGAGGAGAAAAATATGAAAAAAATTATTTATTTAGTGTTAATATGCACTATGTGTTTTACAACAGTATGTTATGCAGAACCGGCATTTAAAGATATAAAGGGCGCAAAATATGAGAATGCCGTAAATAAATTAACCACATTTAAGGTGATTAATGGTTATGAAGATAACACATTTAGACCTAATGAAAAGGTAACTAGGGCACAACTTGCTAAGATAATAATTACTTCAATGGGAAAAGCTAATGGATTGGAAGATGCTAAGAAAAAGTTTTTATCATTTCCAGACGTTTTGAGTGGTCATTGGGGGTATGGATATATAAAGATAGCATCTGATGAAAAGATTATAAACGGATATGCAGATGGTAAGTTTAAACCAGAAGGATTTGTAACTTATGCTGAAGCGACTGCTATGGTTATAAGGGCATTAGATTTTGAAGATGCAGTTAAGCAAAGCAAACTTACATGGCCTAGCAATTATATGTCATATGCAGATGAGAAACTTGATTTATTTGAGTCAATGGGAGAATTTAAAGCTAATGACTTAATTACTCGTTCAAATATGGCAATTTTAGTATGGAATGCATTAAGAACTGGTATGTCAGATATAGTTGCAACAAACCAAAATGGAGTTGTATATGGTCCAGGTAGTACTCCTATGATAACTAAATTTTTAAGTTATATATATATATATGACGCTGAATTTATTGATGTTGAATTTAGTGACGATTTAAGAACTGCAACTGTAACTTTAAAAGAAGAAGATAAAAAAGCAAAAGAATTTGAATTTGCTGCTGAAGATGTTTTAAATATGTATGGTAAAAAGGTAACTTTACTATATGATAATGCAAGCAAAAAAATGATTGAATTAAATGCTGAAACTGATTTAAATGTTATTGAATCTGAAATAACTAATATTACTAGCAGTAAAATATATGTAGCTAGTAAATCTAAAGGATATAACTTACCAGATGATGATGACAATATCTTATATTATGGTATAAGTAAATTAAGTGAGGCGGTAAACGCTATATTACTAGTTGATGGCTCTGATGTCGAATACATGGTTGTAACTGGTGCTTCGGATGTTCAAGTTGGTATTATAGTTGATGAAGATGCAGTAGTTGGAGATCCAGATGATGATGATTATGGTGTAAAGGTTAGAAAACTAGGCGAATCAAAAGGCGGAACTGCTTATATGGTTAATGAGGAAGATGATGAGTCTGGAGATAACTGGCCTGAAGAAGACAAAGTATATTTGTATTATATTGATGCAGATGATTTATTCACAATAATTACTGAAATTGACGAAAGTGACAAAGTTGAAATTGATGGCATCTACAAAAAGTATATTGAAACTGAAGATGGAGACGAATATGAGTTTGATGATGAAGATGATTATACAGTTATATTTGTTGGAAAATCTAAACTTACAGAAGGCAAACTTTCAGATGTAGATGAAAAATCTGATATGATAAATGTATATGAATATAACGCTCATTTATACTTCTTTATATATGAAGGTTTAGTT
>CAZNFG010000039.1:1778-4777 GCA_964572605.1 uncultured Eubacteriales bacterium
ATAATGAAGATGATTATACAGGAAGTTCAATTGGTGATTTAGAAGATGTATATGATGATGCAGTAGATCTATTAACAAGGACGGATGCAACATTATCTAAAATAAAAGATATGTATGAAGAATTAAAAGATGCAATTAGTGATTTGGAAGAAGATTAGGAGGAATATTTAGTGGAAGACAATAACTATCATTTACTTAGTGAGGAAGAAACAGTTAAAAAATTATCGACAAATGTTGATAATGGTCTTAAGAGTGATGAGGTTTTAAGGCGCAGAGAAACTTATGGAAGAAATGAAATTGTTTCTAAGAATAAAAAGTCTGTTTGGAAGATGATATTAGAACAGTTTACAGACTTTATGATAATTGTTCTTATAATTGCTGCAATAGTTTCTGGTGTGGTAAGTCATGAGTATACAGATTCAATAATTATCCTTATAATTGTTGTACTAAATGCTGTAATTGGTGTTGTGCAAGAATTAAAGGCACAAAAATCTCTTGAAGCACTAAAAGAACTTAGTGCACCACATTCTAAAGTTTTAAGAGATGGCAAAATTGAAAATATTGAAGCTAAAGATTTAGTACCAGGAGATATAGTAATATTAGAAACTGGTGACTATGTACCTGCAGATTTAAGACTATTTGAAGCAATTAATTTAAAGATTCAAGAAGCTGCACTAACAGGTGAATCTGTTCCAGTAGAAAAAGAAACTGAAGCACTTAAGGGTGATCATATTGGTATTGGAGATAGATTAAACTTAGCATTTTCTTCTAGTTTAGTCACATACGGTAGAGGAAAAGGTATTGTATTTGCAACAGGAATGCAAACTGAGGTTGGTAAAATTGCAAAGATGCTAGATGATGTAGATGATAGTGAAACACCACTTAAAAGAAGATTAGAAGCGTTAGGAAAAACTTTAGGAATGGCTGCTTTAATTATTTGTGCATTAATATTTTTAGTTGGTTACTTTATTTATGATAGAGAATTAATTGAAATGTTTATGACTGCTGTAAGCCTTGCTGTTGCTGCAATTCCGGAGGGACTACCTGCAATATCTACTATAGTTTTATCTATAGGTGTTCAAAGAATGGTAAAAAGAAATGCAATTATTAGAACTTTACCTTCTGTTGAAACTCTTGGAAGTGCCACTGTTATTTGTTCAGATAAAACTGGTACTTTAACTCAAAACAAAATGACAGTTGAAAAAGTTTTTTATAACAATAGTAAATTTGATGTTTCAGAAAAGATAGATAAATTAGATGAACACTATAAAGCTCTACTAGATTGTATGATTCTTTGTAATGATACAAAAATTAAAGATCTTGGTGAAAAATTAGAAACTATTGGAGATCCAACAGAAACAGCATTAGTAGATTTAGGAATAAAACATAATATTGTTAAAACAACATTAGATCTTGAACATGAACGTGTTGCAGAAATTCCTTTTGATTCTGAAAGAAAACTTATGACAACATTAAATAAAAAAGATGAAGAATATTATGCATACACAAAAGGCGGAGTAGACGAACTTCTTAATAGATGTACAAAAATTTTAATTGATGGAAACGAAGAACCACTTGAACAAAAATATATTGGTGCAATATTAAAAGCAAATGAAGAATTTGCAGCAAATGCACTAAGAGTTCTTGCTATGGGTTATAAAAAAGTAAATATGATTCCAAATAAAAATGAAATGAGCTCATTAGAAAGTAATCTTGTATATATTGGTATGGTGGGTATGATAGACCCTGCAAGACCTGAAGTAAAAGATGCAGTTGCAAAGTGTAAGACAGCAGGAATTAGACCTGTTATGATAACGGGGGATCACAAGATTACCGCTATTGCTATCGCAAAAGAAATTGGAATTTTAAATGAAGGTGACGAAGCAATAACTGGAGCAGAACTTGAGAAAATGTCACAAGAAGATTTAGAAAAAAATGTACAAAAATATTCTGTATATGCGCGTGTTTCTCCAGAGCATAAAGTAAGAATTGTTAAAGCATGGCAATCACATGATGAAGTAGTTGCGATGACGGGTGATGGTGTAAATGATGCTCCAGCTCTTAAAACTTCAGATATTGGTGCTGCGATGGGAATAGTTGGAACAGATGTAGCAAAAGAAGCAGCTGATGTTGTTTTAACGGATGATAACTTTGCAACGATAGTATCTGCAGTGGAAGAAGGTCGTAGAATTTACGATAACATTTTAAAAGCAGTAGCATATTTACTATCTGCAAATATAGGTGAAATAATAACTCTATTTATAGCAACAATGTTTGGTTGGGTAGTAGAACCATTACTTCCAATTCATATATTATGGATAAATTTAGTTACAGATAGTTTGCCAGCACTTGCTTTAAGTGTTGATCCTGCAGAAAAAAATATTATGAATAGAAAAGCAAAGAAAGATAAGAATATATTTTCAAAAGGTATGATATGGAGAGTTGCGTATCAAGGAATTATGATAGGTGGACTTACACTTCTTGCATTTTGTATAGGCTGTGGATTTAACTTTGAAATGCTTGCAACACATCCAGAAGTTGCAAGGAAAGCACAAACAATGGCATTTGCAGTATTAGCATTTAGTGAATTAGTGCATGTATTTAATCTAAGATCAAATAAAGATTCAATATTTAAAGTTGGATTTTTAACTAATAAAGTGTTATTAGGTGCTATTGCAGTTTCTGCATCATTAATGTTAATTGTTTTGAATGTTCCAGTATTAAGAGAAATATTTGAAGTTGCAAAACTTGGACTTGCAGATATTGCTGAGGTAGCGCTACTTATAATAGCCCCATTAGTAATAGTTGAAATATTTAAATTACTTAAAATTAACACTGTAAAATCTGAGAAAGAAACCTAAAACTTAACTAATTTTTCGTTGACAACATTTTAAAATAGTGCTATTATTATCTCTGTCAAGTGGTCACGCGGGCGTGGCGGAACTGGCAGACGCGCTAGACTTAGGATCTAGTGTCAACGACGTGGGGGTTCAAGTCCT
>CAZNFG010000040.1:0-3870 GCA_964572605.1 uncultured Eubacteriales bacterium
TTACTATACTCTTTTATAATTTCCATAATTTCTTTTTCAGCTTTTCCATCAAGATTTGCTGTGATTTCATCAAATATGTATATTGGTGTAGCTCTTAACAAGGCTCTTGCTATACTTAATTTTTGCTTTTGTCCGCTTGATAAGGTTGAACCTCCCTCACCAATAACTGTTTCATATCTATTAGGCAAGGTTTTTATAAAATCATCTAAGCCAACTAATTTACAAATGTTTTCTATATCTGTTTCTTTCAATGATTTATCAGATAATCTAATGTTATTTATAATTGTATCATTAAAGAAAAATTCTTCTTTTTGAATATATGTTATATTGCTTCGTATAAAATCATAAGAAAGCTTAGAATAATCTAGTCCATTTATGTAAATATTTCCTTTTTTAATTTCATATAATTTTATCAGCAGCTTAGCAAGTGTGCTTTTGCCACATCCATTTGTACCTACAATGCTATATAAACCGAAAGCATCAATTGAAATATTCATATTTGATAGAACATTTTCTTTATCCTCTTCATAGGAGAAAGTTAAATCTATGCATTTTAATGATAATTTATTTTGTTTAACTGAATTTAATTTATCTTCATGCTTTGTATCATTTTCACAGCTAGAGCAATATTCATCTATTGGTTTCTTGTTTATTTCATCTGTAATTGATATGCTATCAACTTCAGAATCTTTATTCATAACTTCCATAACTCTATTTAATGACACCGTGATTTCTTGTAAGCTAATATTTATTCCAAATACTTGCGATATGGATGCGAATAACTTGTTTATGTATGTGTTAAAAGAAACCATTAAACCGATTGTCAAAAGCCCATCTTTAATTAATAAAGCAGATAGATATATAATAAATAAAGATGATGTAACTGTAATTGTGCTATTAGCCAATTGCATAATATTACTTAAATGTATCGACCTTTTTAAAAGGCTTAACTCTCTTTTGATAAAACTCCTATATTTATCATTAATTTCATTTTCCAACTGAAAACTCTTTATGCCAATATTATTTGAAAAAGTCTCATTTTGAAAACTATAATACTTATCACTAAACTTCTTTCTTCTTTTAGCTAATTCTTTAAAATGTATCCTCGCAAAGTAAGCGTCAAATCCGCTTAAATTTAACATGACTTTATAGATTATTACCAAGATCAATGATGCTAGTTTAATAATTTATAAAGTCATATTTATTCTTAGTTATTCTGATATTTAATAAATGCTTCTGGCATTAACTTTTCTACATCTTCAGGTTTATTCATATCCATTTGAGGTGCTTCTTCAAATATATAAGTAAAATATTTGAAAGCATCTATTTTATTAAGCTTAGCTGTTTCAATAATTGTCATAACAACAGCACTTGCTTCTGCTCCTCTTGGAGTATTGCAGAACAGAAAGTTCTTCCTACATACAGCAAAACTTTTTGCCATATGTTCAGCTAAGTTGTTGCTTATATTTAATCTGCCATCCAACAAGTAGTTTTGCAAGTTCTTCCATTGGTTTAATGTGTAAGCTACTGCTTTTCCTAGATGACTTTGACTTGCTGGAGTAAATGAGTTTAACCATTTAAAGAATTCATCCATAAGTGGTTTTGATTCCTTTTGTCTTACATTGTATTTTTCTTCAGGAGTTAATTCTTTTATTTTTCTTTCAATTTCAAACAAATTATTGCAGTATGTTAATCCTATAAATGCTTTAGAATCTTTTTTTTCTTCTTCTTTTAGGCATGACAAAGCTTCATGGAATTTTCGTCTAGCATGTGCCATGCATTGTACTAATGTCACTTTTTCAAGTTTTTTATACGCTTGATACCCATCGCAATGTAAATACCCCGAAAAACCTTTTAGGAATTCTTCAGGAAATTTAGATGCCCGACCTGTTCTGTAGTCATATATTGCAACTTTATGCTTCTCATACTCACCTGTACGATAAAGCCACATGTAACTTTTGCTTTTTGGGTCTTTTCCAGCTTCTTTTAAAACTTGAACCGTTGTTTCATCCGCATGGTTTATTTCAGAACTTACTAATCTTTCATGCAAGCTGTTATATACAGGTTTTAACCATGTTTCAGATGCTTTTATTATCCAATTTGCCATGGTTTGTCTGGATAACAGTATATCTTTTCTCTTAAAATCACTTTCTTGCCTGTATAAAGGTATATCCATCAAATACTTTTGTGTCATTATATATGCAACAGATTCTGGAGAAGCAAATCCTCCCTTTATCACTGCGTTTTTTACAGGTGCTTTAATTACAGGTACTTCTGTACCTGTTTTTTCACAGTTTCTGCAAGAGTATGTATATCTAACGTGTTGAACTATTACAGCTTGAGCAGGGATGATTTTAAGTTCTTCTCTTACTATCTCTTTACCCATTTCGTGTAGTTTTTCACCACATATGTAACATTCCTGATCATTCTCATTAAGTCTATGCTCAACAATTTCTATTGGTAAATCTTCTGGAAGTCTGTCTTTATTAGTTCTTTTTTTCCTGTAATGGGATTTTACTTCTTCTAATACAGGTTCAGGTTTCTTTATTTCAGATACCTCTTCAGCTTCATTGAAAATACTTAATTGTTCACGTGCTTCACTTGTTTTTTCTGATGAAGAGCCAAACATTTTCTTTTGGTTTAGCTTCAAGTTTTCCATCAACCAGTTAAGCTTCTCTGATAGTGATTTATTATGAGCTTCTAATTGTTTATTTTGTGATATTAAATTATTATATTCTTCACAAGAAATCACCATGTTTTCTTGTTCGACTTTTGAGTTGTTTTCAATGTTTTTCATGTATTTATTATACCAAAAAAACACAACTTTTGCAAGCAATTTATTTACATTTTATATTAATTTTTCAATGTTTTTACATAATTTTTTGCTTAATTAAATTCAATTTTAGATACATTTTTATGTGCTTTTGGTTGATCTATTTTTAAACCTTCCATTAGCCATCTAAATTGTTGCATTGTTAAATCTCTAACTTCATTATCACTTCTTGGCCACTGAAATCTTCCTTCTTCTAACCTTTTATACAATACTACAAATCCATTTTTATCCCAATAAAGTGCTTTTATTTTGCTTGTTTGCTTTCCACAGAACAAAAAGATACTATCCTCAAATGGATCTAGCTTGAAACCTTGTTGAACAATTGAAACAAGTCCATCTATTCCTTTTCTCATGTCTGTATACCCACACGCTATATATACACGAGTAGACATAGTCTTGCTTTCTGAGTTCTTTAAAAAATTTTTTATCATAATGTTTTGATTATCTTCAATGCAGCTGATATTGTATCTTCGTTTGCATTGTTATGTATTTGGATAGATATGTTGTTTATTGATATGCTTAGAGCTATACCAGTTGATGTGTTTTGTGTAGGTAATTTTATCTCAGCAAAGCTTGGTAAGTTTGCAGGAGATTCTAATTTCTTAACCTTTGGTAAGTTTTCACATAATGAATTACAGATTTTCTTTTGCCAATAGTAGTATTGTTGCTTTTTTATACCTTTTTCTCTGCACCATTTTACAACTGTTGTATTACTGTTACGGCATTCTTCAACTAATTGACTCCACTTTTGAATATTGATTTCATTTGTTAACTGATTTACTTTCATATACTTCTCCTGCTTAGCTTGTTCTTAATTGTTCAAAAAGTCTAATTAAACTTTTTCGATTTATTTGAACTTTTTAAACTAGTTGAAAAACTTTAAAAAGTTGAATCGATTTTTTGAACTTTTTCTTCCTAACTACAAGAGAATTATATCATTGATTATTTGTTGTTAAAATGTACCCCTATATTTTACGCTTACCTTGAAAAAATGCAAATATTGCTATATAATGAAATATATTATTAATAAGGGAAGG
>CAZNFG010000041.1:0-3666 GCA_964572605.1 uncultured Eubacteriales bacterium
GGCAAAGTCAAATTTAAAGAGTACCATAGCTAGAGGAAGAACTATTAAAAAGATAAAAAAATAAGCAACGAATGAACCATACCTAATAGCGAGAGGCCTTGTGAAAGAGTGAAGTATATTTAGTCTAATAATTTTGTTGTTAGACCAATTGAATATGAGATAGAAAAGAAATATGAATAGAATAATAAAGCTAAACAACAAGAGACCTTTCTCATAAAGTTGTTCTGATGCTATTTGAGGGCTTATTAAAGATGCCGATTTATAAGACCTTTCCAAATAGTTACTAATCATCTCTGTTTTGGTTCCCGATGATGCCTTAAAAATATACTGGCTTTTAGCACCTTCATAGAAAGAGAAAATAAAAACCAGTAAAGAGGTTAATGTCAAAAGGTTTTTAGAGTTGGGTAAATAAATATCCTTAATTTTAGTGAAAAACCCAAATTTATTTGCATTGCAATAAGCAATTTTATCTCCACTAATATTTTGATTGTTAATCCATATAACATATATAAATAAGAACAAGTATTGCCAAATTTGTATCAATAATAAGATAATAAAAACAGAAAACCCACCGTTTGAGACTACTTTATCAAATAAAGAAGTACCATCTAAAGTTAGCTTAAAGATGAATGCTATAGCAGTATTCCCTAAACAGAAAGGAAGAATTAGAAAAGAGAGATTTCTTCCAGTTTTAGAAAATATTGATATGTTTTCAAGTAAGATTGCTCCTATAAAAGCCAAGAATGACACAATAATAGATGAAATTATACCCAATAGTAAACTTCTATATATTGCTTCATTAAAATCATTTTCACTTATAATAGAATTGAAATCAAGGCCAACTCCACCAGTAAAAAGTGGAAATAAAAATACAATAACAATAGCAAAAAGTATGTATGGCGTATATTTCATTTTAATTCATTATATCTCCTTATTAATTATTTTAAATACTTCTCCCCTTTGTTTTATTATTTCATCATAAGCATTATTGAGACCTTCTTCTACAGATACATCTCCTCTCCATATCTTTTGTAGAATATTATTAAGCACATTACTAATAACATCAGCATCTGGTCCCCCCTCAAACATATAAACACTTCTATTTAGGGATTCTTTCAATGCTTTTATATATGGGATATTTTGTACTCTTTCATCGTCGTATGCACTTATGGATGGTGAACACAATCCATTTTGTATCATTTTAACCTGTGTTTCTTTTTTATAAAAATACTCTATATAACTAACTACTTTATCAATCTGTTTTGTTTTTTTATTAATGAAGAAACTACCTCCTCCTAAAGACGAGACATCACCTGGAATAGGTGCAAAACCAAATATATCGGAAAAATTATCTCCGTCATGACATAAGTTGTATAATCCATCGCTCCATACAATGGCCATTGCTGTTTTGCCAAGCTTTAAAATTTCTATTTGCTTAGCATGGTCAACAGTAAAATAATTGCCTGAATTAAAAGGTTTTAAAGATAAATAATATTTTGTTGCATTAATTACTTCTGGTGAATTAACAAGCACTTTTGTTGATTCATCTCCTTCCCAACCCTTGTTTTTTTCCATAATTTTCCCGCCCATACCAAACACAAAATTAACCCATTCATTGTATGCCCAAGGATTATCAGCTCCTTCAATGCTTATCCCATAAAGGCCTTTATCCTCTTGAGTAAAAAATTGAGCTACATTATAAAATTCCTCCCAAGTAGTTGGTACAGATAGTTCTTTTTTGAATTTTTTTCTATAGTTAGCTTGTTGTTCGGGATCATTAAATAATTTGGAATTGTATACTAAAACTTGTGTTAGAGCGGTAAAAGGAAAAGCAACCTTTTGTTCTCCGGTATTATTCTTTAAGTCTTTATAATAATACCCAACTTCTTTCCACAAATTAGGAAATATGTCTTGTTCAAAAGATATTTGGTTTGTAGATTTTATTTCATCAAGCTTGTAAATATAGTCGTTCCTTACGTATGAAGACAAGGCGAAACAATATTGCATCACTATATCATACAGTCCCGTTTCGTTCATAAAGTCTTGGTTAGCTTTGTTGAAAGCATCTTCGAAAGTATTTGCTTTAAATTCAATCTTAAACCCTAATTCTTCTTCAGCACTATTTTTTAAAGCAACCATAGATTGCAAATTAGCTGCATTTTCCCCTAGAATAACAATTTCTTGTTTTTTATTGCAACTCACTAATAGTAAGATGACCAATACAATTGGTACTAGGTAGTTAAATTTACGCATATTCATTAATTTTATTGATTTAACCATATTTTAGTCAAAGAGTAATGGTTTTTTTTGATATATTGATATTTAATACCATGTGGAATAAAATCTGCCACAATCTCTTCTGGAAGCAATCCTGTTTCAAAATATAAAAAAGATCTCCACCCCTTGTTTAACACAGATTCAACACACTCCCGATATGCATTCCCAATGCCTTCCGGGTGAAAAGTTGCTGTTTGTGGCATATGTCTTATTTCATCAATATTCTTAAAACTATCTAAAATATACTTGTCATCCCCATTCCCATAAGGCAAATCTGCGATAATGTGCGTTGGTTCTTCGATATTTAAATCATCTACATAATAACTTTCAATAAAATTTATTTTTGCTCTATGCCTCTTTTTATTAATGTTTGCTACCTCTAAAGCGCTTGGATGAAAATCAGAACCGTAAACTAAGCATTTGGGCCGTTCAATTTTTATTGTAATAGCTATGCTCCCTGAGCCGGTTCCAACATCTAAAACGATAGCCTTTTCATTTTTATCTATGTCAGCTAGTAAAAATTTCACCAAAAATTCTGTTTCATTTGTTGGTATATAAACTCTCCTGTCAACATAAAATTCTCTTCCAAAAAAAACTTTACAATTTGTCAGATATTCAATTGGTTCTTTAAACAGACGTCTTAGAGCCAGTCTTCTAAACAAAGCCACATCACCTTTGGAGAATCCCTTTAAAATGTTTAAATCGGACTCTTTAAGATTTTTCTTAAGATACTCTTCTTGTACTTTCTCAAACGAAAGATCGTTATTAACATCCATATAGTTCTGTTAAAAAATTTTTAAATATTAGTCATAATGCCGTTAAATTATTTATAATAATTAATATACAATAATCTAAAATTATTTGGAAGTTCTTTGTTTTTGATTTTAAATGAAAGTAATTGTTTTAATGGATATATAAAAAATAAGGCATCATTATCTGGACTCTATGGACATTCAAAAAAGCATAATCAATATTAATATCTGAATAGAATCATTTAGCTATCTTGAGAAGAGTAAATAAAATTACAGTAAAAAATATCTTTGGCGACACATGATATAATGAAGACACTAAGAATTTCTTTATTAGATAGAAAACAATAAAGGGGCCGCTTGCCTAATATTAGATTAATTAAAACTTCAATGAACAAAATATCTTTTTGGTTATACTACTCACAAAAATACTAAAAATAATATGTTTACGTATTGTATCATTTAAGAAAAATATTTTTTGCCTATAAATTTTTTTATTTTTTCATATTGTAAGTCTAGCTTTAGTTTCCTCCGCTCAAGGCATCATAACTTTATTATCTCCCCCTCCTCAAACTGCTCCTTCAGAATCTTCTCATCCCCCACAATAAAATAATAGGCATCTTCCGGTTTAAAGTAAAGG
>CAZNFG010000042.1:0-3570 GCA_964572605.1 uncultured Eubacteriales bacterium
AATAAAAATCAATTATTTTGCAGTATTGTTCTTTGAAAGGCGAAGTAGTATGTATGATTCATATATATTATTTTGCCTTTTTATATTATTAAATTATCGAAAAAGGAGGAATGAGATATTTGAGAAAAAGATGTGGAATATATTTAAGAGTTTCAACTGATGAACAAAGAGATAATGGTTTTAGTATTGATCATCAATTAAGAAATCTACAAGAATATGCTGATAAACACGAATATGATGTTATCGATGTATATAATGATGCTGGTTATAGTGGTAAAGATTTAATGAGACCAAATATGCAAAGATTACTTAACGATATTAAAAGTAATAAATTAGATGTTTTACTTGCTATCAAAGTAGATAGATTAACAAGAAATGGTTTTGATGGTTATTGGCTACTTAACTATTGTGAAGAATATAAGGTAAAGATAGAACTATCACTTGAACCCTACGACGTATCAACGGCTAATGGTGAAATGATATTTGGTATGAACTTAATCTTTGGTCAAAGAGAACGAAAAGAAATTGGTGCTAGAACTAAAAGAGGTTTAGAAGAAATGGCTTTACAAAAAGTTCATCCAAATAAAGCACCTTATGGTTATATTAGAAATAAAGATACAGGTCATTTAGAAATAGATCCAATTGCTAGTGAAGTAGTCAAAGATGTTTATAAGCTATATACCAAGAATTATGGTATAAGACCTATAAAAAAGAAAATGAAAGAAGATAATAGATATTTAAAAAGTGGCAAATGGTGTGATAATAGAATCTATAATATTTTACAAAACCCAATTTATAATGGAACTTATCATCATGGTAGAAAAGCAAGAAGAAAAGAAGATGTATTAATTGTTGAAGATTATTGTCCTAAAATTATAGATGATAAGTTATTTAATCAAGTTCAAAACTTACTTATTAAAAATAAAAATAGTAATTATGGTTCACATATCCATTTGTTTACAGCATTAGTGAAGTGTCCTAGTTGTGGAAACATAATGAGTAGCACTATTGCTTATAAAAACAAGAAAAACGGTACTAGAAAAGAATATTACTTTATTGAATGTCGAAATGATAATTGTAAAGATAAAGGTAAAAGTTATAACACAAATAAATTAGAGAATAAACTTATAGCAATGCTTAATGAATTGATGATTTACTCAATCGTGAATGATCATATTATCACTATACCTAATATTGATAATGAAGATGAAATAAATAAAATCAGTAAAGCCATTGAAAAACTAAAGGTTCAAGAAAAGAAATTAGTTGAATTATATGTTAATAGTGATTTAGATGTTGAGGTAATCAATAGTAAAAATAAGATGGTTAAAACGGAACTAGAAGAGATGACTAGGAAATTAACCAATCTTAATAAAGGACAAGTCTTGAAGTTTGATACTAATCTACTAAGTTTATTTAATGAACGAGAAATAAAGACTGAAATACCTATATCTAATATGTGGAATACATTGACTAGAAAAACTAAAAGGGAAATCATCAATAAATACATTTTGAGTATCGAGGTTAAAAGAGATGACGAATATAACATTGAAATCACCTCAATCAACTTCAATAAAGATTTCTTACAAAATAGTATCTTTAATTTCACTACTTATTTAATGAATAGTATGAGTAATAGTTTTAACGGAATAAAAGCAGGTATAATGCTAACACCAGATAATATTATTGAAGAAGTGAAAGATAGCAAGATAATGTCATTCTACGATTTAAGTCCAGCTGATGTATCAAGACTAGAAGAAATATCAAAGCATTATGGAACATCTGGTATAACAATATCACCTTATATGGTAAATAATCAGATAATAGATTATAAGATTATTCTACCTAACAAAAATACAAGTCAAGAACGACTTTAGTCGCTTGTGTAATTCTTGACTTGTATAAAAAGGAAATATAATTGGGACACATCAAAACAATCATTTGTTTTGATGTTACTAATAAGAAAGAATAAATAAAATCTTGGTAACGGATTCTAAGGTGTTAAACCTTAGACCACTGTATTTTGATACGGAGTGTCAAAATACATAGGGGGTTATAGATTTTGTCAAAGTCAAAATACAACTCACGTTTGGGCTGTGCCCTAGTGAGATAGGTCATAGAATGACCTCGCAAAAAAGTTTGCTGAAATAGGGATTCAAAAGGGAATATTCCCTTTGCACTATGCTATATTGGTAAACAATAAATATAAAAGCAAGTTTTTAAACTGGCTTTTAACAGTTGATCATATGTATAATTTTATTTCTTTATAAGTCGTATTTGTTGTTTTGCTGGATTAAAATCAAAATCAAAATATGCAAACTCGGTTGTTCTAAAATTTAAATAAGTATCTATATCGTTTTTTGCTTTTCTTGATACTGTATTTATTCTTTTAGTTGCTTCACCATATTTTACTAGCGGAACAATATAACGTCTTTTCGCCTTAACACTGACACAATATTTATCTTCTACTTGAGTTTCACTGTCATATACAAATTTAGCTTCTTGGAATTTTTTAAAAGAGTCACTCAAATATTTATCGTCGCAATTTATAATCTTATTTATTATTTCTTCTTCAGATAATATATATAAATCTTGTAATGTAATAAATCCACGTTCGTTCATTGCTTTTACCATATCCGCTAGAAATTGCATTACAGCTTTATCTGAGTTAGTTACCCATGCAGGCCATAGTTTTGAAATGATAGATATATATTTCTCACAAATTGATAAATCTTTGAATCCTAATTCCGTAATTCCATTCTCGTTTTCTAAAATTGTGACATTGTTATAACACTCTCTAATGTTATCTAATTCCCAAACTCTATGAAAAATTAGGCCTGATGAAAATGTATATTCAAATCTATCAGCAGATAATTGCGGTGTTTCATTATCAGCAATAGGATACATTTTGTAATCGTTTACCTCTTCTAATTTAATATTATCTCTATTTAAAAGAGTCATTATTTGTTTTGAGTTCTTTATTATTTCGGTTGTCATCTCTTCGGTTGATTCCTGCTTCTCATGGTCACCATTTAAAAAATCAATGACATGTTTGAAAGTTGGTGTTGCTATATCGTGAAATAATCCTGCTAATGTTTGTTTCTTATCGTGTGTGAAATGCCATATAATAAGTGCCACTCCAACGCTGTGATCTAAATTTGAATACCAGTATCTTACATTAAACACTTTGGTATAATCTGTTCCACATCCTAACGCAATCTTGCTAATGCGTTCCATTTCTGGCGTTTCGATATACTCTAATAACCATTCTGGAAATTCTTCAGACAATATACTGAAATATTCTCTTACTTCTTTGTTTAAACTATCTAAATACTTCGACATATAAAAAACCTCCTGTATAAACTATTTTATCATAGATTTTATATTTTTGGTTTAGATATTGAAAAAATAACTTAATTAAAATTATAGAGTTATAGGTATTCCAAAACTACCTTTTTTATTATATAATTAAGTTACAAAGAAAGAAATACTTAGTTCGTAACTTGTTTTTCATTGGCACCAACGAGAATTGAAATGGCTTCCAAAAGTTGGAAAAAACAATGTATAATA
>CAZNFG010000043.1:0-3295 GCA_964572605.1 uncultured Eubacteriales bacterium
TTCGCAAAAAAGTTCACAAAATATTTGCAACCAAAGATATTTTTTATTATATTTGAATTATAAATAAAAAACAAAATAAAATGACAACAACAATTGAATTCTTTAGAAGAAAACTTGAAAAAGCAACGCAAAAAAATGATTTAGTAGCAATAAAAATATATCAAGAACAACTTGATTATTGTATTGAACATGAAAACGATCCTGAAACCGATGAAGATAAAGCATTTCGTGAAAAAATGAGTGAATTATCTTTTTCATAAAAGAGCAAAAACTTTTTTTTCTTGGTGAATATATATATAAACAACCCCACTGAGTGTGTGGCAATATTTGAACGGCCTGGGAACCGTTCGGTCTTGTGTTTGATTGCCACACAGTCAGTTGTTAAAATAAACAACAAGAATGACATTCAATTACAAAGAAAAGGGCTGCACCCCTGACAAATCATTTTTGAAATCAACAAACGATTTCACCGAGATAATAAAAGTTGCAAATCGAAACTGGCTCGAGCTCAAAGACCAGGATAATACCGTTTCAGATATAAATAAACCAAAGCTTAGTTTGATAAAAATGAATAACTTTATCGAACAGGGTTTTTTATGCTTTGATTATGATCATATTGATAATGTTGATAAAATATTTGAGAAGTTGAAAAATAATCAGTATATTTATTATGCTGAGAAGAGTCGTTCATTGAATGGGTTTTTTATTATATTCAAAATATTTGATAATATTGACATTGATTTTATAAAGAATGTGAGAACATTGAACTTCTTATATGATATATCTCGAGATTATGTTGCACAAGTTGAAGGTAATCGTTTTATTTGTGGTCGAGATTATATTTATAATGAAAACAGTGAAACAATTGGTAAAATAAATATGGTTGTTGATACACAAACAATCGTGTCAAATATAAAACAAAAAACAAAGGTAAAAACAAATGATGAGAATAATGTACATGGTGATTTTGTTGTTAGGTACTTGAAAAGAAATATTGATTTATATAATAATAGTGTTCAAGGTACGAGACATAACACCGCGCTGAATTGTGGTTTGATAAAACAACTTGAACATATTTCATTCAATGATAAGAGTTTTTATGATAAGATTGAAAAAAGTCACTGGTCAACAATCAATAAATATTATAAAAAAGTATATAAAAATAAATACGAAACAATAAATGATAAATATATACCACAATATTTTGATTTTGAACCAAACAAAATAAATATTATACCAACAGGTAGTGGTAAGAGTACCTGGATGATAAATAGTTTCAATAAAAATAGTAAAGTAATCATAACTTCTCGAACAAACTTGAGAAATGAATTCAAAGATCTTGGTAACAACTTTGAAATAATTGAAAATAATGATTATGGTATAAATATAACTTATAAAGAGATCTCTTGTAATAATAATTATGTAATATTGGTACAATCATTGAATGATAATTATATAAATGAGTTTGCCAATTGTGGTCATGACATTTTTATTGATGAGGTACACAGCATGTTTGAGTTTCGTGATAATGCTGAAAAACTTATGAAAATAAAAGAAAAATGCAAAAATATTTATTATTTTACTGCAAGTTGTGACATTGCTGTACGTACATTTGCTGAAGATAATAATATTGAAATAAAATATTATAAGATGAATAAGCCAAATAAACAAAAAATATATTGGCAACAAATAGTTTCTGGTAAAAATCAAATGAATATTATTGCAAATCTTATAAACAAGTTGAATAAAGAAGGTAAGAGATGTTTAGTTTATTATAATGATAAAACAAAACTCGATTCTTTGATAACAAAAATAATTGAACCTTGTATCAATTATTCAAATAAAGATCATGTGAAGTGGTTTGAAAATAATGAGATAAATGAGGTTGCATTGAAACAATTCTTGAACATTGGTGGTGATGAGGTTGGTAATATGATGACAACAAGCAAGGCGGGTATTGGTATCAATATAAAAAATATTGTTGATGTTGTCATTTGCTTCAATGCCACACCATATCAAATACAACAAATAGTTGCTCGTGAACGTGTTCGTGACATTGTTCTTTATACAATAAATAGTTTTGATAAAGTGGTTGATGATACAAATATAATATATAATGACTTAAACTTTGAAATAAATAATCCTGTTTATGAATTGCTTGATGAAGAAGATCTTGAACAAATAAAATATATTGATATTTATGATAAAATAAGATTTTTTGAATGGGTTTATAATAATTATTATTATAAGAGTCTTGATTGTTTTATAAATGAAACTTCTCAGGCATTATCTCATAACTTTGAAATAGTTGGTAACACTGTGAAATGTTGTAAAACAAACGTTGTTCATGAACATTTGCAATTGGAACCTGAAGTAACAAACCAAAAACTTATCAATTATTTATATAATTATATTATCGATAAAGATAATTGCAACTTGTCATATAATAATATAAGAGAACTTGAGGGTTGGGTTGAAAAACTTGAAGAATATTATTTTTTATCATTATTATGGTGTAATAATAATATTTCATTTATTGATTGGGTGAGAAGTTTTGGTGAAACAGCTTTTATAAAGTTTGTGAAGAAAATGTTGAAGGGTGAAAAACATGGTGATGAAGATTATATAAAAATAATTGAACACTTAATCGTAACTTATGTTGAAGAAAATAATAAAATAAGTGTTGATGAAATATATAAGAGAATAAAAGAAAAGTTTAGCACACAAGAATTGATTGATTTCAGTCAAAAATATATCTTCAAGAAAAAAATCGAGAATATGTTTCATAAAAAGTTCATGGCTGATTATAATAAAGAGACTCGTGAATTATTTTGGGTGAAGAGAGAAAAAGGTAATCGCAGGGCTGTGGGCAAAGCTGTGGGCAAGGGTGTTTCAAAAGAAACTTCTGATAAAAGATATAAACTTGAAAAAATATATCAAGAGCTGAATGGTGATCATTCAAAGAAAAATATCTTGGCTGTGATTGAAAAAAGTAAATATGATATGAAATATGAGCAAGTAAAAAATTATATAAATCGGTGTAAGAAATGAAAACTGAGTTTTTATTTTTTGCATTTTTGCTTAAAAATGATATAATTCTATTAATATAAACAGTATTTTTTCATAAAAATGCAAAAAAAAAAAACTCAAAATATTTTTCATCATCTCAAATGTTTCAAGTCAGCTGAGAAAAAAATAAATAAAATGACGAAAAAAAGTATATATTTATAAATACGAAAATAAACATAAAAATGAAAACTCAAACATTATTATCTCTTATAAAAAAATATTTTCT
>CAZNFG010000044.1:0-3081 GCA_964572605.1 uncultured Eubacteriales bacterium
GTCTCTATTCCGGCTCCCGTATCAACTACTCTTAACGGTATAGTTAATGTAGCTGCACTATTTATATATCTTGCACTTGATGCTCCATCTAATTCTATTACTGGTTTTGTATTATCCACTAAACTACCTAATGTTTCTCTTCCCACTCTTGTTACTAAATTTGTATTACCAACTTTATCTTCTATGCTACCAGCTGGTATTTCTATAGATAATTCACCATCGCCAATTAAAGCACCTATCGTTAATGTATATCTATATATTCCACTATTTTTACCTGGTACACCTTCAGTTAATCCATTAAAATCTAATCTTTTTGGATTTGGTGATACTGCTCCTCCTGCAACATATACATTTATATCTGATGCAGTAAATGTATTATTTACTAAACCAGTTCCCGCTTCATTTATTTCTATTGGTATTGTTATTGTTGCCACACTATTTACATATACTTTACTTGCTGCTCCTATCGTTATTACTGGTCTTGTATTATCGTATATCGCTACTACACATGTAGATGTTTTTTCCAAATAGTTACTACTTGTTGGTACACTTACTGTTAATGTTGTATTACCTATCCATACTGGCGTTACCGTTATATTTCCTTCTCGTATTCCATCATTCATTCTAACTGTTGCAACACCTGTGTTACTGCTTGTAACTGATGCCAATACATCTTCTCCTGTATATGTAAATTGTACTGTTCCATTTGCCCACACTTCAAAACTATTATCACTTATACTTATAGTTCTTGGTGCTTTATTTATTACAAAAGATACAGTAGTATTTGTTAATGTATAGTTACCATTTGTTGTACTTGCTGTTGAGGTATGTGTTCCTGCGTTTATTGCACCTGTGGCTGAAACAGAAATTGTTTCACTATTTACCCCTGTTGCAGTAGCCGTTGGTTTTTGAGTACTGCCGTTATATGTTAGGCTTGTATTTGACCATGTTACACTTGCACTTTTCTTTGCGATACTCCAACTTATACTTACATTAGCTGTTGTTCCATCTGACCATTTATATCCAGATTGAAGTGATGCTGTTGCTGTATATGATCCCGCATTTGTTGCGCTCGAAGTACCACTTAATGAATATCCCGTTCCACCTGATACTCCAGTTTGACTACTTCCATTATACGTAAGGCCAGAAACTGCTGATGGTTTTGCTATTGGAGTACGTGAGTCATAACCGCAAACATCACAAGCATAATTACTATCATTATCATAATGATTTTCCGTTTCTATATAAGTACATCCAGATATACCACAAGTTTTTTTATGTGTTGCTGAATCATTTTGTTGCCAGCTACCCATTGAATGACCTTGGCAAGTAACCCACTTAGTATGATCACAAGAACGTGAGCAAAGTGGTGTAGAATGATATGGGCAATGCGCGTTATCACAATATGGACCACTTGAATTATGATTTTGTGTATATCCACAGACTGTACATTTTCTACAAATAGTGCTGCTATTATTAGGATATGTCCATGTATGACTTTGTAATCCAGCTCCACATTCTGGACATACATATCCGTGTCCACTTGAATTGGACTTCCATACCCATTCACTAACTGAGGCTCCACAAACTTCACATTCATCTGCATATACTACATTAGACAAGGCTATACATGTAAATAAAACAAATACAAATATGAATATTCTATTTAGTTTTTTTAGATATTTCTTAAATTTCATTTTTTCCATAATAATAAAATCACATCCTTTTTCAGGAATTTTATAAGTTATTCATTTTAAAAAATCATACTTTTCATTTGCATCATATATTATATATATTATAATTTATCACAAAACAAAGATATGTTCTACAATTACATTAATTATATTATGATATTAAAATTAAATCATTTCGTTAATTTTTATCAGACTTTTTATTGAGTCTTTCTTAAAATTAAAAAGGACAACAATTTTTGTCATTTTTAATTAGCAAAAAAAGTTGTCCTCATTTTTAATTTTTAATTTTATTAAGGTGTTATTACTATCTTGAATGTTTCATATCTACTTTCACTATCTAGTGAAACTATATCTTCATACATTGCTGTAGGAAGTGTTGCATATATTCCCGTTATGTTTCCATTTGCATATCTTGGTCTTTGCTCTAATAATGAATCCAGCGGCGAAGACTGTATTTGTCTTCCTTTAGCTCCTTGAGCATTTGACATATAAACAAAAGTTGCTTTTCCTAGATTATCAATAACACTTTCTTCTTCTGTGTTTAGCATCTTATATTGTGATGAACTCTTTATTCCGTAGTAATTTGTAGGATTACTATTTACTAAAACACTTAAACTTCCCATAGATTTTATTAGCAACTCGCCTTCCATTCTGGTTACATTCATTGGATGTGTTATATTTTCTTTTATGCTTCTTAAATAATATACTTTTGTAAATATAGGTGCTGGTACAGTTACTTGTGTTACTCTTCCACCTCTATTTACAAAATCAAATGTTCTGTCTGTAACATAGTCCATCGTTTCTGGTAATTCAGCTCTTATCTTTGTTGCGTATTCTGTAGTGCTAAATACAATTGGTGCATAAGTTGTTGGATTATTTATTTTCCCTTCTTCATTTAATGTAAATATTATATGTGCTTTTTCTAATGATGTTGCATTATATTTTTCATACGTTACTGCTGCACTATTTTCACTTATTATTGAAACGTTTATTTTCTCTGTTGCTGAATTTCCATCTATATCTGTAGCTGTAAATTCATATGTTCCATTTGCCATTGCTGCATAAGTAAATGTTGTTGATGTTTGTTCTGCTTGTTTTGTGACAGTAAATTGATTTGGATCCATTTCGTTTCTATTTACATTAATATTAGCTATTTCTTTTGAAGATTTTACTATTCCAATTATTCTTACTTCACCTACGTTTACAAATTCTTGGGTTAATCTTATCATAGGTTTCATACTTACTGTTTCCATATAATATACTTCTGCTTCATCGCTAATTGTAGAATTCCCCAATCTATCTGTTACTATTACTCTATAATAATATCTTTCTTCTTTTGTTGGTTGATGCATTGTTGATGATTCACTAAGTGTAGTATTTATTGTTT
>CAZNFG010000045.1:0-3074 GCA_964572605.1 uncultured Eubacteriales bacterium
TTTCTAAATAACATTAATATTTATTTTTTACAAATTATGTGGTAAAATATTACTAGATTGTGAGGTGATATGTATGGAATCTAAGAGTAAGCCCGCCAAGGTAAATATGAATAAATCTAATAAGAATTCAAACTTTGGTGGAAACAAATTCGGTGGTCCAAAAGGCCCTGCAAAAGGAGGAAGAATAAATATTCCTAGAAGAACACCATAAATATAAATAAAAAAAAGCCTCCAACTATTTGTTTGGGGGCTTTTTGTAAGCTATATCAATAATTTATTTAAAAATGCAGCAACCCCATCTTCGTTATTTGATAGTGTTATTTCATCAGCTGCATCTTTAAGCACATCCATTGCGTTGCTTACTGCAACTTTATATCCAACTTCTCTAAACATAGGTATGTCATTTACTCCATCTCCTATGCCTACTGCATTTTCCTTTTTTATGTTTAAAATCTCTAGTAGTTTTCTTATTGCGACACCCTTATCCGAGTCTATATTTGCAACATCACAATATATAGTCCTACTATCAATATATTTATAATCAAACAACGCTTGATGTCTGTTTTTTATTTCAACGTTTTTCACCGCTTCTATTTTTGGAACAAGTTCTTTTATTTTACTAAAATCGCTATCTGCAATAGTACACTGTAGCACCTTGTTTTTGCAAACAAAATCTTTTATATCCTCTACAAGTTGTATTTCCTGTTCTGGATGCTTAACACTATTTACAACCCTACATTCTCCAACATTCATCATAAACCTAACATCTGCACTTCTAGCTATTTCGTATAATTCAATTATCGCTTCTTTATTCATTTCGTTTGTATATAACGTTTTATTTTCTTCATAGTCAAATACATTTCCACCACCCGATGTTATAATATATTTACTTGCAAAACATTGTTTGCTTATCTCTTCAGTATATTTTCTAGGTCTTCCTGAACAAAGTATTACTAATATTCCTTTGTCTGTTACTTTTTTTATTGCAGCTATCGTTTCATTAGAAACATTTTCACTGCTGTTTCTTAATGTACCATCAATATCTATAAATATAATTTTATACATATCCAAATCACTCCTAATATATAAATTCTATACTGTATTTTTTGTTTTTCACAAAACTTAACTTATTTATACCACGTAAAGAATGATTTTGGTAGGTTTTTATCAAAATTTGTCGTTGTAGGTGTAATTTCATTAAAAAATATATTATTTGCAAATTATATATAAACTATATATTTTTCTATGTATTTGATATAATGTACTAAATAGTATTTAGTATTTAAAGGGGATTTATTATGATAAAAAAAGGAAAAGTAGTATTAATAGGTACAGGTTTTGTTGGTATGAGTATGGCATATTCCATGTTAAATAGAGGCGGTGTTGATGAGCTTGTTTTAATCGACATAGACAGAGAAAAAACTATTGGAGAAGAAATGGATTTATCTCATGGCCTTCCATATGCCCCTCAGAAGATGATAATTAGCGCTGGTGATTATATGGACTGCGCTGATGCACAAATCGTTGTAATAACAGCTGGGGTCTCTCAAAAACCTGGAGAGTCGCGATTAGATTTAATTGAAGCAAACACAAAAATTGTCAAAAATATTACACAAAAAATAGTTACAAGCGGCTTTAGTGGAATAATAATAGTGGCTAGTAATCCAGTAGACTTAATGGCTTATGTAGTATATAAAGTATCAGGTTTTCCTGTACAAAAAATAATCGGTTCAGGAACTGTTTTGGATACTGCAAGACTTAGATATATGATTGCTGATTATCTAAATTTATCTAGCAAGAATATTCATGCTTACATCTTAGGTGAACATGGTGATTCTTCATTTGTTCCATGGAATAATTGCTATGTTGGTTGTAAAAAATTATTAGATGTTATGAAAGATAATAACTATCCTTTGGAAGACTTGGATCGAATTCATAAAGATGTAATCCAAGCTGCTTATGATATTATAGAGAAAAAGAAAGCTACTTATTATGGAATTGGAATGTCACTAAATAGACTTGTAAGAGCAATCTTAGATGATGAAAATTCAATACTAACAGTTTCGACGTATTTAGATAATAAATATAATCAAAATGGTCTATTTATTGGTGTCCCTGCCGTTATAAATTCAAAAGGTGTAAGAGAATTGATGGAAATAAAATTGGATGAAACAGAGCAAATGAAACTAGATAATAGTTGTAATTTAATTAAAGAAATAATAAAAAATTCTATAGATCAATTGTTATAAAAAACTTTAAAATCCATTAAAGATTAATACTAAGAAACAGCAAAAGGCTGGGAAGTTATACTTTCCCAGCCCTTTTTGTTGGTCATTTATTGATTCACCTGGTACTCCCAGATTTGTGCCACAATACCAGATATCGGAATATCATATTTATCTCCGATCTTTGTTCCTTTACTTGAGGAGTATCCACCGGTGCCATCTGCTCTCTTGCAGTAAAAAAAGCACCCTTTGAATAGTTGCCCATCTTCTTGTGAAACAAGTTCATGGACAATTTCAACAGTCTCATATCCAGGACAGAAATCCCGAATGATTTCAACTGCCTCAGCCTCAGAAAAGACACTCTTTGGGTACTTTACCCCTTTCTTTGTAATATGGTCGATTATTGTATAGGTACCGTCAATATTTTGAACGAACTCTACACAATTCTCGCCGAGGAATCTAATAGTCCACTCCTTTTCGTCTTTGGTTGTGTATTTTTGAACAGCAACAGTTTCGGTTTTTCCCATGGCGGGCATCTTAATAACCTCTTCATTGTACTTGAGGTATTCTTCCTGCCCAACATTCACAAACCACCGAATTCCACCTAGATCATCATATTTCAGCTGTCCTGACCAGCCGGTAGATTGATTATGAACAGTCCAGCCCGTTACTTCGCCGTAAGCAAAGTCAGCAGCTGATGCACTCAAAGTTCCAATGACAACAACCATCACCAGTAAGGAAACGAGAATTCGAACATAGTTTTTCATGATGTCTTTTCCCTCCATGTCTTTTTTGTTTATTCTTGTTCATTGAACTACGCTTCGGTATCACAGTATAAAACTGTAATTT
>CAZNFG010000046.1:0-3067 GCA_964572605.1 uncultured Eubacteriales bacterium
CACCGCCAATACCAAGTGCTATATCTAAACTTAAAGCTCCTGTAGGTATTACTTCTACGTTAGTATTAACATTTTCGCCTAGCTTCATAACTGCACCTTTACCAAATTGTTTTTCTATTTGTCCTAAGGCTGCCTCTAAAGCTTTTCTTTTTTCTTCTCTTTCAGGTGAAATTTTTTCTTCTACCTGTGTATTACTTTTTTTCTTATCATTATTATTGCCCACAAAAAAACCTCCTTAATACTTCTTATTATTACGACTTACAAATAAATTGTAGAACATCCGTTCTTGTATGTCAAGCTTTATTTAGAAAAATTCATAATGTTTCTATATGGATTAAATGAATTGCTCTTATATTCACCTTTTACTGATTTATTAGTAAGTATTGTATTGTTCTTAAAATATAATCCTATATATGGAACATCATTTTTATAAATTCTTTTAAAGTCTTCCATATTTACATCATACTCTTCACCAGTAGATGACTTAAGATTATTAATAACTATATCCATTTCTGGATTTGAATAGTTTGAATAATTATTACTGTTTCCTGTTGTTACTATGTCTTGTAACATATATTCATTTTTTATATCTAGTGTAGCAAGCACTAATTCGAAACTATTTGCTGAAATTGCTTTTTTAATAGATTCCCAACTTGATTTTTTAATATTAATCTTAATAGATATCTCATTTAAATCTTCTTTTATTTGTTCAGCAACCATAATTTTTGTTTCGTCGCTTTCTGGAACTAGAAGATTAAAACTTAATGTCCTACCATTCTTCTGCCATGAATTATTTTTTTCAACCCATCCTGCATTTATTAAAATTTGTTTTGCTTTTTCTACATCATATTCTGTACTACCACCCGCATATTTTGAATTAGATATAATAGGCACATCTTGAATTGTACCATTTCCTTCATATATACTAGTAATAATATTTTCCATATTAATTGCTTGACGAATTGCTCTTCTAACTGATGGTTCTTTTAGTACTGCTCCATTTGCATTTGCTATTATCGTTTCATATTCCGATGACTCGTATCCAAATGAATTAATTCCTATAAATCCAAAACTTTCTTTCCATTTATACATGTTTGTAATAATCATATCCACTTCTGAAGATTTAAACCCTTTTATAGCTTCACTATAACTTGAATATTTAGTCAAGTATATATTTTTAAGTTTAAAAGCTTTTGATTTCCACCACATATCGTTAAACGAAAGTGTTATTTTTTGTTCGTCAGATAAAGTATATTTATATGGTCCTGTACCATTCGGATTGTTTGCCTTCTTTTCATCATTTATCCCATCACCTTTAAAATAGTGCTCTGGTATTATTGGAAAAGTAAGCTTTGATATAAAATACGGGTCCTCTTCATTTAGTGTGATTACAAGGTTATAATCATCAACTACATCAACTGATTTAATATTTTTAATATTAGTAGTATATACTGAATTTATTTCATTATTTATTAGTAAATTTATTGTATACAAAACATCAGAAGATGTAAGCATTTTTTCACCATCATGCCAGTATATATTTTTTCTCAACTTTATTATCCACGTCAGATTATCTTTTTTTTCCCAACTTTCTGCCAACATGTTTTCTATTTGATTATTTTCATCAAAACCTATTAATGGTTCATAAATCAACTTAAGAATATCTGCTAAATGACTGTTTTTTGTTCTAAGTGGATTTAATGTATCAATATCTGAAATGGCCAAATTTAATTCATTAATTTCTATTTCCTGTTGTGGTACTTCTACTTTTATTTTAGATTCTTTGTCTGTTAATATCTTAGCTCTTATTCCAATAAATAATCCAACAATTATCCCTGAAATAATAAAAAACATAAATATCTTTTTCATAATATTTCTCCCTATAACTCAATTTTCATTCTATATTAAGACCATGGTAAAATCAAGTTAAATTTAAGGCAAAAATAAAGACGGAAGAATATTTCCCCCGCCTTTTTTAACTTTATTTACAACTTTATTCTTGTTATCTTTGTCACTTTTTGACTACTTTCATCATACTCAAACAGCACACCATTTAACATGTATTCTCCTTCAGCACAAGAATACCTTTCTGGTATCTGTGTTAGAAACCTTTTTAGTGCAACATCTGGCTCCATTCCTATTATTGAATTTGTAGGTCCTGTCATACCTATATCTGTTATGTAACCCATTCCTGTATCATATATTTTTTCATCTGCAGTTTGTACATGTGTATGCGTTCCATATACGATACTTGCTTTATTTTTCAAATAATATGCAAGTGCAATTTTTTCAGCAGTTGCTTCTGCATGTATTTCTACTATTATAATATCTGCACCTTTAGTTTTTAACTTTTCTATTTCAACATCCGCTCTTTCAAAAGGAGAATCAAAATTTCCACCCATGTTTACTCGTCCAATTAAATCTATTATACCAACTTTTTTTCCGTTACAATCAACTAGTGCACTACCATGTCCTGGTACTCCATCGGAATAGTTTGCAGGTCTTAATAATTTTTCTTCTTCATCTATAAAAGAAAATATATCTTTTTTCCCCCATGTATGATTTCCCATTGTTACAACATTTGCTCCTGAAGAATAAAGATCATTTAGTATATTCTTCGTTATTCCCATACCATCTGCTGAGTTTTCACCATTTATTATAGTAAAATCCACGCTATATTCACTTTTAAGTTTTGGCATATACTTTTTAACTGATTCTAATCCAACTTTGCCAACTACGTCTCCTACTATTAATATGTTCATTTATATCTCTCCTTAGATTTCTTTTCTTTAATATTTCTTATTATAATATAAAAGTACAAAAAATACACTCGTTTTTTAAACGAGTGTATTCTTTTTATTTTGCATATTCAATTGCTCTAGTTTCTCTAACAACATTAATCTTTATTTGTCCTGGGTAATCCATTTCATTTTCAACTCTCTTTGCTATGTCACGTGCCATTATTGTCATTTGGTCATCATTAATGTTTTCAGGTTTTACGATAATTCTTATTTCACGTCCTGCTTGTATTGCAAATGACTTATCTACACCTTCAAAAGAATCTGCA
>CAZNFG010000047.1:0-2905 GCA_964572605.1 uncultured Eubacteriales bacterium
GCAGGTGTGCTAAACAAATCAAAAACAGTTGCAGTATTTATAAATCAATTAAGAGAAAAAGTTGGTGTAATGTTTGGTAATCCAGAAGTAACACCAGGAGGTCGTGCACTTAAATTTTATTCAACTGTTAGATTAGATGTTAGAAGAATCGAAACATTAAAAGTTAATAATGAAATGATAGGCAACAGAACAAAAGTAAAAGTAGTAAAGAATAAAGTTGCTCCACCATTCAGAGAAGCAGAGTTTGATATTATCTATGGAGAAGGAATTTCAAAAGAAGGAAATATTCTAGATGTTGCTGTTAATTTAAATATAGTAGAAAAAGCTGGAGCATGGTTTAGTTACAAGGGAGAAAGAATAGGACAAGGAAGAGACAATTCTAAAGTATTTTTAAAGAATAATCCAGAAATATGCAAAGATATTGAAATGAAGATTAGAGAAAACTTTAGTGTTGCTTTTGATAAAAGCTTGACAGAGGATTTAATAGAAAGTGATGAATAGAAATAATAATCTAAGGAGAAATTCAGTTTATGATTATAGATGACAAACTAATGAAATATGTTGTTTTTAAAAAAAGAACTGAGATGGAAGTAAGACAAAAGTGTGCAAGACTTGAGTACAAAGAAGATTATATAGAAGAAATTATTAATTATTTATCTGAAAATAAATATATTGATGATGAAAGATATGTTGAAAAACATGTGAATGAGATAATGAGAATAAAGAAAGCTTCTATATATGAAATAAAGTTAGACTTATTAAGAAGAGGAATTGATAGGGATTATATTGAAAACTACATATCTGCGCATAGAGAAGAATTAGAAGATTTTGAATATAAGTCAGCTAAAAAGATAGTAGACAAGAAAATACAAACGGAAGACATTGAAAAAATAAAAAAATATCTTATAGGCAAAAGTTATTCCTACAAGGTTATATCCAATGCAATTGACAATTAGTTAAAAGTAAGTGATAATTTATTATATGCTTTAGTAATTAATAATTATAGGGGGTATGAAAATGATAGAAATGGCAATGAAGGCTTCAGAAGCAGCATCATATATTTCTGATAGGATAGCGGCAAAACCACAAATAGCAATAATTTTAGGCTCTGGTCTTGGTGGGCTAGCTGATGAAGTAATGGATGAAAAAGTTGAAATACCATATCAAGAAATTCCTAACTTCCCTATATCGACTGTATCTGGACATGAAGGAAAAATAATAGCGGGAAAAATATACGATAAAAATGTCATAATAATGAAAGGAAGATTTCATTATTATGAAGGATATGATTTATCTGAAGTAACATTTCCACTCAGAGTTTTTGCACTGATGGGAGTTTCAGAACTAATAGTTTCAAATGCAGCTGGAGCTATAAATAAAAAGCTTGAACCAACTGACTTAATGTTAATAACTGATCATATAAACTTTGCAGGTCTATCACCATTAAGAGGAAAAAATGAAGAATTGTTTGGAGTTAGATTCCCGAGTATGACAAATGCATATTCAAAAAGACTTGGTAAAATAGCAAAAGAAGAGGGAAACATAAAAGAAGGTGTGTATGCATATATGACGGGGCCACAGTACGAGACACCAGCAGAAATAAAGATGCTAGGCTTGCTAGGTGCTGATGCTGTTGGAATGTCAACAGTACCTGAAGTAATAGTTGCAAATCAAATGGGAATAGAAGTCCTTGGAATATCTTGCATAACTAATGAAACAGGTGGTACAGTTGTTCCTACACATGAAGAAGTTATGGAGAATGCAGATAAAGTAGAAGAAAAATTTAAAAAGCTAATACTTAAGATTATAAGAAGAATGTAGAGCATTTGCGATTGGGAGGTATATAGATTGATTTCAACATTGCAATATCAAATTAAGATGGAAAACTTTGAAGGTCCTTTAGATCTTTTATGCCATCTAGTTGAAAAAAATAAAATGGATATATGTGATATAAAGGTAAATGATATAACTAATCAATATTTAGATTATTTAGAAGCAATGCAAGAAATGAATTTAGATATAACTAGTGAGTTTATCATAATGGCAGCAAAGCTAATATATTTGAAGTCAAAATCTTTACTACCTATATTAGAAGAAGATGATGAAGAAGAAATAGACCTCGCACAAATGCTTATAGATTATAAGAGATATAAAGAAGTTACTTCTATATATAAAGAAAGATTAGAAGAGTTTGGTGGAAAGTTTTATAAAATGCCAGATAAGATAGAGCTTCCAAAAGGAAAGCTAGATAAAGTATTTGAGTCTAGTTTAATACCGGATATATATGCACAGTTTGTAAGAAAAGAAATAGAAAAGAGAAACCAAGAAGCAAGCAATATACATCAAATAGGACTAAGTGAGAAGATAACGATTAGAAGTAAGATAAAAGAGATATTAAAAGAGCTTTGGACAAAGCCATCATTTATATTTAACAAACTGTTTAATATAAATAAAAAACCAAAAATTGAAGTGGTGACAGCCTTTTTAAGTTTACTTGAATTGTCTAGAATGAGCAGAATAAAAGTAACACAGAAGTGTTTATTCGGTGATATAAATGTTGTAAAGATAAAAAGAGAGAAAAACATATAACGCTTAAACTATAGAGATATGAACGTTTTCCAAGATGTTCATGTCTCTATTTTTTATTTTGCAAAAAAAAATTAAAAACTTGTTGACAATTGCAATATGGGGTGTTAAGATACTAACAGTTCTCAAAAAACAGGCACAAATTAAGGACAAAAAAGATACAAAAAAAGCACAAAAAAATAAATCTAAAAAAGTTGTTGACAATGAATGTTTTAGGGTGTTATACTATACAAGGTTCACACACAGTAAACATTAGATATTAAGATATGTTTTTGGGTTTGGAGAACAATTAAAAGCACATTGAAAAGTAAACAATGAG
>CAZNFG010000048.1:0-2751 GCA_964572605.1 uncultured Eubacteriales bacterium
TACTAAAAAAAAGATATTAGTGTCAATAATAACTTAATTTTAGAAAAAAAAGGTTGAAAAAATCCCAAAAGTATTGTAAAATTACACGGTAAATGACTTTAAGAGAGGAGTTTTTAGTAATGATAAGTGCAGGAGAATTTAGAAATGGTGTAACATTTGAAATGGATAGCCAAGTATATAAAATCGTTGAGTTTCAACACGTTAAGCCGGGAAAAGGGGCTGCTTTTGTTAGAACGAAGCTTAAAAATGTTATGACAGGTGCTGCTTTGGAGAAAACATTTAATCCTACAGAAAAAGTGCAAGAAGCACAAATTGATAGAAAAGATATGCAATATCTATATAATGATGGTGAAATGTATTATTTTATGGATAATGCAACATATGAACAATTACCACTTAATAAAGAAGAATTAAGTGATACATTATATTATCTAACAGATAATATGGTTGTTAAAGTGGTTTCATATAAAGGAAAAGTCTTTGGTGTTGAACCACCTATATTTGTTGAGTTAGAAGTAACATATACAGAGCCAGGTTTTAAAGGTGATACATCGACAGGAGCAACAAAACCTGCTACAACAGAAACGGGTCTTGTGATAAATGTACCATTATTTGTAGAAATTGGAAACAAAATTCGTATAGATACTCGTACGGGTCAATATATGGAAAGGGTTTAAGGAGGTATATATTTTATGAAGGATGAATTAATAAATAAAGTAAATAGTATTAAAGATAATATTTCAAATAAACAAGAAGCTGCAGTAGTTTTAACTGAAGTTTCAGAAATTATAGATATATTTATGACAAAAGTAGCAGAACTTACAGAAAGACAAACAAAATTAGAAGAAAAAACCGAAGAAGTAATGGAGGCTCTTTCTGATATGGAAGAAGAAATGATTGAAAATTTAAACGGTGAGTTTGAAGCAGAATGCCCTTATTGTGGTGAAACAATACCTTTTAAAATTCCTGAAGATGAAGAAGATTTTGAATGTCCAAAATGTGGAAATACAATTGAACTAGAAATGATGTTTGATGATGAAAATTCTTGTGATGGTTCATGTTCTTCTCACGATTGTTCTTGTTGTCATGATTCAGAAGATGATGATGAAGAAGAAAAAGAAAAAGAATAGTAAAAATTATAACGAAGAAGGACATCTGGGTTTTAGATGTCCTTTTTAACTTCTTACAAATGGAAGAATAGGAGGATACAAAATGGTTGAAACTATTGAAAAAGAGAAATTGGAACAGCAAGAAAAAGCAATGCTTTTGGGAAAAGAATATACTGTTGGCCTAAAATATCATATAAACACTATGGGTTGTAAGTTAAATGAAAATGATTCGGAAAAAATTTCTGGAATGCTTACAAAAATGGGATATACAGAAACTATGGATATGTATGAAGCAAACATAGTCGTATTTAATACTTGTTGTATACGTGAAAATGCAGAAGAAAAGTTGTATGGAAAACTTGGAGAACTAAAAAACATAAAAAAACAAAATAATATGATAATTTGCCTTGGCGGTTGTATGAGTCAAGAAAAACATGTTATAGAAAAGATAAAACAAAGTTATAAGATGGTTGATATAATATTTGGAACACATAATATTCATAAATTACCAGAGATGATACTTGAAAAAATTATGCAAAACAAAAACATTATAGATGTATGGGATATTGATGGAGAAATTATTGAAGGTCTTCCAATAAAGAGAAGTAGCAATAAAAATGCTTCAGTTACAATTACATATGGTTGTAATAACTTTTGTTCATATTGTATTGTTCCATATACTAGAGGAAGAGAAAGAAGTAGAAAACCTGAAGATATATTGCATGAAATTGAAGAATTAGCAAAAGAAGGTTTTGAAGAAATAATTTTACTTGGACAAAACGTTAATTCATATAAAGCAAAAGATGGATACGGCTTTGCAAATCTTCTTAGAGATATAAATAAGATAGAAGGTTTAAAGATTGTAAGATTCATATCACCACACCCAAAGGATTTTTCTGATGATGTAATTGATGCAATAGCAGAATGTCAAAGTATATCTAAAGCGATTCATTTACCATTACAATCAGGAAGTACAAAAGTTTTAAAAGATATGAACAGAAAATATACGAAAGAGCAATATTTAGAATTAGTAAATAAAATAAAAAGTAAAATACCTGACGTAGCGCTTACTACTGATATTATAGTCGGATTTCCTGGGGAAAGTGAAGAAGATTTTGAAGATACTTTAGATGTAATAAGAAAAGTAAGATTTGAACAGGTCTTTATGTTTATATATTCAGTAAGAAAAGGAACTA
The DNA here is from genome assembly GCA_964572605.1 of uncultured Eubacteriales bacterium. Classification (GTDB taxonomy): domain Bacteria; phylum Bacillota; class Clostridia; order TANB77; family UBA1234; genus UBA1234. The sequence continues at coordinate 2,306 of CAZNFG010000048.1, forward strand.
AAGCAGAAAAAATGCCAAATCATATAGAAGAAAAAGTTAAATCTGAGAGATTTAGTAGATTAAAATTGATAGCAGATCGTATTACAGAAGAGGAAAATAAGAAATATGTAGATACTATTCAAAATGTACTAGTTGAAGGAGAAAGTAAGACAAATGCTGAAGTATTAACTGGTAGAATTAGAAATAACAAAATAGTTAACTTTGAAGGATCAAAAGACTTGATTGGAAGTGAAGTTAAAGTTAAAATAGTATCAGAACACGTATGGTTCTTGAAAGGAGAAATCGTGAATGGTAACAATTAGTTATAAAGATAATAAATATGAAATAGAAAAAGGAAAAAAAATCATTGATTTTATAAAAGATAACATAAACATTGATATAAAGACAATAATGGCATGTAAAATAAATAATGAAATTAAATCACTTGAAACTGTTATATGCGAAGA
>CAZNFG010000049.1:0-2703 GCA_964572605.1 uncultured Eubacteriales bacterium
AGAAATTTAATTTTAAATACAGAATTCATCTATACTAGATTATAGTATAAATAACCCAACACAACAATTGACCCGTTTATTTTAACCAAGGTCTACTATTCGGGGTTTCTTCTACAAGTGCCTCAACTTCTTGCCAATTGTCGGCACCAATAGGCGTAAGCAAATTGCCTCGTGTTAGTTCCTCATAAATTTTTCTCAACAAAGAATCCTGTGAAGACGTACGAAGATTTTCTAATAAAAAAGGTAAAGGAGATCTGACTTACAAGCACATCTTTTACTCGCAGTCTGACAATAATCATCACCAGCTTCACAAACAGTTTCGGCAGCAAAAATCTTTAAACTAGGATTAAACAATAAGAACATTAATAATAGAAACAAACTCAATATCACTTTTTATTTTAAAATAATCTATACATAACTATATATTAAAAACATTACTAAATGCAATCATTTCTCTTTTGTCAAATCAACCAATTCTCTAAAACCTTCTACTTTCCACAAACTATCATATCCAATAGGATCTATAAAATCAGCCATAGCCAAAATTTGTCTTTTTCCATCAGCTTCACTAATAGAAAACTGTTTTCCCCAATCCTCAGCACCCAATTTAAAATCTTCAGCAAAAATTTGATATATACCTTCTTTATCATTTAAAGAAAAACCCACACAACTAGCTATTAAACCTTTAACAACTTCAGAATATCCCATCCAATTACCTAAATTATAATTATATTTATTAGATATGAAATACTGAAGATATTTTATGCCATAAGGCTCAATAAACAAGTTGGAAATTGTTATGTTTCTCAAGTTAATCTTTTTAATATTTTCACTATCCATGTTTTGCCAAATAACGCCATACTCACTGACAAATGTTGAAGCGGCACTTCTATCAGGTACAGTATTTGAAGAAAAAATTATACAGAGACCGTTATTACAAGAACTTTCAAGAACGTCAGGAGCTCCGTTTTTTACAAACCAGTCAATCGCATCTTTAAATCCTTGTTTAATTTTTTTGTCAGCCTTTTTGTCTGCTGTGATTAACCACACTACGTTTCCGTTTTTATCAGTAATAGCATCTTCATGTTTACCTGTAAGCACAAAATCAATTATTTCCTGGCGAGTAATATAATTTTGAAATTTATCATCATTAGCACCATATACCTCTAGTTCCCCAGATCTATCATATGCAAAAAGAGCTTTAGCTCCAGATATGATCCTTTTCTCATTATCAGCTCCTAAATTTCTAAGTTCTTGACGATATGGACCAAAGTTTTCTTCTTCCCAATTATTAAAAATATTTCTGATTTTTTCTGTTGGAATCGGAGCAACTTCTGATCCCATAAAATCTAAAATCTGATTAACAACTTCTCGTTTGTATTCATCAGTTATTTCGCTTGAAGTAGGATCATTCACTTCGCTCCTGTTATAATCAATACTTTTAGAGAGTAAATCTGGATTTTGACTAGGCATGTCTCCTTCAATTCTAATTTCTGACTTAACTTCTTCTCCGACACTTACCCCAGAAGTCACCAACCCAGCAGCCAAAACGACAGCCCCAACTTTTTTTGAAATACTACTATTATCACTAAATCTAAACTTTGGGATTTCAGTATTGTTCATAATTGTTATTATAAGACACCTTGATTACTAAAGCAATCAACTTTAGTCAGTCACTAATAAATTATTTTTAATCTTTTAGTAAATCAACTATCAAACCATTTTCTACTATATTTTTATATGGGACATCAAAACCACCGTTCATTGTCTTAAAAAAACCATAATCAAGAATAATTTTAGAATAAGACGTTTCTCCGTCCAATAGATTATCTGTTAATAATCGATTATTATTTTCTAGTCCTTTCAAAAAAATTTTATCCTTTGTTATTTGATAAAGTTTTTTTGATAACAGTCCGCAGATAGTCGTCTGGTATTTTTTTCTATCTTCTTCGTTATTTATTAAATTTAAAAATATATCTTTAGCATAATTTAAATTTTCTCCATTTTTTTCTCCATACTCATACATTTCAATGTTAGAAATTCCCAATAAACACAAATTTTCTGCATTCGCATTCTTCTGATCCTTTAAATCTTTTTTACCTAAGCCCAACAACTTTATAGCCATTTCCAAGTCACTTTTATTACTTTTCCATCTATATTTATACAAAAAATCAGAAGCTAAACAAAAATAATTATCAACACCACGAATGGCTAAATTATAACCATCCCATGATTTCCAAACTAAAACATTATTATCAAGTTTATTAAACTTACTTTTAAACCATTCCTGATAACTCTCATTCACAGGCGTATTATTTTTTATATTAAAACAAATCTTTTCTAGCTTATCTTTCTGTATTTGATCTAAGTGTTGTGATTGTGCCATTTCATAGGTAATTTTACATATCCAAAGCGAATCTTTGAGATTGTCGTTTTTGTATTTATCATAAAATATATCAATATCTTTTTTGACAATTTCTAAATCTTTTGGGTCTTTGTGTTGTTCATAAAAATTTAATCTTGCCCAAGTAGCAATTAGCCCATCCTTATTACCTTCTTTGTTATCCCAGACAATATCACAAGTCTTTTTTTCATAATCACAACCCCGCTCCAAGATATACCACCCCTCTTCATTTCTTTGTTTATCGATCCAATCCAAAGTTTTTCTGGCAACACCGGTATAATCAGTTCGAATTATTTTCG
>CAZNFG010000050.1:0-2669 GCA_964572605.1 uncultured Eubacteriales bacterium
GTTCTTAAATTACATAAAGGATTACTTAGAAAAGATGATAAAGGTAGTTACATACCATTTTGCACTTATCATTGGCATTTTGGAATAATAAAAGATGAAACCAAATGTGAAGAATATCATTGCAATCATTATAAAAAATTATATTATAATACTAAAAAGTTATTGGATAATGAGGAATAAACAAAAAATGAAACAAAAGTATATGCAATGTAATAAATGTGAAGACTACACTAAGTTTAATTATTTAGAAATGTATAAGATTGAAAACCTAACTGAAATAACTAATGATGTTTTAGTAATGTATGAATGTAGTAAATGTCATTCACAAAAACCACAAATTGAAAGTATGTTAGAAACTAAATTAAAAAGGATGGGCTGGAAATGATAATTGAAGGAGATTTTATAATGACTGAAAATTTGAATATTAAAGAAAATTTAATTGTAAAAGGTAATATTTATGGTAAAGATGGTCTAAAATATAATATTAATGCTTGGAATATTACTGCTTGGAACATTAATGCTTGGGATATTAATGCTGGAGATATTAATGCTTGGAATATTACTGCTGGGGATATTATTGCTGGGGATATTACTGCAGGGGATATTAATGCTAGGGATATTACTGCTAGGAATATTACTGCTTGGGATATTGATGCTAGAGATATTAATTATTATGCTGTATGTTTTGCTTATTATAATATTCTTTGTAAAAGTATTAAAGGAAGAAGAGGAAATTGTAAACATTTTGTATTAGACGGAGAAATCAAAATTAAAGAAGAAATTCCTAAAATTATTAAAAAAGATGGTTATAAATATAAACTTGTGGAGACAGAAGAATGAAACATCTTTGTTGTTTTTGCGGAAGTGTAATTAATTCAAGAAATATAATATGTGAAGAGGCAAATGACTTAACATATACAAGATATTTTTGTTTAGATTGTTTTAAAAAAGGATTACATAAATTAAATAAAACTAAAAATCCAAAAAGAGTAAGTATTACAAGATTAATAGTTTTTAGTATGTATGCTTTTATTGTAGGAGTTATTGGATTTTCTTTACCTAAAACTATTAATATTCTTAATGGGTTAGGGGAAACTGCTTATTATGGATACCTTGCTTCTTATGTAGTTTCAGCAATCATTTTTTGGATTTTTGTAAAAGACTTAAATTTTATGACAGAAAGAGAAAGCCATTTTAATCAACTAAAGAAAACCTTTAAAAAGTTATCGGAGGACTTGCGAACTAAAACAAAAACAAGATGACAAAAGGACAAACATCAGTATTAGCAAGATTATTAGTAAGCCAAAGTGGAGAACAAGACAGAAGAACTCCATTAGAAGCATTTAAAGAATTAGATAATGAATTTCATTTTGAATTAGACCCATGCACAAGTTCAGAAAAGAACGGAAATTTAGGAACACCTTTTTATTTTAATAAAGAACAAGATGGATTAAAACAAGATTGGAGCAAATTTAAATCAATTTTTATTAATCCCCCATTTAATCAGTTACCAAAGAAAAAGTGGGAAGTTAAATGTTTTAGGGAATTAGAATTAGCACAACAAGAAAATAGAGAGATGACGATTGTTTTATTAGTCCCAAGCAAAACAGAAACAGATTGGTATCATAAATTTTTAACAAGTAAATTTCTAAAAGAAGTTAGATTCCAAAAAGGAAGAATGACTTTTGAAGGGCATAACACTGCTTTTATTATTGGAATTACATATTTTATATTAAATTCGGAGGTATCGGCAGAGTAGGGTTCAACTCCTACGGCATTCCTCCCAACCCCAAAAAGATTGGGTATAAAAAAGGAGATAGTTATTATGATTAATAAAGATTGTAAAATAGGAATAGAAGAAATAAAAGAAGAGATTGGTTTAACAGTTACTTCTCCACCATACTTTGGATATTCTGATGGTTATACAGAAGGAAAAAAAGATTATATACAAGAAGAAAAAGATTTTGAAAAATATATAAGTCACTTAAAAGAAATATTTAAAAAGATTTATAATAAAACAAAAGAGGGCGGATTTTGTTGTTTAATCTATGGCGATTATGGAATAAAAACAAAACCATATAATGAATTGTGTTATATAAGTAAAATTTGTGATATGATGAATGAAATCGGATGGAAACTTATTTCTCAAAGAATATGGCATAAAAAGATAAATCCATTAGTAATGAATATAATAAATTATCATTCATCATTAAGTGGGAGATATAGAACTTCAAAAGGATTTGAATATATATTAAGTTTTTATAAGGGAGAATTATCTATAAATAATTCTAAAATTTTTGACAAAAATAAACAAAAAATAAAAGATTATTTTAAAAATACAGATTTAACATTAGAAGAATTTAAAGAATGGGTCCCATATTCAGTTTGGAAAATAGATGAGAAACATCCTTATGATAAATATTTAAATGCTAAAAAAACACATAATCATACGTGTAGAAGAATACATCCTTTCCAACTTCCTTTATCTTTAATGAATAGACTAATAAAAATTTATAGTATGAAAGATGACTTAATCTTAGACCCATTTGCTGGAAGTGGAAATACATTATTAAGTGCTAAATATTTAAATAGAAAATATATTGGTTTTGAAATTGAAAATAAATTCGTAAATTATTTTAATGATATTGTAAAGGAGATAGATAAACAAC
>CAZNFG010000051.1:0-2077 GCA_964572605.1 uncultured Eubacteriales bacterium
AGATTACTAAAAATGTTGCTTAACTTTTTGTCTCAAATAAATTTGCAAGTCCACTATTAAGTATTTTTTACTCTAACTATGTCTACATTACACTACTATTTGAGAAATTTGTCAATATATTGAAAAATCGCACATCTACTCGTCATTTTACAGGCTAGGAATAAGAAAAAAGGGGTACAGTGTTTGTACCCCTTAAAACATATCATTTTCAGACTAGTTTTTAATTAGTCTAAGAGATGCTCCATTTTCTTTATAGGCCGCACCATCATTTGCAAGGTACTGACGATTATAGAACAATGCTTTTGCCCAAGCAGCGTCTAACCCGGCAGATGTAGAAGACCAAAAAGCAGCATCAAGAGTTAATCCATCAAAAGCGCCCGCCAAACTCTGTCTTGCTCCTCCTGGTAAAGCAGTAAATCCACTACTGTTAGTAGCACCGAAATTAGGTTCTTTCCAGTGAACAGTTCCTGCTTCTTTCAGCTTGCCTCCAGAAGTATCGACGGTCTCGTCCATAACGTTACCCAAATAAGCTTTCATGGTTGTCCATTCGGTATCGGTTGCCACATGGTAGCCGACAAGAAGTCCACGAGGGTCATTGGCAACAAACCAGTTATAGAGAGCACCGTATGTCTTACCAATCTCAGGGTCATTGTTGTAGTAACAATAGGCACCAGTAGTAAGTTTAGTCCAAGCGGTAGCATCAGTAACATTAGGAATTGGATCACCGTTAGCGAAGTGGGTGGTCTTGAGGTTTTCTTTAGTCCAAGTCTGAGCGCCGATAGTGACCGTGTGGTAGTAGTTACCATCATAGTCACGAACCGCATAGGTTTGGAACTTAGATTCAGAGCTAATGGTTTCGCCAGCAACGTTGGTTGCTTTCACTCTGTAAACATAATCGGTATTAGCAACTAGGTTGTTAAGGGCGGTAGTCACTTCAACACTGTCTTTGCCTGATAATGTTCCGGAAACAGAAACCGCGGTCCAAGTCGAAGCGACTTGCGTCTTGTATTCAAATGAAACAGTCGTTCCATTTTCATTTGGCACCACTTTAGCTACTAGAGTAGCTTTAGTGATTTCTATACCAGTAGCAACTTTAATTACTACCACTGGTTTTACAGCCGGTGGTGCTAGGGTGGTGAAGTTACTAGTAGTACTAGTCGCTGCTCCAGAAGCGTTAACCGCTCTTACCCTATAAGTGTACTCGACAGATGAGCTAAGACCAGTAATGTTTACTGACACATTCACACTTGTCTTGCCGCTATAGCTAGAAGACAGGGTGGCGATTTGCCAGTTACTCGCCGCTACCGGCTTGTATTCGAACATCACACTTGTTCCCTCTGAATTAGGGGTAACAGCCGCTTTCAAAGTAGCGGAGACTGGGGTGATGTCGGTAGCTGTCTGAACAGAAACGGACGGCTTTAGAACCGGAATGGGTTCAGGCTTGCTGCAGGCGAACACTATGGAAGCAAGAACTGCTAGTAAAAAAGTGCAAAGAGTTTTCATGGTTTATGCATATTACTTGTCTATTGTTCTTTAAATAGCTAATTTTTAACTAATCTTAAAGATAGGCCCGTTATTTTATTAGTTATAACGTCATTCTCAAAATATGTTTCGTTATATCTAACGTCTTTCCTGAGCGCTCCCGGTCCATATTCGGTTGAAGACCAAAAATAACCAAATGCACTTAAATCGCAGAAAGTACTACCGTCCCTGGCCCCTGCTGGTAAAGCGGTAAATCCAGTGCTATTAGTAGCTCCGTAATTAGGCATTTTCCAGTGAACAGTTCCAACTTCTTTCAAAGCTCCCCCGACTAAATCACGACCACCATTAGTATTCATGAGTTTTGTCCAATCCTCATCAGTAGCCACATGCCAACCGATAATAAGGAGACGAGGGTCAACGGAAATATGCCAGTTATAGAGAGCACCGTAGACTTCGCCTAACTTCGGGTCATTGTTATAATAACAATAGGCACCAGTAGTAAGGCCCTTCCAGGCAGTGGAATCAATAACATTAGGGATCGGATCGCCGTTAGCGAAGTGGGTCGTTTTCAAGTTTTCTTTGAGCCAAACTTGAG
>CAZNFG010000052.1:0-1942 GCA_964572605.1 uncultured Eubacteriales bacterium
GTCAGCTCGTTTTTTCTATCCTCGCCATCGGCGTCGCCGTTGGCATCTACTTTGGGCTGAACAACATTTTAGGCACGGAAACCGTGTCGTGGATGTGCGTCTTGGGCGCAGCGCCCTTTGCCGCGATGGGCTTTATCCGCTACAACGGCATGAGCGCGGAGCAGTTTATCGCCGCATATATCAAGTCCGAATGGCTCATGCCGAAGCATCTGTGCTTTGAGGGTGAGAACGTCTATTACCTCGCCATGCAGGAAGCGATTGAGAACAGGCAGCCCGATATGCAGGACAAGCGGTATCGGGACAAACCGAAAAAGAAGAAAAAGAGAAACGGAGGCAGACGCGATGATTAAGGCACTCTCCCGCATCACAAAGCAGGACAAGGAGCGCATGAAAATTCCCAAGTCCGTGCAGCAGGTCATCCCCGCCAAACGGATATGGACGGACGGTATTTGGCTTGTGGGGAACAAGTACAGCAAGTGTTGGCGCTTCACCGATATTAACTATGCCATTGCAAGCAAAGAGGACAAGACCTCAATGTTCCTTGACTATTCGGAGCTTCTCAATGCGCTCGACAGCAACGCTACGACCAAGATTACGATCTGCAACAAGCAGATGAACAAGCAGGCGTTTGAGGAATCCATACTGCTGCCCTTGCAGGGCGACCAATACGATGGGTATCGCAAGGAATACAACGATATGCTCTTGGACAAGGTGACGGACGTTTCCAACTCCATCGTGCAGGAACGATATATTACCGTTTCCGTTGCGGTCAAGGACATTGAGGAAGCCCGCAGCTATTTCAACCGTGTGGGCGCTGACCTGTCTACCCATCTTTCACAGCTTTCGTCCTCCTGCGAGGAACTTAACAGCGTGGAGCGTATGCGTATCTTCCATGACTTCTTCCGCGCAGGCGAGGAAGTCAATTACAGCCTTGACCTCAAGCAGATGATCCGGCACGGCAATTCGTTCCGTGACTATATCTGCCCCGATACCTTTGAGTTTAGCAAGGATTATTTCAAGATGGGCAGGAAATACGGGCGGGTGTTGTTTCTCAAAGACTACGCCTCCTATATCAAGGACAGCCTTGTTGCGGAGCTTTGCGAACTCAACCGCAACCTGTTCTTCTCCACCGACATCATCCCCATCCCGACAGATGAGGCCGTGCGTGAGGTGGAGAATAAGCTCTTGGGTGTGGAAACGAACATCACGAACTGGCAAAGGAAGCAGAATCAGAATAACAACTTTTCAGCCGTTGTGCCGTATGACCTTGAACAGCAGCGCAAAGAAGCCAAAGAGTTTCTTGACGATTTGACTGCCCGCGACCAACGCATGATGTTCGGGCTTGTCACCATTGTGCATACGGCAAACAATAAAAAGCAGCTTGACCGCGACACCGAAACGCTCATGTCTGTCGCCCGTAAACACCTGTGTCAGCTTGCGGTATTGAAGTTTCAGCAGATGGACGGGCTGAATACCGCGCTGCCCTACGGACTTCGCAAAATCAACGCCCTGCGGACGCTGACCACGGAAAGCACAGCCGTTCTCATGCCGTTTCGCGCCCATGAAATCATGGACATTGGCGGGACGTACTGCGGCATGAACGCCATCAGCCACAACCTTATCATTGCCAACAGGAAAAACCTCATCAACGGCAATGGCTTTATTCTCGGCGTGTCCGGCTCGGGCAAATCGTTCTTCACCAAGCGGGAGATCGTGTCTCTATTTCTTGGCACAAACGATGAGATCATCATTGCAGACCCGCAGAACGAATACACGCCGCTTGTGAATGCACTCGGCGGCGCAGCTATCAACCTCTCTCCGACCTCGCCCAACCATATCAACGCAATGGACTTGGCGCTCGGCTATGGCGACAGCGAGAATCCGCTCATCGCCAAGAGCGAGTTTGTGCTTTCGTTCATCGAGCAGATCATGGGCGGCACGG
>CAZNFG010000053.1:0-1898 GCA_964572605.1 uncultured Eubacteriales bacterium
ATAAAAGCGATGGAAGATAGTAATCTAAATGCTTTAGATCTTTATATCAAGTATGATCCCGAAATGATTACTATTTCCAACTTGTCAGCAACTAAAGAACTAGAAACCCCTACATTTTTAAAAGCAAGTGAGAAAAAGAAGGTAATTGCGGTTAATTATCTATTTGAAGATAAAGAAGGTGCTTCATTTGTTAAAAATCAAGAAGTACTTTTACTTACTTTTGATGTAACTCCGATAAAGATAGGAGAAGGGTATTTTGAAATAAGTACTGGAGATAGCGAGGGAGATTCTGTTACTATGTTTGTAGATAAAATTTCTAGTAAAGGATTAGATTTTGCTAGTAATAAGTTAGAGATGTTATTTATAAAATAAAATGAAAAAAACTGCCATAAATATTTTCTTTTTTGCTTTTTTATTTTTTGCTTTTAAAGCAATACCTGCAGTTGCAGTAGCAGCTCCAAGATTGACTTTAACTCCAATAAATGGAAGTTTTACAAATGGTTCAGAATTTAAAGTTTCAATTGGTGTGAATTCTGATGGAGAAAAATCAAGCGCAGTAGATGTTTGGTCGACCTTTGATAATTCAAAATTAGAAATTGTAAGTATCGTAAAATCAGCGAATCCACCTTTTGCTTTTGAAATTAGCCCTGATTTTGATAATAAAACTGGAAATTTCAAATTTTCTTGTGTGTCAACAAATCCAAGTGGTTTAGATGATGTTGCCATTAATGGAGAATTAGCGGTTGTAACATTTCGAGCAAAAGAAACAGGAACTGCTTTTTTAAAGTTTACATGCAGCAATGGATCAACAACCGATTCAAATATTTTCAACTCAGACGTTAATGATGTAATTAGTTGTGCCTCTAATAGTGTTGGATCATACACGATAACGGCAGGCTCTTCTTCAACAACAACAAATCCAACACTAACTCCAACTCCAACAGTTGTGACTACTGTGGCAAAAACAACAACTTTACCTCAAACAGGGGCTGTCGGTTCAACCATTGGATTAATTATTTTTGGAGCTATTAGTTTAGCTTCAGCCGTTTTTTTGAAATTCCTATGAAAGGAAAAGTTAATCTAAAAACAATAATCACTTTTGCTATTTTGATTTTAGTTATTGTTTTGTTGGTATTGGGCTTAAATGTAGCAAGAACTTTTATGAGTGGAGCAACAGCTGATTATGAGCCCCAAAACTTAACCGAAACACCAAGTGCTGATGGAAGTAGCGCAACTATTTCTTGGACCACAGACAAAGCGGTAGAGGGAGCTATTTACTATGGAACCAATATGGCAAGTTTACTGTTAGTGGCAAAAGATGTTGAAGCGGTGACAGAGCATAATGTTTTGCTGACAAATTTACGTCCAAATAAAACCTATTATTACAAAATTGTTGCAGGTGAAAATATTTATGACAATGCTAACATGATGTTTAGTTTTAAAACTGGAGGGAAAGAAGAAGTGGCCGTCCCTTCAATCGTACCAACAGTCATACCAACAATTACTTCGGCAGTAACTCTACCAGAAGCAAGCAGTTCAAGTGAATCTGGATCAGGAACATCAGATCTTTGCAATAAAACTACAGATTACAATCAGGATGGAGTAATAAATAGTTTGGATTATCTCAATTGCTTAAAGGGTAAAATAAGTCCAACAAAGGCCGTAACTAATTAATAAGGTATGATAAAATAGGAAACTTTAATAAAGGAGGTGCTAGTTATTAATGCCAATTATAGTTAAGAAAAACAAAGGTGAATCCAAGGACGATATCATTGGAAAATTTAGAAGACTTTGCATGGAAGAAGACATAACCGAAGAGGTTAGGAAAAGAGCTTCTTATGTAAAACCTTCTGAAAAAAGATATGCCTTAAAAAAGGTTCTGGTATGGCGAGATAAAT
>CAZNFG010000054.1:0-1880 GCA_964572605.1 uncultured Eubacteriales bacterium
TGGCTCTCGAATTTCTAGTGTGAAGTAAAAATGCTATAAATTGAGTGCTAAAAAAATAAAAACTAGAATTTTTGGTGTGAAATATTGAAAAAAAACTCGAATTTCTAGTGTGAAGTAAAAGTGAGAGAAATCTTGCTTTTTTTGATTTCAAAAATAATTAAAAATTATATAATAAAATTTAATCTTTTTAAGATAATTTATAAAGTTTGGAGGTGATGAAATTTGAAAGAATATTATGTCTTATTAAGATTAAATAGAAAGGAGTATAAAATTATAAGTATTGAAGAAAAAGAAGGAATAGTTTTAGTAGAATTATCAAATAGAAGGAATAAAGTAAGATGTCCTGAATGTAATGGATTTACAAGTAGTGTTCATGATAAATTAAAACCAATAAAAAGTACCTATTTGGATGCATGTGGACAAGAAGTTAAATTACTTATTTATAAGAGAAGATTTCATTGTTATAAATGTAATAAAATATTTACAGAAGAAATGAATCTAACATCAAAAAATGGTAGCATATCAAATGCTACAAAAATTCAAATAAGAAAAGATTTATTAGATTATAATTTAACATTAGAAAAAATAGCTATTAAAAATCATGTATCTAAATACATAGTTAGAAAAGAATTAGAAGAAGCTACATCAACTATATCAGAACATATAAAAAACTTACCAAAAGTAATATCATTTGATGAATTTAAAGCAGATACTAAAGAAGGAAAATATGCATTTATATTAAATGATCCAATACACAAGAAAGTATTAGATATATTACCCAATAGAAAGAAAGAATACCTAATTCAATATTTTAGTTTTACCGAAAATAGGTATTCAGTCGAGTTCGTTATATCTGATATGTACGAACCATACCTACTAGTACAAAAAGCGATGTTTCCCCGTGCTAAATACATAGTAGATAAATTTCATTATATCAGATATATTATGGATGCGTTAGATAAAATAAGGATAAGACTACAAAAAGAATATGGTGTAAATAGTAAAGAATATAAAATGTTAAAAAATAAAAAGAATGTAAGTTTATTAAGAAAATATGGAAATGATATTAGTTGGTGGGTAGAGACAGAAAGATATAAAAATGGTCATATGGTAAAAATGCTACCTGGAATAATTTTAAGAGAATTAAAGTTAATTTCAGACGAATTAGAAAGAGGTTATCAATTAAAAGAATTATTTCTAGATATAATAAATCATGCAGTATATGAAGAGGTAAAAAATCAATTATCAAGTTGGATAGACTTATGTAAAGAGAGTGAAATACCTGAGTTTATAGATGCGGCTAAGACTATAGAAAATTGGTTAGAATATATAGTAAATTCATTTATTGATAAAAGATATACAAATGGTTTTACTGAAGGAACAAATAATAAGATAAAAGTAATAAAAAGGAATGCATTTGGATATAAAAACTTTCAGATATTTAGGAAGAGAGTACTATACATATTTAATAAAAAATTAGGAGGAGGAAGAAAAAATGAATCAAATAATAAATAGATTAAGAAAGAGTAAAAGAAAACTAAAACAAGTATTTAAAATGATAAAAAGTGATGTAGATTTTGAAGAAGATTTTGTAGATAGTAAACTATTAAATGAATTAAGTATCATATCAAAAATAAATGAAGAATTAACAGATATAATATATATGATTTTAGATAAATAAAATGAAGATAAAAATTCTTAAAAAAGCAATTTATAGTGATTTTAATTTTTCCTAAATTGTTAATTTTTAGGAATGATAAAAAATAGTAAAAAAGTAATAAAAAATAGAAGTTAAAAATTTTAGTTTAAAAACTTCTATTTTTTCCTTATTTTACCTAGGTTTGTTAAGAAAACTACTTCACACTAGAAATTCGAGAACC
>CAZNFG010000055.1:0-692 GCA_964572605.1 uncultured Eubacteriales bacterium
TTGTCCAGTATACCATCTGATATCGTTGGATCGACCACGTTATCTTGATATTTATCTTTGCGGGGTTGAAGGGGTGGAGCGGGAAGACTCCCTGCGCAAGCGGGGAGATGAGAGCGGAACCCCTTCGTCATTGAATTGATCGATATATTTATAGTGTGTGAAAATAAATAAGAACTATGCGATATGATCTTGACAAAGGAGCACATTCGGTATATTCACTACAGTATCACTTCGTACAGTGTGTTAAATATCGAAGAGATGTATTGTCAGATGATCGCATTTGCGATCTTCTAAAGATGAAAATCAGAGAAATATCGGTCACGTTTGAAGTTGAAGTACTCAACATTGAATGTGATGTTGATCATTTTCATATGATTTTCAAGAGCAAACCAACACTCGATATTCCGAAGTATATTAATGCTATCAAAACGATTTCGTCAAGAGAAATTAGGCGGAATTTCCCTGAAGTTAAAGAAGTGCTTTGGAACGATGCATTTTGGTCACGATCTTATTTCCTTGCAACTACTGGACAGGTGACTCTCAACGTACTGAAACAGTATGTTGATAACCAAGAGGTAAAACGTCATGCACATTGCGACAAAGATTAAGATCAATGTTACCCCTGAACAGGAGCATGTGTTATGGCAGTTATCTAACAACTGTAGATTAATCTATAATTTCGCACTTTCTGA
>CAZNFG010000055.1:702-1853 GCA_964572605.1 uncultured Eubacteriales bacterium
TACCAAGATAATCTTCAGAGAGAGAAAAACGAACGTACATTCATTGGTTACGTTGAACAAGCTAACCAGTTACCAGAGATCAAGAAAAAGTATCCACGGTATAAATCCGTATACTCGAAAGTATTACAAACAACTCTGAAATCATTGGATAACGATTATCGTTCTTTCTTTGCACTTCGAAAGAACGGTCATGAAGATGCAAATCCACCGAGTTTCAAGAGTAGGCGTAATTTCTGTACAATGACGTATAACCAGAGTGGTTTCAAAATCTATGAAAACAAAATTAGGTTTTCACAGTACTATGACAAATCAGTACCGATGGAATTTGAGTTACCACTTGGGTTGACGTTCGTGAACGTCAAACAGGTTGTTATCTTTTATGACGATGTAAAGAACAACTTTTACATTGCGATTATTCATGAAATTCAACCAGAACATGAGTATTCCGATAACGAATTCTATCAGGCATTTGATTTGGGTATCACCAAACATGTAGCTGTTAATTCAAGTGGAAAGTTCATGGAATTCTATAATGAACGTCCTGATAAGTACTGGAAGAAACCAATTGCAGAAGTGCAATCAAGACGTGATCATTGTAAGAAATTCAGTAGAAAGTGGTTCATGTTAAATCGTGTAAAACGCAGATGTGAGAAGAAGCGAAGCAATCAGATGAAAGATTTTCAGCACAAATTGAGCGCGAAGATTGTTAATAATACTAAATCTAATACGATTATCGTTGGAGATTTAGACGTAAAACAGATGGCTCAATCGAAGATTGCTAATAGTGGTATAAACGCATCTACACAGAACACTGGTTATTTGTCGCGATTCATAGGATTTTTAACCTACAAGGCAACTCTTGCAGGTAAGATGGTAATAAAAATCGATGAACGGTATACGTCAAAGATGTGTTGCTGTTGTGGAGAATTGCATAATATGCCATTATCAAATAGAGTTATGCGATGTGATTGTGGAAACGTAATTGATCGTGACTGTAACAGTGCGGTGAATATTATGGTACGGTTCCTATCACAAAATGCCAAGTGGACTGGCTATCAACAGTTTGTTGATAATCTGCGAAAAACAGGTGTGTATCTTCACGGTACATTACACTCGCAGGAAGCGCCCTGCGCGAGCTGGGCGTAGTTCAC
>CAZNFG010000056.1:0-1826 GCA_964572605.1 uncultured Eubacteriales bacterium
GTTGATTTCGTATCTTAGCGGTTTTTTATGCATAATGAACTTCGTAAAAATCGCAGAAACTAACGCAAAAACTTGGTGAATATATATAATATATGATGATCTTTGAAAAGACAAATGAATATATAAATAAAACAATTAATTATGAATGACATAAAAAACAATTAATTATGAATGACATAAAAACAATGACACAAATCAAAAAACTTTGCGAAGTGTACATGTACTATTATGCAACTGGTGGGGGCTCAGAACCTGTTGACAATGACTCTTACATACAACTTGTTAATGATGAACTGATTTATTTCAATGCGACTAATACACCTGTTACTAATATTGTACAGGATAATTATATTATAAACAGTCAACCGGTAAACCCTGGTGACATCAAGCATATTGATTTTGGGGATTCTTATCTTACGGTAACTTCATTACCAGATGGTTTTTGTTCTTATATGGATAATATTGAAACAATTAGTTTATTAGGTTTAGCAAATGTAACATCAATTGGTACCAACTTCTTGTCAAGTTGTTCAAGTTTAACTTCAGTTGACTTATCACCATTTAGTAATGTAACATCAATTGATACTTATTTCTTGTACGGTTGTTCAAGTTTAACCTCAGTTGACTTATCAGGATTAAGTAATATAACATCAATTGATACTTATTTCTTGTACGGTTGTTCAAGTTTAACTTCAGTTGACTTATCACCATTAAGTAATGTAACAACTATTGAAGGTGATAGTTCTGGAAGTTTTATGGAAGGTTGTTCAAGTTTAACTTCAATTGACATATCATTACCAAGTCTGACAACCGTATCACCATATTTTATGAAAAACTGTTCTAACTTAAAGAGCGTTAAAATCAATTCACCTAATCTCAATTCGCTTGATTTTAATTCTGATTTTTTAGCAAACAGCGACAATATAGAATATTTTGAACTAACAAATAGTAAGTTAACACAATTAATCAACAGTTCATCTGACGGTTTTTTAAAAAATAAAGCTAATATTAAAACTGTTAAACTTACAAACAATTCATTATTAACGTCTTTAGGAAGTTACTTCTGTTCGAACTGTTCAAGTTTAGAATCTCTTGACTTATCGGGTAATACTTCATTAACAACTATTGATAATAGCTTCTTATATGGTTGTTCAAGTTTAACTTCAGTTGACTTATCATCATTTAGTAATGTAACATCAGTAGACAACAGCTTCTTACATGGTTGTGCAAGTTTAACTTCAGTTGACTTATCATCATTTAGTAATGTAACATCAATAGGTAATGATTTCTTATCACAAGGTTTAAGTTTAACCTCAGTTAACTTATCAGCATTAAGTAATGTAACATCAATAGGTAATTATTTCTTATCACAATGTATAAGTTTAACCTCAGTTGACTTATCAGCATTAAGTAATGTAACATCAGTAGGCAACAGCTTCTTATATTATTGTATAAGTTTAACCTCAATTGATTTATCCGCATTTGTTAATGTAACATCAATTGATTTTGGGTTCTTACAATATTGTTCAAGTTTAACTTCAGTTGACTTATCACCATTAAGTAACATTACATCATTAAATGATCAATTCTTATCAGCTTGTACTGGTTTAACATCAATTGACTTATCACCATTAAGTAATGTAACATCAATTGGAACTTATTTCTTATCTGAATGTACAAACTTATCAACAATAAATATAGGTAATGTTGATTGGTCAACAAAAACAGTAGGTACATTTGCTATGACATACGTACCTAACACATCCAATTGTTTAGTTGTAACAGATAATTGCGAATATGGAGCAAACTTCAAAACAAAAATCGGC
>CAZNFG010000057.1:0-1740 GCA_964572605.1 uncultured Eubacteriales bacterium
AGATGCCGGCAGATCTTCGTGCTGCACATCATACGCTGGACCTCATAGTAGAAAGCTGTTATCGTAAAGAACCTTTCACCTCCGACGAAGAACGCCTGGAGCACCTCTTCAAACTATACGAAAAAATGACCACAAAAAAATAAAACCATGGCAAGATTTTCAGAAAGATATGGTTATGTGACACCATCCAAAGTAATAATAAGAGAAGAAACTACAGGTATTCGTCACGCTTTAATGGATGATACGAATGCTCCCACAGCAGACGAAGCCATATTTATGCTAGTTTCCTGTAGTGCATTTATAAATTATCTTACTAAGAAAATCAACCAATAATCAACTTATAAATAAATAATATGAGTAAAACGTTCAATATTTATTGCGATGAAAGTTGTCATATTGAGCATGATCACAAAAAGTTTATGTTTTTGGGATCAGTTAGCTCTGCATATAATCAAGTAAAATTACATACGGAACAGATAAAGCAATTAAAGAAAAAACACAATTTCTACGCAGAAATTAAATGGACATCTGTATCAAACTCTAAACTACGTTTTTATCTTGATTTAGTAGATTACTTTTTTGCTACTGATTTGAAGTTCAGGGCTATTGGAATTGAAAAATCCAAGATTAAGTGTGAGGATTTTGGCTCTACTTACGATGATTTCTATTATAAAATGTATTATTATCTTCTTAACAAGAATATTGATACACTATATAATTATAATGTTTTTCTTGATGTTAAGGATACTTTAAGTGCCTACAAAGTTAACAAGCTAAAGGATATTTTGAATGTTAAATATGGTGTTTTCAGAAATATACAAAACATCCGTTCGGAGGAAAGTTTATTATTACAATTGGCTGATTTCCTTATGGGTGCTGTTTCTTATTCAAATAACGATGAACTCAAGGCAAATGCTGCAAAAGTAATTGTAATAGATAGGATTAAGAGTCATGCAGCTCTGGATTTGAGTGCAACAAATTATTCAAAAAAGTTAAACTTATTTTTTATTGAATTACGATAGTTATGCCTATAAATCTTACTAAAACATATAATGAGCTTCTTGATATTATAGGAATGGATGAATCATCCAGAAAAAAATCATTAATGCTTATTTTTGACCGTGATATAAGAAATAATCCTGAATTGTGTTTTTTAAATAAACCAATCCATCCTACACCTGTTGAGGGAGAATTAAAGATTGAAATTTTATTTTCGCATCTAACAACAGTTATGATTGATCATGATACCAAGCATCGGGCCTATGATTTTGAAAGAGCCAGCCGATTGCATTGGGTTAAGTTTCATTTAGATGTGAAGAAACAAGATAGAGTTCTTCATTTTTCAGTTAAAGAACCAGAGGGTTTAAGAACGTATATATATGATATGGACGAAAAGTATGTAATTGTTCTAGAGCCTTTAAGGAAAATTTCTGCTTACTATTTATTAACAGCATACTATTTGATAGGAAAAGATGCTAAAAGAAATAAAATGATGAATAAATATAAAAGGAGAGAAAAGGAAGTATATTAAAAGCAAAAAACGCAGAGCATCTATGGCCCAGCGTTTCTCGATTTCTTTCCTTCGAATGAAGGATGAACTTGGGGGCAAAGGTAATACTTTTATTTATTTATGCAATAGAGATATGGAATATATTTAATATAATACGTTTTTTATTTGCTATTTTATCACTAAAAGAAAACTGAATAACCATGAATAATATTGTTGACATAAAATATGAC
>CAZNFG010000058.1:0-1738 GCA_964572605.1 uncultured Eubacteriales bacterium
CCCATCAATGTTGCTACAACTGGAGGAAATGTAGATTCTGGAGTGTCAGTGAAAAGTAAAACTAATCCTGTCAAAATAAATAATGTGATAAATAAATATGATGCTCTCATTTTTTAATTATTAGTTTTGATAGCTAATACTCCTCCTACTGTAATTAATGTTATAATGAATAATCCATATTTATTTATTAATGTGAAACTTGTTACTGGTAAAGAAAACCAACCAAGAACACTTAATATTAAAACATAAAATGGTATAAATATTAATGTTCCAATACCTTCACTTTTAAATCCTTCAATTGTTGATAAATATGATAATAGTAAAAACAATATTATTAAACCTAAAAAGAATCTAGTAGATGTTGAAAATCCTAATTCATCATAATCAGGCATCATCATAATAACATCCCATAAATTAGGTATCCCTGATAATTGTGTAGAACCGATGATTTGAAATACTTTATCAAATATGTATGTAGCTCCATCTTTTTCAACAATTAATTCTAATGTAATTGTTTTCACTCCTGTTGTATTATATGTTAAATTTAAATCATTAATACATGTATTATTAAAAGATGTAGTGTTTAATATTGTATCATTTTCATCCTTAATATTAAACACTACATCACCTAATTCACAATCTTTATCTTTCACATATCCTGTAAAATTGTTAAGGTCTTCATATAATATTTGAGTATTAGGTGTGAAAGATATTCTGAAATCTTTTTGGTCTTCAGGAAATGCCCAAGGTTCATCAGTTAATTCCTCAGGTAAATCACCTTTACAATTCATTTCTATTATTTGTATATCACTAGTTGAAGGTCTTATTTTACTAACTTTAGTATCACATCCTTCTTTTTCAAATGTCATCTCATAAAAATAATCTGCATTCTGCCACATTGTAGCAACTCCAGTAGCATCTGTCATCGCAATCTCTGTTAATATTTTAGGCACAGATTCTTTATATGATGTTACTTTAACATCTTCAATCGCATTACCAGAAATTGGTGATACTATTTTATATCTTGTCACTAATCCTGAGATTGAATCTAATAAATAAAATGTGTAATTTTGTAATGAACCATTATACAATGTGATATCTTCAAAATAATAATTTCTTAATTGATATCCAGGAGCATCCATCCAAAAATGATTATTTGTGTTTAATTCTAAAATTGTTGAAGGTGAAAACCCTATCATATATTCACCATCTTCTAAACTTGATTCTGTAAATTGTTTAGTTACTTCTCCATTACCAATCCATGCAATATTATTATAATATAATGTAGTATCATTAATAATATCATTTGTCTCTTCATCTCTAATTGTGATATTTAATGAATTAGTATATGTAGGATTAAATCCATAATTTAATCCATACACTGTTTGATTAGATACATATGATTGAAATGTTTCTCCACTATAATTAAATTCAAAAATAATATCATTTGTTCCTATCAAAGAAGTAAATATATTTTGACTTCCTCTCCATAATGTATCATTTATTTTTGATAAAATTATTTCCATTGAATCATATAATATTTTTATGTTTGTTAAAGAATTATTAGATTTTAAATTGATTTCATATTCCTCTCTTCCAGTTTCATACACATTGGTATTATAATTTCTTGATAATTCTAAGACTTTATAATCCCAACTTACACTTTCACTTCCCTCATTCCCAAAAGTATCATTAGCATAAACTGTTAAAGTGTTTTGGTCTGGAATATAATTAAAAG
>CAZNFG010000059.1:0-1598 GCA_964572605.1 uncultured Eubacteriales bacterium
AGCCTTGCCTTTCCCACACGAACGACGTGCAAAAGGGATTTCTGAGATTGGAGGTTCAACGATGAATTTCTTTATAGCAATGAATCCACCAACGGTAACGGCGCAGGAACATAAAGTCAAGGTCGTAAAGGGCAAGCCGCTCTTCTACGACACGCCAGAGATAAAAGATGCGAAGGCACTCCTGATGGGACATCTTTCGCAGCACAGGCCTGCCACAGCATTGAACGGTGCATTATCGCTCCGGACGCTTTGGCTCTTCCCCAGAGGCCGACATAAAAACGGCGAGTGGCGTGTGACAAAGCCGGATACAGATAATCTGCAAAAACTCCTGAAGGACTGTATGACGAAATGCGGCTTCTGGAAGGACGATGCACAGGTTGTCCGCGAGACGGTTGAAAAGCGCTGGTCGGATGAGCCGTGTGGGATTTACATCGAGGTTGAAGAATTGGAGGTTACCTATGTACAAGAATAGTGAAGGCTACAGCGACCCGACTGCGGGTGCCGCCATGAGCCAGATCATGAAGGAATACAGGCAAAATCATCGCGACACATGGAAACGTCAGAACGAGATAAAGACAAGGCCGAAGGTCTATGTGGTCTCAAAATACGCTGGCGACATCGAAGCGAATGTGTCGAAAGCCATCGGATATTGTCGGTTTGCCGTTCAGAAGAAACGTATCCCGGTAGCAAGCCACCTGCTATATCCGGCAATTCTGCAGGACGCTGTTGCTGCGGAGCGTGAGCTCGGCACGATGTTCGGCTTGGCGCTACTGGCCTTGTGTGATGAGGTCTGGGTGTTTGGAAAGGAGCCGTCGCCGGGCATGACGGCAGAGATAACCGAAGCGAAGCGTCTGAACAAGCTGTTGCGGTACTACCCTGAGGAGGTGCTCAATGAACATTAAGGAATATCTCGGACAGGCTTACCGCCTCGACCAGCGCATCAATTCCAAGCTGGAACAGGTCGCTTCCCTTAACGAGCTGGCGACGAAATGCACCTCAACGCTCACCGGTATGCCGCGTAATCCCAATCGCGGCACGTCGACTATGGCCGACGCTGTGGGCAAGATTATTGACCTGCAAGCAGAGATCAACCGTGACATAGATGCTTTGGTGGATTTGAAGCGCGATATCGTAACGCTGCTCAAGCGGGTGGATAACACCGAGTACCAGACTATTTTGGAGAAGCGTTACCTCTGCTTCATGACATGGGAGCAGATCGCGGTTGACCTCAGCTACAGCATTCATCACCTCTACAAGCTCCATAACTCCGCACTGGAGATTTGTGAGCGCATCTGGCAACGTGATACTTAAAGACATAGATTGATACCCCTGCCCTGTAGTATCATTATAATTGCCAGAGAAGAATGGTTGAGAGCCTTGTGGGAGCAATCCCGCAGGGCTTTTCGTTTGCCCTAAGGAGGTGAAAGAATGCCGAAACGACCGAAGCGCCCCTGCTCTCACCCTGGTTGTCCAAACCTCACGGACGGACGGTTCTGCACGGTGCATGAGAAGCAGGAAGCCAGCCGCTACGAGAAGTACGACCGTGACCCGGCTGTACGCCGCAGATACGGCAGAGCGTGGAAACGGATACGCGACCG
>CAZNFG010000060.1:0-1562 GCA_964572605.1 uncultured Eubacteriales bacterium
CTTCGCGCCTCTAATAACCACACCCCCATATTAATGCTTACCGCCAAAAGCCAACTTGAAGACAAAATTAATGGTTTGAATAGCGGGGCTGATGATTATATAACCAAACCTTTTGCTTTTGAGGAATTATTGGCTCGAATTCGCTCCCTTAGCCGTCGTCCTCAAAAAACCAATGGTTCAGTCTTATCAATTGACGATCTTACTTTGGATACTGTTAGTTTTGTTGTTAAAAGGGAGGATAAAGAAATTCGGTTGTCCAGCAAGGAATATTCTTTGTTAGAATTTTTTCTTCGCCACCCAAATCAAATTGTTACCAAAGATCAAATTATTCAATATGTTTGGAGCTATGAGTCTGATATTCTCCCCAACACTATCGAGGTTTATATCCGAAACTTACGCAAAAAAATCGATATTCCGTTTAAAAACAAACCTCAACTCATCAAAACCATTCGTGGTTTCGGTTATAAAATTTCAAATTAATTATTCATTACTAAAGCTCTAACGCACAAACGTTCCAAAACTCTATTCCATGTTTAAAACCGCTCGCCTCAAACTCACCGCCTGGTATCTACTCATTATTATGATTATTAGCTTGTCTTTTAGTGCTCTAATCTATCAACTTATCAACACTGAAATGACTCGTTTTGCTGTTTCTCAGCGAAATCGTTTTGAACGACGCCTCGATCTTCCTCCAAATTCCCGACCAATTATATTTATTGATAACGACCTACTTGCTGAAAGCCGCCGCCGTCTTTTTTTAAATCTTTTATTGATAAACGGGATAATTTTAACTGTCTCTGGAAGTTTGTCCTATTTTTTGGCCAGTAAGACTCTTTCTCCTATCCAAAAAGCCACCGAAGACCAAAAACGTTTTATTTCCGATGCCTCGCATGAACTCCGTACCCCCTTAACGGCTCTCAAATCACTCTTTGAGGTCTCTCTTCGTGATCCAAAATTATCCTTAATCGAATCAAAAGAAGTTATTAAATCTGGAATTGACCAAACCAATAAACTCAAAAAACTATCTGATTCTCTCTTAGAAATAAGTCGCTTTGAAGACACTCAATCTCATATTAATTTTCAAAGTTTGTCTTTAAAAAAAATAATTTCTGAATCTCTAAATCAGTTAAACCCCAAAATTAAATCTAAAAATATCAAAATCGTCAATCAAATTTCAGCTGTCAAAATTAAAGGTAATTTTGATAAATTAGTTGAAATGTTTATTGTTTTTATCGACAATGCCATCAAATATAGCCACCCTAATAGTCAAATTAAATTAAATTCAAAAATAAAAAACAATCAAGCGGTTGTAAAAATTATTGATCAAGGTATTGGTATTAGCAAAGAGGATTTGCCCAAAATTTTTAATCGTTTCTATCAAGCCGACAACGCCCGAACTAAAGGAGTAAATGATGGCTATGGGCTCGGACTCTCTATTGCCCAAAATATTATCAAGCTTCATCGGGGTAAAATCGAAGTTAAAAGCAAGCTTAATGTTGGCACCACTTTTATTATTTATTTACCCATTTTCAGTTAATTTTCAGAATTAAATTTGATAATCA
>CAZNFG010000061.1:0-1538 GCA_964572605.1 uncultured Eubacteriales bacterium
TTGTTTATTATATATTTTATGGTGTAGCATAGAGTGAAATCTCTATGTTTTCTTTGAGATGATGATTAGGAATATCAATTGAATTAGATATGTAATTTATATATTTATCATTGTTAATATTTCTCTTAATATTAATTTTATTATCTAATATTATTTCTTTTTCTTCTTTAGATTTGGTAAATAAAGAATCGAAGTATAATTTTTTTAAATCATATCCATTAATTTTTAAAAGTCTTATATTTAAAAGGCCTTTTAATCCTTCTTTAGAATATGCTTTAGGTCGAGATGTGAATATATCAGCGAATACATGTGATATATTAGATTCCATAGAACATTTATATTTAGTTTTATGAAATGTATTTTGAATACTTTCCCAGTTACCTAAGATGTATTCCATATTAGTATTAATTGTTTCTTCGCGTGATTCATTTAATGTTATTAAACTTGTTACAACACTTTTAAATTCTTTTTTCATATTATGAATAACATAATCTTTAAGTATTTCAGCGTGTGAGTCTTTATATTTATTTGTAGTAATCCTTTGAATTGCTTGAGCGAAATGATAGTGGTCTAAAGCAAAATTAATTTTCAAATCCTTATGATATTTAAATAAACTATCATTTGAGAATGCTTTAATCCAGGAAGCACCATCACCCATAAAATTAATTTTTTTAAGTTTATCAGTATCATAATTATAATAAATATAATCCGTTACAGTAAGTAATAAATCGTTTTCTATAGAGCCAAATACTTTCTTACCTGTAAGTCTTATTCTATTTTTATATTCTTTTCTATATCCTTCAAACACTACTGCAGATTTTATCATGTGATCTTTATTATTGTTAAACTGTGAACCTACAAATTTTTCATCAAGCATAATATTTAGTTCTTCAGTTTCTTTATAAGTATCATTTTCGTTTTCATTCATTATTTTACTAGCTTTTAGTACAACATTTCTAGTAGTAGCTCTGCTTAAAATATCCTTATTAATATCATCATTATATTTAACTTTATTACCTATAGAATTAGAAACTATTTTACCAGCTTTAGAGTAAGAATTAATGGTAGATTCATATACTAAGTCAGAAATAACAAATGGATCCATTCTAGAATATTTAGCAAGTCCTAAGAATCTATCTATAAATAAATATGATTCACCCGTTACTTTATCTATATATCTTCTTCTTTTAAACTTAATATAACCAAATTTAGTAAGAAGAGGTTTTGGTTTAACAAAACCTTTAGAATCATATTTTTTCTTTCTTGCATCACTTCTCATAAATTCTTCATCTAGTGAGTGTATAAGAGCTTCGTATGACTCTTTATTTAAATCAGTGGTAAATTTGTCAAAGTCTTCAAAGAATTGTTGGTAAGCCTTAATACTATAGGGTTTATCAATAGCAGACATAATACTTGGGAAATAGTTTTCAAGAGCTTTGTTAAAATTTTTCTTTAATATTTCAGTAATGTATGTTAAAATTTTCATATGAAGAACCTCCGTTATTTATGTTTCAAATTTATTTTAACAGAGTTTCTTC
>CAZNFG010000062.1:0-1495 GCA_964572605.1 uncultured Eubacteriales bacterium
AGCTACATCATTTCTTTCATATATACCAATTATGTCTTGTCCATCTTCTTTTAGAATTTTATATATCAATTTAAATAGCATTGGTTTTATTTTTTCAATACCCAATGATAATGTTTGTGTTACTATAATATCATTTAATCTGTCTACAGTTAAACCTGGAAATTGATCTGCTTCCCCAAATATTAATCTGCAGCATTTATAATCTTCTTCTCCCATTACAGTCTTTCTAAAATCAAATGCATATCTTAAGCGTCTTTCGAAAAATGTTTCATCAAAGGTATCATTTGCATTTCTTGATATTATTCTTACTCTAATTTTTGAATTATTATTTATAAAACCAGAACCTAAATACTTATCTTTAGGTCCTAGTACATCTACAATATCACCATTTTCATATTTACCAATATATTCTACTATATCATTATCATATACCCATGGATGCCCTGTATCTGCATGTCTCTTTCCTTTTTCTGATACAATTACTTTTGAATATTTTCTTTCAGTTTTCATATATCCTCCTAGCGATATTATACTCTTGTAAAATTTTTTCGTATGCTTGCTTCGTTTCTTCTACATTTTGCAGATTAAAAATAATATCATCACCATTGTATTTAAAATATATAAACGATGGTACTTTAGTATTTATAAATAATTTTGCATCTTTATATTCTTCTATATAAAAGTGTCCTCTTAAAAAATTACCTAAAGCTGAACCATTAGTACGTATTAATATTTTAGGTAAATTTTCTAATAGCTTTAGATCATCAATTGACTCCCAATTATATATTTCACCATACATACCTTGTATTTGTAATCCATTATCTAAATAAGAAACTTTAGTAGGTTGTATTGAAAAGAAAACTAATACGGCAACAGCTAAAAGTGCAACTCCGGATATTGTTGCAGGAATAGTAAATTGTTTACCTGCTCCTTTACGAATTTTGCCATTCTCGTCAAAAATATTTCCATCATACGTTTGTGCTTTAACTAATAAATAAATTGTTGAAATAGCAAAAAATATTTCACTAATAGCAACACTCTTTTCTATATTTAGATCATACAAAATTTCAGCTAGCATAAACATAATTCCATTAGAAAAACAATAGTATCCTATCAATTTGCTTAGTGCCTTTACATTTACTTTTTCTTTTCTTTCTTTTGACATAGTATTATATCCAGATATTAAAAAGTACCACTTAAAAACATATATTAAAGTTCCTAATAAAATAAAAAATAATCCTATTAAAAAATAAATCCACATAAGGCACCTCTTATTTTCTTAATTTAAATTCAATATTATTAACTTTTGCTTTATCTTTAAAAAGCGTGACCAATAATTCAATTTTTTCTTTACTATTTATATCCTTTTGAACTATTCTTTTATTAAAATTTTTTAAAATACTTCTTAAATCTTTCAACTTTAGGAGATTAACAGCAAGACAGTAAAAATTTTTTCTTCTCCCATCATTATAGTTACTCATTAGAAAATTAAGTA
>CAZNFG010000063.1:0-1484 GCA_964572605.1 uncultured Eubacteriales bacterium
TCTACCGAGTAAGTAGCGTGTTGTTTTATTCAGTCCACGCCCACGACTGTTTTTTGTTATGTTTTTAAGTTGCTCTACAACTATCAAGGTCGGATTATTTATCGTGACTACCTTTTTAGCTACAAAATCAATTAAATGTCTTAACGACCTATTAGCCCGTTTCTGGCCCTTACTACCATGCTTACATCTGCGTATTCTTTCAATGGCTTGTTTTACCTCTTTGCCGTATTGTTCGCCCGTAGAAACAGACGCTAAAGCATTGATCCCGCTATCGACTGCAATACAGCGATCCTTAGGCAACTTAGCGTTGACTTCAATTTCAAACGAAACTTGCACATAGTCTTTGGTAATGATAAAAAACTCATTACGTTTACCAATCGCCGCCAGCTCATTATAATGCTTGTGAAATTTGATCGGAATATCAAATATGATCCTGTCTCCGATAGATTGAATGTGCAGCCAAGCATCAAATCCCATTACATTAGAGCCTTGCCATTTAGCAATGTCCGCAGATACACACATCCTTTTACCACGATGAACAGGCTTTTTAGGAGTGGTTTTACATTTCTCCTTGTTTTTCTTCGCGGTCGCATGTCGCTCGCGAACCGCCATTATCATATCGACCGCTTCTCTTGCCGCTTGCTTCACAAGTCTTGCAGAGAGCCGTGTATCAACTTGAACCTTGTCCGCAGTCAACTCCATCTTTTTAGGACATCCGTGCAACCACCAGCGATCGATGAAGATGTTTACAACTCGACCGTACTCCTGCAAGATATTATGTAAGAGTTGTTGCTTTTTAGCTGTAGCGAATTTTAGGCTACATTTACTCGACCGTGTTATTTTCACTTTGAACCTGCTCAATCAGTTTCTTAGCTTTGTTTTTACCTGATCGTTTCCCATATATTTTTGCACAAAAACAGGTGATGATATCAACGAGGTCTTTAACAATATCGTTATTTAATTCCGTTTTGTCTATCACGATAAGTTTACGCCCATAAGCGTTTAACATGGCCTCTATTGTATTTGTGCCGAAACGAGCTAATCGATCCGTATGCTCGCAGATAATCACGTCAATAGTCGTGTCTGTAAGTAAGGACAATAAGCCTTTACGCTTATCATTCAGCCCCGAAGCAATCTCTGCAACTACCTTTTCAACAATGTAACCATTTGCAGACGCAAATTGCTTGATTCGCTCCACTTGCCTCTCTAAATCAGCCTTTTGAGGCTGGCTGGACACTCTCGCGTAAATACCGGCCTTCGATTGTGATGAAGGTTTTATTTCAGGCTCACAGACCAAAAATAAACCAGTTTCAGTCTTTACGCAGGGAACGGGCATCTTACCCGAAGATGCCCAACGCCATGCGGTTTTATAGCAGATACCCTGCTTTTTTGCCCAAGTAGATAGTTTCATAGTAAACGCATTATACCACAAAATAACTACAAGTCAATAATAGTCAATAAATTTATTTTCTGTTCCCAACACA
>CAZNFG010000064.1:0-1374 GCA_964572605.1 uncultured Eubacteriales bacterium
CTGCCCGCTTTGCTTTCAGTTGTACTATGTTGCCGTCATCACACGCTATCCCAGCGCGTGACCGCTGTACTGAAAGGGATAGCAGGAGACTTTTGCCCCCGTTGCGGGCAGCGGCCAGTCGAAAGTGCTTTCATACACTTATTCCTTCCTTTGCGCAGCACTTTCTTCGAGAAGTCTCATTAGCTCTGCAACCTCACGTATTGTTTTTTCGAGTATCTTATCTTTGTCTCCTATATCACGAAAATAGCAGAAGAACAGGTGCATACGAATGTTTCCCTCTTTCTCGACTTGGAATGTTACCGAGTCTGCTCTTAATGCGGTTTCAAGAAGCAAGGTGCGATCATCTTCAGTTTCAAATTCGAAGAACGGAAGATAAACATCTATGACCGCTTCCCATTTCTCGTAGTTGACAATTCCACGGATTTTCCCACCCCATGTTGAGGCGATTTCGTCATAGCGAGAAAGCATAATTTCGTAACTTGCCTTGCTTTCGGGTATTATTTCCTTTGGTAGAGCATCACAAGCATCACTATACCTTTTGAAGAAGCCGCTTGAAACTGCATGATCAAATACATTCGTGTCTGCACTCGTTGGTTGTTGCTTGTGTTTTCCTTCATAATCTTTTTCAAATATGATGTTTTCTTGTTTTCCCATCGTTCGCCTCCTGTTCGTGGTAAAAATATTGTAATTCATTCAGAGGGAATGCACAATGATATGACAGTTCCATTTATTCTAAACTACCAGCTCAACCGCATATTTTAGCCGTCACAATGCACTTCCCCGGCGCGTGACCGCTGTACTGGAACGGATAACAGGTCACAAGCACAAGCGTTTTGCCCTCCGTCGCGGGGAGCGTCCAGTTTGAGGTGCTTTCATATATCGTGATGTCAGTAATGGCGTAGGTATAGGTCGCGCCGTCCGCCATCGTGACCGTGATGCTGTCGCCAAGCTCCGCATTTTGCAACGCCTTGAAATGATTGCGGTTGCGATGTCCATAGATGGCGCACGTTCCCTCCGTCCCCGGCAGAGCCGAGGACGGGAGGTAGCCCGGGGACTTTTCAAGCGTCTTTTCTTCTACACCGTACCGCACGGGAATGTCTGCGCCGTTGACGGTGAGCGTACAGAACGTGTCGCCCTGCTTTGCGGTGACGGGCTTTACGGTGGCAGTTGGGCTTGCCAATGGGGAAGCTGTCGGCGTTGCCGTCGGCATGGGAATCGGCACGGGCGATGGCGTAGGCGTATCGGCAAGTCCGATATAGACTACCTCTGGCGTGGAGGTTGGCGCCGCAATATCCACGGGGTCGCTGGCAAGGCTCTTGCCCGTGGCAAAAGCGGCGATGGCAAGCGCCACAACGATTACGGTAAGTACGGCAA
>CAZNFG010000065.1:0-1351 GCA_964572605.1 uncultured Eubacteriales bacterium
CCTTTCAGTAATCATGCGGGTTTGCGGTCTGTCCGGAGAGGCAAACATTAAACAAAATGGTGAAGGCGTTAAAACTTTGTACTTGTGTACTTTTTATGGTACATTGTTGTTGTGGAGTCTTGAAGATGACCAGTAAACTAAGTGAAATCCCCGTTGTCTTCTATCGTACCTCGCTTGGCGCTGAACCGGTCAGAGATTGGTTACGCGGTTTGCCTGTTGACGACAGACGGGCAATCGGGGTTGACCTTGCAACTGTACAGGTTGGCTGGCCGGTGGGTATGCCGTTGTGTCGTTCGCTTGGCGGTGGACTGTGGGAAGTTCGTAGCACACTTCCAAGCCGTCGGATTGCACGAATATTGTTTTTTACACATGACCAGCAGATTGTCGTTGTAAACGGTTTTATCAAGCAAACACAGAAGACACCACAGGACGAAATTGATTTAGCGCGTAAGCGAATGAGAGAGGTGACTGCATGAACACGAATAATCAACACTTGGGGTCAAGTCTCGATGACTTTCTGCATGAGGAAGGCATTTATGATGCTGCAAAGGCCGAGGCGGTTACGCGCGTGATCTCGTGGCAGATTGCCGAGGAGATGCGCAAAAAGGGTATTACCAAAACGCAAATGGCCGAACAGATGCACACAAGCCGCACTCAGGTTGACCGTATTCTGAAGGCAAAGGGCAACGTGACAATTGAGACGCTACAACGTGCCGCCGCACTTATCGGTCGAAAGCTTCACCTTGAGTTGGTGTAGCCAATCCTTATGAGCGAACGAAAACACCTTACCGAGCGCGAGCTTGAAAAACTTATTGAAGCCGCCAGGGACAGCCGGAACGCAGCCCGCGACAGGTGCTTGTTGCTCCTGATGTTCCGCCACGGTCTACGCGTGTCGGAGGCTTGCGGCTTGAAGTTGTCCCAGGTGGATATTGAAAGTCGTGTGCTGCATGTTGCCAGACTGAAAAAGGGCCTATCGACAACCCACCCGTTGCGGCTTGACGAGTTGAGGGCTATCAAGACTTGGTTGGCGATCCGTGCGAAGATGAAGGCCGATACGGATGCTTTCTTTGTAAGCGAGCGCCGCCGATCCCTCAGCCGCGTTACCGCATGGCTGGCGATTCGGAACTATGGAGAGAAAGCCGGTCTTCCCCTACCCGTTCACCCTCACATGCTGCGCCATGGTTGCGGATTTGCCCTGGCCGACCAAGGAGCCGATACCCGGCTCATTCAAGACTATCTCGGCCACCGCAACATTCAGCACACCGTCATTTATACGGCGGCGAATCCGGCCAGGTTTGAAAAGTTATGGCGGTAAATCTGGGCATTGGGAAGTTGAGATTGCTCTGTAACG
>CAZNFG010000066.1:0-1321 GCA_964572605.1 uncultured Eubacteriales bacterium
TTATAGTAAAGAAGTATTCGCCTCCTAATGCTAAATCATATGGATTACCAGTTTGGTCTGTTACAGTTACATTTTGCAAATTAATATTTCTTCCATCAACTGTTACATCTATATCTTCTTTAGTAAATTGTTCTCTTAGTATTCCGGCTCCCATATCTGTTATTTTGATTGGAATTTCTATTTCAGTTGAACTGCTTGCAAAGTTTTCTGTCATTGCCTCACTTAACCCAATTCTTGGTTTTGTATTATCTACATATAAATTTTTACCATCATTTTTGATCTCTACTATTATTGCATCATTTATATTTGTTGATTTGTCTTCTAATATATCTGATGGGATACTTAATCTTAAATATCCATCTCCTATTATTCCTTTTAAAGTTAATGTGTATGCATATCTATATGTAACTATTTCTCTACTTGAATCTCTTTGTTCTGTTTTTGTTGCAGCACTTATAATTCTTTCAGTAGGCACCACAGTGTTTTCTCCCACTATATAACTTATATTTGGAATTGTTAGTTCATTTCTTTCAAGATCCGCACCTAATTCCACAATAGTAATTGGTATTTCAATTCTATATTCACTATTTATATATCCTGTTGTTATTATTCCACTTAAGTTTTTACCATCTGTTATAGATACAATTCTTGCCTCTCCTATTTCTATTATTGGTTTTGTATTATCTACAACTGTTGGAAATGATGTCTTACCATATGATACTGCCTCTGCTCCATTTAGTGCCCTATCTCTTACTGCTCCTCCGCGGTATATCTATTTCTACTCTTCCTGTCATTGTTAAATTAGTTACAGTTAATCTATATGTATATATTCCATTTATAGTACTTACCCATGTTAATCCTTTGTTTGCTTCTGTTATTGTTTGACCATCTACTCTCAAAGTTATATCTGATTTAACTAGTTCAGATAATTCCATACCTGATCCATTTTCATTTACAGTTATTGTTACTAATATTGAAGATTTTGCATATAGAGGTGCTACATCTGTTACACTTACTACTGGTTTAATATTATCTACTAATACTGTTGGGTCAAGTGTTACTTCAGCACTCAAATTATCTGCTTTATCTGTTACTTTATTCATATACATTCTTATATTTAATGGTCCGTTTCCTTCTACTCCATTTAGTGTAAGTCTATATTTATATACTCCATTTGATTCAGATAAATATGTTATTGTTTTACTTGAGTATGTTGTTGTTTCATTGTTCACAAGAACTATTATATCTTCTTTTGTTAGCTCAGATGTCTCTATTCCGGCTCCCGTATCAACTACTCTTAACGGTATAGTTAATGTAGCTG
>CAZNFG010000067.1:0-1306 GCA_964572605.1 uncultured Eubacteriales bacterium
ATTGATGTAAAATTTGGGAACGCTAAAAAGAAACTCTTAAAAAGCACAGGAGTTTGATTTAATTGAATACACAACTATAATGCCGTGATTGTCAAAAATCCAGCCAATATGTAAATGTATAAGGGCGTCGTTTTATGAGAGTAGCTAGGTGTTTTGGATATTGCTTCATTGAATACTATTTTACTTAGGGGGAGTCATGATTTTTTAAAATACTATTTATTTGGAAGACTTCTCATTAAAATAATTATCAAATATCACTTTGAGGTGGATCTGAAAGTATTTCATACATGTTAGCCAATTAGTTAATTCTCAGTATATAGTTACTATGCCATTAAATTTACTAAGAATTTAATGTCGTATATAGACGACAAAATGTAAAGTAAGTTTGACAGAGTAATATTTTAATATTACATTCGTACGTGATTATTAAATATTCAATTATGAAATCAAATTATTTATTCCCAAACCAGTTCAAAAAGATTGGCTGGATTGTTTTAATTATTGGTTTAGCTCTTGGGGTTTTATTCCTAATATCTCCAACAGGTATTAATTTTTTTAATATCAAAGTTTTTGCAATTGCTGGACAACCCATTTTTGGAAAATCAGCAATTTTTTCAATATATAAGAATAATATTTTAAATGAACTTGTAGGGTTATTCATAATGACTGGGCTACTATTTATCGCATTTTCCAAAGAAAAATCAGAAGATGAGTTTATATCAAAGATTAGGTTGGAGTCACTGGTCTGGGCAACTTATGTTAATTATGTGGTATTAGGATTAGCATTGCTTTTCATTTATGACCTAAAATTCCTTTGGGTTTTTGTATTCAATATGTTTACAATTTTAATATTCTTTATTATACATTTTAACTGGTCGTTGTATAAATCCAAAAAACAACTCAAGGATGAAGAATAGTATTAAGTTAGAAAGAGCAAAGAATAATTTCACTCAGGCTAAATTAGCTGAGTTAGTGAATGTGAGCAGACAAACTATAAATGCAATTGAAATGGGGAAGTATAATTTATCAACGATTCTTGCACTTAAGATTGCTAAAGTATTTGATCAATCTGTTCACAATATTTTTGAACTAGAAGATTCTGATTGGAAAGTCTGAATCTATTAAGTAGAGGATTGCCTCGCTTCACTCGGCGTTCCCCGGATGGGGTTGGCTTTTATTGTTTTTGGCGGCGAGGGGGGAATTAGAATGTTTGTATTCAAAACATCTCATAAAGTGTCATAGAGTATCGTAGAGTGCCATAGAGTCTCACTGTTTTAGTCCCCGATTTTGAAAACGGGGACTAAAT
>CAZNFG010000068.1:0-1292 GCA_964572605.1 uncultured Eubacteriales bacterium
ATAATAAGATTTGCATCTACGAATGTTGTATTTTTGTTGCGTAAATAAGACGTTGTGTGCTATTTAAATAATAAACCAAAAAACTAAATAAAAGGAGAATTAAATTATGAAAGTTAAAGATTATGAAATTTACATTGAATCATCTTCTCCAGAAGTAAGAGAAGAAAAAACATTGTCAGGTGGCTATGCTTTTATTGGAGTGGATGGAGAAAATTACTCCATACACATTCAAAACAACAATTCTGATTATCGGATTTGGGCTAGTTTGCATATTGATGGAGTGCCAGCCATGTTAGATGGTTGGGGTAGACTTGCAGAACCCAACAACTCTCTCTCTTGGGATGGATTTCAAATTGATGAAAATACTGAAAGAGAATTTGTTTTTGTATCTAATGATCGGGATTCTGTGGCTTTTTCAAAAGGCATTAAAGGGAGTGAAGGGATTATAGAGATAAAAATAGTCCGTGAGAGTATTAAATGGGAGATTTTGTCTCCACCAGAACCATTAATGATGAGTTTAATGACAGGAATGGGAGAATATAAAGAATCTAAAAGGAAACAAGCCAAAATCAAATTCAATTGGGGTGGACCTTCTGAAATTGTAAAAATACCTTATGGTAGAGTATCAGATTTAATACAGAGAAAGATATTAGATGAAACGTTTCAAACTGAATCGGAACTTGAATTAATTAAAGAAAATAAAAGATGGTACAAAATTACAATAGAAAAAAACTTTTGGGATTCATTTAGTTTTCCTCCAGACAAAAAAACTATTTGCTATGCCTTGATAGATTCAAATTCGTTAGTAACATTATACAAGGGACAAAACAATGCTAACAATGTGATTGATTATTCTAATATAGAATTATTGCAACATGAAAGTAATGTCATTTTTAATATCGTAAATAGCATTATTTCAGACCCTATAAATGCAAGAAAAAAATTGGATGATAGTGCTATAGTGCCTCATGTCGCTCACATGAATCCTATTTATTTGACTGTTGAAAGATATAATAATTCTGACCTTAATAACGGAACAATTGTTTTATCTTGGGAATGCAATGCCATGTTTGCAGAAAATGGTCTTTTAAAGGATATTATTGACTGTATGAAAGTATAAAAACAGCACACAACACGCGGTATAAAAAATTGCCGATTCGTTAGGCTATTCAAGGGTTGTAGCCCGCTTCAACTTTTGTGGAACTTGATAGGAAATCGCCCGCAATCGGCAACTTTTCATACCGCCAAACGTTAGCGTTCATGTAAAAAGATAAATTGTAACTAGAAATATA
>CAZNFG010000069.1:0-1272 GCA_964572605.1 uncultured Eubacteriales bacterium
ATAGAGGAAGTATGTTGCAAAGTGCGGGGCGTGGTATACATTCCGTTCTCGCGGACGCAGACAAAGCTGATTTGCTCACCTTCTCCCGCAGTATTGATTCTTCGGTGTTCATCAGCAAAGTATTTTGCGTAACGCTCCCTAAAATATGCTTTTGCCGCTTCCTGCTGTTCTTTTTCCTGCCGCAAAATATCAAGCAGTTCATCATCAAGTTCAATCGTGCGGAAAGAATTGTATTTGGGATTTGAAAAATACCAATAGCCCGCATCATCGCTTTTTCTGCCGTTTTCCTGTTTCTTTATTTCTTCGGAGCGTTCACTTTGCTTCCATTGAATCTGCCTTTTTACCGAAAGCGTTTTGGCGTTAAAATCAATATCCTCCCAAAGAAGCCCGAATGTTTCCCCGATACGAAGCCCGCAACGATAACCAAGTAAAAGGGGAATATGGCTCGTGCTTCTGCGCGGGAAACGCTTAAATATCATATCCATTTTTTCCGGTGATAAATACGAATGCGGCGCGCTTCTTGTGGGCACTTTCGTAAATTCTGATTTTGGAATCTTTACGCCGATGGCGGGAGATACAGATAGATATTTTTCATCTGCCGCATAAGAAAGGCATTTGGTTAAAATCCCTTTGGTTTCGGTAACGCTGTTTTTTGAATAGCCATTGTCGTGCATTGTGTTCAAGAAGTTCTGCAAATCGATTTTTCTGATGTTTTTCAGCGCATATTTGCCAAGCGCGGGCTTGATATGGTTTTTTATCTTTTTCAGATATCCTGTTACCGTTATGCTTTTTAATGTTGTTTTACATTCCTGCTCAATCCAAATATCGAGAAAATCCGCAAAGCTTATACTAGAATCAAATACCACCTTGCCGCAGTTGTTGTATTCGTTAAGCGCCGAAAGCCCCGCCGTCTTTGCTTCTTTGGCGCTTAAAAACCCACTCTTTGAAATCCATTGACGTTTCCCGCCGATGGAAGCCGTTTCAAACCGATACGCATAGGTTGTCCCGTGTTTTGCTGATTTTCTTTCCCGAATCAGTATTTCTGTTGCCATAATGATACTCCCGCCTTTTTGTTGTTTTTTTGCGTGGACAAAACGTGGTCAAAAAAGCAATGTGGACAAAAAGGCGGTCGTTTTTTCATAGCAAAAGCCCCCGATTAAAACAATCGAGGGCTTTCAAAAACGCTTTATTTATCGCGTTTTTGGTGCTTACGCCAGCGCCTCTTCCACCGCAACAGCAACGGCCACCGTGGCGCCTACCATGGGGTTGTTG
>CAZNFG010000070.1:0-1206 GCA_964572605.1 uncultured Eubacteriales bacterium
TTACCGCCACTTCAACCTGCTCATGGATAGGTCACCCGGTTTCGGGTCTATAACAGCTAACTTAACGCCCTATTCAGACTCGGTTTCCCTTCGGCTCCGTACCTTCTAGTACTTAACCTCGCCACACACCGTAACTCGCTGGACCGTTCTACAAAAAGTACGACATCGCACATATATAGTGCTCTGTCTGATTGTAAACATAGGGTTTCAGGTTCTCTTTCACTCCCCTCCCGGGGTTCTTTTCACCTTTCCCTCACGGTACTTCTTCACTATCGGTCACTAAGTAGTATTTAGCCTTGGGGGATGGTCCCCCCTAATTCCAACGAGGTTTCTCGTGTCTCGTTGTACTCTGGATTCTACTAACGTTAACGCATATTTCGCATACTAGACTTTCACTATCTTTGGTCATTCTTCCCAGAATGTTCTGCTATACTTGTTAAATCATTTATTGTAGTCCGTAACCCCAATTGTATTTCTACATTTGGTTTGGGCTCTTTCGTTTTCGCTCG
Source organism: uncultured Eubacteriales bacterium (assembly GCA_964572605.1). Taxonomy (GTDB): domain Bacteria; phylum Bacillota; class Clostridia; order TANB77; family UBA1234; genus UBA1234. The sequence continues at coordinate 510 of CAZNFG010000070.1, forward strand.
CCGCTACTCACAAAATCGATTTTTTTCTTTCTACTCCTGTGGGTACTTAGATGTTTCAGTTCCCCACGTCTCCCGGCTCATACGCTATGTATTTACGTATGGTCAACTAGTTTTTTCTCACTAGTTAGGTTTCCCCATTCGGATTCCCACGATTCAAGGCTTATTTGCAGCTCTTCGTGGATTATCGCAGCTTATCGCGTCCTTCTTCGGCTCTTAGTGCCAAGGCATTCACCCTATGCTCTTTGTAGCTTAACCTAATTTTTTTTAACTTTTAATTTTTTTTCGGTTAATTGTTTTACTAGTTAGATTTTGTTAGTTACCAACTTAAAAGTTTAACTTTTGATTTCCCTTTTTATTTGGCTTTCTTCCTAATCTAACTTGTTTATTTGATTGCTATATACTTTTCAAGGTGCTGTACCTCATTTAATAGTTTCCTTTTAAATGAAGCTTTGGTGGGCTCAAATGGAATCGAACCATCGACCTCACGCTTATCAGGCGTGCGCTCTAACCATCTGAGCTATGAGCCCATATATTAGAGTTTTTCTTAAATTGTTCTTAAAATATTTGAGTCGCCACTCTATATAATAAATGTACTAAAATAGTACATTCAAAAATAAACAATAAACTTCCTTTAAATCATAGGTTTCTCCTTAGAAAGGAGGTGATCCAGCCGCACCTTCCGATACGGCTACCTTGT
>CAZNFG010000071.1:0-1176 GCA_964572605.1 uncultured Eubacteriales bacterium
ATAGATATGCATACACATTAACTTTAAAAGGAATAACTGGAGATGGTTATTTTAGATTAAATGTTTTTTCAAATATATTAGAAGATAACTCAACAAACAAAAATGATTCGTTTTCAGCAATTGTTAGAAATGGTGGAAAAGATTTGTATGTAGATAATACAAAACCAAGAATTGTTTTAAACCAGGCAATGAATGAAGCCTTTGCAAGTAGCTCAAGTGAAATAGAAATTCCAATCAAAATAACAGATATGGGAGGAATACTAAGAGAACAATTTACTAAAGAAGATATAGAAGTAACAGTTGATGGAAGAAATATTAATTTGCAAAATGTAACGGTAACAGATCAAACTGGTAATCCATATGATTTAGCATTAGGAGGCGAATACTTCTTTACTATAAGAATATCTGGAATTACGCAAGATGGAACAATAAGAATAAAGATAGATACAAATAAAGTAATAGATAGAGCAAACAATGGATTAATAGAAACCACATTACCAATAAATATAACAATAGATAATTCGGGACCAAGAGTCGGAAAGATAACAACAAATGCAGATGAGTTTGGAAGCGTTGTAAATGAAGAGGTTGTTTTAAAAATTGATGAATGTAGTGATGAGGATACAATAGCTTCTTATGAGTGGCAATATATAACAACAGGAATTAATTGGACAACAATAGAAACAATAAATACTACACTTAGTGAATCATCAACAATGCATCAACCAACAAAAGAGGGAATATATATTTATAGAGTAATAGTAACAGATAGATTAGGAAACTCTACAATTAGTGATAATGTAGAATTAAAATACTTAGAAACTGTAAATATGAAACCGACTATAAGATTAACTCAAGAACTTGTAAGTGCAGGCGAAGTGAGAATAACAGGAAAAGTAAGAACTTTAAAAAATATTAAGAGTATAAAGATAAATAGAAACGAAATGGATCAAAGCCAATTTACTAGTGTAAAACAAGGAGAACAAATATCAACAACATTTACGTATACAGCAATGGCAAATGGAACATATGAATTTACAGTTACAGATATAGATGAAAACTCAGCAACAGAGAAAATAAATGTTTCAATGATAGGTGAAAATAGTGCAGCAATAACATACGAAAAATATAATGCAACATCATTAGAAAAAGCACATATAATATTTACATTAAATG
>CAZNFG010000072.1:0-1126 GCA_964572605.1 uncultured Eubacteriales bacterium
CTATATTTTTTACTAATTTTTCTACTTTTAAGTCAAAATTAAACCCCAAATCATTTATTATTTCTTTTATTATCTTTTGTCTAATCACCGGCCCAATTTTATATCAAATCTTTTTTGGTGCTGCGGCTAATCGATTCAATCTTATCAGTATTTTTCACAATCAAGAAATAATTGATCAAATTATTATCAAAAGAACCTCTTTCTCTGCTTCATCACCCAATATTGAATCTATTTTTCACAACAAACCAATTGCTTGGTCTCAAACTTTTATCCAAAATTATCTTTCTTCATTTTCCTTGCCTTATCTTTTTATATTTGGTGATAAATCTAATTTTAGACACACCATACCAGGTTTTGGTTTAATCTTTGTCTCTCTCCTGCCTTTTTTGGTTTATGGATTATTTTCCCAAAAACCAAAAGAAAAGCTCAATCGTCTCATGTTAAGTTGGCTTATAATCTCACCTATTGCTGCTTGTCTTACCTTTAATGGGGGAAATCACGCCACTAGACTCTTCCTTATGCTTTTACCCCTTTCTTACTATATTGGTTTAGGTATATTTCAATTATTATCATCGAAAAAAGTTGTCAAGATTTTTACTTCATTTCTTTTGTTCACTTTAATATTTGAAATTTTTGGTTATAGTCACGAATATTTCGTTCATTATCCCAAAGATTCTTTTGAAGTTTGGAATTATGGCTACCAAGAAATATTCAAAAATATTCCCAATAATTCCAATAGAGTTTTTGTCAGTAATGCTCACTACAATTCCCTCTTACCTTATGTCTTTTATCAAAAATATCATCTTTTACCAAACCAAAATTTAAATGATCAAGATCAACCTAATATTTTTGAAGACATGTCTGGGTTTCAATTAGACCAAAAAAAATATTTTATTAATAATTGGCAAAGTCAAAATGATACTCTCAAAAAAATTAGCCTGTTTGCCATTCCCGGTGATACTTTTGTCCTCTTTCAATTAAAAGATATTCCTGGCGATTATAATTTGTCTAAAACTCCAATTCCTGGTTTTACTACAATCAAAACTATTTATCAGCCAAACAATACAATTTTGGCTCAAATTATTCAAAAAAATGAAGAATAAAATATTGTTGGGGTTAATAATTT
>CAZNFG010000073.1:0-1086 GCA_964572605.1 uncultured Eubacteriales bacterium
TACTTCATCTTTCGATTTAGCAGAAACCTGTGTTTTTGTTAAACAGTTGCTTGGGACTTTTCTCTGCGACCTATTGTTAAATAGGCACCCCTTCTCCCTAAGTTACGGGGTTAGTTTGCCGAGTTCCTTAACAATGCTTCTCTCGTTCGTCTTAGGATCCTCTCCTCATCTACCTGTGTCGGTTTGCGGTACGGGTATTTATATACTTGCTCTCTAACCTTTTCTTGTCAGTGTGATTACAACTACTTCGTGTTTATTTTCACTATGCCTTGCGGCTCGAGTCTTTCCTCTTCCTCGATTAGTTTCCTCTCCTGCGTCAGTTAACGCTTTATATCATATATATACAGTGCAGGAATTTCTACCTGCTGTCCATCGACTACGCCTTTCGGCCTCGCCTTAGGTCCCGACTTACCTTGGGCGGACGAACCTTCCCCAAGAAACCTTAGATTTTCGACGGCAAGGATTCTCACCTTGCTCTCGCTACTTATTCCAGCATTCTCTCTTCTGCTTCGTCCACATGTCCTCTCGGTCATGTTTCGTCCTACAACAGAATGCTCCTCTACCACTGAAGTACACTTAACTAAATTACTTTATTATTTGTTTTTTTTCTTTTTCATTCTTAACTTTGCTTTTGCCTGTTCGAATATTCGAACCTCTTTTTGCTTCGTTTCTTACAACACATAAAGTAATTTGGTTAAATGTACTTCAATCCGCAATTTCGGTGTATAACTTAGCCCCGGTAATCTTCGGCGCAATTTCACTCGACCAGTGAGCTATTACGCACTCTTTGAATGAGTGGCTGCTTCTAAGCCAACATCCTGGCTGTCTTTGCATAATCACATCCTTTTCCACTTAGTTATACTTGGGGACCTTAATTGACGATCTGGGCTTTTTCCCTTTTGAAAATGGAACTTTGCTCCCACTTTCTGACTCCTGAAGCTAACGATATGCCATTCGGAGTTTGATAGTGCTTGGTAACCTAGTTTGGCCCCTTACACATTCAGTGCTCTACCTGCATATCTTATTCTTCAAGGCTAGCCCTAAAGCTATTTCGAGGAGAACCAGCTATATCCGAGTTCGATTGGA
>CAZNFG010000074.1:0-1076 GCA_964572605.1 uncultured Eubacteriales bacterium
ATTGTCAGATGAGCCATCATTAACGACAATTATTTCTATATTTTTGTATGTCTGCTTGCAAACACTTGATAAACATTCTTCCAAATATTTACCTGTATTGTAAGCTGGAACAACAATTGAAACTAATGGTTTATTTTTCATCTATTTGAAACAACATCTAACCCTAGAATATTCTTCCAATCGTTTAATATCATCTTGTTAGCTAAAGTCATTTTTTTATAAAATAATTGATTCTCTAGTCCAATTTTATTTCTGACTCTTATATCTGAAGTTAATCTTTCTATTCCAACAGAAAACTCTTTTTCATCACTACAAAACAAATTATCTTTTGGGATACATTCATTAAATGGTGAATAATTATTAATAATTATTGGTAACCCACAAGCCATTGCCTCTGTCAAACAAACTGGCGAAACATCCAGATTTGACCAATATACAAAAATATTAGACTTCGATAATTCATTAATAATATTTTTTGAGTAACCACAAAAGTTAATCTTAATATTTCCAGATAACTCAATGTTCTGACATTTAGACTGAACCTCATTCAAAAAGCTACCATCTCCATAAACATTCAAAGTTAACCTTTCTTTTATCTTTAATAGAGACAATGACTTGGCAATATTAGCAATCCCCATAGCCTTATCTTTAAAATTAAAATTTGTCACTGTAACCAGTTTGATTTCTTCCTCTGTTTTTGTAATTTTAGGTGAGACTATTTCTTCAACAAAATTAGAAATTATTATCGCCGTGTCTTTTTTCAAAACCTTTTTCAAGAATAAATTAGGCAGAATAACCTTTTTTGCCCATCGTGTATTAATTTCATAAAAATAACCCAAAGGATTCTTTATGCTCTTCTCCAAATTATAATTTCCATGGATATTCAAAAAATAACCATCTTTTTTAAACCTAAAAATGAATGGAACATTAGTTAAAACTCTGATATTTTTTCCATAAACAAAATGGAGCAAAATCCACTTCCAAAGACCGGACCAATGAACAACATTATATCTATCATTTAATAAATACTGATACAACAAATGATGTTGTTTATATGGACCACCAGATCTAGAAGA
>CAZNFG010000075.1:0-1057 GCA_964572605.1 uncultured Eubacteriales bacterium
GTCTACATTTTAGGACAAACGGGTAGTGGTAAATCAACCATTATGTTTCATATGGCTAAAGATGATATTAACAAAGGTAGAGGGATAGCCATGCTTGACCCTCATGGGGATTTGGCTGAAGACTTGCTTAATACAATTCCAGAAAAAAGATTTAATGATTGTGTTTACTTTAACCCCAACGATTTAGCTTATCCAATTGGATTAAATCTATTAGAACTAACCCAAGGGTTAACGGGAGATGATTTGGAACAAGAAAAAGAGTTGGTGTGCGAGGGAGTAATTTCGATATTTAGAAGAGTCTTTAGTAAAGATGAAAATACTGATTCACATCGAATTGAATATATTTTAAGAAACGCAATTTATACGGCGTTTACAATTCCAAATTCGACAATATTTACAGTTTATGAACTATTAAACAATCCTAAATATCAAAAGAAGGTAACTCGAGATTTAGAAGATGAAAACTTAAAGAAATTTTGGAAAAATGAATTTGGGAGAGCTGGAAGTTACCAAGTAGTTAAAATGGTTTCTGGAGTGACAGCAAAAATTGGTCGGTTTTTATTCTCGCCTACTGCTAAAAGAATTCTAGAACAACCAAAATCTACTATTAATTTTGACCAAATTTTAGATAAACAAAAAATTTTAATTTGTAATCTGGCTGAAGGAAAATTGGGAGAAGATACATCGCAATTATTAGGAACTACGATTATTACTAAAATCCAACAAGCAGCGATGAGGCGAGTTAGGACTAATAAAGATAATCGAATCCCCTTTTATCTTTTTATTGATGAGTTTCAAAACTTTGCGACGTCATCATTTATTAAATTACTTTCAGGTGGTCGTAAATTTGGATTAAGACTTACAATTGCTGAGCAATCAACATCACAACAAGAAGATCGAAATATTGTTAATGTAATTTTGGCTAATACTGGAACCGTGATTTGTTTTAGAACCGCGAGCCCTATTGATGAACAATTAATGTTAACCCAGTTTGAACCGTACGCGACCAAAAGAGATATTGTCAATTTACCTCGATATCGATTCTTAATGAAGTTGT
>CAZNFG010000076.1:0-1000 GCA_964572605.1 uncultured Eubacteriales bacterium
TGTTGCTCCATTAATGGTTACTTCTCCACCATTAGTGTCTTCTATACAGTTACCTGTATTTGTGTTATATATTTTTGTTCCACTATTTAGCACTATAATACTTTCTGCACTTCCATTTTGAAGCGTGTTTGAATTCTGACATGTTATCGTTGCGTTATTTATTGTTAATGTTCCTGCACTATTGTATATTGTTTGTGAATTCTCACTTGCTACTGATCCTCCAGTTATATTAGTTGTTCCACGAGTTTCAATTGCCCAACCAGTATTTTCTTTTGTTATTGTTGCGTTGTTTATATTTAATGTTCCGTTATTATTAATAATGGTGTTTCCATCAGCTGATGTTTTTGTTATATTCGTGTTTGTAATATTTAATTGTCCCTCGCTATATACTAGTGCACCAAAGTTAGTATCTGCTGTTATTGTACCATCTCCACTTATATTAAGTTTTCCTATATTATCAATAGAATATGTTGTTTTTGTTAAAGTGATATTTATAGGTACATCAAGTGTTAATGTCTTTTCGCTTACAACTACAGCACGACTTGGATCTGTTACATTTGCAATAACTTTAATTGTATCTCCACTGTCTGCGTTATCAAATGCTTCTTGAAGTGTTTGATATCTATCTTTGCCTGTAATTTCATATGGGAATAATTTAACATCAATAGTTCTTGTTACGCTATCTACTCTCTCTCCGCTATAATTTAAAATATATTCAATAGTATATATACCTGTAACTCCTTGATTTACACTGCCATTTACTACTACTTCATATCCTAAATCTTCATAATTAACGCTTTGTGTAAGGTTGCTATATCCTGCAACAGTTACTCCTTCTTCAACATATGTGTCATCTATGTCTATTTCAACGTTGCTATCACCAGATAATTCTAATATAGGTTTTATTCTATTTGCAAAGTCACTACCAAGTGCTGTTTGCCAATCAGAATTTGCTTCATATAAAGTCTCTGATGTTGTGTTAGGTACGTATAATATTGCT